>CAWJMQ010000035.1:0-42453 GCA_963844005.1 uncultured beta proteobacterium | reverse complement strand
TCCTCCACCAGGTCTTACTGCACCACTGTTCCATGTCCAACCATCTTCAGATATTAATCCGCCTCCACCTGTGCCAAATGTATAATACTTTCCTTCACATTCCATGATTGTTGATGGATCGTGTAAAAATGGTTTCCCGACTTGGGCTATTGCTGTTCCGCTTAACCATACTAATAACATGGCTATTGGCCAATTATTTTAATTCTTATTTTCATAATTCCAATTTCTATGCAATTGAGATCTTAATACGATAACTGACTAATTATTCACAACTAATAGTGAGATCTTTTACAGGCTCTCCTTTTTCATTCAGGAAGCGAACACAGAAATCACTCATTCCGGGGCCATTGATTACTGCTCCCCGGATTATATTCTTTCCTTTGTTAAGTGTCAGACGAGTCGAGATACAATCATCCATTACCATGCGTCTGTCTCCGGAAAGTATCACTGCTTCCTTTCCATTCAGCCACCACATTGATGCTGAATTTGACCCGACTGCCATTCTTACATTTTTCATTTCCTGCGGACAGTTAACAACGGTTACTGCCCAAAACAGAACTCCGTAGATAGGTTTTCTTAACCCATACGCGAAACGAAATAGTTTGACATTGTAATTTGTGCTCTCCAATGCATGCCATGTTAGTTCCTGCTCTCCGACTTTTACCTTTTCCCCATCTTTGGGAAGGACTGTCAACTGGTTTGGAAAATACTCGGTTGTAAATGCTGTTCTTATATAGCTATCTGTAAAAACAGTATTGCTACGGTTCGGTTTGACAATTGGTTCTAAGAGTAACCAGCGTTGAATGAATCCTTCAGGATCCGGTGTCTTCTTTTTTGTTGTGGCCGGAATGAAGTATGGTGCGATGCTTCGTGTAGTATCGATTTGGACGGCAGACCATCATTTGTCCCCCCTTGTGTAACGGAATAACCCTGCAATCCTAATCCTGCTAAAATTACAGAGATGACTGCTAAAAACAATGTTTTGCGTTTAATGTTCATAGTAGATCTTTACAGTGTTTACGATTATGGTTCCTGAAAATACAAGCATACTTTTTGTAAATCTACAAAAATAATTTTCGCTTTGTACATCATTAAAAACGAAAGGCATGAAATCAGTAATAATATATATCCGATTATTTTAACCATTTATCATTTTTTCATCATATTAGGATAACAAAGATCCGAATCATAGGTTTAGTATTTCTCAAAGGTTTCGTAGCTTTTTTAAAGTCCCGATAAGTGAACGATATTTCTCTATCATGGTAATTTTAGTAAATTGCTGAATCATGGTTTACAAAACTTGCGAAGAATTTTATAAAGTAAGAAATTCTTTAATATAGATGGGTCGCTGGTTTTGATATGATCGAGTAGGTAAGGGGAGTTTCATCACTACTACGAGGTAGTCTGCAGGTTTCTCCTGCAAGATACCTGCGGAGGGCCTACCTCCATCTTGATTACAACATTGACTTCAGTCTCTAGATCGAAGTCAGCAAGGCACACCATTAAAGCTAACGGCACGGCAGTTGAGAGGGCCTATCCGCCGTCCCGATAGCTCCCGATTGATATCGGGACGGGATGGCGCGGTATTTGCAAAGTAGGGTGCTGTGCCGAGCCTGTCGAGGCATGTGATCGCGTTACGATGATGCAAGGTTTTAGATGGTTATAATGTTTAAGCTTTGGGTATCCTTGTCAAGGTTAGGTGCTGCAAATACCGTGACAAGCAAATTACCCCAACTGTAATAAAAAATGGCTTTTTCTTATCCTTTAATTTTTCATAGTAGAGAATTGCTATGATTAAATATACACTCATATCAGGTTTTAGAGCCTGGGCCTTCTTATAACTTGTAATTGCCTCCTGGTACATACCATTCTCTTTTTGCGATTCTCCATATAGAATGTATGTTAATCCCAACTGGATTTTGACAAGTGTCAGAATCTGTATTTCCCTGCCATAATAATAAATACTGTTTTCAATATCCTTCAGCTTATAATAGGATTGCCCAAGGTAACTGCACGTTTCATAATCTGATGAATCTTTTTTATATGCTTTGGAGATAACTGACAGCTTCCCCGGGCTGAAGATTATTGCAATAACCGATCCCGATTCTCTTCAAATAAATTTTAGAGGAATCCCCCGAAGATAAAAGTACCATGTAATCGTCCAATGCCTTTTTGGTATAATGACCGGAATAAAAAAGCGCTGCCCTGCTCAGATAAAGATCAAAATCCGACGAATCAATCTTTATTCCTCCTGTCAGAAGCTGAATAGCTGTATCAGAATTATTCGATACGAGAATACAGATAAGCCAGGTTCTTTAAAACGCAGAAAGATTTTTCATCATTGATAGATAAAGATTTTCTATACAGCTCCATAGACCAGGACAAACTCTTCTTTTTTCAAATATGCAAATGCCATTTTGTCAATATAGAAAAATTAACAGAATCTTTCTTAAGAAACCTTTCATAAATGTTAATTGCATCATCAAATCTGTTTGACTGCATGAAAATAGTTACCGGTGAATACCTTGGCCGACGGCGGTGTCTGCGCGTGTCGATCGATGACGATCCGGCGCGGCTGGCGCGGTGTCGCGACGGCGCGCACCGAGAGCTGCGGATCGTCCTGCTGCACGGTGCCGATGCCGGTCAGGATGGCGCATGCGCGAGCGCGCCAATGGTGCCCGTCCGCCCGCGCCGCTTCGCCGGTGATCCATTTCGATTCGCCGGACAAGAGCGCGGTCCGGCCATCGAGGCTCGCGGCCATCTTCATCCGCACCCAGGGGCGGCCGCGCGTCATCCGTGACACGAAGCCGACGTTGAGCTCGCGTGCTTCGCTCTCGAGAAGACCGACTTCCACGGCAATGCCGGCCGCACGCAACCGTGCGGCACCGTCCGCGGCTTTGAGATTCGGATCCGCCATCGCGGCGACGACGCGGCCGAGTCCTGCGGCGATCACCGCATCGGTGCACGCGGGCGTGCGGCCCTGGTGATTGCACGGCTCGAGCGTGACGTAGAGCGTCGCGCCGCGGGGATCGCGGCCACGCGCGCGCGCATCGGCGAGCGCGTTGACTTCCGCGTGCGGCTCCCCCGCCCGCTCGTGCCACCCCTCGCCGATCACCACGCCATCGGCGACGATCACGCTTCCGACGCGAGGATTGGGTGTCGCCGTGTAGAGGCCTCGCCCGGCAAGAGCGAGAGCGCGCGCCATGTGCACGCGGTCGGCGTCGGAAAACGCGGTCATCGCAAAAGGAAGGCTTGGCGCCGCGCTACTTGCGGACGCGCTTACCGGGCGCCTCGACCTCCCTGAGCGCGTCCCTGAAGTCGGAAACGTCCTGGAAACTGCGGTAGACGGAGGCGAAGCGGATGTAGGCGACCTTGTCGAGCGTGTAGAGCTCCTGCATGACCATCTCGCCGACCTGCCGCGAGGCGATCTCGCGTTCGCCGAGAGCCAACACGCGTGCGACGACGCGATCGACCGCCTGGTCGACGAACTCGGTCGGCACCGGGCGCTTGTGCAGCGCGCGCCGGAAGCCTTCGCGCACCTTCGTGATGTCGAAATCCGACCGTGTCCCGTTGGTCTTCACGACCTGCGGCAAACGCAGCTCGACGGTCTCGTAGGTTGTGAATCGCTTCTGGCAGCTCGTGCAACGGCGGCGGCGGCGAATCGCGCCACCGGGCTCCGAGACGCGCGAGTCGATGACCTGAGTGTCCGTGCTGGCGCAGAACGGGCACTTCATCGCCGGCAATCAGCCGTAGACGGGAAATTTCTTCGTGAGCGCGCCGACGCTCGTGCGCGTGTGCTCGATCGTCGCGTCATCTGTCGGCGCATCGAGGACATCGGCAATGAGGTGGGCGAGTTCCTCGCTCTCGAGTTCGGTGAAACCGCGGGTCGTGATCGCCGGGCTGCCGATCCTTATGCCGGACGTGACGAACGGTTTCTCCGGGTCGTTCGGAATGGAATTCTTGTTGCAGGTGATGTGCGCCCTCGAAAGCGCGGTCTCGGCGTCCTTCCCGGTGATCTTCTTCGCGCGGAGATCGACCAGGAACAAGTGGCTGTCGGTGCCGCCCGAAACGATGCGCAAACCACGTTCCTGCAACACTTTGGCGAGGACGCGGGCGTTTTCGAGTACCTGCTCCTGGTAGCGGCGGAAGTCCTTCCCCAGGGCCTCGCCGAACGCGACTGCCTTCGCCGCGATCACGTGCATCAGCGGGCCGCCCTGCAATCCCGGGAACACCGCCGAATTGACGGCCTTCTCCTGCGCGGCGCTGCCGACGATGAGTCCGCCACGCGGACCGCGCAGCGTCTTGTGCGTCGTGCTGGTGACGAAGTCCGCGATGCCGACCGGCGTCGGGTAGACGCCGGCGGCGATGAGGCCGGCGTAGTGCGCCATGTCCACCATCAGCTGCGCGCCGACGCTGTCGGCGATGACGCGGAAGCGTTTCCAGTCGATGACGCGAGAGTATGCCGACGCGCCGGCGATGATCAGCTTGGGTCTGTGCTTGTGCGCGAGCTCCGCGGCGCCGTCGTAGTCGATGCGCTCCGTCTCCGGATCGAGGCCGTAGGCCACGACCTTGAACCATTTGCCGCTGATGTTGACCGGCGAGCCGTGCGTGAGATGGCCGCCGTGGGGCAGGCTCATCCCGAGGATCGTGTCGCCGGGATTGAGCGCCGCGAGAAAGACCGCCTGATTGGCCTGCGCACCAGAATGAGGCTGGACATTCGCGAAATCGGCGTGGAAGAGCTTCTTCGCACGGTCGATCGCGAGCTGTTCGGCGACATCGACATGCTCGCAACCGCCGTAGTAGCGCTTGCCCGGATAGCCCTCGGCGTACTTGTTGGTGAGTTGCGAACCCTGCGCCGCCAGCACCGCCGGACTCGCGTAGTTCTCGGAAGCGATCAGCTCGATGTGGTCTTCCTGGCGGCGGTTCTCGGCCGCGATCGCCGCCGCGAGGTCGGGATCTTCCTGGGCCAGGGTGCGGGAGCGGTAGAACACGTTGCCTCTCGGTCGACGATTGGACTCGCGATTCTAGCACCGGGGACCGAATGGGCACGGCTGTTCGCACAACGTTGCCGCTATAATCCGCCAGACCTCGGCCGGGCACCCCACCCTGATGGGTCACCGTCACCACTTCCCGAAGGAGCCCCCGTGAATGCCCTTCTCGCTTTTTCCAGGTTGGTGGACCGCGCGAGTGACCGGATCGGCCGCACTATCTACTGGCTCGTCCTGGTGGCGGTGCTCATCAGCGCCGCGAACGCCACGGTGCGCAAGGTCTTCAACTACAGCTCGAACTCGTTCCTCGAGATCCAATGGTATCTGTTCTCGCTGATCTTCCTGTTCTGTGCCGGTTACACGCTGAAGAACAACGAGCATGTCCGCATCGACATCATCACCGGACGGCTGTCGGCGCGCGCCAGGGCTTGGATCGACATCTTTGGCACGCTGTTCTTCCTGCTGCCGATGGCGATCCTGATCATGTGGTTGTCGTGGCCGGTATTCGTCGACGCCTATGAACGGCATGAGGTGTCGACCAACGCCGGCGGCCTCATCATCTGGCCCGCCCGGCTGATGGTGCCGGTTGGATTCTTCCTGCTGATCCTCCAGGGGCTCTCGGAGCTGATCCGACGGATCGCGTTCCTGCAGGGTCGCATTTCCGATCCCAGCGAGAAGATCGTCGAGAAGACCGCCGAGGAGCTGTTGGCCGAGGAAATTCTCCGGTCGCGCGGCGATTTGGCCATCGCGAGCGAGATCGAGGCCATCGGCGTCGGAAAGAAGGAACAGCCATGACCGAATTCCTGATCGCGAACATCGCGCCGCTGATGTTCGCGGCGCTGGTGGTCGTGCTGCTGATCGGCTATCCGGTCTCCTTCGCGCTCGGCGCCGTCGGCATCGGTTTCGGCCTCCTCGGCATCGAGCTCGGCCTGCTGCAACCGACGCTGCTTCAGGCGCTGCCGGAGCGGATCTGGGGCGTGATGTCGAACGACACGCTGCTCGCGGTGCCGTTCTTCACGTTCATGGGCCTGATCCTCGAGCGCAGCGGGATGGCCGAGGACCTGCTCGACACGATCGGCCAGCTGTTCGGCCCGATCCGCGGCGGGCTCGCCTATGCGGTGATCTTCGTCGGCGCGCTGCTCGCAGCGACGACCGGCGTGGTCGCCGCATCGGTGATCTCGATGGGGCTCATCTCGCTGCCGATCATGCTGCGCTACGGCTACGACCGCCGGCTCGCCTCCGGCGTGATCGCGGCATCGGGCACGCTCGCGCAGATCATCCCGCCGTCGCTCGTGCTGATCATCATGGCCGACCAGCTCGGCAAGTCGGTCGGCGACATGTATGCCGGCGCATTCATTCCCGGGCTCACGCTCGCGGCGCTGTACGCGGTGTACGTGATCGGCATCGTCGATCGTGAAGCCGCAGTGGGCGCCGGCGCTGCCGCTCGGAGGCGCGCACGTTGCGCGAGCCGGACGGCAGTCGTCCGGCAACCGTTCGCTGCTGGCGGTCGTGGCTCTCGCGGTGGCGGTCGCAGTCGCGTTCTGGATGATCTATTACGACCGCTACCACCCGGAAACGGCGACCGACGAGCGGATCGTCATCTCGATGTCGGTCGCCGTCGGCGTCGCCTTCGTCGCGGCGGTCGTCAACAAGCTGCTGAAGCTCGGCCTGCTGTCGAAGATCGCCGAGCGCGTCACGTTCGTGCTGATCCCGCCGCTCGCGCTGATCTTCCTCGTGCTCGGCACGATCTTCCTCGGCGTCGCCACGCCGACCGAGGGCGGCGCGATGGGCGCCACCGGCGCGCTGATCATGGCGCTCGCGCGCCGGCGGCTGTCGGTCCCGCTGCTGAAGCAGGCGATGAACACGACGGCCAAGCTGTCGACGTTCGTCGTGTTCATCCTGATCGGCGCGCGCGTGTTCAGCCTCACGTTCTACGGCGTCAACGGCCATGTCTGGGTCGAGCACCTGCTGACCAGCCTGCCCGGGCGGCCAGCTCGGCTTCCTGATCGTCGTCAACATCCTGGTCTTCGTGCTGGCGTTCTTCCTCGACTTCTTCGAGCTGGCGTTCATCATCGTGCCGCTGCTCGGGCCGGTCGCCGAAAAGCTCGGCATCGACCTCATCTGGTTCGGCGTGCTGCTCGGCGTCAACATGCAGACCTCGTTCATGCATCCGCCGTTCGGTTTCGCGCTGTTCTACCTGCGCAGCGTGGCGCCGGCGAAGGACTACCTCGACCGGGTCACCGGCGCAGCGACCGCGCCGGTGACCACCGGCCAGATCTACTGGGGCGCGGTGCCGTTCGTGCTGATCCAGGTCATCATGGTCGGCGCTGATCATCGCGTTCCCGAGCCTCGTCGCCGGCGGTCTGCGCACCAAGGAGAAGGTCGACATCCAGAACGATGCCGGATCGAGGTGCCGCCGATCGAGGCAGGCCGCGCCCGACGGCGAATCGGGCGGCGCCGCCGAGGAGCAGGAAGACGTGCCGCGAAGGCGCTGGAGCGCGTCGATGGGCGGCTCCGACAAGGACGCCGACAAGGACGCCGCGAAGCCGCCGGAGACGAAGAAGTAGCGGGCCCGGCCGGCCGGAAAGCCGACGGCGCGCCGGGCGATGCCCGTCAGGCGCGCCGTCGCGCAGCGCTGCCGCGGCCTTGCGACCGCGGCGGATGCTCGACCGTCGACTTCTTCTGGCCCGCTGCCGCTGCGTGGCGATCATGAAGTTGTCGAACCGGTTCTCGGCGACCGCGAACCACTCGACTTCGTCGCCGCGGAATTTCTTCCACGGCTCGTAGATCTTCTTGAACTTCGCGTTCTTGGTCGCGATCTCGTCGTAGACTTCGCTGCGTCGCCTTGTAGCACGCGGCCATGATGTCGTTCGAGAACGGCCGCAGCTTGACGCCGTTCGCCAGCAGGCGCTTCAGCGCCGGCGGGTTGAGCGCGTCGTATTTGGCGACCATGTCGACGTTCGCTTCGGCGCACGCCGATTCGAGGATCGCCTGGTAGTCCTTCGGCAGGTCGTCCCACGCCTTGATGTTGACGAACAGGTCGAGCTCGCGGCCCGCCTTCCCACCAGCCCGGGTAGTAGTAGTACTTGGCGACCTTGTAGAAGCCGAGCTTCTCGTCGTCGTACGGGCCGACCCACTCCGCCGCGTCGATCGTGCCCTTTTCCAGCGCCGGATAGATGTCGCCGCCGGCGATCTGCTGCGGCACGACGCCGAGCTTGGCGAGCAGCATCCGCCGGCGAACCCGCCGATGCGCATCTTGAGGCCCTTGAGATCGGCGACGCGTCTTGATTTCCTTGCGGAACCAGCCGCCCATCTGCGCGCCGGTGTTGCCGGCGGCGAAGCTCGACGATGTTGTAGTCCTTGCAAGAACTCGCGCAGCAGCTCGCGGCCGCCGCCGTGATACATCCAGGCGTTCTGCTGCCGGGCGTTCATGCCGAACGGGATCGCGCAGCCGAACGCGAACGTCGGGTCCTTGCCGAAATAGTAATACGGCGCCGTATGGCCGCACTCGACCGTGCGCGTTCTGCACCGCGTCGACGCACGCCGAATGGCGGGACGATTTCGCCGCCGGCGAACACCTGGATCTGGAACTTGTTGTCGGTCGCGGCAGCGACGCGCTTGGAGATGACGTCGGCGGCGCCGTAGATCGTATCGAGGCTCTTGGGAAAGCTCGACGCGAGCCGCCACTTCACTTCACCCGGCGTTTGCGCGAAAACGGGTGCCGAGCCGGCGGCGAGAATACCCGCCAGTCCGGTGTGCTTGATGAACGAACGACGTTCCATGAACTCCTCCTCAATCGGATAAGTCGGGCGAGCCGACGGTTCGGACAAGCTGCCAGCCTTTGCGCGGCTGAATCTGCGGCAGCGGCCGAATGCACGCGGTCTGCCCTTCGCTTGTTGGCGAGCGATTCTATCCCAATTCGAAACCGTCGCCCCAGGGGGATTCGCTACGCTTTCGAGGTCGCGCCGCCTCCGACCCTCGATGACGCGCGGAACAGGTGAATCGTCGCGCTCAGGGCGCCAGCTTGCGGACCGCCGAGAACAGCGTCCAGGCCCATCCGGGCTGGCGCTCGAGCGTTTGCGTGAAGCGGATGAGATAGCGCGCGCCGCCAGTGTCGAGTTCGAGCATTCCGCCCGTCGTGAACCGGTCGTCGGGACCGATCAGGCTGCGCTGCGCCATCTGCCGGTTGTCGGCGTGCGCCGGCAGGTAGATGCCAAAGAACGGCCGGTCGGCGCCCGTCCTGCCGGCATCGGACGGCGTGACCCAGTTGCGAAGCAGAACGCGGACCAGCCGTCGGCCGACGATTTCTACCCCCACCGTCGTCTCGTCGACCTGGTGCCGCTGCATCCGGCGGACCACCGCGAGCGCCCACGTGTCGCCTTCCTTGATCGTCAGTATCTCGCCCAGCTTCGTGGGCGCGTCCTTGTTCGGCGCCGTCAATCGGCAACCGGTGTCGCTTCGGTCTTCCATCTTCCAGACCGAGCCGCGAATCCGGCGCGCAACCGTTTCCGGGCCGGCACCGGGCCCGATCATCTCGGTGATTTCATCGTAGCTCGCCGCGACGCCGGCGTTGCGTGCCGAATCCGGCAGCCGTTCGATCTCGGCAACAGCGCGCGTGAGCGGACCCAGACCCAGCACCACCCGGACCTCGTTGTCGGCCGGGAAGCGCGGGGCGCGCGGCGACCGCGCGATCGCGTCCGGTCCGTAGAGCGTCGCGAGCCGCATCAACAGCAGCCGCTGCTCGCGCGGCGGGAGGTCGTCCTGCTTCGGCACTTCGTCGTCGTGTTCGGGCAACCAGCGCATCCGCTCGACGATCTGCGTGTAGATGGAGCTGCTGTCGAGAAACAGCAGGCGGCCGGCCGCTGTCGTCTTGTCCTGCCGCCGCAAGCCCTGCGAACCGGTCAGATCGACGTAGAAGTTCGCACCAGCGCCGGGGGGCGGGACGAGCATCAACGCCGCCGCCCAGCCCTCGAGTTGCTTCGCGACCCATTCGACCTGGTCGGGCGTGAAATTCCCGGAGTCGAGCCGCATCAGCAAGAGCGTCTTCAGGTACTCCTGCTCGACCGACACACCCATCCGCGAGAACGTGCCCGCGCCATACACCAGTTGCTCGCGCTGCCATCCGCGCATTCGCGCGAACTCGTAGAGCTCGTGGAACTCGCGCCACTGTGCCGGAATCCATTGGCCATAGCGGAAGAGCCGGAACTTGCCATCGAGGCCCTTGAAGTGGACGAGGCGGACCAGGATCCAGGGTAGGAGGTCGCGCCAGCGCTTCTGGTCGGCCCGCGGATACCCGGCCCTCAACGCCGCGCTGTACGCGGAAGCGAATGCCTTGACGAGATCGAAGACGGAGTGCCAAAGGCGCGTCTCGACACCGGTGCTCTTCTGATAGTTCGCCGTGTACTGTTGCGCGAATTGGGCGAGGATCGGCTCCAACCGCGCGTCGATCGCGAGCAGCGCTTCCGCCTGGGCGGGACCTGCGACCTGGCGCGCGCCCGGAAACTTCGAGACGAGCTCGAGCGCCTCCTTCTGGATGTCCATCGCGTCGGTCGTCGGCAGCGCGGCGATCCACTGCGACGCCGCCTTCGAGTTCCGAAACGGATCGTTGAACGAGCGGAAGAAGGTGAGGACAGGCTCGTGCATCACTGACGAATGCGTGTCCCGTGCGCCATCATTGGCCCGCCACAGTCATCCGCCCGACGAGGACGGATCCCGTGTGGCGCGAGCTGCGCCGATCGACATCGCGGCCGATCGCGACGATGTCGCGGAAGATGTCCTTCAGATTGCCGGCGATCGTGATCTCCTCGACGGGATACGCGATCTCTCCTCCCTCGATCCAGAATCCCGCGGCACCGCGCGAGTAATCGCCGGTGACCGGATTGACGCCCTGCCCGAGCTGCTCGGTGACGAGCAGTCCGCGTCCCATGCGCCGGATGAGCGCCGCCAGGTCGTCGTCGCCGTGCGCGACCACCAGGTTGTGGCTGCCGCCCGCATTGCCGGTGGTCGTCATTCCGAGCTTGCGGGCCGAATAGCTGCCGAGAAAATATCCGCGGACGACGCCGTCGGTCACGACATCGCGCGGCGCGGTCGCGACGCCCTCATTGTCGAACGGCGCACTGCCGCGGCCGCGCGGAATGAGCGGGTCCTCACGGATGGAGACATCGGGCGCGAATATCTGCTTCCCCATGGAATCGAGGAGGAAAGATGCCTTGCGGTAGAGCGCGCCGCCCGACACCGCTCCGACGAAAGCGCCGATGAGGTCGGCTGCCTCGGGTGCTTCGAACAACACCGGGCATTCGACCGTACCGAGCTTGCGCGCGGACAGGCGGCGCGCCGTGCGCTCGCCCGCGATGCGCCCGACCTCGGACGCCGCCTGCAAGTCCGACGCGCAGCGGGCAGCCGTATACCAGTAGTCGCGCTGCATCGCACCGCTGTCGCCGGGATCGCCGATCACCGAGCAGTCGATGTGGTGCCGGGTGCTGCGGTAGCCGCCAAGGAAACCCAGCGAGTTCGCGTAGACGAACTCGGATTCGTTCCACGCGACCGTCGAACCTTCGGTGTTGGTGAGCCGCCGATCGACCGCCAATGCTGCGGACTCGGCTTCGCAACCCAGCACCACCGCGTCCTCGACCGCGAGCTCCCACGGGTGGTAGAGGTCGAGGTCCGGGAAATCGTGCGCGAGGCGGTTCGGATCGGCAAGACCCGCCGCCGGATCCTCGGCCGTGTAGCGTGCGATGGTCAGCGCCTTGTCCACCGCAGCATGGATGGCCTCCTGCGAAAAGTCGGCCGAACTCGCATGCCCGCGGCGCTGACCGAGATAAACCGTGACCCCGATGCCCTTGTCCCGGTTGTAGGCGATGGTTTCGACTTCGCCGCGCCGGACCGAAACGCTCTGCCCGACGGCCTGCGAAATCTCGGTCTCCGCCGCCGTCGCGCCACCGGCCTTCGCGGCGGCCAGGACGGCTTCGGCGAGGCGCTCGATCTCCGCCGTCGGCTGCGGAAACCGGCCCCCGCCGGCGATTCGGGAGTCGGCGACGACGACGGACGCGATTGGGGCTTGGATTCGGGTTGGACTAGAGCGGTCATCGACGGACTCTTGCGGTGGGATGCCAGAAAGGGATGCGGTCACGAACTGGCTGTCGGCTATCATAGCAAAGGGTTCCTGCCGGCACTCCCTGCGCTACCCTCCGCCCCTTCGATTTCCGCCAGAACGATGCCCCGACCCGACGAACGCGACGTTCCCCGTCCAAACGCTGCCACGATTACCGCCGGACCGTCGGCCACCGATGGCGCGCCGGAGAACTCGCCACCGTCGAAGACCCGGCGCAAGGCCGAGATGCACGCGCTTCAGGACATCGGCGAGGCCCTGATCCTTCTGGAACCGAAGCGTCTCGCCGAGCTCGCTGCCGAAGCGGCATTGCCGGAGCGGCTGATCCAGGCGGTTCGCGAAGCCCGTTCGATCACCGCCTGGGGCGGCCGCAAGCGGCAGTTGAAATATGTCGGCAAGCTGATGCGCGAAATCGATCCTGAGCCCGTCCGCCGGCGGCTCGACCTTTGGGCAGCCGGGCATGACATTCATACAGCCAGGCAGCACGCGCTCGAACATTGGCGCGATCGGCTCCTCGCCGAACCGGCGGCGCTCGCCGCGCTGTCGGCCGAACACCCGCGCCTCGACCGCCCGCGATTCCGCGCGTTGATCGCGAAGGCCCGCGAGGAACGCGACCGCGGCGAGCCTCCGCACGCGTTTCGCGAACTGTTCCGCGAACTGAAAGCCCTGGAAACGGGGCGCCCAGGCGAGGCCGGATGACGAGGTCTGCGCCTTCGCGGTCCGAACCGCTGCCGATCTTCAACCAACCTTCCTGCGTCATGCCCGCCACGGATTCGCTGTTGATCGGCCTCGTCTCCATTTCCGACCGCGCCTCATCCGGCGCGTACGAGGACAAGGGCGTGCCAGGCTTGGTCGAATGGTTCACCGCCGCGCTCAAATCGCCATGGCGAGTGGAGACGCGCCTCATCCCCGACGAACAGCCGGTGATCGAACGCACGCTCGTCGATCTCGTCGACACGGTCGGCTGCAACCTGGTCTTGACGACAGGTGGCACGGGACCTGCGCCGCGCGACGTAACGCCGGAGGCGACCCTCGCCATCGCGCACAAGGTGCTCCCGGGCTTCGGCGAGCAGATGCGCCAGGTGAGCCTCAAGTTTGTGCCGACGGCGATCCTGTCGCGGCAGGCCGGCGTCATCCGCGGCCGCGCCCTCATCATCAATCTGCCCGGACAACCGAAGGCGATCAAGGAAACCCTCGACGGCATCTTCCCTGCGGTTCCGTATTGCATCGACCTCATCGGCGGCCCGTACATCGAGACGCACGACGACAGTCTGCAAGGTGTTCAGACCCAAGAGCGCGATGCGGGCTCCTGCCGGGTGAATCTCTCGACGAAGGCGGCGAACGCGGCGCGCGCTCGCGTCGGGATCGCGTGCGTGGTCGTCTCCGCCGTGGCGTTCGGCGCATGGCGATCCTCGCGCGCCTCGCGTTCGCGTCCGGCGTCGACACGTCGACGCTGCTTGCGCTGCGCTTCGGAATCGCGACTGTCGTGATGCTGGCGCTGATGCACACCCGCGGGGACGCGTTTCCGCGTGGATCGACGCTCGGTACGCTGATCGTGCTCGGCGCATTCGGCTACGGCGGACAAGCGCTCTCGTTCTTCACGGCGATCAGGCTCGCGCCGGCGGGCCTCGCCGCGTTGCTGCTCTATCTTCATCCGGCGCTCGTCGCGGTGCTCGCAGCGGTGTTCTTGCACGAGCGTCTTTCGACGGCGAAGCTCGTGGCGCTCGCGATTGCTCTCGTCGGCACGACGCTGACCGTCATGCCGTCCATCGGTAGCGACGCAATCGCCGGTGCGCCGCAGGTGCTGACCGGACTCGCGTTCGCCGTGGTATCGGCAGCGTTCTATGCGGTCTACATCATTGTCGCGGCGTGGGTCGGACGACGGGCCGAAGCGCTACCGATGAGCACCGTCGTGATCGCCGGCGCAGCCGCCGTGTTCGTCGTCACTGCGCTGGTCCGCGGTCCGCAATGGCCGCAGACCCCCGGTGGATGGCTGGCAATCGCCGGGATGGCGCTGCTGTCCACAGTTGCGGCGATCACGCTGTACTTCACCGGTCTCGAGCGGATCGGCCCGGTGCGCGCGTCCACCCTGTCGACGATCGAGCCGCTCTGCACGGTCATCCTGGCTGCGATTGTTCTCGACGAATCGCTGGCGCCGGTGCAGCTCGCGGGGGGCGCACTCATCCTCGCCGCCGCGGCTCTGATCGCGAGGGCGGGAGCGGTGTGAGCCCGGAGGCCGAGACGTGAGCCTGGAAACAGCCTACTTGATATCGAGGATCTTCATCGCCTTCGCGAGCGTGTCGATCGACTCCTGATGCTTGCCCGCCTTGTGCAGCGTTTCGCCCTCGGCGCGGTACTTCTTCACTTCATCCGTCTGCGCGGCCGTGAGTTTCGGGTTTTTTGCCATCGCGTCGTCGATCTTCTTCATGTCCTGAGGGCAATGGAATGCGAACGCGGTTCCGGTGGCGAACATCGTGGCAACGAACAGCGCGGTCTTCCGGATCATCGTCGAGTCTCCTTGGAGCACATATGCGAGCCTCTCGGCCTCGCTCTGGATTTCCCCTGGCAAGCGTCGCGTCTCGAATTTCGGGTGCGCGTCCGCCGCGGCATAGGATACGCCGCCTCCCGGGAAGTTCAAGGTGCGGCGCGGGGCCCCAGCGATCGACGAAGATCGAGCGAGCCTAGTCCGCGCGCCGCCGTTCGCTGCGGGACACCGGATCCTGCCGGTAAAATTCCGCCAATTGCCCGTACACGACCGGGTACTCACGGCGAAGCAACAGGGGGTCGGCAAAGAATACTTCCGATAACACGGCGAAGAACTCGGCGGGACTCTCGGCCGCATACGGGTCGATCTCGGTGGGCTCGCCGCGGTCGACACGGGCGCTGAAATCGTCGTAGGCACTCGCCAACGCGTTCTTCCAGACATTCGCCGACATCGTCGCCGGCAGCGGCGGACAGCCGTTGGCGTCGCCATTGCGCATGTCGATCTTGTGCGCGAACTCGTGGATGACGAGGTTCATGCCGGCATCTTTCCAATCGGCGCTGGCGGCGACATCCGGCCACGACAGCACGACGGGTCCGCCGGGCATCGCCTCGCCGGCGAGCGGTCCATCGTTGCGATGCACGACGCCCGCCTCGTCTTCCCATTCCCAATCGGGCACGAACTCGCCGGGATAGACGATCACGTTCTCGAAGCCGTCGTAGAACGCCATGTCGAGATGGAGTACCAGCACGCACGCCTGGATCGCGATAACCACGCGCTGCAGTGGTGTGACGTCGTGTCCGCACGCGCCGACGATGGCTTTCGCATCGAGGAACAGGACGACCTTGGCACGCAGCTGCTCGCGCTCGTCGTCGGAGTAGATCGCCAGGAATGGGAGCAGCCCGACCGCCTCGCGCCACAGCGCCTCGGGAATCGCCGCGCGCCGCAAGACGCGTCGCTGACGCCATCGGGAGAGCGCGTCGAACATCTAGGAGCCTTTCGGACTTGCGTTCGCGTATGCGACGGCGGCGCTTTGGGCGCAGTTCAAGGCGCGAGCCCGATGGCATACCGAGAGTATGGCGAGGGCGAGTAACGCAGAAATGCGCCCAACGCGACCCGTCCCTTCGGGTTGCTGCCAAAAAGCGCGTCTGCGGCGTTGCTCGGCTGGCGAATATTCGCGATATTCGCGGCGCCTCGCGCCTAGCATCCATCGCTTTTTGGCCCAGCAACGCATACGTGAACGCAAGTCCGACAGGCTCCTGCCACCCGTTCAGTGTCTTGGCGCTTCCGGCGGCGGGACGGCGACCTCGCCTTCGAGCAATTGGCCGGACGCCTCGCCGGTCAGCAGGCGGTCGGCTTCGTTTTCGGGCAGCGCCTCCACGTCACGAAGCTTGCGCGCGATCGTCGTGCTCTTGCGGCCGGCGTCGTCGAGCGTCCTGCCGACCTGGTCCAGTTTCTCCTTGGTCTTCGCGAGGATATCGCCAAACCTGCCGAACTCGGTCTTGACCGCGCCCAGCACCCGCCAGACCTCGGTCGAGCGCTGTTCGATCGCGAGTGTCCGGAATCCGAGCTGCAAGCTGTTCAGCATCGCCTGCAGGTTCATCGGGCCCGCGAGCATGACCCGAAAATCACGCTGGAGCGAATCGGCGAGACCGGGGCGCGATACCGCCTCGGCGTACAGCCCTTCCGTCGGCACGAACAGGATCGCGAAATCGAGCGTATACGGCGGCTCGATGTACTTGTCGCGAATCGACTTGGCCTCGGCTTTGAAGAACGTCTCCATCGCCTTGCGGCTCGCCTCGACGGCGGCGACGTCGGCGCGCTCGATCGCATCCTGCAGCCGCTGGTAGTCCTCGAGCGGAAATTTGGCGTCGATCGGCAGCCAGCACGGTGCGCCATCCTCGCTGCGCCCCGGAAACTTCACCGCGAATTCGACACGTTCCTTGCTGCCGGGGCGCGTGGCCACATTCTGCGCGTACTGCGCGGGTGTCAGCATCTCGCCGAGCAACGTGCCGAGCTGTACCTCCCCCCAGCCACCACGACTTTTGACGTTGGTCAGCACTCTTTTGAGGTCGCCGACGCCCGAGGCCAATGTCTGCATTTCTCCCAGGCCCTTGTGCACCTGTTCGAGCCGGTCCGACACCTGCTTGAACGACTGGCCGAGTCGTTCGTCGAGCGTCGTCTGCAGCTTTTCGTCGACGGTCGCGCGCATCTGATCGAGCTTCTGCGCATTCTCGTTACGGAGCACGTCGAGGCGCTGCTCGACGGTCATGCGAACGGCTTCCAGTCGCTGTTCGTTCGATTTCGTGAGTTCGCCCAGCCGATCGCCAAAATGCCTCAGCTGTTCGACCTGCGTTCCGGTCATCCCGGAAAGCTGCTGCTGCATCGTCTGCGCGTGCCGCGCCAGATTGGCGCCAAGCTCCGTCCGCGCCGCCTGTGCCGCGGCCGCCTGTTCAGTGCGGGCGCTGGTGAGATCCTGCTTGAGATCGCGCTCGAAGTCCGCGCTCGTGGCGACGAGCACCTCGACACGCGTGCGCAATTCGGCCGCCTCACGCACGGCATCGTTGCGCGCGGTTACGAGCGTGGAAAGGCGCCCCAGCGCGACCGCGAGCAGCACAACGGCGACGACCAGCGTGACGAGAACGACGATGATCCAGGGGTCCGGCATTGCACGACGAGTTTAACAGGAGGGATCCATCGCGATGGGTCGCGTACAACCCGCGGTGGAGGGATCGAATCCCATGGAACGGAGTCGTGGCAGAATGGCCATCATGGAGCCCGCGCCCATTGCGCTGCGACTCGGTCGCGCCGCCGACGCCCCGACGATCGCCGTGATGTCGCGCGATCTGATCGAGACGGGACTCGGCTGGCACTACCGAACCGAGCGCATCCGCGCGCTCCTGGATGAACCAGAAACGGTAACTCTGATCGCCACCGTCGACGGGCGGACGGCCGGCTTTGCCGTCATGACGCTCGGCGACGAACGCGCGCACATCGTCTTGCTTGCGGTGCGTCCGAATTGCCAGCGGCGCGGCATCGGGCGACGGATGATTGCTTGGCTCATGGAAACTGCCGCGACTGCCGGCGTGGCGGGCGTGCACGTGGAGCTTCGAGCCGGGAACACGCCTGCCTACGCGTTGTACCGTGCGCTGGAGTTTGCGGAAACGCTGCGCGTGGGCGGCTACTATGGCGGGCGCGAAACCGCGATTCGCATGTTGCGCCTCCTGCGCGCCCCCGGGGTTGCACCGCGGCTATCGTGGCCGCGGACATTCGACAAGCGTTGAGGGTAGAGATACCCCCCTACGCCGTACGCCGCTTCGCGGCTGGCCTAGAGCGTGTTGGTGTCGCCCAACCGCCGCTGCGCGCCGGTAAGTCTCCCCCACACTCGCGCGCCTACGCCGCTTCGCGGCTGGCTTTCTTCCGCTCGTGTTCCTTCAAATGGCGCTTGCGGATCCGGATCGACTGCGGCGTCACTTCCACCAGTTCGTCGTCGGCGATGAACTCGACGGCGTACTCGAGGGTGAGCTCGATCGGCGGGGTCAGCGCGATGGCGTCGTCCTTGCCGGACGAACGCACATTGGTGAGCTGCTTGCCTTTGATCGGGTTGACGACCAAGTCGTTGTCGCGGCTGTGGATGCCGATGATCATTCCCTCGTACAGCTTGTCGCCGGGCGACACGAACATCCGCCCGCGCTCCTGCAGTTTCCACAATGCGTACGCGACCGCCTCGCCGACTTCCGCGGAGATCAGCACGCCGTTGCGCCGATCGGGGATGTCGCCTTTGAGTGGCGCGTAGCCGTCGAACACGTGGCTCATGAGGCCCGTGCCGCGCGTGAGGTTCATGAACTCGCCCTGGAAGCCGATCAGCCCGCGGGCAGGTATCCGGTACTCGAGACGCGTGCGGCCACGGCTGTCCGATTCCATGTTGGTGAGGTCGCCGCGGCGTGGGCCGATGGCCTCCATCACCGCGCCCTGATGCACTTCCTCGACATCGACGGACAGGAGCTCGAACGGCTCGCTCACGATCCCGCCGATCTCGCGCAGCACGACGCGCGGCCGCGACACCGCGAGCTCGTAGCCCTCGCGGCGCATGTTTTCGATCAGGATGGTGAGATGCAGCTCGCCGCGACCCGACACGAGGAACGAATCGGTGTCCCCCGTCTCTTCGACGCGCAGTGCGACGTTGGTCAGCATTTCCTTGGCCAACCGATCGCGCAGGTTGCGCGATGTCACGTACTTGCCCTCGCGTCCCGCGAGCGGCGACGTGTTGACCTGGAAATACATCGACAGTGTCGGTTCGTCCACCATGATCGGCGGCAGTGCCTCGGGCGTATCCACTGCCGCGAGCGTCGTACCGATCGCGAGCTCCTCGATGCCGGTGACGAGCACGATGTCGCCGGCCTGCGCGGACTCGACCGGAGCGCGCTCCATTCCCGCGAACGTGAATATCTGGCCAACGCGTGCTTTCGGCGCCACCTGCCCGTCGGCGGGCGGCCCGTTCAGCACCGCGACTTCCTGACCCGCCGCGAGGCGGCCGCGTCGGATGCGGCCTATCCCCAGGCGTCCGACGTAACTCGAGTAGTCGAGCGCGGCCACCTGGAACTGCAGCGGCCCGTCGGCATCGCCCATGGGAGGAGGCACGTGCCCAAGGATCGTCTCGAACAGCGGGCGCATGTCCGCGCCTTCGGGCGCTTTGTGCGCCTTGGCCACGCCGACGTCGAGCGTCGACCAGCCGTTCAGCGCCGACGCGTAGACGACCGGAAAATCGAGTTGATGCTCGGCGGCACCAATCCGGTCGAAGAGCTCGAACGTCTGGTTGACTACCCATTCCGGCCGAGCGCCGGGGCGATCCACCTTGTTGACGACGACGATCGGCGAGAGCCCGAGCTTCAGCGCCTTCAGCGTGACGAACCGGGTCTGCGGCATCGGCCCCTCGACCGCATCCACGAGCAGCAGGACTCCATCGACCATCCCCAGCACGCGCTCAACCTCGCCGCCGAAATCGGCGTGCCCGGGCGTGTCGACGATGTTGATGATGGCGTCGCCGTACCGGATCGAGCAATTCTTCGCGAGGATCGTGATCCCGCGCTCCCGCTCGAGGTCGTTGCTGTCCATCATCCGTTCGGCGACGTGCTGGTGTTTCGCGAACGTGCCGGCCTGGACGAGCAGCTTGTCGACGAGCGTCGTCTTGCCGTGGTCGACGTGGGCGATGATCGCGATGTTGCGAAGGACCTTGGGCGGCGCGGACATGTTGCGTAACCGGTGGTGCGGCTCTGCCGGGTATGGCAAATTCCCCGCCCCTGGTGGAAAACCGTCCATTATAGCCCGGATCGCATACTGCTGGCGACAAAAAATTCGCAAAATCCGAAACTTAGGCTACAATTAACTTTCGGGCGGCCGTTCCGGTCACCGCCCAAAACAAAGCGCGAGGCCGCGCACGACCTTGGGTCGCGCAGATTGCCCCGCGGTCCACATTTGCCAGCGCAGCCTGGACCGGAAATCCCGTCGAGGGATGGGCCGCGACCAGGAGTTTCCATGAGCGACGCCGGGCCGTCCCAAGGCGCGAATTGCGCCCCCTCCGGGGGCAGCGCAGCGGCGACAGCCGCAAGCGTGGGGGTACATCCATGAGCGCAACGAGCTTCGCCGAGCTCGAGCTGCGGCCCGAATTGTTGCGGGCCGTGGAAGAAGCCGGGCTATACGACGCCTACGCCGATCCAGGTGAAGGCGATCCCCGTCATCCTCGCCGGCAAGGACGTGATGGGCGGCGCCCAGACCGGCACCGGCAAGACCGCCGGGTTCGCCCTGCCGATCCTGCAAAAGCTGGCGCCGATGGCGAACACCAACCATTCGCCGGCTCGGCACCCGGTGCGCGCGCTGATCCTCACGCCGACGCGCGAACTCGCGGTACAGGTCGAGGAATCGTTCCGCACCTACGGCAAATACACGAACCTGCGCTCGACCGTCGTCTACGGCGGTGTCGACATCAAGCAGCAATTGCCGATCGTCCGCGGCGGCGTCGAGATCCTCGTCGCCACACCGGGCCGGCTGCTCGACCACATCGAACACAAGAGCGTCTACTTGGGACAGGTCGAGATCTTCGTGCTCGACGAAGCCGATCGCATGCTCGACATGGGCTTCATCCCGGACATCAAGCGAATCATGGCGCTGCTGCCCGTCACAGCGAAGCGCCAGAACCTCCTGTTCTCGGCGACGTTCTCCGGCGAAATCAAGAAGCTCGCGGACCAGCTGCTCAACGCACCGCAGCTGATAGAGGTCGCCAAACGCAACACGGCGGCGGACACGGTCACGCAGACGGCCTACAAGGTGCCCGCGGAGGCCAAGCGTGCCTTGCTGGAACATCTCGTCCGGTCGCGCAACCTCACGCAGGTCCTGTGTTTCATGCGCACCAAGCATGGTGCGTCGCGACTCGCGCGGCAGCTCGAGAAGGACGGCCTCATCACCGATGCGATCCACGGGGACAAGAGCCAGCAGATGCGCATGGAAGCGCTCGAGGCCTTCAAGGAGGGCAAGCTGCAGGTGCTGGTCGCCACGGACGTCGCCGCGCGCGGCCTCGACATCGACGATCTGCCGATCGTCCTCAACTACGAATTGCCCTACGTCCCCGAAGATTACATTCACAGGATCGGCCGCACGGGCCGCGCCGGCGCGTCGGGCGAAGCGATCTCCTTCGTCGCGCCCGACGAAGAGAGATATCTGGCCGACATCGAGCGCCTGCTGAAGAAGACCGTACCGATCATCTTCGCCGAGGGATTCGACCCGTCTTCGGTGCGCCCCGAACGCGCGCCGCGCACCACGCGTGCCGTACCCACCGAACGTGCACCGCGTGCACCGCGCGGCGAACACGCTGCGCGGTCGCCACGCACGCCCCGGCCCGAACGTGCTGCCGAGGAGCGCACCGTGCGCCCGCCACGCGAGGATCCGCGCATCGAACGCGAACGCGCCTACGCGCTGAACCCCGATCAGCCACCTGTCGCGAAACCGGCTTCCGCGTCGGTGCGCACACCTTCCCCCGCGCTATCGAAACGCCACGGCTTCGGCCACGGGCGGCCTGTCCCGGCGCTGCTGAAGAAGAGGACGACGACCGAACCCGAGAAAGTCTGACGCTCGCGGCGCGCGTTTGCGTGCCGCGTTCTCGCCGTCGGTGGCTGACGTGGGTGACACTGTCCGATCAGCCGTTCTGATCATCGCGCATTGCCGCGCTGGCTTCGAGCCCGAGGTCGCTGCCGATCTTTCCCGCCTGGCGGCGAGTGCACGCGAAGACATCGATATCGACGCGCCCGCCGGCCGCGGCTTCGTCGTCGGCAGTCTCTCGGGCTTCGATCCGCGGGAGTGGCGGCGCGCCATCGGATGCGCCCCCCCGATCTTCGTCCGCTCGATGTTCTTCGGTACCGGACCGCACACGCTATTCGATCCCGCGACGGCGAAAGGCCGCCCTGACCGTGTTGCGCCGCTGCTCGAAGTCATCGAGCACTTCAGCGTGGATTGTTCACTGCCCGGACTCACGCGCGGCGGCCGTGGACGAGCGAACTTCGGCTCGCTCCGGCTCGAAACGCCGGACACCAATGACGGCAAGGAGCGGTCGGGACTCGCCCGGTCACTCGCGGCGCGGCTCGCGAACGGGCTGGAGGAACGCGGCGTGCTGTATGCGGCGGACGGCGATGAATCTCGCGCGCCACGCGCAAACATCCACGTGCTCTTCCCGGATGGCGTGCGCGCATACGTGGGCGCGAGCGTCGCGCCCTGGGCGAGCCGTTGGACGATGGGAATACCACGGCTCCGGATGCCCGGTGGCGCGCCGTCGCGTTCAACGCTGAAGCTGGCCGAGGCATTCGTCACGTTCCTGGGCGATCGGGAGCCCGAGCTGATTCGCGCCGGCATGCGTGCAGTGGATCTGGGCGCCGCGCCGGGCGGCTGGACGTGGCAGCTCGCGCATCGCGGCTTGCGTGTCGTCGCCGTCGACAATGGCCCGCTCAAAGGCGAGGTCTTCGACGATCCGCTTGTCACGCATTTGCGCGCGGATGGCCTGGCCTACTTGCCGAAGCGTCCGGTCGACTGGATGGTCTGTGACATCGTCCTGCAACCGGCGCGAATCGCGCAACTCGTGGCACGCTGGATCGGCGACGGTCATGCGCGACACGCGATCTTCAATCTGAAGCTTCCGATGAAAAAGCGCTACGACGAGGTGCGGCGCTGCGCGGCAGTCATCGATGACGCTATCGCGAAGTCACGCGTCCCGCACTCGCTCGTGCTCCGCCAGCTCTACCACGACCGCGAGGAGGTCACAGGGTGCGTCGTGCGTTCATCAGGCTGACGCACGTTCTGCATGCTTTGTGCCCGACTGGCAGGCCGCGCTGGGCGTGCTGCTCGCCGGTCGGGCACGCGAGCGGAGCCCAAACTCGTCGAGGCGATCCTTGCGCATGCCATAGCAAGCTTCCGGAATGCACAAGGCTGATACCACTACGATTCACTGGCGATGATACCCAGCCGCAAGTAGGTGGCCCGCATCAGTTCGCGCAGCGTGGGCAGCGCTCGCCAGAACAAGAGCGCCGCCGTGGCCGCAATCAGCCCATTCAGCGCGAACGTCGCCCGCACACCCAGCGCGTTCGCCAATGCGCCGGCGGCGAGATTACCGAGCGGCGCCATGCCGAGGAAGGCCAGCGTGAAGAATCCGGCCACGCGTCCGCGCAGCGCGTCCGGGACGATCGTCTGCAGGATGGTGTTCACTGCCGCCGCCATGAGGATGACGCCACCGCCCACCGCGAACATCAATACGAGCGCCAGCGGAAGGAACGACAGGTACGCGAAGGCCGCAAGCGCGAGGCCGCAAATCAATGCCGAAGCGGCGATCACGCGTCCGAGCCCGCGAACCGTCGCGCGGCCCGCGAGGTAGAGCGTGCTCGCGAGCGCTCCGGCGCCCGCCGCCGCGAGCAGGAAGCCCAACGTTTGGGGCCCGCCGCCGTAGATGTCCTTCGCGTAGACCGGCATCAGCGATGAGTACGGGCTGATCGTAAACGCCAGGACCGCGACCAGCAACAGCATGGCGCGTGACGGGGCGAAGCCGGAAACGAAACGATAGCCCTCGACCCACTTCGACCAGAAACCGCCTTCCCAAGGCGCCGGTCCGGGTTCGTGCGCCCAGCGCATGCGGCTGATCGCGACGATCACGGCGACGAACGAAAGCGCGTTGAGCATGAAACATACCGCTTCGCTGACGACCGCGAGCAGCAGCCCGGCGAGCGCGGGGCCGATCACCCGCGCGGCGTTGACCATGAACGAGTTGAGCGCGATCGCGTTCGGCAGGTCGGAGCGGTCCTCGACCAGGTGCACCCACAACGATTGGCGGAGCGGCACGTCGAACGCCGAGACCAGGCCAAGCCACAGCGAGAGGACGATGAGATGCCACACGGCGATGTGCCCGGACCACGTAAGCACGGCGAGCGCCACCGCCTGCAACAACATCAGCGATTGCGTGATCCGAAGGCCGCGGCGGCGATGCACATGATCGGCAACCACGCCGGCGAAAGTGCCGAAAGCGAGGATGCCGACGTTGCCGCAGAACGAAACGACGCCGAGGAGCCAGACCGAGCCGGAAAGTCGGTACGTGAGCCAGCCCATCGCGACCTGCTGCAGCCACGTCCCCATGACCGACAAGCCTTGCCCGATGAAGAACAGCCGGAAGTTCCGGTACCGCAGCGCGCGGAAGGTGTGCGTCAGGGCCATCATCATCGATCGTCAGGCACCGCGCACCGGGCAGCCCTCCGTGCTTCGACGATACGGGCAGCATTGCGTCCGCCGCGCCGGATGCGGCCGGCCGCGCTCGCCACCGTCAGCCGGAGAGCCGCGCAAGCTGCGGTTTCAATTGGTCGAGCGTAGCCGAAAACCCGGCGAGCCGCGTGCGCTCCTGTTCGACGACGTGCGCAGGCGCCCGCGCGACGAACCCGTCGTTCGCGAGCTTGGCCGCCGCCTTGGCGATCTCGCCTTCGAGGCGCGCGATCTCCTTGGCGATGCGCGCGCGCTCGGCGGCCGGATCGACGTCGATGTGCAACATCAGGCGCGTCTCCCCGACGACCCGGACCGGCGCGTCGGTGATCGGCAGTTCGTCGACGATTCTCACTTCGGCGACTTTGGCGAGCGTCGCGAGATAGGGCGAAAAGCGCGCCAGCACATCCGGCTCACCCATGACGAGGAGCGGCACCCGCTGCGCCGGCGACAGTCCCATCTCGCTTCGCAAGGCGCGGCAGGCGCCGACCAGTTCCTTCAGTAGCGCCATGTCGCGTTCCGCCGTCGCATCGACGATGTCGAAATTCGCCTTCGGGAACGGTTGCAACGAAATCGTCTCGCCGGCCTTCCCGGCGAGCGGAGCGACTGTTTGCCAAAGTTCTTCGGTGATGAAAGGGATGAACGGGTGCGCGAGGCGCAGCGTCGCCTCGAGTTCGCGCACGAGCACCGAGCGCGTGCCGCGCGCCGCCGGTGCATCGTTCGACGCGTCCGTGCGCTGCAGCTGGACCTTGGCGCACTCGAGGTACCAGTCGCAGTATTCGTCCCATACGAACTCGTACAGCGCCTTCGCCGCGAGATCGAATCGGTAGGTTGCCAAGTGCTCGACGATGTCGTGCTTCGCGTGCTGCAGGCGTCCCACCAGCCACCGATCGACGAACGAAAGCGCCCGGAGCATGCCTGGGTCGAGGCCGCAATCCTTGCCCTCGACGTTCATCAGCACGAACCGCGTCGCGTTCCACAGCTTGTTGCAGAAGTTGCGGTAGCCGTCGCAGCGTGAGAGGTCGAAGTTGAGCGTGCGGCCGTAGGTCGCGAGGCTCGCGAAAGTGAATCGCAGCGCATCGGCACCGAACGCAGGGATGCCCTCGGGGAACTGCTTCTTCGTGCGCCGCGCGATCGACTCCGCCTGCCGCGGGTCCATCACGTTGCTCGCGCGCTTCGCGGCCAGCGCATCGGCATCGATGCCATCGATCAGGTCGAGCGGGTCGAGGACGTTGTCCTTCGACTTCGACATCTTCTGGCCTTCCTCGTCGCGCACGATCGCGTTGATGTACACGGCGCGAAACGGGACCTCGCCGGTGAAGTACGTCGTCATCATGATCATCCGGGCGACCCAGAAGAAGATGATGTCGAACCCGGTCACAAGCACCGACGACGGCAGGAAGGTCCGCAGCTCCCTCGTGTCCGCCGGCCAGCCCAGCGTCGAGTGGCACCAGAGGGCCGAGGAGAACCACGTGTCGAGCACGTCGGGGTCCTGGTCGAATGTCGCGGGCTCGCGGCCGAGCTTCGACCGTGCCTTCGCGCGCGCCGCCTCCTCGTCGCGTGCGACGTAGACGTTGCCGGCCTCGTCGTACCACGCGGGAATCCGATGGCCCCACCAGAGCTGGCGCGAAATGCACCAGTCCTGGATGTTGTTGATCCAGTGCAGGTACGTCGAGAGCCACTGGTCCGGCACGAACTCGACCTTGTTCGATGCCGCGTCGCGCGGGCTGGCAATGCCGTCGCCGACCGCGGCGAGGCACAGATCCTGGATCGTTCGGCCCGGAACAAACGGATGCGTGTCCGGCGCTGGCACCTTCATCGCGACGAACCATTGGTCTGTCAGCATCGGCTCGACGATCTCGCCGGTGCGCCCGCAGCGAGGCACGACCATCCGGTGGGGCTTTTCGCTGACGACGAGACCCTGCGCCGCGAGGTCCGCTAGGACCGCCTTCCGCGCGGCGTAGCGGTCGAGCCCGCGGTACTTTGCCGGCGCGTTGTCGTTGATCGTCGCGTCGAGATTGAGGATCGTGATCGGTGCGAGGTTGTGCCGCTGCCCGATCTGCCAGTCGTTGAAATCGTGCGCGGGCGTGATCTTCACGCAGCCGGTTCCGAACGACTTGTCGACGTAGGCGTCGGCGATCACGGGAATCGTCCGGCCCGTGAGCGGCAGCGTCACGTTCCTGCCGACGAGGGTCGTGTACCGCTCGTCGTCGGGGTTCACGGCGACCGCGACGTCGCCCAGCATTGTTTCGGGTCGCGTCGTCGCGACGATGACGTCACCATGTCTCTCGGCACCCGCTGAGGGGTACCGAATCTCCCAGATCTTCCCCTGCTCTTCCTCGTTGTCGACCTCGAGGTCCGACACCGCCGTACCCAGCGTCGGGTCCCAGTTGACGAGCCGTTTGCCGCGGTAGATGAGGCCGTCGTCGTGCAGGCGGACGAAGGTTTCCACCACGGCAGCCGAGAGGCCCTCGTCCATGGTGAAGCGTTCGCGCGACCAGTCGCCCGACGTGCCGAGGCGCCGCATCTGGTTCGTGATCGTGGAGCCCGACTCGTGCTTCCACTTCCAGACGCGCTCGACGAATTGCGCTCGGCCGAGGTCGCGCCGCGATTTTCCTTCGACTTTCAACTGATTCTCGACGACGATCTGCGTTGCGATCCCCGCGTGATCCGTGCCCAGCTGCCACAGTGTGTTGTCGCCGCGCATCCGGTGGAAGCGGACGAGAACATCCATCAACGTCAGCTGGAACGCATGTCCCATGTGCAGCGTGCCCGTGACATTGGGCGGCGGAAGCTGGATGCAGAACGGAGGTGCGTCCTGCGCGTAGCTTGGACGGAAATACCCGCGCGACTCCCAAAGCGGGTACCACTTTGCCTCGATGGCGTGCGGTTCGAAGCTCTTGGCGAGTTCCATGGCGGCGCGTGCGACCCGAAGGGCAGCGGCAAAGGCGTGCAAAAGCTTGAAATTATAGCGGAAAGCGGCTCGCCCCCGGCGGGAGAACCGAGCGACCGCCGTGCTGCGCGCCTTTGCAGCGACGGCACAATGAGGCGCCGGTCAGGCGGGAATGAACTTCAGCGCGACGCCGTTGTTGCAGTAGCGGAGCCCGGTCGGCCTCGGGCCGTCGTCGAACACGTGGCCCTGGTGTCCGCCGCAACGCGCGCAGTGATACTCGTCGCGCGGCAATATCAACTTGTGATCGACCTTGGTCGCGACCCGGTCCGGAATCGCCGCGTAGAAGCTCGGCCAACCCGTACCGCTGTCGTACTTCGTCTTCGATTCGAACAGGGCCAGCTCGCAGCCGGCGCAGACGAACGTACCTTTGCGCTTCTCGTTGTTGAGCGGGCTTGAAAACGGCCGCTCCGTGGCCTCCTCGCGCAGGACGGCGAATTGCGCCGGCGTGAGGAGCTTTCGCCACTCATCTTCGGTCTTCACGACCTTTTCGATCTTCGAACCCTGTGCGCTGGCCATCGTTGCTCGGTGCAGCGTTGCAACACCCGCGACCCCGGCGAGCGATCGAAAAAGAAAATTGCGACGATTCACGGCGTGCCTCGCGGAATAGAACGTTGTCATTGGTCGCATCTGCGACCATGAACTTACGCGACGAGGAGAAGCCCGTCGCGTGCCTGTGACTGCCGGTTTGTGCCGTTCGTTCCGTAAGACCGAACCGACCGCACCTGCTCCGGTCGGGACGGCTTCCCGCTATTTCGCCGGCGCGGGCGAAGCGGGAATCGCGGCACCCCTGAATTCGGCGTCGGTCAATCGATACAGCACGCCCGCCGCATCATCCTTGACGATCGCGAACCGCCCGGAGACGACGATGGGCTCGAAGCTGTAGTTCACCGGCGTCCTGGCGATCACTTCGACGATCGCCTCGGGCCCCGCCGGCATGCAGAAAGCGCAATGAGGAGGAACGGCGGAGAGCAGGAAGTGTTTTTGCTTGTCGCCCATGTCCAATGGGACGATGAAACCCTGGACCTTCACGTCCTGCTTGTCGAGCGCGAGGATATCCTTCGAGAACTCGGGGACCATGC
Source organism: uncultured beta proteobacterium (assembly GCA_963844005.1). Lineage (GTDB taxonomy): Bacteria > Pseudomonadota > Gammaproteobacteria > Burkholderiales > Casimicrobiaceae > CAIWHR01. The sequence continues at coordinate 14,063 of CAWJMQ010000035.1, read as the reverse complement.
GCCCGGCCTGTTGGACGGGCACCACGAGCGCGAGTGTGCGCCACGGCACGACACCGGCGCGTTCCGGCAACAGCGTCGCGCCGTAGTCGCTGGCGCTCGGCAATCCGGCCTGCGGCACCGACGGCATCACCGCATGGGCGGCGAATGCCGCCGCCATCGCGGCGAACAAGGACGAGAGGACGATCGTTCTCATGGCATCACCTATCTGCCAGCGTGGCCGCGACGCTGCATCGGTACGCGCGCCATGCGCGGAGCAACGTCGCGATTATACCCGTGCCCGGTCCCAAGGCTACGATGGGCAACTGTCAGAGGTCGCGGCCCATCACCCGGGCCAAGGCGCCGAGCTGAACCATCAGCGTCGCAAATTCGGTCGGCGTCAGCGCCTGATCGGCATCGCACCACGCCTCCTTTGGCGTCGGATGGATTTCGATCAGCAGCCCGTCGGCTCCCGCAGCAACGGCCGCGCATGACAACGCCGGCACCATCCATGCCTTCCCGCCCGCGTGCGAAGGGTCGACGATCACGGGCAGGTGCGTCTCGCGCTTCATCACCGGGATCGCCGTGACATCGAGCACGTTGCGGTACGCGGTCTCGAACGTGCGAATGCCGCGTTCGCAAAAGATGATGTTGTGATTGCCGCCGGCCGCGATGTATTCGGCCGCCATCAGCCACTCGCTGATCGTCGCGCTCATCCCCCGCTTCAGGATCACCGGCGTCTGGACCTGCCCCACCGCCTTCAGCAGGTCGAAGTTCTGCATGTTGCGCGTGCCGATCTGGATCACGTCGACGCCATGCTCCAGAAACGCGTCGAGCATCCGCGCGTCCATCAATTCGGTGACGACCGGCAACGCGTGGCTCGCCGCGGCATCCTTGAGGAGCTTGAGACCCTCGATCCCTTTGCCCTGAAATGCATAAGGCGAAGTACGTGGCTTGAACGCGCCGCCGCGCATCAGGCGCGCCCCGCCCGCCCGCACTCCTGCGGCGGCGTCTTGCATCTGGGCGTCGGTCTCGACCGAACATGGCCCCGCGATCACCTGGACGGTCCTGCCTCCGATCGGAATGCCGCCGGCGTCGATCACGGTATTCGCCTTGTGCCATTCCCGTGCGACGACCTTGTAGGGCTTCAGGATGTGCATCGATTTCTCGACGCCGTCCATCGTGTCGAACATCTCGGGGTCGAGCTTGCGCTCGTCGCCGACCGCGCCTATCAGCGTCCGCTCGGTGCCGCGCGACACGTGCACGCCGAGGCCGTGCGAACGGATCTTCGACTCCACCGCCGCCACCTGTACGTCGCTCGCGTCCTTTTCCATCACTATGATCATGGTCGTCGCTCCAGGAGGTCAGCTATTCCCTTTTCGCCACGTCTCGATCTCTCGCTCGATGGCTTCGGCGATGTAGGCGCGAATCAATTTGCCGACGTGCTCGTTGATGGTCGTGACCAGCTCGGCGCTCGCGCGATCGACGATCGGCTGCAACTGCACGGCGAGCTGGTCGCGAAGGCGGGTATCGGTGAAGATGTCGATTCGTTGCAGCACCTGCATCCGGATCTCTTCGGCAAGCGCTTCCCAGCGAGCCCAATCGTCCGCCATTGCGGGCTTCGCGGCGATCGGCGACGCGGACGGTGGCATCGACGCCTCGGCGCCTATCGGAACCGCAGGCGCGGGCACGGTGCCGTCGATCGAAAAAGTCGAGGCCACACCGGCGACATCCGTCGCCGGCACCTCGCGCACCGGGAGTTCGATGGGTGGCGCCACGGCAATCGGCTCGCCACCCTTCGCGACCACCGTGCCGCCCTCGCGCACGGGGGGTTCGACGGCGGGCAGCGTGGTGATCTTCTTGTCGCTCGTCGCCTCCGCGGTACTGACCTCGCGCACCGAGGGTTCGACGCCGGGTGGCGCGGCGAGCGTCTCGTCGCTCTTCGCCTCCGCAGTACTGTCCTCGCGCGCCGAGGGTTCGACGTGGGGCGGCGCGGTGATCGTCTCGTCGCTCATCGCGACTCCGGTACTGCCCTCGTCCTCCGCCGGTGTCGTTATGGGTTGGACGGTCGGAGTCGGGGCGGCAGATTCGGACTTTCGACCGAACGAGAATAGCGACCACAGGCGCCCCGGTTCCCTTCGAGGTGGCGGAACCGCCGTGGGCGCGGGTACGGGTTCCGCCTCGGGTACGCTTTCCGGGAATGCCGGCGATGCTGATGCGATGGGTTCCGGCACAGGGACATCGCGGGGGACAGGGACGTCGCCGCCAACGCTTCGATCATCGCCGGCGCTGTCGTTTCTGCCGTCGCCGCCATCGCTATCGACGTCAGGCACCGCCGGGGCCCTGCTGCCGACGTCAGACAAGTCGGCGATCGGCGCAATCTCGGTCTCGCTTTCCTCGACGGCATCGACCGCATCGACGAGCTCCGGTACGTCGTCCAGAGCGGTTGCTACCGCGGTCGGTGCGCCAATGGTGACGACCTCGGTGAGCTCGGGAATCTCTGCAGCGATTTCGGGGATTCCGTCGCCGATTGCCGGTATATCGGGGACGTGTTGAGCGATCCCCGCGCGAACGGCGCGCTCGCGGTTGCGCCGCATCAGCGCGTCGGCCTGCTCGAGGAGTTCGCGCGCCGTCGGCATGCCTACGCCCGCCCGGAAAGGTCGTGCGGGCACACCTCGTAACCGCGCGCCTTGTAGAATTTCCATCGTTCGCGACCGGCGGCGGCATCGTCGTCGCCGGAGCCTACGATTTCGACGAGGCGCTCGAACCGGGAAAAGAACGGCGGTGGCGCGGAGTGCAGGTTGACGAGCACGGCCGCCGGACCGTCATGCTCGGTCACGTGATCGACGAGTATCGGCGTTTCGGGAGCGAGCGGACTTCCGAGGCGGCAGTGGGGCAGGAAGCCGGTCGCGGGCCAGAGCCAGAGGAACCGACCGAATTCCGCGGTCGCGGCCTCGTCGAGCGTAAGCACACGAACGCTGCCGTGCTGCTTCCACGCTTTCGCGACCAGCTTCGAGGCGACCTCGTAGCGATCGGCGCAGTGCGCGTAGAAATCGATGGTCGTCATTGCGGCCGGCGTCGATCCTCGCGTGTTCGCGCGTCGGGCGCCAATCGGGCGGCAACGCCGGCTCCACTCACGCGGCCTCCGTGGAGCATATCGGCATCTGATCAGTTGGGATGTCGGCCGCCTGCGCAATCGCTCGGCGACGCGCCCTTCGGGCCTTGGCTTCGCCCGTCTCGCTCATCCGGTCCCCTCCTGCGACAGCAGCCAGGTTGTGAGCAACGGCACGGGCCGGCCGGTTGCCCCCTTCGATTTTCCCTCTTTCCATGCGACCCCGGCAATGTCGAGGTGCGCCCAGTCGAACTTCTTGGCGAACCGCGACAGGAAACACGCCGCCGTGATGCTTCCGCCGGCCCGGCCAGCGACATTGGCGAAATCCGCGAAGTTGCTGTTGAGGCCTTCTTGGTAGTCTTCCCAGAGCGGCAGTTGCCAGCCGCGATCGTAGGCATCGTCGCCGGCGCCGATCAAGCTTCGGGCGAGCGTTTCGCTGTTGCTGAACACGCCGCAGGCCACGTGTCCCAACGCCACCACCATCGCGCCGGTCAACGTGGCGATATCGACCACGGCCTCCGGCTCGTAGCGTTCGGCGTAGGTGAGCGCATCCGCAAGGATCAATCGGCCTTCGGCGTCGGTATTGAGAACCTCGATCGTCTGCCCGGACATGCTGGTCACAACGTCGCCGGGTTTCGTCGCACGGCCGGAGGGCATGTTCTCGCAGGCTGCGACGAGGCCGATGACGTTGACCTTTGCCTTCAGTTCTGCAATTGCGCGGAACGTGCCGAATACGCTCGCGGCGCCGCACATGTCGAACTTCATGTGGTCCATATCGGTCGCGGGTTTGATCGAGATCCCACCCGTATCGAACGTGATGCCTTTGCCAACCAGCACGACGGGCCTCTGCTTTTTCGGACTGCTCCGATATTCGAAAACGATGAACCGCGGGGGCTCGTAGCTGCCGTTGGTCACGGACAGGAAGGAACCCATCTTGAGCTCCTCGATCTCCTTGCGTTCGAGCACCGTCACCTTGATGTCGGGAAATTCCTGCGCCAATTCGAGCGCCCGCTTGCCGAGATAGGTGGGCGTGCAGACATTGCCCGGCAGGTTGCCGAGGTCGCGTGCGAGATCGGAGCCGTGCGCGATGGCGAGCCCGCGTGCGGCTGCGGCCTCGCCCGCGACGAGGTCGGAGCGCTGCGGCACTGAGAGCGTGAGCTTGCGCAGCGGCCGGCGCACCTCGGACTTTTCGCTTTTCATCTGATCGAAGCGGTAGACCGCCTCCATCGCGACGACGACCGCATGCTCGATTCGCCAGGCCACCTCGCGGCGCTTGACCTTCTCTTCGGTGATGTAGATGACTGCCTCGTACGAACCCGTCTCGTTCAAGAGCTTGACCGCGGACTTCATCGCCGACCGGAACTCCTTGTCGCGGAAATCCCGCTCCTTCCCAAGGCCTATCAGGAGCACCCGGTCGGCCAAAGTGCCGCGAACATTGTGTAATAGCAGGGTGGCACCGAGTTTGCCCTCCATGTCGCCGCGGCGGATGATTTCGCTTATGTACCCGTTCGACGCGCGATCGATGAGGTCCGCCGACAACGAAAGCTTGCGGTTGTCGAAAACGCCGACAACCACGCAGGCGCTCCGCTGCTTCTCGGGACTACCGCTTTTTATGGTAAATTCCATCGCTTCCGTAGCCTCCCCCTGTTGGGTTTCTTTGCCGTAACGCGCAATGGATCGCATTATCGGCAAATCGGCCCAAAAAAGTCAAAATTCTCCAAGCGGCATGATCTTTCGGCGCAGCCTGGTGCGCGAAATGACGGCGACGGCCTTCGGACTGTTCCTCGTGCTGCTGGGGATACTGTTCACAAATCTGGTGCTCCGTCTCTTGGCCCGCGCGGCAGGCGGGACTGTGGCTCCGGAGGGGATCCTGGCGCTTCTTGGCTTCAACGCGCTGTTTTACTTCAATATCCTTCTGTCGGTCACGGTTTTCGTCACCGTTCTGCTCACGCTAACGCGCTGGTATCGCGATAGCGAGATGATCGTCTGGTTTACGTCCGGCCAGGCGCTCACCGCGTGCCTGCGGCCAATCCTATGGTTTGCCGCTCCGTTCTTGGTCGCGATCCTGGTCCTGTCGCTGTTTCTTTCGCCGTGGGCCGAGCAACGCAAACTCGAATTCGAGCGTCAGCTCGAGTCTCGCGACGAAATTACACTGCTTACGCCTGGGCTCTTCCGCGAGTTTCGGCGCGCGAACCTGGTGGTTTTCGTCGAGAGCATCAATACGTTCGACGGCACGATCCGCAACGTATTCCTGCACACGGTCGACGAGGGCAAGGATGCGACGACCGTCGCGCGCTCGGGAACCCTTCACGAGGCCCCGAACGGCGACCGGTTCATCGTCCTGAGCGACGGCCGCCGCTACGAGGGTAAACCGGGGACCGCCGACTACCAGATCGTCGAGTTCGGATCGCTCGGGCGCCGGATCGAGCCGGCGGAGCTGCGGTCACTGCCGACGTCATCGAAGGCGATCCCGACGTCGGTTCTCATCGCGATCAACGGCCCGTTGGAACGGGCCGAGCTGTTCTGGCGGCTCTCGGTGCCCATTTCGGCGTTGGTGCTGACGCTCCTCGCGGTGCCGCTTGCCTATGTGAACCCGCGGATGGGGCGCTCGTTCAACCTGATCGGAGCGGCGTTCCTGTACATGCTCTACAGCAATTGCCTCAACATCGTCCAGAGCTTCATTGCACAAGGCAAGCTGGGATTCCTTCCGGGACTCGTGCTTCCGCACGCCATCGCGATCGCCGTCGTGCTGCTCCTCTTCGGTCATCAGCTGTCGCTTTTCGGTGTTTGGCGCAGCAACGCGAGGGCCAAGGCGGCGGCATGAACACGCTGACCCGCTACATCGGTCGCGAGGTGCTTGCAGCCATCCTGCTGATCTTCAGCGCGCTGATCATGCTGTTCGCGTTCTTCGACCTGATCCACGAGCTGGGAGACGTAGGGCGCGGCGGCTACACGATCTCGGCCGCGCTACTCTTCGTCGCCCTGCAGCTGCCATCGCGGGCGTACGAGTTGTTCCCGGTGGCCACGCTGATCGGCACGCTGTTCGCGTTGGCGCAGCTCGTTTCCAGCTCGGAGTACACGGTGATGCGCGCCTCGGGCGCATCGCTGCTGCAGGTCGGGTGGTCGCTCGTGCGCATCGGCATTCCGCTTGCGGTGGTCACGTTTCTCGCCGGCGAATTCGTCGCGCCGCAGGCCGAGCTGCTTTCGCAGAGGGTGCGCGCCCAGGCGCGCGGCGACACGGCGCGCGTCGTCGCGCAGCAGTTCCAGTCTGGATTCTGGTTCAAGCAGGAACAGACATTCGTCAACATCCGCAACGTGCTGGCCGATCTCACGCTGGTCGGTGTGCGGATCTACGAGTTCGATCCCGATCTCAGACTCAAAACGGTGCGCACCGCGGAGTCCGGCAGCTTCACCGGCAACGGCCAATGGCGGCTAAAGGGAGTGCGTACGACCGACTTTGCCCCCAACGGCACCAACGTGTCGGAGGCAGGCACCTATGCATGGGACACTGTGCTCCGTCCGTCGCTTCTGACCGTGTATCAGGTCGCGCCGGAAAAGCTCGAACTCAACACATTGTGGGAAAACAAGCGCCTTCTGGAAGGCGGCGCACAGAAGACAACACGGTTCGAGATCGCTTTCTGGAACAAGGTGTTCTACCCGGCGTCGATCCTGGTCATGATGATCGTCGCGCTGCCGTTCTCGTATTTCCAGCGGCGACAGGGAGGTGTCGGATTCCGGATATTCGCAGGCACGATATTGGGACTCGTATTCTTCCTGGTCGGCCGGTTGTTCGCCAATCTGGGCGTTCTCAACGACTGGCCGCCGCTCTTCTCGGCGGCGTTCCCGCTGGCGGTATTCATCACGGCGACGGTGGCAATGCTCTGGTGGCTGGAGCGGCGGTGAATCGGTTCCACCCGTCGCGAATGCCACGTCCAAGCGGTGTCCTTCCCACAACTGCCACCGATCGGGCATCGACAGAGAGAGGGCAGAAAAAAATCCCGGCGCGAAGGCCGGGATTCCTAGTTCCCGGGGGCGCGCCCCCCGGAATGTGCGGTCTGCGCCGATCGCCGGCGTATTACGCTGCCACCGGTTCGATGCTGACCACCTTCTTCTTGTCTTTGCCCTTGGTCGCGAACGCGACCTTGCCCCGGACGAGCGCGAACAGCGTGTGGTCCTTGCCCATGCCGACGTTGACGCCCGGGTGAATCTTCGTGCCGCGCTGGCGAATGATGATGCTGCCGGCGTTGATCAGTTCGCCGCCGTAGGATTTCACGCCCAGGCGCTTCGATTCCGAATCGCGGCCGTTGCGCGAGCTGCCGCCTGCCTTCTTGTGTGCCATGGTGAATGTTCTCCGTCAGCCGACGATGCTGTCGATCTTGAGTTCGGTGTAGTTCTGGCGATGGCCTTGATGCTTCTGGTAGTGCTTGCGCCGGCGCATCTTGAAGATGCCGACCTTGTCGCCGCGCCCATGGCCGACGACGATCGCCTTGACCGTCGCGCCGGCCAGGATCGGCTGGCCGAGGCGCACACTCTCACCCTCGCCGATCATCAACACCTGGTCGAGGACGACCTCGGCGCCTACGTCCGCGGGCAGGGTTTCGACCTTCAATTTTTCGCCGGGGGTGACTCTGTACTGCTTGCCGCCGGATCTTATGACCGCGTACATGCTTGATACTCCGCTCGTTTGCCCCATTCCGGTTTGGCACATAGGTTGCCAACGCGTTCCCGCGCCGATCGCGGAAAGCCTTACATTTTAAGCGGTTACGGCCAGTTCTGTCAAAGGCATTCGTTGCGGGTGCAGGATGCGCCGCCACGGGGCGCCCGAGACACGCGGCACCCGAATCGAGGCCGCGCGGATGCTGCCGCGAGGTCGGTTACAATTCGCGACCGGGAGCGCCGTCGCGACTGGTATGCCACAGGCGCAGGAAGTCGATCCCTCCGGCGTGAGCCAGCGCCGCTAGCGCGAATCGCCACGTGACACCCGAATCCCTGAAAACGCTGATCGCTTCCGAAATGGCCGAGGTCGATCGCGTGCTGCGCGACAGTCTCGGCTCCGAAGTCGCACTGATCCGGCAGATCGCCGAGTACATCGTCGGCAGCGGCGGCAAGCGGTTGCGCCCCGCGCTCGTCCTCCTGACGGCGCGCGCGTGCGGATACGAAGGTCGACACCATTGCACGCTGGCAGCGGTCGTCGAAATGATCCACACGGCAACGCTGCTGCACGACGATGTCGTCGATGAATCCAAGCTTCGCCGAGGGCACGCGACGGCCAACGCGACATTCGGCAATGCGGCGTCCGTCCTCGTCGGCGATTTCCTCTACTCGCGCGCATTCCAACGGATGGTCGGCGTTGGTTCCTTCCGCGTGCTGGAAATCCTGTCGCAGGCCACCAACGTGATCGCCGAGGGCGAAGTTCTCCAGCTCATGAACTCCGGCAATCCGAACCTCGACGAGACCGCCTATCTCAACGTGATTCAACGCAAGACTGCAAAACTGTTCGAGGCCGCCGCCCAGCTCGGCGCGGTGCTGGGCGAGGCTGCGCCCGAACGGGAAGCCGCCCTCGCCCGCTATGGGATGCATCTCGGGACTTCGTTCCAATTGGTCGACGACGTGCTCGACTACACGGGCGAACAAGGCGAAATCGGCAAGAACCTGGGAGATGATCTCGCGGAGGGCAAGATGACGCTCCCGCTGATCCGGGCCATCACAGTCGGCACCCCGGCCGACGCGGCGTTCATACGCGCGGCGATCACGGATGGAAGGCTCGCCAAGTTCGCGCCGGTGATGGATGTGCTCGCACGCACCGGCGCCCTTGAGTACGCACGCCGATGCGCAGTGCGTGAAAGCGAGACGGCGGCCGCGTGCGTGACCGAACTTCCGCCGTCGCCGCACCGCGAAAGTCTGCTAGAATTAGCGGCCTTCGCGGCCCGGCGCACGTACTGAGTCAGCACGCGCGTTGGACATGGCCACGGACCCGCGAGCAAGCCATTCTCCCGTCGCGGGGCATCGCAGAAGTCCGTGCCGGCAACGGCCACTCGGGGTGTAGCTTAGCCTGGTAGAGCGCTACGTTCGGGACGTAGAGGCCGGAGGTTCAAATCCTCTCACCCCGACCATAAATACAATAACTTAGACAAAATGGCGGCCACGAAGCTGGGGGTATCGCAGAGCACGGTCAGCCACGCGTGGCGCGCCTTCGGGCTGCAGCCGCATCGGGTGGAGACCTTCAAGCTCTCGACCGATCCGCTGTTCATCGACAAGGTGCGCGACATCGTGGGGTTGTACCTGAATCCTCCCACCAAAGCGATGGTGCTGTGCGTGAACGAGAAGAGCCAGATTCAAGCCTTGGATCGCACCAGCCGGTGGCGCGGGGGTGGCGGAGCGACGCACCCATGACTATAAGCGCCATGGCACGACGAGCCTGTTTGCGGCCTTGGATTTGGCTTCCGGTCGGGTCATCGGCGAGTTGCATCGGCGCCATCGCAGCCAAGAGTTCCTGACGTTTCTGCGGACCATCGAGGCCAACGTTCCGGCCACGCTGGACGTGCACCTGATTCTGGACAACTACGGCACCCACAAGACGCCCCGGTCAAGGCTTGGTTTGCGCGTCATCCGCGCTTTCGTGTGCACTTCACACCGACCTCGGCCTCCTGGCTCAATCTGGTCGAGCGCTTCTTCGCGCTGCTGACCACGCGCCAGATCAAGCGCGGCGCTCATCGCAGTACCCGCGAACTCGAACAGGCCATCCGCACGTACTTGAACATCTACAACGAAGATCCCAAACCATTCATCTGGACCAAGACTGCGGACGAAATACTCGCCAGCCTGGCCAGGTTCTGTGGCCGCATTTCGGACTCAGGACACTAGAATCCCGCCATGCTTACCGACGACGATATTGCTGTCGAGTTCGATCCGCCCGACCCGATCGCATGTACCGCAACTATCTCCGGACGTGCGAAATGCTCGAGGTCGAGCCGGTGTCACGCGAGCGCGCGGACAAATGGCGGAATGGAGCGATGCGCTTACAGCAGGACGAACAGGCCCACCGACCACGCACTAGCACCGCGACCGGCACGTCGGACGTGCAAGGGTGGCCAAAGCCGTTGCGATCGCGCGTCCTGGGGCGTTCTGCGCGACAACAAGCGTAAGCAAATTCAGCCGGCGCCCAACCGCGTCACGGTGGTCTCGTCTACGGTGAGGTTGTTCCGCTCCCGAGCGCGACGCGCGATGATCCGGGCGCGACGCGCGAAGTTCCGGGCGCAACGCGCGACGCGATCCTGTTCCGCGGCCATTCGTAGCAACAACACGATGCCCAAAAGCACGAACGCCTCGGCGACTAGAATCAACAACACCTCGACAAGATTCATATTCACCTCTCAGGATTCACCATCCTATCCATCCCGGTAGCAGCTTCCCCTTCCGGGGTAAGGACCCTGCAAGGCGCCCTTTCCCGCGGCGCCAATTGCCCCTCAGCGTAAGTTCGATTGCCTTGAGACACCCCCGCGCCGGCCGGCGGTCAGAAAATCATGCTGTCCAGGATCAGCACGATCAACGACAGCATCGCCACCGTCGAAATCCATGCGACTACAAGAGTCACGCGGACAAATGTAACGTCGTGTGCTAGACGGCGCAGCGTCGGATGTTTCATCGCCTGTAGGGTACGATTTGAAATCGTGTGAACAACCTCGTCCTGAAAGCACCTGCGCGTGCAACTGGAGCAAATGTGGTGCCAAGGCGCAGCCAGCGCGAAAGAACGCGCAAGCGCGTTCTACGCGGTCCCGAACTGGCGGTCGGGGTGTCGGCGGCCGATAATGCGCCATGCACGACGACGACGCTCCCGAGCTCGACCTTCCCGACCCGGAGAGCCGTGTACGTCAACTATCTCGAGACGTGCCGGCGCCTCGGCGTCAAGCCGGTGTCAAGGGATCGCGCGCAAGGTTTGATCGAAGAATGGAACGAAGTGCTATCGGGTCGCGGCCGCCGACGACGCACTAGCGCGTTCGCGCCTCCGCAGTAGATCGACCACCGACGGAACCACCGCCCGCGAAAGCACGCAAGGTCTCCATCCGTCCTCCTTCCCCACACTCCGCGATCGTTCGTCCTTAACAACGCACTTCTCCTCACACCGCTTCGCGATCGACCATTCAGTCTCGACAGCGATTACCGACGGAACCGCACCACGTCCCCGAATCGCACGCTAAGGTTCTTGTCCATCCGTCCTCCTTCGTCCGCACACTATTCGCCGAAACCGGCGAGCTCGCGAAGCTGCCGAGCGCTGACGACCCACTCACGCACGGAGGTGGGTGCTCCATAGCAGCGGATCCCGACAACCCCGCAAAGGGCGACGTGATCCGTCGCGCTGGAATCGCGCCAGCTCGACGACGCCGACAAGGAGCTCCGCGCTCACCGCCGAGCCGAAGCGTTGTTCCGGTGGGAAAACTTCCTTGGGCGCCGCACGCAGGCTTGGCACGCATTCAATGGAATCGGCGGTACGGGGTGCAATGACCTATTGGGCCTGGAGGCCCGCTTGCGCGCATGGGAACGAAATGACGCCTGAGAAGCACGCCGTGATCCATGGATACTTGACGCAAGCATTCGCGGGACACGCAATCGAAGAAGTAGAAGATCATAGTCACCTGACGTGGAACTTCAAGGTTCTACTAGAACGCAAGTCGCCGCTCGTTGCCTTTTCGCACGAATTTGTTGATGACTCCGAGCCCGAAGAAATCGGAGCGTTGCTGAAAAGATGGCGGGTCGCCGAATTCATGCGCACGAATCCGGGCATGCGCGTGGTCGTTACAATTACGGGACCAACGCTGCGGCGGCGCGACTAACTACCGGGCGCGCGTGATCCTTACGGGGTCGGATTCCGCTACTAGTGCGTCCATTCGCCCCGGATAACAGTTTCACCAGCGCATCCAACAGCGCGAGCACGGCGCTATCCTCGGCTCGATCATCGCTTGCGAACGCCGCTCGCATTGAGATCGCAGCGTCGATGCTTACCGCGTATATCTCAGGTGGAATCGCGGCCTCGGGCGGCTGCAACTCATAGTGCAGCCCACCGCGGCGATTCAGTTCCCATAGATGGACGCCCCGCGTTGTCAAGCAATCACTCAATGACGGCGAGAAGGTTAGGATTGCAGCCATAGATCCGGACTTTGCTTGAGGCTTTCGCCTCGGTCCCTGATGGAATCGGCTGACAGGGGCCTCATCAATCGCGCGCACTCGAAGTGCGTTGGAAATTGCAGGCTTACCCCGTCACGGTCTTACCTGTCTTGCCATCACCTCATGATTGCCTGAGCAATCGGCGGAAGGCCTCCTTTCCTAAACGGTTCGCTCGTTCAATTTCAACCGACCGCGATCGCGCGGCCTTCCGTGTCGCAACGTAATCGTGCTGGTAGCTGCGCTCGTGCGCCAGCAGCGCCCAGGCGATGCGCGCGTTCTTCGCCGCGAGCGCCACCGCCGCCACGTTCTTGTTGCGCCGAGCCAGCAGCTTCTTCAACCATTCATTAGGGTAATCGGGCTTGCACTCAATGTGCGCGATCACCGAGCGCGCCCCGTGGATCAGCAGCGTGCGCAGATACACGTCGCCGCGCTTGCTGATCCGGCCCATCCTTACATTGCCCCCGGTGCCCTCGTGGCGTGGCGCCATGCCCAGCCAGGCCGGCACTTGCCGAGCATTCTTGAAGTTCTTCGCATCACCCACCGTGGCCACCAACGCGCTCGCGGTGAGGGGTCCGATGCCGGCAATCGCCTCGAGCTTGCGGCTGGCTTCGTTGTCCCGGTGCCACAGCATGATCTGGCGCTCCAGTTCCCCGACTTGCCGGTCCAGGTCCTTGAGATTCGCACCCAGCCGTTGCAGCAGCTCGCGCATCATTCCCGGAAGTCCGTTTTCGCCGTCTTCCAGGATCTCGGGCAACCGTTTGGCAATGTGACCAATGCCCTTGGCAATCACGATCCCAAACTCGGCGAGCAACCCCCGGATCTGATTCGCCTGCGCGGTGCGGGCCTTGACGAACCCCTGGCGCGCCCGGTGCAGCGCCAGCACCGCCTGCATCGGCGCCGTCTTCACCGGCACAAAGCGCATATTCGGCCGCCTGACCGCTTCGCAGATCGCCTCGGCGTCGTTGCGGTCGCTCTTGTTGGTCTTCACGTACGGCTTCACAAACTGCGGCGCCACCAGCCGTACCGTATGACCGAACTCCGAGAGCTTCCGCGCCCAGTAATGCCCGCTCCCGCAGGCCTCCATGCCGATCAGGCAGGGCTCAAGATTGGCGAAGAAAAGCAGGCGCGCGGCGCGAAATCCGGCCATTCGATTGCGGGGGTTGTCGGCCCACCGAAGGACGCACAGAACGTCTTTTACATGGGCGGCCTCCAGAAACTTGAGTTGTCCTAATCGGAATTCGACCTGACGGACAATGTCCGATCAAGTTGATGCGCCTTCGATGCAAGGACCGAGATCGACATTCAGCCGTCATTGGGTGCGGCGCCGTGAACGGGCGCAAGCGCGAAACCGGCCGTTCAGTCCGGGCTCGTCAACTGGCGCTCTCGGCCAACTCCCGTCGTTCGCGGCCGCCACGGAACCTTCCAGTAAGCCATCCGGGTGAGCCCACCGCGCCACCCCGCATCGCGCCTGCCCGCGACCCGCCGCTGTGGGAGGCCACCGATGCCGAGCACGATCCCGCCGCCGATCCGCTGCTCCAGCCCGCCCCGGCCTTCGAGTTCGACCAGCGCATCGCTTGGTAGCCACCACCCTCGGCGCTCGCCGATGCGCGCCGCCGGGCTTGCTCGCGCCGGCGCCCGCCCAACAGGCCGCGCGCGGCCACCCTGGCGTCGGCGCCCGCGCAGAAGTACGACGACAAGCGCGCGGAGCAGCCCATTGCCGCCGAAAATCCACGCTTGACCCGCCCCACCCACCCGACCAAAATCAGGCTCGCGCGATTGAATTGCCTATCCGCGCACGACGCGGTCGCGTCCC
>CAWJMQ010000034.1:0-26666 GCA_963844005.1 uncultured beta proteobacterium | reverse complement strand
TGTGCGGTGTGTATTCGACGCGTTCACCGCACCGAGAAGGCTAGGGCGGCGCCTCGACGCCAACGGCAAACGCATGCCGGTGATCAACCTGCGTCATCACGACAACCACGCTTGGTTTTCGTGGGGAGTTTCGCCGTTCGCAAAGTGCAAAGAACCCGTGATGGTGCTGGTGCTCGACGGCGCCGGCGACGACGGCGCGATCTCGACCTACGTCGCCCACCGGGACTCGCTCAGGCTGCTTTTTCAGGACGACGCATCTGGGATTCGCTGGGCATGATGTACGGCATCATGAGTTCGTCCCAAGGAGGCTGGCCGCTGCTGAGCAGCGAAGGCCGGTACATGGGGGCGGCTGCGTGGGGCGACTCGAACCGTCTTACCAACCGGTACTACGGACAGCTGCGCGACGTGTTCGTCTTTGGGAGCGAGGGCCGGATCTTCCTCAACCGCTCGCTCGCCAACTGGCAGCGCGGCGGCTGCTCGGTGCCGTACTCGAAGCGGCTCATCCGGATGATTGGCAAGCCGATTCTACCCAAGGCCATGTGGCACCCGGATGCGGTGTTGCGGGTCGAGGACATCGAGCACACGCCGATCACGATCGATCGCGTCGACAAGGCTGCCGACCATGGCGGCTGGTGTTGGAATCATCTACCATCATCAAGGTCACCGATCGGGACGACCCGCGGCACGGCCTTGTGATGACCGGCGGTACCGCGCTCAACTGCGTGGCGAACATGCGGCTGCTGGAGCAGTTTGACGCCTCGTGGTACGCCCGCAATCTCGGCATGACGGACGCCGCGCTTCGGCTATGGGTACCGCCGGTGCCCGGTGATGCGGGCGTGGCGATCGGCGCAGCCTACCATTTCGCCTGTCTTGGCGGGGCGAAGCCGGGCGAATCCTTGCAGCACGCGTTCTACTGCGGCCTGCCGCCGGCGAAGAATGAGATCGAGGCAGCGATCGCGAAGACGCCCGAGATCGCGCATCATCATCTGGGCAATATCGGCGCGAAGAGTGAATGCCAGCGCCTCGCAGATCTGCTCGCATTCATCGTTTCGAAGGATGGCATCGTCGGCATTTGTCAAGGTGCCGCCGAGACTGGTCCGCGGGCTTTGGGCCATCGCTCGATCCTCGCGAACCCGGCGAATCCGAAGACGCTGGAGAGGCTCAACAAGTTGGTCAAGTATCGCGAACTGATACGGCCGCTGGCGCCGATGACTACGCTCGCGGCGGCGAAGAAGTGGTTCAGCCTGTCACCGGGAGCAGGCGACGACGATTTCAACGCATACAACTACATGGTGCTGACATGCCGGGCGAAACCCGAGGCGTACAACGCGATTCCGGCGGTAATCCACTTCGATGGCACTTGCCGTGTGCAGATCGTGCGCGAACAGGTGGACCCGTTCATGCACGCGTATCTCACGGCCATGGGCCGCAGGGTCGGTGCGGAGGTAAGTGTGAACACGTCGCTCAATGTCGGCGCACCCATCGCGCAAACGCCGGTGCAGGCACTCGAGACCCTGAAGCGCAGCACCGGTATGCAAGCGCTGTTCATGATTGCCGAAAGCGGCGACTTTTTCGTGGCCTGGCACAACGTCGAACATGGGCTCAAGGACGGCGGCAGAACCCTTCGCGCCTGGATCGGCGAATGGGGCTGTGATGCGATTGCCGTGCGCAGGTAGTTCCGATCCCGCTGATGACAGCGGCGGTACCCCGTGCCGTGATGCGAACGACCACTACTTGGCAATGCGTAGGTCTGGTTGGGGTCGCAGTGAGACTGTCGACCGACGGACGCGTGCGGCCAAAGAGAGAGGCTCGCCAACTGAAGAGCGAAACCAGACGGGAGGATGTTCGCGAAATTGTCGAGAAACGTGGGAGTTGGCGCGTTGGGGCCGGTAGCGGCCGAGTCTATACTGTGCCCCCGGAAACGAAGAATTGAGTTTCCGGTTTTCCATTCCAACAGGAGGTGACACCATGCTAGGCGAATTGATAGGTGAAACAACTGGGAAAAGAATCGTCAGAAGAGTGCTATCGACCGAACCCCCAAAGGTCGAGGTTTCGTTCGAGGACAGCGGCAAGTTGTTGGGCATTGACGTTACCGGCTTTGGCACCTATTCGGCGGTTGTCCGACTCGACGGCACCATTTACGGGGAGGGTGAAGGAGTTACCACCACCAAGGATGGCGAAATGCTCACGTGGAAAGGCTCGGGCCTGGGAAAATTCAAGGAACGCGGCGCCATCAGCTATCGAGGGATTCTGTACTATCGGACAATGTCCGAAAAGTTGGCGCGATTGAACTCCGTGGCTGCCGTATTTGAGTACGAAGTCGACGCACAAGGCAACACACACACCAAGGCCTGGGAGTGGAAGTAGGTCTTGAATTCACCGCGCGACCGAAACACTTGCGAACCCGCGAATTGTGGGTTCGGTCGTGCGGTGAACCATGGGTGTTTGATGGCAACCACCTGATTCGCGAACTTGAATGGGACTTCCGCGCGCGCATTGACGAGACACTCTCGTCCTGCTGATGAAAGTTGCGGCGCCGTGTTGCCGCGACACACGAGCGCATCGCTGCTTCCCGGCCGGTGATCGAAGCTACTCAAACCCGCTTGATCGCTTACAACGGGGGGAACCCCCGTTCCGGGCTTGCAACCGGTAAGCTGCCGCGTTCGCGTTGTTCACTCCGGAGTTCCTATGTTCCCTGCCCGATTCGGTCCCGTTGCCCGTTGGCTCGCCAAGTTCTGGAGCCTGCTCGATTCGACCCGTCGTGTGGTCCTGAACTTGTTATTCGTGGCAGTGGTGGTTGCGCTGGTGATTGCCGTGGCCAAACGCGGTCCGCCCGCGTTGGAAGAGGGGACGGCGTTGGTGCTCGACCTCAAGGGCACGATCGTCGAGCAGCGTGCTACTGGATTACGCAACATTGCGCTCGCGCAGACGACCGGGCAGGAAGCACAGAATACCCAGCTGCGCGATGTGCTGGCCGTGCTCGACGCCGCCGCGAAAGACCCCAAGATCGTTCGCGTTGTCCTGATGCTGGACGACCTGCAAGGCGCCGGACTGCCGGTCCTGCGCGAGGTAGCCGCGGCGCTCGAGCGCTTCAAGGCCGGTGGCAAGTCCGTTGTGGCGTGGGGCTCGGAGTACAACCAACGGCAGTACTACCTTGCCGCGCACGCCAACGAAGTGCTGCTCGATCCATTTGGCTTGGTATTCATGGACGGGTATGGGCGTTACCGCAACTACTACCGCGATGCTCTCGACAAGCTCGGGATCAAGGTGAATCTGCTACGCGTGGGGAGGTACAAGAGCTTCGCCGAACCCTACATCGCGAACGCGCCATCGGACGCCGCAAGGGAGGCGGAGAGTTACCTATACAACGCGCTGTGGGCCACGTACACCGAAGACGTCGAGAAGGCGCGAAAGGTCCCGCCACGGACTATCATGGCCTACATCGACGAGATGCCCGACCGACTGGTTGCGGCCGGAAGCGACCCTGCGAAGATGGCGCTGGACTCCAAGCTCGTCGACGGCTTGAAGACCCGAGACCAGCTGCGTCAATTGATGATCGAGCGCGGCGCCAAGGACAAGGAAGGCAAGACGTTTCGGCAGGTGTCCTTGGACGGCTACCTGGCGCACCTCAAGCCCGCGACCGGTGGTGACGCCGTCGGTGTGATCGTTGCTGAAGGCGAGATCATCGACGGCAAGGCCCAGCCCGGCACGGTGGGTGGCCTGTCCACCTCCGAACTGGTGCGCAAGGCGCGTGAGGATGAAAAAGTCAAGGCGATCGTTCTTCGCGTCAATTCACCCGGCGGCAGCGCGTTCGGTTCCGAACTGGTGCGGCGCGAACTGGAACTAGCGCGCGCTGCCGGCAAGCCAGTCGTGATCTCGATGGGCAATGTCGCGGCCTCCGGCGGCTACTGGATCTCGATGTCCGCCGATGAAGTCATGGCGGATCCCGCGACGATCACCGGATCGATCGGCGTCTTCGGGCTTCTGCCCACGGCCGACAAGGCGCTCGACAAGATCGGCGTCCACACCGCAGGCGTGACGACCACCTGGCTCGGTGGCGCGGCCGACCCGCGGCTCCCGTTCAACCCGCGAGTGGGGGACCTGATCCAGATGGGCATCAACCACATCTACACCGAGTTCATCACCAAGGCGGCGCAGGCGCGCAAGACCACGCCGGAGAAGATCGACGAAGTTGGGCAAGGCCGCGTGTGGTCGGGCGCGCAGGCAAAGGAGCGCGGGCTGGTGGATTCGCTGGGCGGCTACACCGAAGCGCTCCAGTCCGCGGCCAAACGCGGCAAGCTCGGTGATGATAAGGGAGAGGGTTTCCGCGTGGCCTACATCGAGAGCGAACCCGGTCGGCTCCAGCGCGTGCTCGAGATGTTCAGCGGTGCGGCGGCGCGCATCCTTGCCGAGCACTTCGACCTTACCTTGGTTCCGGAAGGCGTGCCGACGACGGTGGCGCGCGAGATGGTGCACGACGTCGGCTGGCTTACGAGCCTCGCCGAAGAAGGCAAGCCATTCACCGCCATCGTCCACTGCCTTTGCCGGGCGCCTTGAGTGCGCCGCGCAGCTCGACGCCGTTGGCCGCGATCGTCCTGCGGGTTAGGAAATCCGGTTCATCCGGGTTTTTGCGTGAGTAACCGGGTTCGGTCGCGCGAGTCAAGAAAGCTGTGGCGCCCTGTTTCGGCGACATGCGAACGGCTGCACGTGGGTTCCGCGAAGCCTGAGGAGCGGTCGCCCTGCGTCGCGTGTCTCAATGGTCGTCGCTCGTCGAGACGTTTCGACCGACATGGCTCAACGTCGTCCCGACGATCATCGCGTACCTGATCAGACGCTCTTGGCGAGAGGCGATCGGTTGCGGTTCCGGCTCTACGCGATGTTCAATATGGAACGGGAGGTCGCATGTTCATCGGACACTTCGGTGTTGCCCTCGCCGCGAAGAGGCTTGCCCCCGGCCCTTCGCTCGGCACGTTGGTTCTCGCCGCCATGCTGGTCGACGGCGTCTGGCCGGCATTCGTGCTGCTCGGATGGGAGAAGGTCGAGATCGTCCCCGGCATCACCGCGGTGACGCCGCTGCTGTTCGTCTCCTATCCCTACACGCACAGCCTGATCCCGGGAGCGCTCTGGGGCGGCCTGCTCGCCGCCGCCTATTTCGTGCGCCGCCGCGACCGTACCGGCGCGTTTTGGCTCGCCGCGCTCGTCGTATCGCATTGGGTGCTCGACTTCGCCTCGCACCGGCCGGACATGCCGCTCTGGCCCGGCGGCCCGCGCGTCGGCCTTGGCCTCTGGTATTCGGTGCCGGCGACTCTCGCCGTCGAGTTCGCGCTGCTCGCGCTGGGCGCGTGGGTCTATGTATCGGTGACGCGGCCGCGCGATCGGATCGGGACGATAGCGTTCTGGGCCCTCATCGCGACGCTCGGGGCGATCTATCTCTCGAGCGTCTTCGGTCCGCCGCCGCCGTCGGTGCAGGTGCTGGCGATGAGCGGACTTCTCGGTTGGTTGTTCGTGGGCTGGGCGTACTGGATCGACCGGCACCGTGCGACGGTGATGCCGCGTGCGAACCATCGCTTCCAAAGCGATGTTCCGGCTCGGTAACGTTCTCGGGAACGCGATGCCGAACCTTCTTTGCGCCCGTTGCGGTGCGGACAACAGGGCCGGGCGCCGGTTCTGCGCGAATTGCGGCGCCGGACTTTCCGTCCGATGCCCGGCGTGCGGATTCGCGAATGAAGCTGCCGAGAAATTCTGCGGCGGCTGCGGGGCGTCGCTCGCGATCCGCGGGACGGAAGCTACGGCGTCCGTCAACGCCGAAGCCGCCGAGGGTGAAAGGCGGCCGGTAACGGTCGTCTTCGCCGATCTCGTCGACTACACGCGCATGTCGCAACGGCTCGATCCGGAGGACGTGCACGCGTTGCTCGAGCAGTTCTACGCGGCCGCCGACGCCATCGTCGAACGTTTCGGCGGCAGCATCGACAAGCACATCGGCGATTCGGTGATGGCCGTCTTTGGTGCTCCCACCGCGCACGGGGACGAGGCGATCCGTGCGGTGCGCGCCGCGGCCGAGATCCAGCGCGCGATGCCATCGCTCGGCGGGAAATCGGGTGAGCCGCTTGCCGTGCATGTCGGCATCGCGTCGGGCGAGGTCGTGGCGAGCGGCCTCGGTAGCGCACGCAACCGCGCCTACACAGTGATCGGCAACTCCGTCAATCTCGCCGCGCGGCTGTTGAAGCTGGCCGGTGCCGGCGAGACCGTGCTCGATCAAGCGGTGCACGCGGCCACGCAACGCATCGCTCGCTGCACGGCGATCGAAGGCGCCCAGGTGAAGGGTGTCGACGCTCCACTCACTGCGTGGCGGTTTGTCGACTTCGTCGACGCGTTGGATCTCGAGGGATCGCATCCGTTCGTCGGGCGGCACGCCGAGCTGGCGCAGCTCGCGGCGGCGCTACGCAGCTGTGCCGACAGCGGCACGGGAGGCACGGTGTTCGTGCGCGGCGACGCCGGGATCGGCAAATCGCGGCTCGTCGGCGAGTTGCGCCGGATTGCCCTGGCCGAGGGTTTCGCGTGCCACACCGGACTCGTCCTCGATTTCGGCATGGCCAAGGGGCGCGATGCGATCCGTGAGATCGTCACGAGCCTGATGGGGCTGCCGCCTGAACCGGATGTCGAAGCGCGACTCGAGGCGCTTCAACATCTCGCCGCTCGGAGCGCGTCGCTGGCGGAGCGGCGATCATTCCTCCTCGATCTCATCGATCTGCCGCCGCCGGCCGAGAGCCACGCCCTTTACGAAGCGATGGACAACTCGGCGCGCCAGCGCGGCCGCGAGGCGGCGGTCATCCATCTGCTCGAGATTGCGTGCGAGAGAGCGCCCGTGCTGGTGATTGTCGAGGACGTGCACTGGGCCGATCGGATCACGATGGACTATCTCGCCGCGCTCGCGCGCGCGGTTCCGACGATGCAGGCGGTGCTTGCACTCACCTCCCGCGTCGAAGGCGATCCGCTGGATGCCGCATGGCGCGGATCCGTGCAGGGCAGCCCCCTCGTGACCATCGATCTTGGGCCCCTCGGCGCGAAGGATGCACTCGCGTTTGCAGGTGGGTTCCTGTCGACGACGACCGGGTTCGCACAGCGGTGCGTCGAGCGTTCCGGAGGGAATCCGCTATTCCTGGAGCAACTGATGCGCGCCGCGGACGAACGGGAGGACAGGCTGCCGGCATCGCTGCACAGTCTCGTTCTGGCGCGGATGGACCGGTTGCCCGAGCGCGACCGCGCGGCATTGCGCGCGGCGGCGGTCATTGGTCAGCGCTTTCCCCTGGCACTCGTGCGCCGGCTGGCGCAATTGTCAGACTACGAGTGCGATCGCCTCACGGCGAACTTTCTCGTCCGCCCCGAAGGGGATGAGTTCCTGTTTGGGCATGCGCTGATTCGCGACGGCATCTATGCGTCGCTGACACGCGTGCGACGCGCCGAGCTGCATCGGGTTGCCGCGGAGTGGTACGGCGAACGCGATCCCGCGTTGCGCGCGCAGCACCTCGATCGGGCTGAAGCGCCTGAGGCAGCGCGTGCCTATTTCGAAGCCGCGCAGGCGCAGGCGACCGCGCTGCATCCGGAACGCGCACTCGCGCACGCCGAACGAGGCGCCGCGCTCGCGCGCGATCCGGCCGACGTGTTGGCGCTCAACATGTTGCGCGGTCGCCTCTGGCACGAATCGGGCGAGGGCAAGCCTGCGATCGAAGCGTACGAGGCCGCGCTCGCGGCGGCACGAGAGCCCGCAGACCGATGCCGTGCGCTGATCGGCATCGCCGCCGGCAACCGGCTGATCGCCGACGCGGACGCGGCATTCGCAGCACTGGCGGAAGCCGAACCGCTGGCGCGCGCGGAGGGCCTCGTGCGCGAGCTGGCCGAATTGCACTACACGCGCGGCAATCTGCACTTCGCAAGCAGCAACATCGCGGCGTGTGGCGCCGAGCACGGTGCGGCGATGGAGTGCGCGCGGTCACTGGGCGATCCGGTATGGGAAGCGAGGGCGGCGAGCGGGCTCGCCGACGCCGCGTTTGCGGAAGGCCGGATTCTCACATCGCTCGCGCGCTTCCGACAATGCCTCGCGATCTGCGACGCGCACGGGTTGACGCGCGTCGAGATCCCCAATCGCGTGATGGTCGGCTACTGCCGGACGTTTCTGATGGAGTTCGACGCCGGCATCGCCGACATGGAGGCGGCGCGCGCGCTTGCCGTAGAGGTCGGCGACCGGCACGGTGAGATGTTCACACTGGAAGGGGAGGGCTCGCTTCTGGTGTTCTGCGACCGCTATGCCGATGCCCTGCCGGTGCTCGAGCGTGCCCAGGTGCTAGCCGCAGCGATCGGTGCGCGCCGCTACGAGTCGACGCTGCTCGCCGGATTGGCGGAAGGCGCGCTCGGGTTGGGACGCACTGCCGAGGCACGCGACCTCATCGACCGCGCGCTCGCGCTGTCGCGGGAGACCGGAATGCGCTTTTACGGGCCGCTGATCCTCGGGATCAAAGCCCGATTGCACGACGACCCGCGCGAGCGCGAGCGATGCCGTGCGGAGGCGGAAGCGCTGCTGGCGTTGGGCTGCGTCGCCCACAATCCGATCGGCTACTACCGCCACAGCATCGAGGATGCGCTCGCGCGCGGCGAATGGCCGCGAGTCCTCGAGCATGCAGCGGCGCTCGAGGACTACACTCGCGCCGAGCCGTTGCCTTACACCGACTTGACGATCGCCCGCGCTCGCGTTCTCGTCGGACTTGCCTCACACCCCGACGACCCGGAACTCCACGAGGAACTTGGCAGGCTGCGCGCCGAGGCCGACCGCGTGCGTTGGCCGATCGGCTGGCCTGATTGGGCGACTCGGCCTGACGTGTCCTAGAAATCGGTGTGTCGCATCTCGCCTGGGGCCGCGCAGTACGCGATTGTTGCCGATGCGAATCGATTCCGAGCTACTAACGGTCCATGTGGTCGCGGACCTTCTTCAGTGCGTCGATGAATCCGTTGAGCCCCGACTTGTCGAGCCCCTCGGGCTCCGTCTCGAACTCCAGCAGAAGACGCTTGCGATCTTTCGAAACGTGTAGCGTGACTGCGCCGCATCGACCAAGGTCAACTCTTTTTTTTTGGCAACTCCTTCATGCAGAACCTCCTTGTACGCGATGGCAAATTGAACCAGATCTCGGCCAACGGTCGGCCGCCGGAATGTGCCAAAGTCGGCCGCCCTCGTCATCAAATTGACACATTGTTGGCACACATTTCGCCGTGGTAACCACGAAATCATATTTCGAAACCAATTTTCGAGCTACTCCGTTCCGGCGCCTGTAGACCATAGAGCAGTTCAGGCCCCGAGAGCGGTTAGGACATTCTTATACTCGATGTTCGGAATTCGCGGTGTCACAATTCTCCTTCGCTCGCTTTGGCTTAGTTCGCATGCGGCTCGCGTCTAGATGGCTGCCGGATTCGCCGTCGCAGGCCGCGATGATCGTGGCTAATGGATCCGTGACGCGAAAGGCGGAGGTTTGCGACAAGGTTCTCGCCGAGGCACGCCGACTCGTTCGAATTGGCCAGCACGGACCCATACTCAACCAGCTAGTATTTCGCGCGTGCGAACTCCTCGACGACATGGACGAGGAGCTGGTTTTGCTGCACCCGGTACGGAATGGCGGCGAATTCGCCATTGCGGCGGCGCTGCATCGCGAACTCGAGCAGATTCAGGCTGCTATTCCCGCCCACTATCGCGACCGCATCTCCACATCGAATGCCGGCCACGAACCGTAGGTGCGCCGTTCGAAAGGCTGCGCAACGGGTGCATAACGCTCGATCGTCATAGCGTGTTTCCTGGCAGAGCCGGGAGGTCCCCCGGTGGGCTAGCCGGGACCAAAAGCAAGCCGAAAAGGTCTACGTCGTACGAAATTCCTTCATTCACGGCCGTGGAGTGTTTGCCACAGCGAGGATCCGAAAAGGCACTGTGATCCTCGAGTACAGGGTAAGCGGACTACATGGGACGAGGCGATGGACCGCGCGGATAGCGATCCGGACGACCCCGCGCGCACATTCCTGCCCGGCGAAGAGTTGACGTACGACTACCGGCTTTCGCTCGATAACCCGCTCACGAGAAAAGAACTCGCGCAGTACATCTGCCGATGCGGCGCAACGAAATGCCGAGGCTCGCTACTTCATGGCGAGAGGCCGTTGCTCTCCGCAGCGAACCCTACAATTCGAGAATTGGCTTCCGTAACGACCTTTCGGAATTTCCCTACCGCGCCTTCACCCGCCACGGGTGCCCGAGTGCAGCCCACTGCGCCCGTTCCCTGCCCAGAAGGTAGTTGCTGAGCGGATGCGCGGCAAGCCAGCGCTGCGAAATTTCGACGTGGATGCGGGCCGCAACCTTGAGGTCGATGTGCGGCACCGCGATCGTCGTACGCGCGTGATGGAAAAGCACTGCGAGACGCAGTGCGAGCACGGCGGTTCGGACCTTCACGTCGTCGATCGCTCGCCCCATCTTCTCCAGCCCGCCGCGGCATGCCGAACACGAGCAATGCCAATCGGCCCTGCTCGCCTGACGAAAAGCCGGGCATGTCGGCATTCTGCAGAATGTAGGCGCCATGCTTGTGAAACCCGGTGTGAGAACGGACATTCCCGCCTCGTGCAGCAATGCTGCCCATTCGATCATCTGCTCGGCGATTGGATCGCGCATGCGACCGACGCTTGGCGCAGGAGTGTGACCGCAAGCTTGGCGACGCGCGAAGCCTGCTCGCGATCGATGCCGTAGCGGTCGATGAACCGCTCGACCGTCACTGCGCGCGCGTCCTCGTCGAATGTTCGTCCGAGAAGGTCGTACAGCACGCCGAGGCGCAGCGCACCGCCGACCGCGTCGATGCGCTCGATCTTGAGTCCCGAAACGGCCGCCGACATGATCGCGAGGCCGCCCGCCAGCACCGGCGCGCGCTCACCTTTGAGCGCGTTCAACCTGAGCCGGGAGATGTGGCCGGCGCCGAGCATTCGTCGGCGCAGCCGCGCAAGGCCCAGCGGCGTGATTCCGCCGGTGGAAAACGCGTTGCTCTCGAGGATGTCGGCGAGCGCCACTGCCGTGCCGGACGACGCGTAGGCTTCCCGCCAATGGCTCGGCCCGAATTCACGCGCGACGGCTTCGATCTCGACCCGAGCCACGGTTTCGGCGGCGTCGAGCCTCTCGCGCGTGATTTCGCCGTCGCCAAAGAACCTCTGCGTCATCGCAACGCAGCCGATTTTCAGCGAATCGAGCCGTTCTGGCGTGAGGCCGCGGCCGATGATGAACTCGGTCGAGCCACCACCGATGTCGATGACGAGCCGGGGTTCGTGCGAGCGCGGCAACTCGTGCGCCACGCCAAAATACGTCAGCCGGGCCTCTTCGTGTCCGCTGATGACGTCGATCGGCAGGCCGATCGCGCGCTCGGCACGAGCGAGGAATTCGCGCGCATTCTTGGCAACCCGAAAGGCGTTGGTCGCGACGACGCGCACCGCCGACGGGTGCAAGGCCGGAGAGCCGTTCGCGAAACCGGGCGAGACACGCAAGCGCCGCCTGCATCGCGGCAGGCTTGAGGCGTCCTTTCGTGTCGAAGCCGGCCCCGAGGCGCAGCGTCTCGCGCCAGGTGTCGAGCTGGTAGACCTGGTCGCCCTCGACCCGGCCGATTTCGAGCCGGAAACTGTTCGACCCGAGGTCGACGACGGCAAGCAAAGTGGCAGGCACGAGCAACCCATGCTTAAGGCGAGGGGAGACCCGCGCGAAGCGTAGCAGAAAATCGCTGGGGCCCCATGAGCCGGGGCGTGCCAGGCCCGGCCGGGGCCAACGGTGTCTCAGGGATGTCATAATCGCACTGCATACTTGATCGATTGCCTTGGCCGCGGGAGGCTCGTTGCCCGCCGGCTTCCCGATGAGACCTCCCAGCCCTCCGCCGCTCAATCGCGAGCTGTCGCAGCTTGCGTTCAACCGACGGGTGCTCGAGCTTGCCAAGGATCCGGCGATCCCGGTGCTCGAGCGGCTGCGGTTCCTGTGCATCGTCAGCAGCAACCTCGACGAGTTCTTCGAGATACGTGTCGCAGGCCTGAAGGAGCAGTTGCGGGTGAAGACGCCGCCCCCTGGCATGGCGCTGCCGGCCCTGCGCGCGCTCCTTGCCGCCATCGGTGACGAGACGCACGCCCTCGTCGCGGACCAGTATCGGGTATTGAACGAAGCGATCGTGCCGGCGCTTCCGGCAGTGGGCATCCGCCTCCTTCGGCATGGCGATCGCAATGCTGTGCAGCGCGCCTGGGTGTCCGACTATTTTCATCGTGAGGTCAAGCCGCTGCTGACTCCCATCGGGCTCGATCCGGCGCATCCGTTTCCACAGGTGGTCAACAAGAGCCTCAACTTCGTCGTCGAACTCTCGGGCCGCGACGCGTTCGGCCGGGAGACTGCCGTGGCCATCGTCAAGGCGCCGCGGCTCGTGCCGCGCATCATCACGCTGCCTCGGGACATCGCCGGCGCGGACAACACGTTCGTCCTGCTTTCGAGCATCATTCACGCGCATCTGGAGGAGCTCTTCGGCGGGCGCGAGATCGTCGGGTATTCGCAGTTCCGGGTGACGCGCGACGCCGATCTCTGGTTCGACGAAGAGGAAGTGAAGAACCTGCGGCAGGCCCTCGAAGGCGAACTTCCGCAGCGCCATTTCGGGCAGGCGGTGCGGCTCGAGGTCGCCTCATCCTGCCCGGAGCAACTCGCGAAGTTCCTGCTGCAGCAGTTCGAATTGACGGTTGACGATCTGTATCGCGTGAACGGTCCCGTCAACCTCGCGCGGATGGCTTCGCTGATCGACGCCGTCGTCGGGGACGAGCTCGAATACCCGCCGTTCACGCCCGGCCTGCCCGACCGTCTAAGGGACTCGGCCGACCTCCTCGCGACCATCCGGCAAGGCGACGTCCTGCTCCACCATCCGTACCAATCGTTCGACCCGGTCGTCCAGTTCATTCGCAAGGCGGTCGACGATCCCGAAGTGATGGCGATCAAGCAGACCGTCTATCGCACCGGCGTCAACTCGGTGCTGATGGAGGCGCTGATCGAGGCGGCCCTTCGCGGCAAGGAGGTCACCGTTGTGGTCGAGCTGCTCGCGCGGTTCGACGAGGAAGCGAATATCAACTGGGCGGAGCGGCTGGAGCAAGCGGGTGCGCAGGTCGTCTATGGCGTGTTCGGGCTCAAGACTCACGCCAAGCTCGCACTCCTGCTGCGACGCGAGAACGATGCGGCGGGCCGCGCCCGATTGCAGGCCTACGCTCATCTCGGCACCGGGAACTACCACCCGCGCACCGCGCGTCTTTACACCGACTTCGGGCTGCTCACGGCGAACCCCGAGATCTGCGCCGACGTCAATGAAGTGTTCCTTCACATCACGAGTCTCGGCAAGGCGAAGCGTCTCAAGCACCTTCAGCTCGCGCCGTTCACGATGGGCAAGCGGCTCATAGACGCCGTCCAGCGCGAGGCACGTCATGCGCGCGAAGGTAAGCCGGCGCGCATCGTCGCGAAGATGAACGGGTTGCTGGAGGAGGGCGTGATCAGGGCGCTCTACTCGGCATCGCAGGCGGGTGTCACGATCGACCTGATCGTGCGGGGCGCCTGCGCGCTGCGCCCCGGAATCGAGGGAATATCCGAGAACATCCGCGTTCGCTCGATCGTCGGCCGGTTCCTGGAACACAGCCGCATCTGGTACTTCGAAAACGACGGCGCCAGGAATGTCTGGCTCTCCAGCGCGGACTGGATGGGCCGCAACCTGTTCCGTCGGGTCGAGGTCGCGTTCCCGGTGCTCGATCCCGCGCTCAAGAACCGCGTCATTGCCGAAGGGCTCGAACCGTACCTCGCCGACAATCGCGATGCCTGGGAGCTTGCCGGGGATGGAACCTATTCGCGGCCGAAGGTCAAACGGCGGTCACGGCTTCGCGCGGCACAGGACGAGCTTCTCGCGCACCTCGCCGAGCAGGCCGAACACGACTCCTAGAGGCAGGAGACGACGCGATGGACCTGATTCTTTGGCGCCACGCCGAAGCCGAGCCGGGCGAGCCCGATCTCGGTCGCCGTCTGACCGCGAAGGGCATACAGCAAGCAGAGCGAATGGCTGGCTGGCTGGACCAACACTTGCCCGCCACTACGCGGGTGCTCGCCAGCCCTGCCGATCGCGCCCAGCAGACGGCGCTCGCGTTGAAGCGCAAGTTTCGCGTCGTTCCGGAGCTCGCGCCAGGCGCTTCTCCAGCCGAGGTGCTGGCGGCAGCAGGCTGGCCGGACGCGCACGAGCCGGTACTCGTCGTGGGGCATCAACCGACGCTTGGCGAGGTCGCTGCGCTGCTCCTTTCCGGCGAGGAAGCCTCTTGGAGTGTTCGAAAAGGCGCGGTGTGGTGGCTCTCCAACCGCGTCCGCGCCGGAGAATCCACCGTCGTGCTCAAGATCGTGATCGCGCCCGACTTCGTCTGAGACATCGGCGGGCCGACGTGGGCGCCCGGCCGCCAAGCGGGATGAACAAGAGAACAGCCGCGACGTGATCGAGGCGCTGGCTCGGGAGACGAACCTCCCGTTGGCCGAGGTGAAAAGTGTATACGAAGCGGAACTTGCCCGAATGAAAGGCGACGCGCGAATCACGGATTACATTCCACTGTTCGCGAGCCTGCGAACGCGCGCGACTCTTTCGCGTCTGACCAGCTGACGCCCTGTCAGCGGCGCGTTGCGTCGCGGGCCTGCGTGCCCGGTTGTTCGAATTGACATGCCAATGACAGCGCATCGTCATGCGCGCGTCACAACTTAAGCCTACGCTAGCGCAACTGCCACGACATGCGCGGACCAAAAGGGCGGCGCAGTTCGCAGTCTTGCCGCAGTGAAGGGCCCTGCCTATGGGAAATCGAACAGCGTCCGTGCGCCCGGTCGCGCTCGTTCTGGGTTGCGGCGACATTGGTTCTGCCGTGGCTCTGGCGTTGCACGGCGCGGGACTTTCCGTGGTGCTGGTGGACGAAGCCGATCCCGCCTGGCACCGGCGCGGGATGGCGTTCACGAACGCGTGGTATGTCGGCAACGCGGAGCTGGATGGCGAAGGTGCGTGCTTCTGCGCATCGCTCAAGAGCATCCCCAGCGTTCTCGCGCGGAGAATGATCGCCGCGACGACCTGGTCGTGGCCGGTTGTGGTGGGTGCGCTTGCGCCGATCGCCCTCGTCGACGCACGCGGGCGCAAACCACGCGGCTCGGAACTTCTGCTTCGCCGCGTTCCGCTTACGATTGGAATTGGTGTGGATTTTGTGGCGGGCGAGAATGTCGACGCGGTCATCGAACTTGCCGCTGATTGCTCGCCCGGCCCGAGGGATGAGCCAGGTCCGCTCGAGCCGGTCAGCCGGCATTTCGGTGCCAGTTGCGGTGCCGATTGCATCGTCGAAGCGGTGCGACATGGACGTTTCATGACCGAGCGAAGGATCGGCGACGCAGTACGTATCGGGCAGATCGTCGGGGGATTGGGCAACGAGGTCGTCACGGCACCGGCAGGCGGCGTGTTGCTCGGGCTCGCCGCGCGGGGCGCGCGCATCGAACCGGGAGACAAACTGGTCGAAGTCGATCCCGCGGGCGTTGCCTATCGCTGCTATGGCGTCGGAACGGGCCCGCGGCGTATAGCAGCGGGTGTGATGTCCGTGTTCCGGAGCCGAGGGTATTTCCCGAGCGGCGCGCCCTTGCCGAATGAGCCGAGCATCGCCCACGACGGAGTCCCGTTGATCGACGCCGTCGTTCCGCGCCCGGCTGTTCAGAATGGCTCCCTAACGTAGCCAGTTGCACACTGTCATCGCGGTGTAACACGCCGGAGTGACAATGACGGTATGTTACCGACAAGGAAGACCGCATGCGCAAGTACCTGACCCAAGGAATCCTGGCCGCCACGACATTCGCGTTCGGTCTTTCGACCGCGATGGCCGTCGATATCACCGGCGCCGGCGCGACATTTCCGTACCCGATCTACGCCAAGTGGGCGGAGGCGTACAAGCAAAAGACGGGCGTCGGCATGAACTACCAGTCGATCGGTTCGGGCGGTGGCATCGCCCAGATCAAGGCCAAGACCGTGGACTTCGGCGCGTCCGACATGCCGCTCAAACCCGAGGATCTGCAGACCGCCGGCCTCATGCAGTTTCCGGCGATCATTGGCGGCGTGGTTCCCGTCGTGAACATCGAAGGAATCGCGCCGGGCGCGATGAAGTTCACTGGTCCTGTGCTGGCCGACATCTACCTCGGCAAGATCAAGAAGTGGAACGAAAAGCCGATCGCGGACCTCAATCCTGCCGTCAAGCTGCCGGACGAGTTGATCACGGTCGTGCGCCGCTCTGACGGATCGGGCACGACATTCATCTGGACCGACTACCTATCGAAGGTGAGTCCCGAGTGGAAGCAGAAGGTCGGCGCCAGCACCGCAGTGGCGTGGCCGGAAGGCGTGGGCGGCAAAGGCAACGAAGGGGTGGCGGCGTACGTTCAGCGGATCAAAGGCGCGATCGGCTACGTCGAGTACGCCTACGCGAAGCGCAACAAGATGGCCCACGGTGCCGTGCAGAACAAGGATGGCCAGTTCGTGCAGCCCGACGATGACACGTTTCAGGCGGCCGCGGCGTACGCCGACTGGAAGAACGCGCCCGGCTTCTACCAGATCCTGACGGACCAACCGGGCAAGACGAGCTGGCCGATCACTGGCGCGAGCTTCATCCTGATGCACGAGAAGCAGGACAAGCCGCAAAACGCCGTCGAAGTGTTGAAGTTCTTCGACTGGGCGCTCAAGAACGGCCAGAAGATGGCCGCCGAACTCGATTACGTGCCGATGCCCGACGGCGTCGTACAGGGTGATCGCGGACGCGTGGAAAGCGCAGCTCAAGGACAGCTCGGGCAAGCCGATATTGTAGGACGGCACGAAGAACCAAATAGCTCCTCCTGGCAGTACCTTTCTTCCTCCTCCAGAAGAAAGCCTCGTGGCCGCGAGGTACTCCTCGCGGCCTCTTTTTTGGTAGGGTTATCATGTCGACCACCTTGGCCGCACTGCAGCCCGCCATGACCGCCCCGTTGAAGTCGCGTACGCAGCGCGAGCCCAGGCCCCCGGCCGCGCGCCGGGGGGCGCCACCATGGCAAGACTGGCTGTTCGAACGGACGACGATGTTCTTTGCGCTG
The DNA here is from genome assembly GCA_963844005.1 of uncultured beta proteobacterium. GTDB lineage: Bacteria > Pseudomonadota > Gammaproteobacteria > Burkholderiales > Casimicrobiaceae > CAIWHR01. The sequence continues at coordinate 9,484 of CAWJMQ010000034.1, read as the reverse complement.
TTCGTGCTCCTTACACTCGTCGGCATCATTGCGGCGCTCGCGTGGGCTTCGATCCCCGCGTTCGAGAAATTCGGCGTCGGCTTCTTCTTCACCAATGTGTGGGATCCGGTGAAGCTGAAATTCGGTGCGCTCGCGCCGATCTACGGCACGATCGTCACCTCGGCCATCGCCCTGCTGATCGGCGTGCCCGTCAGTTTTGGCATTGCCCTTTTCCTCACCGAGATGTGCCCCGCCGTGCTCAAGCGTCCGCTTGGCACCGCGGTCGAGCTGCTGGCGGCGGTCCCGTCGATCATCTATGGGATGTGGGGCCTCTTCGTGTTTGCGCCGGTGTTCGGCGACTACGTGCAGCCGATGCTCACGAGGATTTTCGGAAACCTGTGGATCCTGGGCCCTCTGTTCCAGGGCGCGCCCAACGGCATCGGCATCCTATCGGCCGGCATCATCCTGTCGGTGATGGTGATTCCGTTCATCGCCTCCGTGATGCGGGACGTCTTCGACATCGTGCCACCGGTACTCAAGGAGTCCGCATACGGACTCGGCGCAACGACATGGGAAGTCGTCTGGAATGTCGTGCTGCCGTACACCAAGGTCGGCGTCATCGGCGGCGTGATGCTGGGGCTCGGCCGGGCCCTCGGGGAAACCATGGCCGTCACCTTCGTGATCGGCAACGCCTACCGGATCAGCGTTTCGTTGTTCGAACCCGGCAACTCGATCGCGTCCGCGCTCGCCAACGAATTCAACGAAGCCGCCGAGCCGGTACATCGCGCCTCGCTGATTGCGCTGGGGCTTGTACTCTTCCTCCTTACGCTGATCGTTCTTGCTTGTTCGCGATTGCTGTTGGCGCAGCTCGCCAAAGGGGAGGGCAGGAAGACATGACCTCCGTCTACCGCAGGCGGCTGTTCGTCAACCGCATGAACCTCTTCATGTCGCTGGGCACGATGGCGTTCGGGATGATGTTCCTGCTCTGGATCCTTTGGGTGCTGTTCGCGAACGGTTTTTCTGCGCTGTCGCCGACGTTGTTCACGCAGACGACGCCCCCGCCGGGATCGGCAGGCGGACTCGCCAACGCGATCTACGGCAGCGTCGTGATCGTCTTTGTTGCCACGTTCATCAGCACGCCGATCGGCATATTGGCCGGGATCTATCTCGCGGAGTACGGCAAGAATGGCTGGCTCGCCCGGTTGACGCGTTTCATCAACGACATCCTATTGAGCGCGCCATCGATCGTCATCGGCCTTTTCGTCTACACCGTCTATGTGATGCAGGTCGGCCACTTTTCCGGCTGGGCCGGCTCGTTCGCGCTTGCCCTGATCGCGATCCCCGTGGTGGTCCGGACGACCGAGAACATGCTGCATCTCGTGCCCGCAAGCTTGCGCGAAGCCGCGGTCGCGCTCGGCGCGCCGATGTGGAAAGTGATCTTGAGAGTAACGCTCAAGGCGGTCCGCGGCGGGGTGATCACTGGCATTCTTTTGGCTGTCGCCCGGATGTCCGGCGAGACCGCGCCGCTCCTGTTCACGGCGCTCAACAACCAGTTTTGGAGCACGAGCATGGACGCGCCGATGGCCAACCTGCCGGTCGTGATCTTCCAGTTCGCGATGAGTCCGTTCGACGATTGGAAGAACCTCGCCTGGGCGGGTGCACTGCTGATCACGCTGTCCGTACTCGCCATCAACATTCTCGCGCGGACCGTGTTTCGGCAGTCGGACGTGCGTTAGCGATGGGTATCCCGACGGAGACAGCCATGAATTTCGATGCCGTCGCGGCGCGGCCGGTGTCCGATGCGCAAGGCGCGCCGGAGAAACCTCCGAAAATGTCGTGCCGCAAGCTCGACTTTTTCTATGGCAAATTCCGCGCACTCAAAGACATCGATCTCGATATCGCCGAGCGCCGCGTCACGGCGTTCATCGGACCTTCAGGCTGCGGCAAGTCCACGCTGCTGCGAACGTTGAACCGGATGTACTCGCTTTATCCGGGACAACGGGCGACCGGCTCGATCACGTTCAACGGCCAGAACATCCTCGAGCCCGGCGTCGACCTCAATATGCTGCGGGCGAAAGTCGGGATGGTGTTCCAGAAACCGACGCCGTTCCCAATGTCGATCTACGACAACATCGCCTTCGGCGTCAGCCTGTACGAAAATCTGTCGCAGCGCGACATGGATGAGCGCGTCGAGTGGGCATTGACCAAGGCGGCAATGTGGGGCGAGGCCAAGGACAAGCTGAAGCAGAGCGGAATGGCGCTTTCGGGCGGGCAGCAGCAGCGGCTCTGCATCGCGCGCGCCGTGGCGGTCAAGCCGGAGGTGCTGCTGCTCGACGAGCCCACGTCCGCGCTCGATCCCATTTCCACGGCGAAGATCGAAGAGCTGATCAGCGAATTGAAGGAAGACTACACGATCGCGATCGTCACGCACAACATGCAGCAGGCGGCGCGGGTGTCGGATTACACTGGGTACATGTACTTGGGCGAGCTCGTCGAATTCGGTGCGACCGATGCGATCTTCCTCAAGCCGACGAAGAAGGAAACCGAGGACTACATCACCGGGCGTTTCGGCTAGCGGCGCGAGCCGGGAAGCAGGGGCCCCGCGAAGCGGGGATGCGCCCGGGGCGAGCCGACGCTTGCGGCCGACGCACTGACCGTAGCATGGTGATGCTGGTACAAAGAGGCCGCGGCGCGAGCCGGGAAGCAGGGGCCCCGCGAAGCGGGGATGCGCCCGGGGCGAGCCGACGCTTGCGGCCGACGCACTGACCGTAGCATGGTGATGCTGGTACAAAGAGGCCGCGGCGCGAGCCGGGAAGCAGGGGCCCCGCGAAGCGGGGATGCGCCCGGGGCGAGCCGACGCTTGCGGCCGACGCACTGACCGTAGCATGGTGATGCTGGTACAAAGAGGCCGCGGCGCGAGCTGTGGATAGCGACATGACTGAACACACGAACAAGCAGTTCGACGCCGAGATGGAAGCGATCCGCAGCGGCGTCCTCACGATGGGTGGTATCGTCGAGAACCAGCTCAATCGAGCGATTGCGCTCCTCGCCGACGAAAAAAACGAAGCGATCGACGAAGTTGGATCCGACGAGAAGCTGATCAATCAGATGCAGATCAATCTCGATCAGCTGTGCAGCCAGATCATCGCCAAACGACAACCGGCTGCGATCGACCTGCGGTTCGTTCTGACCATCACCAAGATGGTCAACGAGCTCGAGCGCGTCGGCGACGAAGTGAAGAAGATCGCCTACAAGGCGGCGCAGATCCGGGGCGCCGATCTGTTGAGCCGCGTTCGACACTACGACGTGATTCGGGCGGCCGAGCGCGCGCGCACGATGCTGCAGATGGCCCTCGACACGTTCGCCCGGCTCGACGCCAGCGCTGCCGCCGAGGTCATCGATCGCGACGAGGAGATCGATGCCGCGTTTCTGGCGATCATGCGCCAGCTGATCAGCTACATGATGGAGGATCCGCGCACGATATCTGCGGCGCTCGAGATCGTCTTCATCGCGAAATCGATCGAGCGCATCGGTGATCACGCCAAGAACATCGCGGAGGCGGTCGTCCAGGTCGTCAAGGGCATCGACGTGCGGCACGCGACGGCCGACCAGATTCGCGCCGAGGTGGCCGAGGAATGACGCTATCCGTCCTCGTCGTCGAGGATGAGCCCGCGATTCTCGAGCTCCTGAGGGTAAACCTGGTCGACGCGGGCTACGAGGTTCGCACGGCGGCGGATGCGGAAGCCGCGCAGCGCCAGCTCAAGGAGTCGCTGCCCAGTTTGCTTCTGCTCGACTGGATGCTCCCCGGAAAGTCGGGTCTCGTGCTGGCGAAGGAGCTGCGCGGCGACGCCCGTACGCGCGAGCTTCCGATCATCATGCTGACGGCGCGTACCGACGAAGCGGACAAGGTCGCGGGCCTCGAGGCCTGGGTCGACGACTACGTGACGAAGCCATTCTCGCCCCGTGAGCTCAAGGCCAGAATCAAGGCCGTGCTGCGACGCCGCGCACCGGAGACCGCGCAGGAGCCGCTCTCCGCAGGTGCGCTCCAACTCGATCCTGTGACGCATCGCGTCACCGCCAACGGAAACGCGGTGCCGCTCGGTCCCACCGAATTCCGGCTGCTGCGCTTTCTGCTCGCGCGTCCGGAGCGAGTCCACTCGCGGACCCAGCTGCTCGACCAGGTCTGGGGCGATCACGTCTACATCGAAGAGCGCACGGTCGATGTCCATATCCGGCGCCTGCGGCTCGCGCTCGAGCCATTCGGTCAGGACGGGCTGGTCGAGACGGTGCGCGGCAGCGGTTATCGCCTTTCCTTGCCCAGGTAGCTTCGCGCAGCCGGAGCGTCGAAATGCGTCCCGTCATCATCGCCGGCCTCGCTGCGCCCGCAGCGGTCCTCACCGTGGCCACCCTCTGCGGGTTTGTTCTCGGTCTAGAGTGGGCGGTCGCGGTGCTCGCAGCGGGGCTCGTCGCGCTCGTCGGCGTCCACCTCTGGCAGCTCGACCGGCTCGCGCGCTGGGCGGACGCGCCGTTCGATACGCCGTTACCCGAGGCGCGTGGCGCATGGGGCGCGGCGTTCTCCGCACTCTATCGGCGTGTGCGCTCGCGCGCGTTGCACCAGCGCGACCTCGCTTCGACGATCGAGCGCTTCCACAGCGCCGTGGAGGCGCTGCCCGACGGCATGGTGATCCTCGACGCCGCGAATCGCATCCAGTGGGCCAACGCGCAGGCGCAGGCGCATCTCGGCTTCGACCTTGCGAAAGGACTCGGGCCGGCCTCTCGTCAATTTCATGCGCCAGCCCGAAGTCGTCCGGTACCTCGAGAGCGGCGACTATACCGATGCGGTGGTCATCGACTCGCTGCGCGAGGCAGGGACCACGCTGTCCATCCAGGTCGTGCCGTTCGGTATCGAGGAACGACTCCTCATCAGCCGCAACATCACGCAGCTCGAGGCCGTCGCGCGCATGCGCCGGGACTTCATCGCAAACGTCTCGCACGAGCTCAAGACGCCGCTGACGGTCGTCAGCGGCTTTCTGGAGACCCTGCAGGATCTCGACCTCGAGCCGCGACAGCGCATACGCTATCTACAGTTGATGGCGGACCAGGCGAACAGCATGCAGCGCCTCGTCGACGATCTGCTGACGCTATCGGCGCTCGAAAGCGAACAGAACGCCGTCGCCGAGACCGCGTTCGACGTGGTTCCGTTGCTGCTCGAGGTCTCCGCGGACGCAAAAGCGCTGTCGAACGGCCGGCACACGGTTACCCTGGACATCGGCGACGCCGCGGTGGTGCTGGGCAGCCGCGACGAATTGGCGAGCGCGTTCGGAAATCTCGTCAGCAACGCCGTTCGCTATACGCCCGACGGAGGCACGATCACGCTCGCGTGGCATGTCGATCCGGAAGGCCGCGGCGCGTTCAGCGTTGCCGACACCGGCATCGGGATCGCCCCCGAACACGTTCCCAGGCTCACCGAGCGCTTCTATCGCGTCGATCGCAGCCGCTCGCGCGCGACCGGTGGCACGGGCCTAGGGCTCGCGATCGTCAAGCACGTGCTCTTGCGCCATCAGGCCGAACTCGATGTGATGAGCGAGCCCGGCGCCGGGAGCACGTTCATGGTGATCCTGCCGGCACGCCGCGTCTTGCGCGCTTCGAACCCGGAGTCGAAGGCGGAGTCCGTTCCCGCACCGTTGCCGTCGACTACCAGTAACTGAGTGCCGCGCGAAACAGCGACTTGAGATCGTCGCGCCCGACGTCCTTGGGCGCGTTTCGGATCACGCGGTACTGCGGCTCGGCGCCCGTCGCGAGCGCGTCGACGTGCGAGTCCTCGAAGCCCAGCGCGGCGAGCCCATTGGGCATGGCGGTCGAGCGCATCAGCTCGATCACGCGCGTCGCCAGCACTTCACCCGCATCCGGGTTGGTCGCGCCGCGCGTGTCAGCGCCGAGACACTGGGCGCCGTGGAGATGCCGTGCCGGACAGCACGGCGCCGTGTAGCGCCACACCGACGGGTTGTTGAGGACGACGGCCATTCCGTGCGGGACCAGCGTCTTGCCTTCCGGATAACCGGGTACATGCCAGTCCTTGGCAAGGCCCGACACCGCGTACGACAGTCCGTGCGGCAGGTGACAGCCGGCGGCATTGAACGCGATGCCCGAGAGCATCGCCGCGTACATCATCTCGGTCCGCGCCTCGGTGTCGGACGCGTCGTTGACGGCGCGCACGAGAAACTGGCCGACGCCTTTCAGCGCCTCGGTCGCCAGCATGTCGGAGAACGGGTTCGCCCCCTGCGAGACCGGCCGATACACGCCCCTCGCCGGATTGAGGCGCCGCGTGTACGTGCGTGCCGTCAGCGATTCGAGCGCATGGCTCATGCAGTCGAAGCCGGTCGCGGCAACGGCGTACTTTGGCAGCGTCGCCGCGACGGTCGGATCGATCAGCGCCACGTCCGGAACCAACCGGCGCGAGATGATGCCGGTCTTCGCGTTCAGCGACCGCAGGTTGAAGATCGCGATGCCCGTGGTCTCCGAGCCCGTGCCCGATGTCGTGGGGCAAGCGATGTGCGGCCTGACGGGCCCCGGCACCTTCTGGCCGCCGCCGATCGGCGCGTTCACGTACGTCATGAACTCGGCGGGTCGCGACGCATAGAGGTTCGCCGCCTTGCAGGTGTCCATCACCGAGCCGCCACCCACCGAGACATAGCCGTCAAACTTGCCGTCGGCGGCGAAGCGCGCCGCTTCCTGGAACGACGCGTCCGTGGGCTCGATCGCGACCTCGTCGTAAACCGCGGCGTCGACGCCGGCGGCTGCGAGCGAAACTTTCACAGTCTCAACATACTCGCCAGAAGCGAGGCGTGGATCGGTGAACAGCGCGACTCGCTTCAATCCCAACTCGCGCGCGTTGTCGCCGGCATCGGCGAGAACGCCGGCGCCGAAAGTGAACGTAGGCATCCCGACGGTGAATCCGCGATCGCTGCCTTCGACGGCGGCGAAATCGGCGTGGCAGCAGGGCATGGTCGGCTCCTTGGGGTGCGCGGATCAGCTGGGCATTATTGCAGGACGGTTTCAGCGCGCGGCGCGCGCAAGGATCAGATCCGCCGCCTTCTCCGCGATCATGATGACCGGCGCGTTGGTATTGCCGGAAACGAGCGACGGCAGGATGCTGCAATCGACGACGCGGATACCGTCGAGTCCGTGAATCCTGAGTTCGTGATCGACGACGGACAGCGGATCCGTGGCAGGGCCCATCTTGCACGTGCCCGACGGATGGAAGATGGTGGCACCCTTATCGCGCACGAACGCGAGGATCTCCTCGTCGGTGGTCGCGTCGGGACCTGGCCGGTATTCGCCCGCGACGTAGGGGGCGAGCGCGCGGGTCCCCGCGAGCTTGCGCGCGAGCCGCACCCCGCGGACGATGGTCGCGCGGTCGTGGGGAACCGAAAGGTAGTTGGGCTGCATCGCCGGCGCAGCAAAGGGATCGGGCGACTTGATCCGCACATGCCCGCGCGATTGCGGCCGCAGCTGGCAGACCGACATCGTGAACCCGGAGAACGTGTGCACCGGCGACCCGGCCATGTCGGAGGACAGCGTCGCGAGGTGGAACTGGACGTCGGGCCGGTCGAGCGCGGGATCGGTGCGCGCGAACATTCCGCCCTGGTTGATCCCGACGGCCATCGGCCCGGTTCGCGTGAGGACGTAGCGCATTCCCATCGCGAGCGTGCGCAGCCGCGACTTCAGCACGTCGTTGGTTGTGATCGGCTTCGTGCACCGGAAGATCACGCGCGCCTGCAGGTGGTCCTGCAGGTTCTCGCCGACACCGGCCAACTCGTGGACCACCGGGATCCCGTATTGCCGCAACAGCGTAGCGGGCCCGATGCCGGACAACTGCAGCAGCTGCGGCGACTGCAATGCACCGGCGGCGACGATCACCTCGCGCCGTGCAGTCGCCGTGACATCGCGGCCGTCGCGGCGATAGGCGACCGCTATCGCGCGGCGGCCTTCGAATTCCATCCGCGTCGCCTGCGCCCCAGTCTCGATGCGCAGATTGGGGCGATCGCGCGCAGGACGCAGGTACGCGGTCGCCGTCGAGCAACGGAAGCCGTGACGGGTCGTCAGCTGGTAGTAGCCGACGCCCTCCTGCGTCGCACCGTTGAAATCGGAGTTGGCCGGAACGCCCAGCTCGACGCCGGCCGCGATCAACGCCTCGACGAGTTCGTGTTTCGCGACGATGTCCGACACCCAGAGCGGCCCGCAGGTGCCATGCCACGCGCTGTCGCCTCGCACGTTGTGCTCGAGCTTGCGGAAGTACGGAAGGACATCTTCGTAGCCCCAGCCCGGATTGCCGAGCGCGGCCCAGTGCTCGTAGTCCTCGTGCTGGCCGCGGATGTAGATGAGGCCGTTGATCGCGCTCGAGCCGCCGAGCGTCTTGCCGCTCGGCCAATAGACCTGCCTCCCGTTCATCTGCGGCTCGGGCTCGGTCTTGAAACACCAGTTGTAAACGGGATGGAACATCGTCTTCGCATACCCGATCGGGATGTGAATCCACGGGTAGCGATCGCTCGGGCCCGCTTCGAGCAGCAACACCGAATGGCGGCCATCGGCGGAAAGTCGGTTCGCGAGCACGCACCCGGCCGAGCCTGCACCGACAATCACGTAGTCCCAGGAGGTGGTCGAGATCATCGCGGACTCCATTTGTTCTTTTGAGACAATACCTTAAGGCAGGGCGGCCGAGGTGGGTGCGGCCGTTGGCGGCGCGGACGTTGGCGGCGCGGATGTCGGCGGCGCTCGCATACGATGGCAGCCAACACGTTTGACCACGGGAACGGAAATTGCTAACATCGCGAGTTTCGTCGGAGGGGTTCCCGAGCGGTCAAAGGGAGCAGACTGTAAATCTGCCGGCTCTGCCTTCGAAGGTTCGAATCCTTCCCCCTCCACCAAGGGATCGGCCAACAGGAGACAGGGAATGGATTCTTCGACGCCTGGCACTTCGGCCCGGTCCGCGCGGATTACGAATGATCCTCCCTCTGTCAACCGGATGCGCGGGTGTAGCTCAATGGTAGAGCAGAAGCCTTCCAAGCTTATGACGAGGGTTCGATTCCCTTCACCCGCTCCATGGGACCAAGAGAGTCGGGTCAGACTCGGCTCTTGCGGACGCCGTAAATGCACTGATGAATGCCGAGTCCGACCTCACTTTTTGCCCATGTAGCTCAGTGGTAGAGCACTCCCTTGGTAAGGGAGAGGTCGAGCGTTCAATCCGCTCCATGGGCACCAAGATTTCGACAGCGAAGTTCGAGCAAGCCGAATCCGAATAACGACGTCTCAAGGAGTCTCAGCGATGGCCAAGGGCAAATTTGAGCGGACGAAGCCGCACGTGAACGTGGGGACGATAGGGCACGTGGATCACGGGAAGACGACGCTGACGGCGGCGATGACGCTGGTGCTGTCGAAGAAGTATGGTGGGGAGGTGAGGGCGTACGACCAGATTGACAATGCGCCGGAGGAGAAGGCGCGGGGG
>CAWJMQ010000033.1:0-45031 GCA_963844005.1 uncultured beta proteobacterium | reverse complement strand
GTGTCCGAACTCCGGGTCAGGCTCCGGCAAGAACAGCGCTTTGACGCCCTTGTTCAGGGGTTTCCAATCGCGGGCGCCGTCGGTCGATTCAAATACGCCGCCGCTCGACATCGCGATGTACATGTGCCGGGGATCGCGCGGATCGATCGAGGATCGAATGCATCTTGGGTCCGTCTGGCGTTCCGTCCTGATCGCCGCCACACCACGCCTTGCGCTGCGGATGGTCGTTGAACCCGTCGACGCCGACCCACGTCACGCCACCGTCCGCCGACCGAAACAGCCCTTGCGGCGATGAGCCTGCATACCAGACGCCGGGTTCCGACGCATGCCCGGGGGTCAACCAAAACATGTGATCGACGGTGCGCCCGCTGCCGGGCTTGAAGGCCGGCGGTTGCGCCGCTTCCTTCCAGGTCCGCCCGCGATCAACCGAACGAAAGATCGTAGGGCCGAGGTGGCCCGTGCGCGCTGCCGCGAGGATCGTCCTTCCGTCGCGCGATCGGCCCGCGCATGGTGGACGATGTTGCCCAGGAATTGTGGACCGGTGAGTTTCCACGCCCGGCGCGTCGCATCCCCGGTAAGCGTCCACAACCCCTTGCGCGTCGCGATCAGGAGCGTGGTGTTGCGCGGTGCAACCGCCGCGGACTTCTTTCTCGACGTCGGCATGGCCCCTCCTCCCGGTGCTCGAACCGGCAACGCTACCGCTAGCGTGCCGCCACAGCAAGTGTCGGGAACGGAGGCCGGCCGCGCCGTGCCGGAAACCCGCTGCGCGAAGGGGTTGAAATTCGTCGCAAGGCCTGCAATCCTCGCAACCCCTCCGCGAATCGTCGCGGCCGAAGCAACCCAAGGAGAATGTATGACGATCAAAGTCGGCGACAAGCTGCCCGCAGGCGCGCTGTCCGAGTATGTCGAAGTGGCGACCGCCGGCTGCGCGGTCGGACCGGAACGAATTCAAGATCACGACCTCGCGCGAGGCAAGAAGATCGTGATCTTCGGGTTGCCGGGCGCGTTCACGCCGACCTGCTCGGCGAAACACGTGCCGAGCTACCTGGAGAATATCGACAAGTTGAAGGCGAAAGGCGTCGCCGACGTGATCCTGCATGTCGGTCAACGACGCATTCGTCATGGGCGCGTGGGCGCGCGACCAGAAAGCCGGCGGCAAGGTTCGGATGATGGGTGACGGCAGCGCGTCGTACACCAAGGCGCTCGGCCTCGAATTCGATCTGACCGCCAAGGGACTCGGCGTGCGTTGCCAGCGTTTCTCGATGCTCGTCGACAACGGCGTAGTGAAGGTGCTCAACATCGAAGCGCCGGGCAAGTACGAAGTGTCCGACGCGGAGACCCTGCTGAAGCAGATGGGCTAGCGACGCGAGCTTGGGAGCAGGGGCCCCAGGCATCGCCTGGGGATGCGACCGGTGCGAGTCGGCGCTGCGGCGCCGCGCCGTACGCACTCACCGCAGCTTAGCGAGGATTCCGTCAAGCTGTTCGAGGCTCGAATACCCGATGACCAGCCTGCCCGCACCGTTTGCTTTCGGTTCGATCGCAACCTTGGCGCCCAGCGCCTCGGCGAGTTCTTCCTGCAGGCGCGCGAGATCGGCGTCCGGCATTCGCGCGACGCGTCTTGCGTTGCGGCGGCCGGGGTGCGCGAACTGATGCACCAGACGCTCGTCTCGCGCACCGACAATCCCTGCGCGACCACGCGCGCCGCCGCCGCCACTTGCTGGCCGCCGGACAACGCGAGGAGCGCGCGTGCGTGGCCCATGTCGAGCTGCCCGCCCATCAGTTGTGCCTGAACCGGTTTTGCGAGATCGCGCAGCCGCAGAAGATTCGTGACGGCGCTGCGCGAGCGGCCGACGGCCGTCGCCGCCGCTTCGTGCGTCAGACCGAACTCGTCGATCAGCCGGTGGATGCCGTTGGCCTGCTCCAGCGGGTTCAGATCTTCGCGCTGGATATTTTCGATCAGCGCCAGAGCAAGCGCCGACTGATCTGCCACCGTCTTCACCAGTGCCGGGACCTCGGCTAGGCCAGCGCGTTTCGCGGCGCGCCAGCGGCGCTCACCGGCGACGATCTCGAAGCGCCCGCCTTCTATCGGCCGGACCAGGATCGGCTGCATGACGCCGTGCTCGCGGATCGACGAGGCAAGATCGTCGAGCGCAGCGTCATCCATTCTCGTCCGCGGCTGGTACTTGCCAGGTTGCATCCGGTCGATCGCGATCCCCTGCAGCGCGTCTTTCGCGTCGGCCGAGTCGGTGCCAGAGAGAAGCGCGTCGAGGCCACGGCCGAGACCTTTGGGTCGAATCATCATTGCTCCTCCCTGCGCGCGAGCCGCCGTCAGGCAGTCACCTCCGTGGCGGTACCCGCTCGGATGGCATCTGCGGCCTCCATCCGGCGAAGCATCTCGCCGGCGAGCGCCAAATACGCCTGCGCGCCCTTGGAACTCTTGTCGAGATGAAGCACCGGAATGCCGTGCGACGGGGCCTCGGCGAGACGTATGTTGCGCGGAATCACCGTGCGATAGAGCTTGTCGCCGAAATGCTTGTCGAGCTCGGCGGCGACATTGAGCGCAAGCGTGTTACGCGGGTCGTACATCGTGCGCAGCAGCCCTTCGATCTCGAGATTGGGGTTGAGATGCGCGCGCACCTTCTTCACGGTCTGGACCAGGTCCGAAAGACCTTCCAGCGCGTAGTACTCGCACTGCATCGGAATCAGCACCGAATCCGCCGCGCACAGCCCGTTCAACGTGAGCAGCGACAGCGAGGGCGGACAATCGAGGAGCACGAAGTCATAGTCCGGTGCAACCTCCGAGATCGCCGTACGCATCTGCTTCAGCGCTTCGGCGATCGCGTCCTTCAATCGAGTTTCACGTTCGGGCAAATCGACGAGCTCGACTTCGGCACCGGCGAGTTCGCGGTTGGCAGGCACCAGATCGAAGCCGCCGGTTGGCGATGCGACGCGGACATCGGCGATCTTCTTCTCGCCGAGAAGAACGTGATACACGGTGGCCGCGAGCGAGCGCTTGTCGATGCCTGCCCCCGTCGTCGCATTTCCCTGCGGGTCGAGATCGACGAGCAGCACGCGGCGCTTCATCGCCGCCATGCTTGCGGCAAGGTTGACCGACGTTGTCGTCTTGCCGACGCCGCCCTTCTGATTCGCGACCGCGATGATCCTCGTCACGCCCGTTCCATGACGACGAGATGTCGTTGCGCATCAATCCCGGGAACCGCTAAGACGGGCGCCGCGACGACACGAAAATCGCGCGGCAGCTGCGCGATTTCTTCGTCCGGATAGACACCCTTCATCGCGACGATCTGCCCGTGCTTCGCGAGATGCCGGGCCCCCGCCTCGACAAACGTCGCGAGGTCGGAAAACGCGCGCGAGATCACCACATCGAAGGGTGCGGGCGGCTGGTACTCCTCGACGCGCGCAATCACCGCGTCGACGTTCGCGAGGCGAAGCTCGATCACCGCCTGCTGCAGGAACGCGCCCTTCTTGTGGCTGCTGTCTAGCGCAACGACGTGCCACGACGGACGCGCGATCGCGAGCGGTATCGCGGGCACGCCACCGCCACTTCCGACATCGAGCAGGCGCAGGCCCGGATGTCGGGATTCATCCGGCAGATGCGGCAGCACCGCGAGTGCGTCGAACACGTGATGCGTGACCATCCGCTCCGGCTCGCGGATCGCGGTCAGATTGTAAGTGCGGTTCCACTTGGCGAGCAGATCGAGATACGAGACAAGTTGGTCGCGCGCGGCGCGCGGAAGCGACGCGATGCCGGCGCCCAGTTGCGACAACCCCTCGTCGAGCTCCAGCATTCCGATCATGCCGACCGACGCCCGTTCGACAACGCGTTCGGCGGCAGTGCCTCGTCCGCGCGCAACGGCGCCGCGAGTCCGCGCTTCAGATGCACGAGCAGAAGCGAGATCGCCGCCGGCGTGATGCCCGATATGCGCGCCGCCTGGCCGAGCGTTTCGGGTCGGTGCAGATTCAGCTGGTGCTGCACTTCAGCGGAAAATCCGCGCACGGTCCGATAATCGAGATCACGCGGGAGCCGCAGCGTTTCCTGCTCGAGATGCCGCGCGATCTCCTCCGCTTGGCGATCGATATAACCCGCGTACTTGATCGCGACCTCGACCTGCGCAGCGACCGATGGATCCGCAACCGACGGACCGGCCGCGGGCAGCGTCATCAACGCCGCGTAGGTTACGGCCGGCCGACGCAGTAGCTCGGTCAGCGAATACTCGCGTTCCACCGATTGCCCCAGCACACGCGCGGCGTCGTGCGCCGAGACGACCGCCGGATTCACAGTAGTGGATTTCAGCCGCTCGAGTTCCCGCGCAACCTGGTCGCGTTTCCGTGCGAACGCGTCCCAACGCGCGTCGTCGACGACACCGAGTCGGCGACCGCTGTCGGTGAGGCGCAAGTCCGCGTTGTCCTCGCGCAACTGCAACCGGTACTCGGCGCGCGACGTGAACATCCGATACGGTTCCGTCACACCGCGCGTGACGAGGTCATCGACGAGCACGCCGAGATAGGCCTCGTCGCGGCGCGGCGACCACGCATCGTCCCCGCTTGCGAAGCGCCCGGCGTTGATACCCGCGAGGATGCCTTGCGCGGCGGCTTCCTCGTACCCGGTCGTGCCATTGATCTGGCCGGCGAAGAACAGACCGCGAATCGCCTTCGTCTCGAGCGAGGCCTTCAACGCGCGGGGATCGAAATAGTCGTACTCGATCGAGTAGCCGGGGCGCAGCAAGTGCGCGCGCTCGCAGCCCTTGATCGAACGGACGAGCGCCAGCTGGACGTCGAATGGCAGCGATGTCGAAATGCCGTTCGGATAGATCTCGTTCGTCGCGAGGCCCTCGGGCTCGAGGAAGATCTGATGGCTCTTCCTCTCCGCGAAGCGCACGACCTTGTCCTCGATCGACGGACAGTAGCGAGGGCCGACGCCCTTGATCACCCCGGTGAACAGCGGCGAACGGTCGAGGCCACCGCGAATGATGTCGTGCGTGCGCTCGTTCGTGTGCGTAATCCAGCATGGGATCTGCCGCGGGTGCATCGATCGCGAACCCATGAAACTGAAAACGGGTGCCGGATCGTCGCCGTGTTGCACGTCAAGTGAGGCCAGGTCGATGGTGCGGCCGTCCAGTCTCGGCGGCGTGCCTGTTTTCAAACGCCCGACCGGCAGGCGCAGCTCGCGTAACCGCGCGCCAAGCATCTTTGCCGGTGGATCGCCGGCGCGCCCCGCCTCGTAATTCTGGAGGCCCACGTGGATGAGACCAGACAGAAATGTCCCGGTAGTCAGCACGACGGCGTCGGCCTCGAACGTGACACCGATCTGCGTAACAACGCCCGTCACGCGGGCCCCGGAACCGTCGCCGTCGAGCGTGAGGTCGTCGACTGCCTGCTGGAAAAGGGTGAGGTTCGCCTGATTTTCCAAACGTTGGCGAATCGCCGCCTTGTAGAGCACACGATCCGCTTGCGCGCGCGTCGCGCGCACCGCCGGACCCTTGCTCGAATTGAGCGTTCGGAAATGGATCCCGGCATCATCGGTCGCGATCGCCATCGCACCGCCTAGCGCGTCTACCTCCTTCACCAGGTGTCCCTTGCCAATCCCGCCAATCGAAGGATTGCACGACATCTGGCCCAGCGTTTCGATGCTGTGCGTCAGCAAAAGGGTCCTTCGCCCCATCCGTGCACTGGCGAGCGCCGCCTCGGTGCCGGCATGGCCGCCGCCGACGACGATCACATCGAAGTGTGTATGAAACAGCATGATTTTATTGATAATTTAATATCTATTTGAGGCGATCCTCACGATCGGACGCACCTCTGATCATACGGCAACGCAGCGATCCAGGAAAGCATCCCTGTGGACGATACGGGGGGCGACTAGGTCCCGTGGCCTGTTCCACGTGGAACATCGTGCGGTGCAACAAAGGCCGGAAGCCGTTGACGACATGTCAGCCGTAGCGGTCGCTCCGACTCGCCGGGTTGGCGATGCAGCGTCTTGCCATCGCGAGAGGCAAGGTGGGCGGGGCGTCGACCTGCTGTACCTGCTATTCACCCTGGCGAGGGAAGTTCGCAAATCCACGATATTTCGATGCGCTTCGAGCTGAACGCGCTGGACGGCGACCGAGCAAAGCGCGGGTGGGCAGGCCCGATAGCCGCTTAACGCGACTTCACCGGTGTCGCGTAGCGAAGCGAGCCAACGGGTGCCCTCCCTCGACTTTGCTGGGCGGAGAATTGCCGGTCAGGCATCGTCGAACGCGCTCATTCGCGCGCCACGCCACCCGTTCGTGTTCGCCAGCGCAGCGACGCCCATCGATCCTCGCCTTGGTGTCAACGTTTCGGGCGCAGGCGTGGCGACGCTCAATACGGGAGGCGCCGCAGCATTCGGGGTAATCGCTTACTTTCAGCGAACGAGACGCGAAGTCAATGTCGGCAGGCCGAAGTGGCACCCAGGAAAGCGTGGGCGGAGGGGAGGGGCAGGGCAATCGTCCGGAACGTCCTAGGAAGGGCGCCCGACCCGACGAAGAGTTCGTGTCCATACCTGATCCTGGTCGCCGTCTCGGTGTGTCATCGGCTCGAGCCTCGAGATGGATCCGGCACCCGTGCCGTCGGCCGCCGCAGGCAAGCCCGACAAGGCAGCGCGCTCAATGTTCCACGCGGAACCTCCCTGACCCGAGCCCCGCGGGCTAGAAGATGTTCCACGTGGAACCGTGACCAGGTTCGTCGACCCGCCTACAATCGGCGCGTTCCTCCACCGGCCCTCTATCCCCGATGTCACGGATACTCTGTCTCGGCATGTCGGCACTCGACGCCATCTATCGCGTCCCGGACATCCCGGCGGCTCCGACCAAGGTTCTCGCCACGGGGTTCACGGAGTGCGGCGGCGGCATGGCCGCCAATGCGAGCGTTGCCGTCGCGCGCTTGGGCGGCAAGGCGTCTTACTGGGGTCGCGTTGGAGCCGACGCCCTCGGAACTCGCATTCTCGACCAGCTCTCGGCAGAAGGCGTCGATGTCGCCGCTATACGGCGAATCGCTGGATGCGCCTCACCTTCCGCAGCCATTCTGGTCGACGACCGCGGGGAGCGGCTCGTCTGCGCGTACAACGACCCGAAGCTCGATCCGGATCCGTCGTGGCTACCGCTCGATCAGGTAGCTGCCTTCGACGCGGTGCTCGCCGACGTGCGCTGGCCGGCCGGGGCCGCAGCGGTTCTCGATGCCGCGGCGGCCGCGCGAAAGCCGGCGGTCTTCGACGGCGATATCGGACCGCGCGACGCGCTGCTGGACCTCGCCCGACGTGCTAGCCACGTCGTCTTTTCCGAACCGGGACTTGCGCACGCTGCCGGCACGTCCAATCCGGGTGATGGTCTAGCCCGGATAGCAACGTCCGTTCATGGCATCGTCGGCGTCACGCTGGGGCCCGAAGGCTTTCTTTGGCTCGATCGCGGCAAAGAGCGGCGCTTGCCCGCCCCAAGGATAGTCGCCATCGACACGCTGGCGGCCGGCGATGTCTGGCACGGTGCGTTTGCACTGGCCTTGGGCGAACTCAGCGATGTCGCGGACGCGGCGCGTTTCGCCAACACCGCGGCCGCCATCAAATGCACCCGGATGGGCGGCCGGCTGGGAGCACCTAACCGCGCCGAAGTCGACGCCCTAATGTCGACAACATGAATAACACGTCAAATAAACAATATGTTGCGCAGAATCCCTAACCCGCGAGGCGTCGGCCAAGTCTTTCGCGTTCGGCGACAAGCGCCGCTGGCTGCTTGGCGCCAAGCTTGGCAAAGAGTTCGTCATGCGCGGAGAGTTCGCGCGCCCACATCGCCGCGTCGATTTTCATGACCTGCCGGTACTTTTCCGGAGCGAAATCGAGGCCGACCCAGTTGAGGTCGCCATAGTCGGGCTCGTAACCCAGAGCAGTCTCGGCAGCGCGGCCGCGGCCGTGGCAACGGTCGATAACCCACGCCAGAACGCGCATGTTCTGGCCGAATCCCGGCCAGGCAAACTTCCCATTCGGGTCCGTGCGAAACCAGTTGACATTGAAGATCCGCGGCGGTGCGGCCGTTATTTTCCCCATCGCGAGCCAATGCGCGAAATAGTCGCCGACGTGATAGCCGCAGAACGGCAGCATCGCGAACGGATCCCGGCGGACTTCCCCGACCTTGCCGGTCGCGGCCGCCGTCGTCTCGGAACCCATCGTTGCCGCCTTGTACACGCCCTCCTCCCACGTTCTCGCTTCAACGACGAGCGGAATCGTGTCGCTTCTTCGCGCACCGAACACGAAGCCATCGAGCGGTACTCCGTTAGGGTTGTCCCAGTCCGGGTCGAGCGACGGGCACTGGCTCGACGAGACCGTGAAGCGTGCATTCGGATGCGCCGCCTTGCGCCCGCAATCGGGTGTCCATGACTGGCCTTGCCAGTCGATGAGATGCGCCGGGGGCGCCTTTGTCATCCCTTCCCACCAGATGTCACCGTCATCCGTCAGCGCGACGTTGGTGAAGATCACGTTGGCCTTGAGCATATCCATCGCGTTCGGGTTCGATTCGTATGACGTGCCCGGCGCGACGCCGAAATACCCGGCCTCGGGATTGATTGCGTAGAACCTCCCATCGTCATGCGGCTTGATCCACGCGATGTCATCACCGATGGTTGTGACCTTCCAGCCGTCGAAACCCTTCGGCGGAATCAGCATTGCGAAATTGGTCTTGCCGCAGGCGCTTGGAAACGCCGCCGCGACGTAGCTCTTCTCACCCGATGGCGCGGTAACGCCGAGGATCAGCATGTGCTCGGCGAGCCAGCCCTGATCGCGACCCATGACCGACGCGATCCGCAGCGCAAAGCACTTCTTGCCAAGCAGCGCATTGCCGCCGTAGCCCGAGCCGAACGACCAGATCTCGCGCGTCTCCGGGAAATGAACGATGTACTTGTGATCCCTGTTGCAGGGCCACGCCGCGTCCGTCTGTCCCGGCGCGAGCGGAGCGCCCACCGAATGCAGGCACGGAACGAACGGGCCGTCGGTCCCCAGCACCTCGTAGACCCGCTTTCCCATCCGCGTCATCAGCTTCATGTTGATGACCACGTACGGACTGTCGGTGATCTCGATTCCGACATGCGCGATGTGGCTGCCCATCGGGCCCATCGAAAACGGCACCACATACATCGTGCGCCCGCGCATGCAACCGTCGAAGAGACGGTTCATCGTCGCCCGCATTTCCGTCGGCGCGACCCAGTTGTTGGTCGGTCCCGCGTCGTCGCGCTTCGCGCTGCAGATGAACGTGCGGTCCTCGACGCGCGCGACGTCCGACGGGTCCGACAGCGCGAGAAAACTGTTCGGCCGAAGCGCCGGGTTCAGTTTCGTGAGCGTGCCGGCCGCGACCATCTGCGCGCATAGCTCGTCGTACTCGGCATCGCTGCCGTCGCACCACACGACGCGGTCGGGCTTCGTCAGGAGAACGGTGTCGCGAACCCATGCAAGCAGGCGCTGATGCCGAACATGGGACGGAGCGGCAATGGCCGTGTTCAATACGGATTGCGGTTCTGGATGGTTCATCGAGGGCCTGTACGGCTTTTGTGTTTGGCGAGCGGCGGCGGCGAAGACATCCACACGTCCGGCGCGATGGCCCGAAAGTTTACACCGTGCGGAAGAACTGCGTCGTCGCAATTGCCCACGCGAGCGGCCAAGTGGCCTTACCACACGCACCACAACAAACGATACACGCAGCGATACCGAAGATCTCGCGCGGCCGTCACGACGCACCGGTCATGCCGCGGCAACCGGATCCATGTAGTCGACAACAGAGGCCCTGCGAAGCGACTCCGATCCACACCGAATCAAGTCAATTCGGCTCCTCGTTTCACAATCGCGCGATGTTCGTGATCGTGCGCGGCCGCACGCGGAGCGATTCGGTCGTGCGGACGTCTATGCACTTCGCGTGCGGAGCCTACGCAATGGACAATGCGCGTGATGTCATGTCACTCGCCTCCCGGTTGGTTGCCCTTGCGCCACGCACGCAATCGCGCGAATAGCGGTGCGGTACAGAGGAGCAGCGCGACGACGCGCGTGACATGAAATGCGGTGACGAGCGGCACGCCGAGCTGCAGCACCTTGGCCGTGACACACATCTCCGCTATTCCGCCGGGCGCCGTTCCCAGCACCAGCGTCGCCGGATGCAGCGCGGAAATCTGCGCGGCAATCCAGCCGAATGCGGCGGAAACAACGATCGCGCCCAGCACCGTGGCCGCGACAGCCGTGACGAAACGTGGCGCGCCCTTCAGAAAATCGCGCTCGAACCGCGTCCCGAGCGCACATCCCAGCAGCCATTGACCCACGTTGGACGCGAGCGTCGGCATCGTCGACAGGTTGATTTCCGCCGCAGTCAGCGGTATCCCGACCGCAAGCGCGCCCAGCACGAAGGCGTTAGGGAGATTCAACGCCTTCGCCACGAAGCCTCCCGCGGCAGTCGCGATCATCAACAACGCGAGTCCATTCGCCGAAAACGCCGTCATTCCCGGAACATACGTGTCGGCGCCGTGCACGCCGAGGAGCGCATACGCTGTCGGAATGACCGCCACGACGATCAGCAGACGCAGGCTTTGCGCCGCCGCGACCCGGTCGACCCGCGCACCAAACCGCTCGCCCAACACCGACATCTCCGCTGCACCGCCAGGGACGCTTGCAAAAATGCCGGTCGTGCGATCGATGCGTGCCACTCGCGCAAGCGCAAGGCCAGCGATGTATCCCAATGCAATCGAGAACACCGCCCCGGCAAGGAGCAATGGCCACCAGCCGACAACCTCGCGTACCACGTGCGGCGTGAAGTACAAACTGAGCGATGTTCCGATGATCCACTGCCCCGTCTGGCGTCCGCCCGGTATCGATGTCACGTTCGCGCCGGCGACGCGCACGAGCGCGAGCGTGAGCAGCGGACCGAGCATCCATGGGATCGGCGTTCCGAGGCGGCTGCAGGCCCACCCGGCGGCGGCGCCCAGCGCGAGTCCGGCAAGGGGCCGCACAATCGCGGAGCGAATCACTTGCCGATGCAGAACCGCGAGAAGATGACGCCCAGCAAATCCTCGGTCGTGAACTCACCGGTGATCGCGGCAAGCGATGTCTGCGCCAGGCGAAGCTCTTCCGCGAAGAGTTCGAGCGGCGGCGGCGCGGAATCGAGGTGAAGTGCCGCGACCCGCAAGTGTTCGGCGGCGGCACGCAATGCGTGAAGATGTCGTTCGCGCGCGAGAAACGTGCCCTCCATGTCCTCGTGCGCACCTGCGACTTCGAGGATCGCCCGACGTAGCAGCTCGACACCCGCTCCGGTCTTCGCCGACAGGAAGATGTGGAGCGACGCGGTGGCGGCCTCGTTGTCCGGCGTCGGCGAAACGCGCGTCCCGACCCCGGGATCAAGACCGGCGAGATCGATCTTGTTGTGGACGACGAGGCGCTGCAGCGTCGCGGGCAGCGTCGAGAGAATCGCGACGTCGGCATCGGCGGCTTCCTCTCCGGCTGCGGCGTCGACTAGCACGAGCGCGAGATCGGCGCGCTCGATCGCGGCCCACGTTCGCCCGATTCCAAGCGTCTCGATCGGGTCATCGGTCGGACGCAGACCGGCCGTGTCGACGATTGTCAGCGGGATGCCGTGGATCTCGATCTGCGATCGTACGGCATCGCGCGTCGTACCGGCGATCGGCGTGACGATCGCGAGCGCATCGCCGGCAAGCTGGTTGAGGAGGCTTGACTTGCCGACATTCGGTCGGCCGACGAGCACGACCGTTAGGCCTTCGCGCAAGAGCGCGCCCTGCTTCGCCCGCGCGAGCACTCCGGCCACCTGCGCCTCGATCGCCGCCAGCTTGCCCCGCGCATCGGCGGCGCGCAGGAAATCGACATCCTCTTCCGGGAAATCGAGCGTCGCCTCGGCGAACATCCGCAGCTCGATCAAGGCCGCGACGAGCGCGCGTATCTCGCGCGAAAACGCTCCGGACAAGCTCCGCGCCGCGGCACGCGCCGCGGTGGCGGTCGCAGCGTCGATGAGGTCGGCAACGCTCTCAGCTTGCGCGAGGTCGAGCTTGCCGTTGAGAAAAGCGCGCTGCGTGAATTCCCCCGGCCTCGCGAGCCTCGCGCCCAGCTCCGCACAGCGTCCAAGGAGTAAACGCAGGACCGCGGGACCCCCGTGCCCGTGGAGTTCGAGTACCGGCTCGCCCGTGTAGGAACGCGGCGCGGGAAAATAGAGCGCGAGACCTTGGTCGATCGCCTCGCCTTGCGCGCCCCGAAACGTCGCAAGCGTTGCCGTCCGCGGAGCGAGCTCCCGCCGCAGGACAGCGGCGATGATGGCCGGCACGTTCGCGCCGGACACGCGAACGACGCCGACTCCGCCGCGCCCCGGAGGTGTCGCGATCGCCGCAATCGTATCGGGCGCTGGCGCGGGATGGGGACTTGCGGTCATGCCGCGTACCGGTCGATCGCTGCGGCGCTCGGGGCGGATTGAATGCCGTGCCCGGCCCTAACGCCGTTTCGCCGCGGCCAGCGCCGCTTCTTTCTCCAGCACCCGGTTCATGTGCCACTGCTGGAAGATCTGCAGCGAATTGTTGATGAGCCAATACAGCACGAGGCCCGACGGGAAGAAGATGAACATCACCGAAAAAGCGATCGGCATGATCTGCATGATCTTGGCCTGCATGGGATCGGAGATCGGGGTCGGCGAAAGCTTGACCTGCAGGTAGGCGGTGATCGCATAGATGACGGGCAGCACGAAATACGGATCGGGCGCCGAGAGATCCTTGATCCAGCCGATCCACGGCGCGTTGCGCAGCTCGACCGCGGAGAGGAGCACCCAGTAGAGGGCAATGAATACCGGGATCTGGACGAGGATCGGCAGGCAACCGCCCAGAGGGTTGATCTTCTCCTGCTTGTACATCTCCATCATCTTGATCTGCAGCTGCTGCTTGTCGTTCGCGTACTGTTCCTGCAGCGCCTTCAATTTCGGCGCGATCACCTTCATCTTCGCCATCGACCGCGCGCTCGCGTGGTTCAGCGGATAGAACGCGCTCTTGATGATGATCGTCAGGAGCACGATCGCCCAGCCCCAGTTGTGGACGATCCCGTCCAGCCATTTCAGCAACCAAAAGAGCGGCGCCGCGATCACCGTGAATATTCCGTAGTCGACGACGAGGTCGAGGCCCTTTGCGAGCTTCGCGAGCTCGTCCTGCTCCTGCGGGCCGACATACAGCGGGACCTTGACGTCGGCCGTCGCGCCGGGAGCGATCGTGCCGACCGGCACGATCAGGCCGACCGAATAGAGTCCTCCGTCGAGCTTGCGGGCGTAGAACTCTCGCGCAGTCTTCTTCTCGTTCGCGGGCAGCCAGGCGGTGACGAAGTAGTGTTCGACCATCGCCGCCCAGCCGTTGTCGGCGTTCTTCGTGTACGGCAACTTGCGAGAGGGGTCGGCAGCCAGCTTGTCGAGTTCGCCGAACTCAATCTTCTTGAACTTGTCGGTCTCGTTGTAGATGACCGGCCCGGCGTAGGAGACCGGCGCCATCGAGTTGTGCGTCCCCTGCGTCTTGGCGTCCCGCGTCAGCTGGAAATACGCATACGGTGCGACCGGCGCAGCGCCGTTGTTCGTGATGTCGTACTCGACGTCGATCACATAGCTGCCACGGTGGAACACGAGGACCTGCAATACCTTGTCGCCATTCGACGCCGTCGTCTGCAGCCGGAGTTCGACGCGATCGGCGCCCGCCGCGAGGTCCCGTGGTCCGGGCAAGGCCTCGTAGACGGTGCGGTGGTTGGGCATCCCCTCGCCCAGAAGACCGGATTGGGCGATGTTCGTGCGGTCGGGCGTCCTCAAGAGCGCCAGGTACGGCTTCGCTTCGGACTCGGGGTCGCGATGTTTGAGCAACGCTACCTGCGCGATGGTCCCGCCCGTTGTATCGACGTCGGCCCGATAGAGGTCCGTCGTGATCGTGATGACGCGTCCTTGCGCACCCCCGGGGGCTCCCGTTTGCCCAACTGCCCCGGGCGCGCCCGTTCCCGGACCGGCCGCGGGTGAGGCGCCAGGCGCGACCGCCGAGGGCGTGGCGGGAGCCGCAGGCAGGTCGGCGGAAGACGCCGGTTTCGCTTGCTGAGGTGCGACGGCGGCCGGCGGCGGCCGCATCTCCTTCTGCCATGCCTCCCACAGCAGCAGCGCCGAAAACGAAAAGACCACGAACAGGATGAGGCGTTGGGTATCCATGACAACCTGGATGACGGCACACCGCAGGGCGCGGCGCGCGGGGAATAGAGAGGAACTCGCTCAGGGAACCGGGTCGTATCCGCCCGAATGATAGGGATGACAGCGGAGGATGCGGCGCATTGCGAGCCAAGCGCCCTTGAGCGCACCGTACTTCACGATGGCCTCTCGCGCGTAGTCCGAACAGCTCGGCGCGAACCGGCAGTTCGTCCCCAGCTGCGGGCCGATCGCGTACTGGTAGCCGCGGATCAGCGCGAGCATGACGGCCTTCATCGTACCGGCGGTTGTGCTGCGAGCGTTTCGAGAAGGCGTCCCGCTTCCGCCACGATCGCGGGAAACTCGGCGCGCGGAGCACCGCGCTTCAAGCGAACGATGACGTCGTAGCCCTTGATCGAGGGCCGCGCCTTTTGCAACACCACGCGAAGCATCCGGCGCACCCGGTTGCGGTCGACGGCGAGGGGGAATGCCTTGCGTCCGATCACGAACCCGGCGCGCCCGCATTCGCGCGCAGCAGCGACGGAGACCACCTGAAGGTAAGCGCCCTCGCGGCGACTGCCGCTGCGGAAAACGGTTTCGAACGCGCTCGGCCCCGTGAGCCGGAAGCGGCGACTTCCCCGGACCATCGCCGCGGCGCTGGCGAGAATCAGGACGCCAGCCGGGCGCGGCCCTTGGCGCGCCTCGCGGATAGCACCTTGCGGCCCCCGACGCTCTTCATCCGGGCGCGAAAACCGTGCGTGCGCTTGCGCTTGACGACAGAGGGCTGGAACGTGCGTTTCATGATGAGGAGCCTCGAAGTGAAAAAGCCTTACATTAGAGCGCGTTAACGCCATCGCTGTCAATCGCCTTCATTGGGGGCGCCCGAATCGAGTCATGCAGGAATGCGCGCCGCGCCTGTGGATAACTTTTCGGGTTTCCTCTACAATCAAGCCAACGACGGTCGTACGGCGACCGCCGGGTGCCACATTCCCGGGGTCAAATCACGCATGTCCGGCGGACCGCTTTTCTGGCAACGCTGCCTCGACGCGTTCCGTGAGGAACTGACGCCCCAGCAGTTCAACACCTGGATCCGTCCCCTCGCCCTCGAGAACACGGCCGGCGGCTATCGCTTGCTTGCCCAGAACCGGTTCGTCCTGCAGTGGGTCAAGGAGCGCTTTCTCGTCCGGATCACCGAACTCGCCGCCGAAGCCGAGGGGCGTCCTGTCGCCATTTCCCTTGCCGTGGCCGAGAATGCCGCCGAAAGCCCTCGCAAACCTGCGGCGCCCGCAACGCCCGCCCCTCCGAGCGCCCAACCGCCGACTGAAGCTCCCTCGGGGATGTCGACCCCACCGGCGCTGCCGCGGCGACACGAGCAGACGAGTCTCAATCCGGGATTCACCTTTGCCACCTTTGTGGCCGGCAAAGCGAACCAGCTGGCTCGAGCCGCCGGCATGCAGGTCGCCGAGCACCCGACCTCCTACAACCCGCTGTTCGTCTACGGCGGTGTCGGCCTGGGCAAGACCCATCTGGTCCAGGCCATCGGCAATCACATCCTGCAACGCGATGCCGCATCGAAGATACGCTACATCCACGCCGAGACCTACGTTTCCGACGTGGTTCGTGCCTACCAGCACAAGGCGTTCGACGATTTTAAGCGCTATTACCGATCGCTCGATCTCCTGCTCATCGATGACATCCAGTTCTTCAGCGGCAAGACGCGCACGCAGGAGGAGTTCTTCTATCTCTTCAACACGCTGATCGAGGCGCACAAGCAGGTCGTCATCACCTGCGACACGTATCCGAAAGAAATCTCCGGGATGGAAGAGCGGCTCATCTCGCGATTCGGCTGGGGCCTTACCGTCGCGCTCGAACCCCCCGAGCTGGAGATGCGGGTCGCGATCCTGCTTGCCAAAGCCGCGGCCACGGGCCTGTCGCTCGACGAGCAGGTCGCCTTCTTCATCGCGAAGCACATCCGTTCGAACGTACGCGAACTCGAAGGCGCATTGAAGCGTGTGATCGCCTACTCGAGCTTTCACGGCCAGGAGATTACGCTGGCCGTCGCCAAGGAGGCCCTGCGCGACCTTCTCGCGGTGCAAAACCGGCAGGTTTCCGTGGAAAACATCCAGAAGACCGTCGCCGATTACTACAAGATCCGCGTGTCCGACATGCACTCGAAAAAGCGTTCTCGCGCCATTGCGCGACCGCGGCAGGTGGCCATGGCGCTATCGAAGGAACTCACGCAGCTATCGCTGCCCGAGATCGGCAGCAATTTCGGGGGTCGCGATCACACCACGGTGCTGCACGCTTGCCGCCAGATCGCCAAGCTCCGCGAGACAATTCCGGAACTCAATCATGACGTCAATTTCCTGCTTCAGGTCCTGCGCAACTGACGTCATCGTCCACCGCCGATCTTCGCCCGCAAGCGCTCGCTGTTTTCATACTGCGGCCATCCCAATTTTCACTGGATAACTGCCGCTTTTGCGTCTATAATATGTGGATTGGATGCGCAAGTTCGGATTTCCCAGAAAAGTCCCCAAACGATCCACCGCGTCTACACGGGTTCCCCACAATGTTTCCCTAGTTTCAAGTTTTTGATAATTAAATGTTTTTTAGGTCAGTACTGGAAACCCTCCGCCTCCTGTTATCTGTTCTACGGTTTAATCAATGCAATTAAAGCAAATTGCCCGTGACGCGTTGTTGAAACCATTGCAAGCGGTCGCCGGCATCGTCGAACGTCGCCACACGCTGCCAATTCTCGCGAATGTGCTGCTCGAGCACAAGGACGGAAAGCTTTTCGTAACCGCCACCGACCTTGAAATGCAAATCACCGCATTTTCGGAATTGGCGGGCAAAGAAACGCAAGCGGTGACGGTTGCCGCGCGCAAGCTGCAGGACCTGCTGCGTGCACTTCCGGACGACGCAACGCTCACGATTGACGGAACCGGCAGTCGGATGACGATTCGCGCGGGTCGATCCCGCTTCAACCTTCAGACATTGGCCGCAGCCGACTACCCGAGGATCGGCGTCGGTCAGGATCAGGTACAGGCACTGACGCTGCCGCAACGCGACTTGCGAGGGCTGCTGAAATCGGCGGAATTCGCAATGGCGCAGCAGGACATCCGCTACTACCTCAACGGCATGTTGCTCGTCATCGAGAAGAGTTCGCTGCAGGCGGTGGCAACCGACGGCCACCGGCTGTCCTGGGCGAACCTTGATATCCCGGGCGACTATCAGCGCCAGGAGGTGATCCTCCCGCGCAAGACGGTGCTTGAATTGGGAAAGCTGCTCGCCGATGTCGACGATCCCGTGACGCTCGCCATACTGGCGAACCAGGTTCGCTTCAATTTCGACAACATCGAGTTGGTGAGCAAGGTCGTGGACGGAAAATTTCCGGACTACAACCGCGTCATCCCCGCGGGCCACAGCAAGCGGATCCAGCTTGCGCGATCGGAGCTGCTGGCGTCACTGCAACGCGCGGCGATCCTCTCGAACGAGAAGTTCCGCGGCGTCCGCCTCGTGCTCGGTAACGATCAGCTGAAGATCATCTGTACCAACAGCGAGCAGGAGGAGGCGGAAGAGGAACTCGAAGTCTCTTACAAGGGCGATGCACTCGACATAGGCTTCAACATAACGTACCTCCTCGATGTGCTGCAGAACATGGCGATGGAACGCGTGGAACTTGCGTTCGGCGACGCCAATTCGAGCGCGCTCGTCACCGTGCCGGAACGCCACGACTACAAGTACGTCGTGATGCCGATGCGCATTTGAGCTCGGCAGCGGCTCTGCATGCGATGCGTCGGCGCCGACCGCGAGTCGGCGCCGGTGCTTTGAGCGCAAGGATTTACCACCGAAAGCCAAGATGACCCAAGCGAGCGCCAAGCCGGTTAACAACGGCGAAGACTACGATTCGACCAGCATCCAGGTGCTGAAAGGCCTCGACGCCGTGCGGAAGCGCCCGGGCATGTACATCGGCGACACATCCGATGGAACCGGCCTCCACCACATGGTGTTCGAGGTGCTGGACAACGCGATCGACGAAGCGCTGGCCGGCTATTGCGACGACATCAAAGTCATGATCCACGCCGACAATTCAGTGTCGGTCACGGACAACGGCCGCGGCATCCCGACGGACATCAAGAGCGACGACGAATTCAAGCGCTCCGCTGCCGAGATCGTGATGACGGAACTGCATGCGGGCGGCAAGTTCGACCAGAACAGCTACAAGGTATCGGGAGGCCTCCACGGCGTTGGAGTTTCGGTGGTCAACGCCCTTTCGGATTGGCTGCGGCTGCGAATCTGGCGCAATGGAAAGGCGCACCAGATCGATTTTCGGCGCGGCGTGGCCGTCGCGCCGCTCGTGATGACCGGGACCACGGACCGTCGCGGCACCGAGGTCCATTTCATGGCGTCGGCCGAGACCTTCGGCCGCGTCGAATATCACTACGAGATCCTGGCAAAGCGCATCCGCGAACTCTCGTTTCTCAACAACGGCACCAAGATCGAGTTGCTCGACCAGCGCGACGGCAAGAGCGAGAACTTCGCGTACTCCGGCGGCATCAAGGGCTTCGTCGAGTACATGAACCGCAGCAAGTCGGTCCTCCACCCCAAGATCTTCCACGCGGTCGGCGAGAAGGACGGGACCACGGTCGAGGTCGCCATGCAATGGAATGACGCGTACGCGGAGAACGTCCAGTGTTTCACCAACAACATACCGCAGCGTGACGGCGGCTCGCACCTGACCGGCTTGCGCCAGGCGATGACGCGCACGCTCAATCACTACATCGAGAAGGAAGAGATCGCCAAGAGGGCCAAGGTCGAAACGACCGGAGACGACATGCGCGAGGGCCTCTGCTGCGTGCTGTCGGTGAAGGTGCCCGAGCCGAAATTCTCGTCGCAGACCAAGGACAAGCTCGTGTCGTCCGAAGTGCAGCCGATCGTCCAGGAGATCGTATCGGCGAAGCTCAACGAGTTCCTGCTCGAGAATCCCGCTGAAGCCAAGATCATCTGCGGCAAGATCGTCGATGCGGCCCGGGCGCGCGAGGCAGCGCGCAAGGCGCGGGAACTCACGCGGCGCAAGGGCGTGCTGGACTCGATGGGCCTGCCCGGAAAGCTCGCCGACTGCCAGGAGCGGGACCCCGCGCAGTGCGAGCTCTACCTCGTCGAGGGCGATTCCGCCGGCGGTTCCGCGAAACAGGGGCGGGATCGGAAGTTCCAGGCGATACTGCCATTGCGGGGAAAGATCTTGAACGTCGAGCGGGCGCGCTTCGAAAAGCTGGTGAGTTCGCAGGAGATCGTCACGTTGATCACGGCGCTCGGCACGGGATTCGGCAAGGACGAATACAACCCCGACAAGCTCCGCTACCACCGCATCATCATCATGACCGATGCGGATGTCGACGGCTCGCACATCCGCACGCTGCTCCTGACATTCTTCTATCGGCAGATGCCGGAGCTGGTCGAGCGCGGCCACATCTACATCGCGCAGCCGCCGCTCTACAAGGTCAAGCAGGGCAAGGAGGAGAGTTACCTCAAGGACGATCACGAACTGAAGCAGCACTTGCTGAGGGTGGCGCTCAAGGGTGCGGAACTCGTACCGGGCGCGGGCAAGCCGCCGCTCGCGGTGGACGCCTTTGCGAGCATCGCGCGCGATTACCTGCTTGCCGACGCCGTCATCGAACGGCTCGCACGCATCATCGAGCCGGCGGCGCTGTACGCGGTGCTCTTCGGAGCGCGGATCGATCTTTCCAGCGATCCGGCGGCGGCGGCGAGCGCGGCGGCGCTGCAGGCCGCGATCGCCAATCCGGATATCCGGGTCGAGTCACGCTACGACGCGGCGAGCGAGACCCGACGTCTCGTCGTCACCCGGACGCATCACGGGACTCCTCATACCACGGTGATCGACAGCGATCTCATCGCGTCGGGCGACTTCGCGCAGATTCACGCGGCGGCGGCGGTTCTGCTGGGGCTGATCGCGCCAGGCGCGAGCGTCCGGCGGGGGGAAAGCAGCAAGCCGTGACGACGTTCAAGGATGCGCTCGACTGGCTGCTTGCCGAGGCGCGTGCGAGCGTCACGCTGCAGCGCTACAAGGGCCTGGGCGAGATGAACCCGGGCCAGCTTTGGGAAACGACGATGGATCCAGCGGTTCGCCGGCTGCTCCGCGTGCAGATCGAGGATGCCATCTCGTCGGAGGAGATTTTTTCCACGCTCATGGGCGAGCTCGTCGAGCCGCGCCGCGCTTTCATCGAATCGAACGCGCTGGGCGTGCGCAACCTCGACGTCTGACGCAACGTAGTAACAGAGGATGTAGGTCGTGGCCACTATCCTGGCGCTGCAAGACAAAGCAAAGGCCCCGTGTTGGGGCCTTTGCCTATCTCGCGACGCAGCGCCACGATATGTCACAGGCTGCACGTCACTTTGCGAGGGGTCTGCGCGACCGGACCGTCCTCTTCCTCGCGGGTCCCGCCTTGGCGGTCGCTGCCGGTGGCCGCGAACGCTGCTTGGGAGAGACCGCAGGTTTCGCGGTCCTCGGCTTCCGGCCTTTCGCGGCCACGGCATGGGCGACCGGCGGCTCGGCGGCCGTTTTCACCGGTGTCTTGCGCACTTTGCGAATCGGCGCCGTGTCGCGCTGCTTCGCGGTCTTTTCGTCGAGCAACGCAATCGCCTCGGTAAGGGTGAGCGAGTCCGCCTTGACGCGGTCGGGCAGCGTCGCGTTGACGTCGCCGTGCTTCACATAGGGGCCGTAGCGCCCGGCGTGAAGCTCGATCGGCTTCTTGTCCTTCGGGTGCTGCCCCACAAGTCGCAACGGGGACGGGCCGCCGCGCGCCCTCCGCGCGCCGCCCTTCGATGCGTCCTTCGCTTCGAACTCAAACCCGATCTTGCCGTCGGGCTGACGCACGAGGAACGCGGAAAAGGGACGTTTGGTGCGCGCCGACACGAATTGCAGAAGGTCGGTCTTGCCGGTGGCGAGGAGTTTCCGCATCTGAGCGGGCTCCACCGGCCGCTGCAGGATCACGCGTCCCGAGCGGAAATCGCAGGTCTTCTCGGTGCCGACCGCCTTTTCGCAAACGTACGCGCGCGGCAACTCGAACACGCGCGACTTGCACTTCGGGCAGGGGCCCAGCGGCTCGAGTGCCGTGAAGTCGGGCGTCTCGCCCGAATCGTCCGCGCCGCCGTCTCCGAAATCGAACAATACCTCGTTTGTGTCGTTCAGTCTGAGCGACGCGGTGAAGGGTCGGCCGAGCCGGCTGCGAAAGCCTTCGAGCGGACCCACCTGTCGTTCACGCAGCAGCGTGTCGGCCTCGGTCACCTCGAGCTGTCTTCCGCCCATGATCTTCCAGAAGCCGAACGCGCACGATTGGCACTGGAATTTCTTGTAGTTCTCGTGGACCTCGCCGCCGCATTTCGGGCAGCGTGCGGCAAGCGTTCCGAAGTCGCCGGGAATCGTGTCGCTTTCGTAGCCCTTGGCCTGGCCGACGATGTGCTGCGTCATTGCGACGATCTCGCGCATGAACGCGTCGCGTTTGAGCTTCCCATGCTCCATCTGCGCGAGCTTGAATTCCCATTCCGCGGTGAGCTCGGGCGAAAAGAGCTCGGGTACGCCAAGTCCGTGGAGGAGCGTCATCAACGAAGCCGCCTTGGCCGTGGGAACGAGTTCGCGGCCCTCGCGATACACGTACTTCTCGGCGATCAGGCCCTCGATGATCTGCGCGCGCGTCGCGGGCGTACCCAGCCCCTTCTCGCGCATCGCCTCGCGCAGATCCTCGTCGTCGATCAGCTTGCCGGCGCCCTCCATCGCCGAGAGCAGCGTCGCCTCGGTAAGCCGTGCCGGTGGCCGCGTGGTGTTGGCTGCGGCGTCAGCGCTCACCGTTGCGACCTTCTCGCCCGCATCGACGGCGACGAGCGTTGCCTTGTCGCCCGCCTTCGCCGTACCGGGCGAGTTGTCGTCCGCCTGCGCCTCCTTGCCGTAAACGGCGAGCCAGCCAGGGGCGACCAACACCTTGCCTTCGGACTTGAACGGCTCGCCGACGACGCGCGTGATGCGCGTGGTCACCATGAATTCCGCGGGCGGATAGAACGCGGCGAGGAAGCGTTTCACGACGAAATCGTACAGTTTCGCTTCGAGTTCGTTGAGATGCTTCGGCTGAACGAGCGTCGGGATGATCGCGAAGTGATCGGAGACCTTCGCGTTGTCGAAGATTCTTTTGTTGGGACGCACCCACTTCTGCTTCAGGACCTGAGCCGCGAAGGCGCCATAGGCCGCCGAATCCGAGAGCGCTTCCATCGTCGCCTTCACCGTGCCGAGATAGTCCTCGGGCAACGCGCGCGAATCCGTCCGCGGGTAGGTGAGCGCCTTGTGCTTCTCGTACAGCGATTGCGCGAGCGACAGCGTTGTGCGCGCGGAAAGCCCGAACCGGCCGTTGGCCTCACGCTGCAGCGTCGTGAGGTCGTACAGTAGCGGCGCGCCCTGCGTCGTCGGCTTCGCCTCTTCGGTGACCTCGCCCGGCTGGCCGGCGCATTTCGCGGCAATCGCCTGCGCGCGTGACTCCTCCCAGATCCGCTCGGCGCGCGCGTCGGGGTCCTCGTCGCTCTTCTTCCACTTCTCGTCGAACCAGCGGCCGGTGTACTCGCCGCGCTGCGCGCGAAACGTGCCGTGGACTTCCCAGTAGGCCCGAGGCCGGAACGCGCGAATCTTCTCCTCGCGGTCGACCAGGATCGCAAGCGTCGGCGTCTGCACCCGACCAACCGTCGTCAGCTGGAATCCGCCCGATTTGGAGTTGAACGCGGTCATCGCGCGCGTGCCGTTTATCCCGACAAGCCAATCGGCCTCGGAGCGGCAGACCGCGGCATCGGCGAGCGGGCGCATCTCCCCGTCGCTGCGCAGGTTCTCGAATCCCTCGCGGATCGCCGCCGTCGTCATCGATTGCAGCCAGAGCCGGCGAATCGGTTTCGCCGCCTTTGCGAATTGCGCGACATAGCGGAAGATGAGCTCGCCTTCGCGGCCGGCGTCGCACGCGTTGATCAGATCCTTGACGTCCTTGCGCTTGATGAGTTTCAGCAGCGTCTTCAGCCGGCGCTCGTTCTTCTCGATCGGCTTCAGCGCGAATTGCGACGGTATCGCAGGGAGGTGCGCAAACGTCCATTTGCCACGCTTGACCTCCTCGTCCTCGGGCATCCCGATTTCGAGCAGGTGACCAACCGCCGAGGACACCACGTAATTCGTGCTTTCGAAGTGATCGTCGTGGCGCGTGAAGCCGCCCAACGCGCGCGCGATGTCAGCGGCGACGGAGGGTTTTTCGGCGATGATCAGTGTTTTCGACATGGGCAAGCGGAGCGAAGAGCCGCAGATAGTACAGAAGGAAAAGCACGCGGAGCAAGAAATCCTTGGCCGGGCCCGGCCCAACGCGCGCGAGCGCGCTCACGCGCATGCATGCGCGGGCGAGGTTTCAGGGAAGCCGCGCTCCGCGCGCAGCGCGATCGGCGCACGCTCTTTCGCCGATGTTCGTCAAGTCAGCCGTTGCCAGAGTCCGCCGGCGAGCGCAGCGACGCGGGCATCGAGCTCGAGGGCTGTCAGTGCCGCGACCACGGCGGCCGCCGGGAGCCCGGTCCTCGCGACAAGCGTGTCGACATCCGCGCGATCGTACCCCAGCGCGTCGAGGATCGCGCTTGCGTCGGCGCCGGGTTCCCCGCGGAGGCCCGCGACAGCCGGTGCGACGCACATTCCGGCTGCAGCACCCAATTCGTCGAGGATGTCCTGCGCGGTCTCGACGAGCTTCGCGCCTTCACGGATGAGCTTATGGCCACCTTTCGAAAAGGGCGAGTGGATCGATCCCGGTAGCGCGAATACCTCGCGTCCCTGTTCGCCCGCCAATCGCGCGGTGATGAGCGAGCCGGACGATAACGTCGCCTCGATCACGAGCACGCCCCGCGCAAGTCCGCTCACGAGCCGGTTACGGCGCGGGAAGTTTGGCTTCAGCGGCGGCGTGCCCAAGGCAAACTCCGAGATGACCAGTCCGCGCGCGGCGAGTTCGTGCGCGAGGTCGCGATTGCGCGCGGGATAAACGCGATCGAGTCCCGTGCCGACGACCGCGATGCTGCTCCCTGCCTGCGCGAGCCCGCCACGATGCGCGGCGGCATCGATTCCCTGGGCGAGACCGCTGACGATCGTGAACCCCGCGGAGGAAAGCGCGCCGGCGAAGGCCTCGGCGTCGGCGCAACCTTGTGGAGTCGCATTGCGGCTGCCCACGATCGCGAACGCGGGTGCCGCGAGAAGATCGCGTCTGCCCTGGCAGTAGAACACCGGAGGCGGATCGCCTATCTCCAACAGCGCGCGGGGATAGTCGGGATCATCCCATGCAACGAGGCCGTGACCCGGCTCGCCAAGCCAGGCAAGGGTCGCGCGAAGTCGCTCGCTGTCGGGTTCGACGTCGAGGGGTGCTGCAGCGCTCGCAGGGACGTGAAGACGGCGCTCTCGCGGCGTCGCGCCTAGCACAGCTTCGGGGCTGCCGAACGCCCGCAGCAGGTCGACGAGAGGTCGTGGCGCCACGCCGGACAGCTGTACCCGCGCCCATGCTTCAGCGCGGGTGTCGACAATCATCGCGGCAGCAGAAGCTTCGGCGCTGCGCCGATACCGCGTTACGGATTGCGCACGTAGTCGCCGACGTACACCGGGTCCGTCGTATTGAGCAGAATTGCGTACGAGACGCGATCAAAAACCCGAAAGACAAACAACAGGCCGCTGCGCTCGTCAGGGACGTTGAGCCACCGGTCCGGCTGAAAGAATCGCGTCGTGTCGCTCTGCGGTTCGATTTGATCGGGCAGCGTAGAAGGGCGTGGATCGGGAATCGGCGCGACAACGCGGTAGATGGCAAGCACGGCGCCGACATCAAGTCCGTTCCGCGTGCCCTTGTCGAGCGTGACGATCCACCCGCGCCCGGCTTCGCTGGCGTCGCGGTTGAGCGCGATGATACGACCGTCGATGGGCTTGTCCGGGGCATGCGGGGCGTAGCTCATCAGCTGCCCGCGCGGTGCGGGGACGAGGCGGTCTCCGACCAGGATCTCCTCGTTCGCCGTGACAACGCGCAGTGTCGAAACGTCGGCGAAGCGCTCGACCTTCGCGCTACCAAGATAGCGTTGCTCGACGCCAAGCAGTTCGCCGCTATCGATCGACCGGAAATCGCGGCCTCTGCGGTAGATGTGCCAGAGGTCACCGCCCTTGGCGTCGGTTCCAATGGCGTAGACGACGTCGCCCTCGCCCCGCACGTAGCGCTCGTCGCGACCCGCGATGACCTGCGCCGCGCGATCGAGACCCTCGGGGCCGGTGATGATCGGGCGCGAGAGGAACGGCTCGAGGTCGCCTGCGGGAATCGATGGTATCGCTTGCGGGTCCAACGGCGTTACCCGCACCGATGGCGAAAGCCTTGTCGTGGAACCCTGCCCTTCGAGCGAGAGGCGCCACTGCCCATCGACTTTGTCGAGAACGACCACGTCACCCGGATAGATCAGGTGAGGGTTCTTGATCTGCTCGCGGTTCATCCGCCAGACGTGGGCCAGCGCCACGGGTCCTTGAGGAACTTTCCCGCGATCCCCCATAGGGTGTCTCCTTTTTGCACCGTATAGCGGTCGGGAACCGAGTCCTTGACCTGGACATCGGCCGCGCGAGCTCCGGCAGCGCCCAGTACCAGCAGCATGGCCGCGGCGGTCGCGAGGATGAAATACGCTGTGCTAAACTTCTGACGCATAAAGCCTCTTCCGGTAGGGGGCGGGCTTGCCAACGTCCTAAAGCGCCGCAAAATAAGGGCTTACGGGGGATTCTGCATCCTCAGTCTGCATTTTGCAAGCTAGTGGCTGAAAAATGCGCAGACATGCGCCTCCAGCTTTGTTTGCGCCGCAACGGGAGCCTCGATCGGCGTGAACAGGGTCACCCCGGAATGCCATGGCCGTTCTGACCATCCTTGAGTACCCGGACCCGCGGCTCCGCAAGGTCGCGGCACCCGTAGGCGCTATCACGCCGGACGTGCAGCGGCTCATCCGGGACATGGCCGAGACCATGTACTCGGCGCCTGGCATCGGGCTCTCCGCCACCCAGGTCGACGTGCATAAGCGCGTGATCGTCATGGACCTCTCCGAGACCAGAGACCAACTACGGGTCTTCGTCAATCCCGAACTCGTTGCCGCGGAGGGCGAAGCCGAGAACGAGGAAGGTTGTCTTTCGGTGCCCGGGTATTACGACAAGGTGACGCGCGCAGCGAAGGTTCGCGTGCGGTGCCCTCGACGCGCGAGGCGAGCCGTTCGAACTCGACGCAGAGGGGGTGCTTGCCGTGTGCATTCAACACGAGATGGACCATCTCCTTGGCCGGGTATTTGTCGACCGCCTGTCCCCGCTGAAACAGGCGCGCCTGGTCGCCAAGCTGCGCAAGAAGCAGCGGCAGCTGGTCTGAACGGCCGCCATCCGCGATGAACGTCGGATTTGCCGGTACGCCGGCGTTCGCGGAAGCGGTGCTCGTCGCCCTTCTCGATGCGGGCTTCGAGGTTCCGCTGGTTGTGACGCAGCCGGACCGGCCCAAGGGGCGAGGGCTGAAGCTCGAGCGGTCACCGGTCAAGCGCCTCGCGATGGACAAAGGGCTCACCGTCTTTCAGCCGGCGACGCTTGCGAGCGAGGCCGCCCGCGCGCCTCTCCTCGCCGCGCGGATCGACGTGCTCGCCGTCGCGGCGTATGGCCTGATCCTGCCTCAGGCGATACTTGCCTGGCCGCGTTTCGGCTGCCTCAATGTCCACGCGTCGCTTCTGCCTCGTTGGCGGGGCGCTGCGCCCATTCAGCGGGCCCTTCTTGCGGGCGATGCCGAAACGGGCGCCACCCTCATGCAGATGGACGCCGGACTCGACACCGGCCCGATCGTCGACGTCGTACGCGTCCCCATCGGCGCGGCGGACACGGCGGGTTTGCTGGGACACAAATTGGCGACCGCAGGCGCGTCGGCTCTTGTCGCCGTTTTGCGCCGGCTTGCCGCGGGCGAGCCGATTCGGTCGAGTCCGCAACCCACCTTGGGCGCCACCTACGCAGCGAAGGTCGACAAGGCGGAAACGATGATCGACTGGCGCGCGGACGCCGCGGCGGTAGGTCGACGGATACGCGCATTCGATCCGGCGCCAGGCGCGTACACAGTGCTCGACGGAGAGACTGTCAAGGTCTGGCGCGCCGAGCCGGCTCCGATCATGGTGCGCGAGGCCCCGCCCGGGACCATACTCGAGGCGAACGGGCGCGGCATCGTGGTTGCCTGCGGCCAAGGCAAGGTGAGAATCGAGGAGGTTCAACCCGCGGGCGGCCGGCGGATGACCGCGGCAGCCTTCGCGGCCGGGCGCCGACTCGTCCATGGCGCGCGTTTCGGCGAGACCGCGTGCAGGAAGCGCAGCGGCTAGCGGCGCTCTGCGTCCGCCGGGTGCTGGACGGGTCGACGTTGCCCGCCGCGCTCAGTGCAATTGCTCCCGTGGAGCGCGCCGCCGCAGGCCGTCGGCGAGCCCTCGTCCAGGAGCTGGCGTATGGCACCCTGCGCCACTGGGGTACGCTCGACGCGTTGGTCCGAAAGCTCGCGGCGAAGCCGTTTTCCGACCCGGCGTTAGGTTGCCTAGTCGCCGTCGCGATCTATCAACTCGACCACACGCGCGCACCGCCGTTCGCCGTCGTCGATCATGCAGTGAACGCGGCGGCCGCGACCGCGCGGCCGGCGGCAAAATCGCTCGTCAATGCTCTGCTGCGTCGTTACCTGCGCGAGCATGACGCGCTTAACGCAGAGGTGCGGGCCGACCCGGTGGCTCGCTGGTCGCATCCCGCATGGTCGGATCGAGCGCTTGCAGCGCGAATACCCGAGCGGCTGGGAAACGGCGCTCGCCGCGGGCAATGCGCGCCCCCCGCTCGCGCTGCGCGTCAATCGCCGAGTGACGACTCGCGAGGCGTTGTTGGCGACGTTCGACGCGGTCGGCGTTTCCGCGACGCTGGCGGGCGAAGCCGGGATCCTCGTCGAAACGCCGCAGGCAGTCCGCGAACTGCCTGGCTACGAGGACGGCGCCTTCTCCGTCCAGGACCTGGGCGCGCAGCTGGCGGTGCCTCTATTGCGACTGCAGTCGGGCCAACGCGTGCTCGACGCCTGTGCTGCCCCCGGGGGCAAGACCACACATATCGCCGAAATTGCCGACGTCGACCTCGTCGCCCTCGACAGTGATGAAATGCGTCTCGTGCGCGTTCGTGAAAACCTCGACCGCCTGCATCTTGCCCGACCGCAGGTGCGCGTGGTCGCGGGCGACGCTGGAATCCCGGGCGGATGGTGGGACAGGCGGCCATTCGAGCGCATCCTCGCTGACGTGCCTTGTACGGCGTCGGGCATCGTCCGTCGCCACCCCGACATCAAGTGGCTTCGCCGCGAGGCCGATGTCGCGAATTTCGCGCGTCAGCAGGCGCGATTGCTCGATGCCTTGTGGTCGTGCCTGGCGCGCGGGGGCTTCCTGCTCTATGCGACCTGCTCGGTCTTCGAGGACGAGAACGAAGCGGCCATCGCCGCGTTCATCGGCCGCGAGCCCGATGCGTTGCGCGAATCCCTCACCTTTCCCGCCGAGGCGGCCCATCGCGGCTCGCAACTCTTGCCTTCGCTACCCGGCGCGAGCCACAATCAAGACGGATTTTTCTACGCGCTGCTTCGCAAGCCCTGACGGGCGCGCGTGCCGCGCGCATTCTGCCCGCCCCGATGCCGACGGCCCCTCGGCACCGCGTTCGACGCCCCGCCCGCCGGCATGTTCCCCGCGACTCGATTCTTTCTTGGTTTGCCCGAAGTTGCCGTGCCCCTCGCGCGCGCCGCTTGGTCGGTGATCGTCATGGCGATGGCGCTGGCGTTCCTCGCTCCGGCAGCCCATGCGGACGCGATCGCCGTCAAGTTCGCCGATCTGCGCGCGGACGAGGACGCGTACGTGCTCAACGCCGAGTTTGACCTCGCGATCAACCCGACACTCGAGGAAGCGCTGCAGAAAGGGATCCCGCTCTACTTCGTCTTCGAGTTCGAATTGCTACGCCCGCGCTGGTATTGGGTCGACGAGAAGGTGCTGTCGTTCTCGACTCAGTACCGCGTCTCCTACAACGCTCTGACGCGTCAGTATCGCGTTGCGAGCGGCCTGCTCGGGCAGACCTTCGACGCGCTCGACGAGGTCGAGCGGTTCCTGTCGCGGGTCACGTCGCGGCCAGTCGCAAATCGTGATCAGCTCGTGATTGGAGCGCGCTACGAGGCTGCGGTGCGGCTGCGGCTCGACGTGAACCAGCTGCCGAAGCCGTTCCAGGTGAGCGCGCTCGCCTCGCGCGAATGGTCGCTGCAGTCGGAATGGCACCGCTGGAGCTTCACGCCATGAGCGGCCTTATCCCTTCGCGCGGTATACGCTGGCTGTTGCTCGTCCTCGCCTGCGTTGCGGCGATATCGCTTTTCCTGCTTGCGACGGCTTCGGCGAATACCGAGCTTTTCGCGCGTCGCTACGATTTGCTGCTCTTGCTGAACGGCGGGATCGTCGTGGTGCTCATGTTGCTTGTCGGATACCAGCTGTGGCGGCTGTCGCGGAATCTGAAGGCGGGGATCTTCGGATCTCGGCTCGCGGCGCGTCTGGTACTTCTCTTCGCGCTGGTCGCCGTGCTTCCCGGCGTGCTTGTGTACGCGGTGTCGGTGCAGTTCCTCGGCAAGAGCATCGAAAGCTGGTTCGACGTGCGCGTCGACCGCGCGCTCGAGGGCGGTCTCAATCTGGGACGCAACGCGCTCGACTATCTGCTCAAGGAATCGACGAACAAGGCAAGCCAGATCGCGTTAGCGCTCGGCGAATCCGCGCCGGGAAGCCTCTCGGCGCGGCTCAACCGCGCCGCCGAGCTTGCCGGGGTGTACGAGGTCACGTTGTATTCGTCGACCGGAAACGTGCTCGCGATCGCCGGCATCGGCAGCTCGACCGCGCAACCGGAGACGTTGCCGGCGCAGGCATTGCGGCGGGCACGCCTGCAGCAGACATCGGCGACGACCGAGCAGCGTGGCGACGGAGGCATCGTGCTTCGGGTTGTCGCGCCGGTCAACAGCGACGACCAGCTCGAGCCGTTCAAGGTGCTGCAGGTCATCGAACCCGTCCCCAAAGGGCTCGGCCAGGATGTCGAGAAGGTGCAAGCGGGGGCAAGGGACTACCAGGAAGTCTCGTTCTCGCGACAGTCGTTGAAGCGGCTCTACGCGGTGACCCTCACGCTGACGCTGCTCCTCGCGCTCACGTCTGCACTCGGTCTCGCGGTCGTGCTCTCCGAACGGTTCTCCGCGCCGCTGGGGCTTCTCGCGGAGGGCACGCGCGCGGTCGCCCAGGGCGACTTCACGCGGCGGCAGCCGGTAACCTCGCGCGACGAGCTCGGCGTCCTCACCGAATCGTTCAACACGATGACTGCGCAACTCGCGGAAGCGCAGCAGAAGACGGAGGAGTCGCGCCGCGCCACGGAGACGACACGCGCGTACCTCGAGAGCATCCTCGGTAACCTGTCGGCAGGCGTGCTCGCGTTCGACGATCGTTATCGACTGCGCACGGCGAACGCGAGCGCCGCCGTGATCCTGCAGCAGCCGCTCGCCGAGTTGACCGGGACCCCTCTATCCGACTGGGGCCGCAAGCTGCCGGCGTTGGCACCGTTTGCCGAGCTTGTCGCCGAGGGGTTTCGCGCGAGTCGGGATGCACAGTGGCAGAAACAGTCCGAACTCTCGGTGGCGAACTTGATGCGAACGCTTCTGATGCGCGGGTCACGGCTCCCCGTCACCCCGGTCGCCGGCTACGTCGTCGTGTTCGACGACGTGACGGACCTCGCACAGGCGCAGCGTGACGCGGCGTGGGGGGAGGTCGCGCGCCGGCTCGCGCACGAGATCAAGAATCCGTTGACGCCGATACAGCTTTCGGCCGAGCGGCTCGATCGAAAGCTTTCCGTGAAACTCGACGAACCGGACCGGGAGACGCTGACGCGCGGCACGCAGACGATCATTGCGCAGGTCGCAGCGATGAAGCACATGGTCGACGATTTCGCGATCTATGCACGGCAACCGCGACCGGGAACGATGCAGACGGTCGACGTCGGGGCCCTCTTGCTCGATGTCCTCGCGTTGTATGAAAATCTGCGCCCGCGCATCCTGCTGACGCTCCCCGCCGAGTCGCTCAAGGTGCTCGGCGAACCCACCCGCCTGCGCCAGGTGTTTCACAACCTCATTCAGAATGCGATCGATGCCCAGACCGAGACGAGTGACCCCCACTACGAAATCACCCTCGAGGCACGCGGCGACGAAATCTCGCTCGCGTTCGGGGATGCCGGCGCCGGCTTTCCCGATGCCGTTCTGCATCGGGCGTTCGAGCCCTACGTGACGACGAAGGCGAAAGGAACCGGTCTGGGCCTCGCGATCGTGAAGAAAATCATTGACGAGCACCGTGGCCGGGTCGAGCTCGCCAACCGTTCGCCCCGCGGAGCCGTCGTGACGCTGGTTTTCCCGCGCGGCGCCGCGGCAGCGTAGGATACGGAGCTCATGACGCCCACGAAGGAAATTCTTATCGTCGACGACGAAGTCGGCATCCGCGAACTCCTCTCCGAGATCCTCGAGGACGAGGGGTATCGCGTAAGCGTTGCCGAAAACGCGGTGGCGGCGCGCGCATATCGTGCACGCGACGAGCCGGCGCTTGTGCTGCTCGACATCTGGATGCCGGACACCGACGGGGTAACGCTGCTGCGGGAGTGGGCTGCAGCCGGCCAACTGACGATGCCGGTCATCATGATGTCCGGCCACGGCACGATCGAGACCGCGGTCGAGGCCACGAAGATCGGCGCCGTCGATTTTCTGGAAAAGCCGGTCGGGCTGCAAAAGCTCCTCGGCACCGTGTCGCGAGCGCTCAAGACTGCGATGGCCCGGGAGCCGCGGCGGGTGTCGCTCGCGGCGCTGGGCACGAGCGGACCGGTCAGGGATGTCGAGCGGCAGCTGGAGCAGCTGCTTGCTGCAAGGAAGCCGATACTGATCCTGGGCGAGCCCGGAGCCGGACACGATGTCGCCGGGCGCGCGCTGCACGCGCCGGACGCGCCACGCGTCGTGTTGCACGGCGGCGGGCGCCTCGCGTCGAACCCGCTCGCGGTCCTCGAAGAAGCCCGTGACGGCACGCTCTATTGCACCGAGATCGGCCAATACGCGAAGGCCGAACAGCGAGGCCTCGCCTTTCTCCTGCCCAAGCTCGACAAGGCGAACGTCACGCTTGTCTGCACCAGCGCGGAACCTCTAGGAAACCTCGCGGCGGAAGGCAAGTTCGACGCAGCGCTCCTTTCGGCGCTCTCGGAGGGCGCGGTGCTCCTCCCTCCTTTGCGCTCGCGGCGCGAGGATATCCCGGCGCTGATCGAGCGATTCTGGAGTGAGATCGCTGCGCAGGAACGCAACGCGCAGCAGACCTCCGCGCGGTCGATCACGACGCTGCTCCCGGCGGCGATGAGTTCGCTGACCGGCGCGTATTGGCCGGGCAATCTCGATCATCTGCAGAGTGTGGTAGCCAACCTTGCGCTCTATGCCGGCTCCGGCGACATCACGACCGAGCACGTCAAGCGGCTGCTGGGCGAGGCCGCGGCCGCAAATCAGACCGTCGCGCCGGAGATCACCGCGCGTTTCTTCGAATTGCCGCTGCGCGAGGCGCGCGAGGCCTTCGAGCGCATCTATTTCGAACAGTTGTTGGGCCGGGAACAGAGCAACATGAGCCGCGTCGCCGAACGTGCCGGACTCGAACGCACGCACCTCTATCGCAAGCTGAAACAGCTTTCCATCCGCTTCGCCCGACGCGGCGACGATGTCGGCAGCGTCGGCTGACGCGGGCGTTCGGCGCAGCAACGCCCTTCCCCGGTCCGGGCCTTGAGCGTCTCCGGCAGCCCGTCGAAACGCATGTCGCCTCTCGTGCTCGGCGCGATCGGCGTGGTTTTCGGCGACATCGGCACGTCGCCGCTCTACACGCTTCGCCAGTGCTTCGCCGGCGAGCATCCCGTGGCACTGACGCCCGCGAACGTGCTCGGTATCCTGTCGATCATCTTCTGGGCGTTGATGATCATCGTCACGGCGAAGTACGTGGCGCTCATCATGCGCGCCGACAATCGTGGCGAAGGCGGCATCCTCGCGCTGACGGCGCTGGTCTCGCGTGGATTGGGCGACCAGGCGCGCAGACGATGGTGGCTGGTGGGCTTCGGCATTTTCGGTGCCGCGATGTTCTATGGCGACGGAATGATCACGCCGGCGATTTCGGTGCTCGGCGCCGTCGAGGGCCTCGAGATAGTCACCCCGAACCTGCATCCATTCATCGTCCCGGTTACGGTGATGATCGTCGTCGCGCTGTTCGCGATCCAGAAACGGGGGACGGCGAGCGTCGGGCAGCTGTTCGGTCCGGTGATGTGCATGTGGTTCGTCGTGCTCGCAGTGCTCGGATTCAACGAGATCGCGAGCAACCCCTCTGTACTGGGGGCGATCAATCCGGTGTACGCAGCCACGTTTGTCGCCGCCAATCCGCTCCTTGCCTTCCTTGCGCTCGGCGCCGTCGTCCTCGCCGTGACGGGCACCGAGGCGCTCTACGCCGACATGGGGCATTTCGGCGCGGCTCCGATCCGCCGCGCGTGGCTCTTCTTCGTGATGCCGGCACTCGTCCTCAACTATTTCGGACAGGGCGCGTTGCTGCTGGTCAATCCGGCGGCGATCAAGAACCCGTTCTACCTGCTGGCGCCGCAATGGGCGCTCATCCCGCTGGTCGTGCTTGCGACCTGCGCGGCGGTGATCGCATCGCAAGCCGTGATCTCCGGGGCCTTCTCGCTGACGCGTGCAGCGGTGCTCATGGGATATTGTCCGCGCTTGAAGATCCTCCACACCTCCGACCGGCAGATCGGTCAGATCTACATCCCGTTCATCAACTGGACGCTGCTGGTGGCCGTCGTTCTCCTGGTGATCGGTTTCA
Source organism: uncultured beta proteobacterium (assembly GCA_963844005.1). Taxonomy (GTDB): domain Bacteria; phylum Pseudomonadota; class Gammaproteobacteria; order Burkholderiales; family Casimicrobiaceae; genus CAIWHR01. Next base: position 10,847 of record CAWJMQ010000033.1, on the reverse strand, counting down.
AGCGCGCCGACAACCTGGGCGGCGCATACGGCATCGCGGTGACGCTCGCCATGCTCATCGATTCCGTGCTGATCCTTGTCGTCATGCGGCGAATCTGGGGCTGGAGCCGCCCTGCCGCCATTGCCGTCGCGTTGCCGCTGTTCTTCGTCGATTCGTTGTTCCTCGCGTCGAACTCGCTCAAGGTGCCAGAAGGCGGCTGGTTCCCGTTGCTGATCGGCGTCACCGTGTTCACGCTGCTGACGACATGGAAACGCGGCCGCGCGCTGCTGATGTCGCGGCTTGCCGAGGACTCGATGCCGCTCGACATCTTCATCGAGAGCATCGCCGCCAACCCGCCGGCGCGTGTCGCGGGCACGGCGGTCTTCCTGACGTCGACGGTCGATCGCGTGCCGCATGCGCTGCTGCATAACCTGAAACACAACAAGGTCCTTCACGAGCGGATCATCTTCCTGACGATTCACACGCAGGACTTTCCGCGCGTGCCGGTGTCCGAGCGCTTGCGGTTGAGCGATCTCGGCTGTGCGTTCTGGCGGATGGAGGCGTACTACGGCTTCGCCGAGGACCCCGACGTGCCCGAGCTGCTGGAGCAGGCTGGCGCGGGCGGTATCGAGTGCGACATGATGGAGACGTCGTTCTTCGTTTCGCGGGAAACGCTGATCGCGTCCGTCGCGCCCGGCATGGCGCTCTGGCGCGAAAGGCTGTTCGTGTCGATGTCGAAGATGGCGGTCAAGGCATCCGATTTCTTCCACATTCCAACGAACCGCGTGGTCGAACTCGGGACCCAGGTGGAGTTGTAGTCCGGAGAAGAAAACGCCGGCACAGGGCCGGCGTTTTCGTTGGGTGAGGATGTCCGACGGATCAGAGCGCGCTCATCTGCCCTCGCATCGACTTGATCGCCTTGCCCTCGATCTGCCGGATTCTCTCTGCCGACACGCCGTATTCGTCGGCGAGGTCCTGAAGCGTCGCCGGGTCCGTTTCCGCAAGCCAGCGCGCCTCGATGATTCGGCGGCTCCGATCGTCGAGTCGCGCGAGCGCGCGCTGCAAGCCGGCCGTGCGGTTCGCGGCCGTCTCCTCACGCTCCAGAATCTGCACGGGCTCGTTCTCGGTATCGGTGAGATACGCGATCGGCGTGACCACGTCACCGTCTTCTTCAGGCTGCGGATCGAGCGCGACGTCCCGGCTTGTGAGGCGCGTCTCCATCTCGAAGACCTCCTCGGGCTTGACACCCAAGTCCTTCGCGATGGCATGCGCCTCTTTGGTCGAGAGCGCTGCGGAGCGGACCTTCATCCGCCGCAGGTTGAAGAACAGCTTGCGTTGCGCTTTCGTCGTGGCGACCTTGACGAGACGCCAGTTGCGCAGCACGTATTCGTGGATTTCCGCCTTGATCCAGTGGAGGGCGAACGAGACCAGACGCACGCCCCGTTCCGGGTCGAACCGGCGCACGGCCTTCATGAGCCCGATGTTGCCCTCCTGAATGAGGTCGGCCTGCGGGAGTCCGTAGCCCATGTACTTGCGGCTCACCGCGACGACCAGTCGCAGGTGCGACAGTACGAGCTGCTGCGCCGCATCGATGTCGTTGGTGCGGACCAGCCGGCGACCGAGCTCGATCTCCTGCTCGGGCGAAAGCAGGGGAAAGCGGTTCACGGCCTGGATGTAATGATCCAGACTCCCCAGCGAGGCAGGGGTGGGGAAGGTCAGCGCGGTTCCAGTCATGTCTTGCTTTCTCCTCGTCGGCGGCATTCGGCGATAACGCCAAAACCACCTTTCTGTGGCAATTTTAGCACTCGCGACGTGGGAGTGCTAAGGGGCCGGAAAGTTCCCGACTGGTTTCGTCGGGTTAAGGGTGACAGGATCCGAGCCCGCCCGCTTCAAGCCAACCAGGCGTGGGTCGGGCCTCGCCGAGCCTCACGCGCACCGGGCAGACTCTGTCGCTTTCTTGGCGCAAGTGTGCGCTAACTTACCAAGCGGAAGGATTCCCCGGCGTTCAGCCGACGAGCGCGTCGACGAATTCGGTGGCGACGAAGGGTTTCAGATCGTCGACGCCCTCGCCGATGCCGATGAACCGCAGCGGAATCGGCCGTTCCTTGGCGATCGCCGCAACCACGCCGCCTTTGGCGCTGCCATCGAGCTTGGTCAGCACGAGGCCCGTGAGGCCGAGCGCATCGTCGAACGCTTTTACTTGTGCAAGCGTGTTCTGGCCCGTGTTGGCATCGAGGACGAGCAGCGTCTCATGCGGCGCGGCGGGGTCGGCCTTGCGGATCACGCGCTGGACCTTGCGAATCTCGTCCATCAGCTGCAACTGGGTGGGCAGGCGTCCGGCGGTGTCGGCGAGGACGACGTCGATGTGGCGCGCCCGTGCCGCGGCGATCGCATCGAACATCACCGCGCCGGGGTCCCCGCCGGCCTGCGAAATTACCGTGACGCCGTTGCGCTCGCCCCAGACCGTGAGCTGCTCGCGCGCGGCGGCGCGGAACGTATCGCCTGCGGCGAGCAGCACCGACAGGCCCTGTGACTGAAAGTGGCGCGCCAGCTTCCCGATCGATGTCGTCTTGCCCGCGCCGTTGACCCCGGCCAGCATGATGACGAACGGCCGTGCCGTACTGACGGCGAGCGGCCGCTCGAGCGGAGCGATGAGTTCGAGCAAGGCGGCCTTCAGGAGCGACTTTGGATCCACCTCTCCGGGAGCGTGCTTCCAGCGCGCGGACAGATCGTCCAGCAGATGGCGGGTCGCGGCGACGCCGACATCTGCGGTGATCAGCGCGGTTTCGAGTTCGTCGAGCATTTCGTCGTCGAGCTTCCGACGCGCAAACACGCTGCCTAGGGCACCGGCGAGCTTTTCACGCGAGCGCGCGAGTCCCGCCGCGAGCCGGGCGGTCCAGGGCTTTCTTGCCTCGTCGTCGGATTTCTTCTTGAAGAGATCGAGCATTCAGGGGACTGGTGGGGCGTGCCGATCGCAGGGACCGACGCGTGCGGAACGGCCGGCGGCAGGGCAACGAAGGAATTTTACCCGCCTCAAGGTCGCAACCGCATAATGCCGTTCCCGCAATCCTCGCCGCTCCGCCTCCCGCTTGCCGGTCTCTCCCGCGAATCGCGTTCGCATCATAGGCGGTGCCTGGCGTCGGCGCGTGATCAGATTTCCGCCGGCCGAGGGCCTTCACCCCACGCCCGACCGGGTCCGCGAAACACTGTTCAACTGGCTCGGGCAAGACCTCACCGGCAAGCGCTGCCTCGATCTCTATACCGGGTCGGGCGCGTTGACACTGGAGGCGGCGTCGCGTGGCGCGGTGCTGGCTGTCGCCGTCGACAGGAACCGCATGCTGATCGAAGCGCTGCGTGCCACGGGCGTCGCGCTCAATGCCGACGCGCTGGAAACCCGGGTCGCCGACGCCAAGGCATTCGTCGCGAGCGAGCGCCGGGACTTCGACGTGATCTTTCTCGACCCGCCCTTTCGCGAGGACCCGTGGCCGTGGCTGCTTCCGGCCTGCGTTGAACGACTTGCACCGGGAGGATTCATCTACGCCGAGGCGGCGCACGCAGTGCTTCCTCCCCCCGGGTTCGCGTTCTGGCGCCGCGACAGGGCCGGGCAGGTGCATTATCATCTTTTCACCCGTATCGACCCCGCGCCCGACTGAGCGCGCCCCCTGCTGCCTCGTGGATCCCCGGCGCTTCGTGCTAACCGTTGTCTATCCAGGAACGTTCGATCCGTTCACCCGCGGGCACGAGGATCTCGTGCGTCGGGCCGCAAGGCTCTTCGGCCGGGTGGTGGTCGGCGTTGCCGACAGCGCTGCGAAGCAGCCGTTTTTCACCACCGACGAACGCGTCCAGATGACGCGCGAGGTCGTGGCGCCCTATGCCAATGTCGAGGTCATGGCATTCTCGGGGTTGCTGATGGATTTCGTCCACGAGCGCGAGGCGCGCGCTATCCTCCGCGGCCTTCGCGCCGTATCCGATTTCGAGTACGAGTTCCAGATGGCGGGAATGAACCGGAACCTGTTTCCGGAGGTCGAAACGCTGTTCCTCACTCCGTCGGAGCAGTACATGTTCGTCTCGGCGACCATCGTTCGCGAAATCGCGAAGTTCGGCGGCGACGTTTCCGCCTACGTTCACCCGGCGGTCCTCGCCCGCCTGAAGGCGAAGATCGCGGGCCGGGAAAAGTAGGAGTTGCGCGATGGCGCTGATGATCACCGACGAGTGCATCAACTGCGACGTTTGCGAGCCCGAGTGCCCGAACGCGGCGATCTCGCAGGGGCCGGAGATCTACGTCATCGATCCGACGAAATGCACCGAGTGCGTCGGACATTTCGACACGCCGCAGTGCGTGGAGGTCTGTCCCGTCGACTGCATTCCGGTCAACCCCGATTTTGTCGAGACCAAGGACGAGCTTCGCACCAAGTACGAGGGGTTGATCGCCGCGACGAAGTCGCGCGGCGCGCGGGCGCCCGTTAGTTCACGCGTTCGCCGCCTCGGGCGCCACGTCCGGCTCCTCGACGATCCGGTCGATCACCTCCGCCGTGCGCATGAGCGCCGTGTCCTGCGCCGTGAGCACCTCATCCTGTTGCTCGAGCTCGACGATGCGTTCCTCGAGTTCGCCGCTCGCGCTGTGGATCCGCTTGACACTCTCGAGCCGGCGCCGCAGCTGCAGATGATGCTCGCGCACCTGCGTTTCCAGCGGCGACATCAAGCTGCGCAACCAGGTTTCGACATCCCGGTTCGCGATGTCGTAGACGTGCTTGACGCGCGAAGCAATCGTCTCGAAGAACCGTTGCGTAAGCGAGAACTTGGCCTTGCTCAACATGTTCCACAGCGTGTTGAAATGCTGGTTGTATGCGCGCTCGAGCCGGTCGATTTCCTTCTGGTACCGCAGCATCGAAAACGGCGCCGGCGCGAAATGCTCGGACCCCTGTTCTTCCGAGAATCGCGTGTACATCGCCTGCATCATTGCGTGAATCTCCGAGGCCCGGTGGCCGGCATCGTCGAAATCGCGACGAATGGCCGCGAAGAAATCGTTCATCGCACTGCGGACTCCCATCGTGAACGGGCTCCGCTCGATGCTCCGGCGCGTGCGCCCGGCATTCGTGCGCAGCGCTTCGAGGCCGATCACGTCGAACAACGCATTGGTCTGCTGAGTAAACACCGTGCGGAGCGCCGTGAAACGCTGCAACCCGTGCTCGAAGCGCTCCTTTTCCTCGCGGACACGGTCCATCATGTGCCCCACGACGTCCTGGTTCTTGCCGCGGAGCGCGCGGAGCTCGGCGAGCTGTTCGGCAATGCTCGCCCGACGCGCGTCGAGCAGGGACCGCACTCCCGCGACGAGCGCGCGGACCTCGGTCTGCGTGGCTACACCGACGATGTTGTGCTTGGCGGGGATGAGTTTGCGCGACAGCGCATCCTCGAGTTCGGGGAGTCGGCTCCTGCCGAGTAGCGCGTCGTCGCCATTTACCTTGGCGAGCAATCCCTTCTGCGCCGACACCGCATAGACTTGCGACGTCGGGAGACCCAGAATCGTCGCGGTCGTGGCGATCTGGCGATCGATCTCGGCGTTGATGGCGGCCTCGGGCTTGAGTTCGTCCCACAGGCCGTCGATCTTGTTGAGTATCACGAGACGGCCGTCCTTCTGCGAGGCGGAATCGCCGGCGAGATGGTGGTTCCACACTTCGAGGTCGGTGGTCGTGACGCCGGCATCGGCGGCGAGGACGAAGAGCACGGCATGTGCGCTGGGCAGCAGGTTGAGCGTGAGCTCGGGCTCGGTTCCGATCGCGTTGAGCCCGGGTGTATCGAGTATGACGAGACCCTGCCGCAGAAGCGGATGGGGAAAATTGATGATCGCGTGGCGCCAGCAAGGGACGTCGACCTCTTCCTGGTTGCGGGGACGATGGGAGCCGGCCGGCTCCGCTTCTTCGTTGAGTCCGAGTGCCCGCGCCAGCACGGCGGGCACGCGCTTCACCTCCGAGACCTTCGCGAGGGTGTCGGTCAGCTTGTCGGCGGCGGAAAGATCGAGGGGAAAGGAGACCCACTCGTCGGCGTAATTCCGGAATTCGACCAGCGTCGCGTCCTTGAGGCGGGTCTCGATCGGCAGCAAGCGGATCGACGGCGGCCGCGTCCCGTCGTACAGGAGCTCAGTCGGGCACATGGTTGTGCGCCCCGCCGTCGTCGGGAGCAGCCGCTGGCCGAAGTCAGCGAAGAAGATCGCGTTGATGAGTTCGGACTTGCCGCGCGAAAATTCGGCGACGAAGGCTACGATAAGCTTGTCTTCGTGCAGCCGCGTCAGCACCTGCTGGATCTTGAGATCGATCTGGGCATCGGCCAGATCCTGCCGCTTGAGCCATTCGTGCAAGGAGGTGATGCCCGACGCGAGCCGCTTCCGCCAGTCACCAAAGGCATCGAAGCGCGCAGCGAGATCGCGCGAATGAACCATGTGGTAGTCCGCAGTCCTTCCTGTCATGCCGGGAAAGCCGTTGTCCGCCGATCAATCTAACACAGCCACCCCGCGACGCTTCGACGCGCATCCTCGACTCACTTTTGGCATTGGGGGCAGTAGTACGTCGCCCGTCCGCCCTGCCGGATCTGCCGGATCACCGAACCGCATACCCTGCACGGCAGGTCCTTCCGGTCGTAGACGAAATAGTCGAGTTGGAAGTAGCCGGGCTCGCCCCGGCTGTCCACGTAGTCGCGCAACGTCGAGCCGCCCTTGGCGATTGCATCGGCGAGGGTCGCGCGAACTTCGCCGGCGAGGCGTTTGAGCCGCGGCTTCGAAATCCGCTTCGCTGGAGTCGTCGGTCGAATTCGGGCCCGGAACAGCGCTTCGCTGGCGTAGATATTGCCTACGCCTGCGACAACATGACTGTCCATCAATGCAAGTTTGATCGCCGCGGTGCGGCTGCGTGTCATGCGCCAGAGGTAGGCCGCGTCACACGCCGGGTCGAAGGGCTCGAGGCCGAGGTTCGCAAGCAGCGGGTGGCCGTCCGCCGGCGGCGGCAACCAGAGCATCGCACCAAAACGGCGCGGATCGTGGTAGCGCAGGGTCACGCCGGAATCGAGCACGATATCGACGTGGTCGTGTGCGCGCCGCGCCGGCGGATGGCTGAACGCGCGCAAGCTACCGGTCATCCCGAAGTGCATGAGCAACGTGTCGCCGGCGAACCGGAAAAGCAGGTATTTGCTGCGCCGGTCAAGGGCGTCGATCGCGCGTCCTGCGACCAGCGACGGAAGCGATGGGGGAACCGACCAGCGCAACCGCGGGTCGTACACATGGACGGCGAGGACTCGCGCGCCGATTACGAGGGGGGCGAGGCCGCGACGTGTGGTTTCGACTTCGGGCAATTCCGGCATCGTGGCCGAGGGGACGGAGTTGTTGGCGGCAGGCAGCGACGTCCCGCTGCCGGGGGTGGTTTGTTGGGCCGCCGAATATACCCTAAGATGACCGGTTCCCTCTCGCGCTTGGCGCGGCGCCATTACCCCTAACGCCCCTCCGGCAGGATGCACACGATGGCAGATATTAGGTTTCCTTCCTGCTTGGCCGCCGCCTTCCTGGCCGCGCTGGCTCTGGCGCCTGCGTTGGCCGCTGCGCAGCCATCCCCATCGCCGGCGGCCAAGCCGTCGCTCCCGGCGGAGAGCAAGGTGCAGGACGGACGGTCCGGCGGGCTCACGGCGGAGCTCATGTATCGGCTGCTTGTCGGCGACGTCGCGCTGCAAAGGGGCGATACGGCTCTCGCCGCCCGCGCCTATTTCGAGGCCGCGCGGGATACGCGCGACGCGCGGCTTGCGCGCCGCGCCACGGAGATTTCCCTCGCCGCCCGCCAACGGGGGCTCGCGGTCGAGTCGGCGCGCCTCTGGGCCGAACTCGATCCGACTGCGGACCGTCCGAAGCAGGTGATTGCCGGACTGTCCGGCGCCGCCGATGGCCGGGGATTCGGTACCGACCTCAAGGCGGAACTCGCGCGCGCACTCGCCGAAGCAGCGGCTGGCGGCTCGCGCCTTGGCGACGCGTTTATGCAGCTCAACCGCATGCTTGCGAACGAACCGGACAAGATGGCGACGTTCCGCCTCGTGCGTTCGCTGGCGCAGCCGTATCCCAACGTTCCGGAGGCGCAGTTCGCGACGGCGCTGGCAGCGTACAACACGGGGCTCACGGAACCCGAAACGATCGCCGTCGCGACGCAGGCGGTCGACCGCGCGCTCGCACAGAAACCCGGCTGGGAACAAGGGGTGCTCCTCAAGGCGGAGATCCTGAGCAAGCAGTCTTCGGACCGCGCGGCTGACTACCTCATCGATTTCCTGAAAGGCGAGCCCGACTCCAAGGTGGCGCTATCGGCGCTGGCTCAAGTCCGCATCCAGCAGAAGAAGTACGGGGAAGCCGTCGCCATTCTCAAGTCCCTCTGGGAGAAGGATCAGGGCAACCACGAATATCAGTTTGGCATGGCGATGCTGTCGATGCAGATGAAGGAGTGGTCGCGTGCGGAGGCGCTATTCGAGGAACTCAAGCGCGCCGACTATGGCGATGACGGACTCGTCGAGTATTACCTCGCTCAGATCGCCGAGGAATCCGGCCGCTACGCGGTCGCGCTGGAGCGCTACAAGGAGGTTCCCGATAGCGAGCGCGGCTGGATCGCGAAACTGCGCGTCGCGGCGATGATGGGCAAGCTCGGTCGGGTTGGCGAAGCGCGGCGATACCTGAACGACCTGCCCGCAGCCACGGCTGAGAAGCAAATTCAGGTGCTGCAAACCGAAGCGCAGGTCCTGCGGGACGCGGGCGACAACGCCACGGCCTACGTCGTCCTCGAAGGTGCGCTCGTCATGCACCCGGACGAACCCGATCTGCTGTACGACCTCGCGATGGTCGCCGAAAAGCTCGATCGCATCGAAGTCGCCGAGGCGAAGCTCCTGCGCCTGATCGAGCTGAAGCCGACCAACGCGCAAGCGCTGAATGCACTGGGATACACGCTTGTCGACCGCACGCCGCGCATTGCAGAAGGCCTCGCGCTGGTCGAGCGCGCGCTGGTGCTTGCTCCCGACGATGCCTTCATCCTGGACAGCGTCGGGTGGGCGCATTTCCGGTTGGGCAAATATGACGAGGCGGAGAAGTATCTGCGCCGCGCGATGGAACAGCGACCCGACCCCGAGATCGCCGCACATCTCGGCGAGGTGCTGTGGGCGAAGGGCGACAAGGTGCGCGCCGAGGCCATCTGGCAATCGCAATTGAAGTCAACGCCCGACAACGCCGTATTGCTCGAAACCGTTCGCCGGCTCGCGCGCTGAAGCGCCGCATGCCGCGCGCGGCGCCGCTCGCGTTTCCCGCGGTGATCGCGCTCATCGTCGCCGCCTGCGCGACGGCGCCGCCCGTGCCGCCAGCGGCGACGGCGTTGCCACGCGACGAACCGTTTGCCATCGACGGCCGGCTGTCGGCGCGGCGCGGCAGCGACGGCATCTCGATCGTCTTTGCGTGGATGCACGCGTCGCCCCGGGACGAGCTCGTCGTGTCGAACCCGCTTGGCCAGACGGTCGCCGAGCTCTCGAGCGATGCGTCAAACCAGCGTGTCGGCGTGCGTACCGCGGACGGCCGGCGCGAAGAATCCGGCGACTGGGCGACGTTGACGGAGCGGGTCGTCGGTTTTCCCCTCCCGGTGACGGCTCTCGCATGGTGGGTTCAGGGCGCCCCGCGCGCGGACGCATCGTTTTCCCTGGAAACCGACGTTGCGGGCCGCGCGTCCGTGCTGCGCCAGGATGGCTGCGAAATCGTCTACGCGTATAGGGACGGCACGACGCGTCGACCTTCGCGTTTGACGCTCGCTTGCCACGACGTCGAGTTGCGGATCGTCATCGACCGATGGCGCGCCGCCTGACATGGTCCGAGACGCTGGCGAACCGGCGTCCTCGAAGCGACAATGGGCCGATGCACTCGCTGACGGTTCCGGCACCCGCGAAGCTCAACCTGTTTCTGCATGTGACGGGCCGGCGTGCCGATGGCTATCACACGCTTGAGACGCTGTACGTACTCGTCGACTTTGGCGATACGATCACAGTTGCAACCCGCGATGATGGCGCGATCGTGCGCACGAGCGACATGCCGGGTGTCCTACCGCAACACGATCTCGCGGTGCGCGCGGCCGAGACTCTCAAGCGGAACACAGGCTGCGCCCTTGGCGCCGACATCGCGGTCGCCAAACGGATTCCGATGGGCGGGGGTCTCGGGGGCGGCAGTACGGATGCCGCGACGGTACTGCTCGCGCTGAACCGCCTGTGGGGCGTGAAGCTCCCGCGCGCAGAACTCGTGCGCATCGGGGCGTCGCTTGGCGCCGACGTGCCGTTCTTCCTTGGAGTCGGGCCCGCGCTTGGCCGGGGGGTCGGCGAGATCCTGACGGCGATGTCGCTCCCCACGATCTGGATTGCGTTGATCGTGCCGGGGGTCGTCGTGTCGACGGCATCCATTTTCGCGGCGCCCGAATTGACACGAAACGCTCAGTCAGCGAAAATAAACGTCTTTTCCGAGGGTTATGGACGGAATGATCTGCAGCCGGCCGCGGTTGCGCGATTTCCGGAAATCGCCACGGCGCTCACGATGTTGCGCACACACTCGCGCGGCGCACGAATGACCGGTTCAGGCAGCTGCGTATTCGCGCCCTTTGCCTCGGAACCCGAAGCGCGCGCGGCGGTCGATGCGCGACCGGCGTCGATGCGGGGTTATGTCGCAAGGTCGCTCGCGCGACATCCGCTCGTGGCGTTCGCGTGACGCCCGAATCGGGCACCACCACAGAACACTAGGTAAAATGCGCCGCTCGGGCGCGCCGGTTTCTCCGCTGGGGAGTCGCCAAGTTGGTTAAGGCACCGGATTTTGATTCCGGCATTCGAGG
>CAWJMQ010000032.1:0-121997 GCA_963844005.1 uncultured beta proteobacterium | reverse complement strand
AGCGGGAACGTTGATGCGATGTGGCTGCGGAGATGCGCTGTTGATTGGCCGGTGACGGTCGCTTTGTGACATTCCCCTCGAGTGGCCATGTACCCGTTCACTGACCGCTTTAGGGTAGTTGGCCCAGCCACCGCTTCTGGCCGTGAACCGCCCGCGCTCTATTACTGAATCACCTCGTCCGCGCGCAGCAGCAGCGGCTGTGGAATCGTGAGCCCGAGCGCCTTCGCCGTCTTGAGATTGATGACCAGCTGAAAATTGATTGGCTGGATGACAGGGAGGTCGGAAGGCTTCGCACCCTTCAGGATGCGACCGGCGTACACGCCTGCCTCACGATACATCCACACGACGCTCGTTCCGTAGCTGAGGAGAAGACCGGCAGCTGCGAACTCCCGCGTCCACGCTACGACGGGCAAGGCATATCTGGCGGAAAGCGCGGCCAGCCTGTCACGCTGCCCAAGAAACATTGGATCGCTGGCGACGAGTATCGCGGTCGCGCGCTTCTGCGCGATCATGTCGAAAGCCGCGTCAATCACGCCGGGATTTTTCGCATCCACGATCATCGTCTGCCGGTCCAGACTTCGCGCGGCCTCCTGCGCGGCCTTGACGTCGACGTCGTAGTTTAGGTTGTCAGGGTTCATCAGCAACGCAATCAAGCGGGCGTTCGGAGCCACTACGTGGTGAGCGACGCACTGTTCAGGAACCCCACTGCCGGACTGGCCCGTCCTTGCCCGCGTGCGATCAGCCCGTGCAATATCGGCGAAGCGCCGAGCGCCGTATTTCGCGCCAGGCCGGCGCAACCGCTTCGATCAAATGCCCTTCGCCCGTCTTCTCTCCGAGGACTACGATCGCTTGCAGAAGCACCGACGGAAGCGCCGCAATGATCGAAGTCGTATCCGCCATCTCCGTCGCGGAAACGATCGCACCGGTCATGGTCACCATTCCATGGCCGACGAGACTGACATGGTTATCGCCCTCACTCAGGGACACGCCCGATTGTGGGGTCGATTGTGGGGTCAAGTGGTGGTTCCGGCCGGACTTATTCTTGTAACTCATTGTTTTTATTGGCGTCCCCAGGGGGATTCGAACCCCCGTACTCACCGTGAAAGGGTGATGTCCTAGGCCTCTAGACGATGGGGACCTGGAGCGCCCGCAAACTTGCCTTGCGCACGATATGCGGGTGTTACTGTGGTGGAGGTAAGCGGGATCGAACCGCTGACCTCTTGCATGCCATGCAAGCGCTCTCCCAGCTGAGCTATACCCCCACGGCCAACATGAAATTATAAGGCTCGGGCTCCGGTCTGGCAATCTTGGGATGCCGCGCCGCACGCGACGATGCGTCGTCCGCTATCATCGCTCTCGCCGCGCACCTGCCAAGGGACCATCGGCCCGCACCGAATACTCATGCCGCTGCCCGTCCCCCACGTTGCCTCGCACGTCGATCTGTCCGGACGCACGATCATGGTCACCGGCGCGACGGGCGGTCTCGGGAGGTCCCTCTCGCTCGCGTGTGCAGATCGCGGCGCGACCGTCATCCTGCATGGTCGCGTCGTGCGCAAACTCGAAGCGCTCTATGATGAGATCGTCGCTGGGGGGCATCCGCAGCCGGCGATATTGCCTCTCGACCTCGCGATCGCGACCGCCGATGATTTCGGCAATCTCGCAAGCGCGATTCGCGCGCAGCTCGGCCGCCTGGATGGTCTGGTTCATACGGCGGCCTTTCTCGGATCACTCGGGCCGATCGAGCACCAGTCCTTCGACGCATGGCAGAAAGTACTGCGCGTCAACCTGGCCTCGGCGATGGCGCTGACCCGATCGACGCTCCCGCTGCTATCGGCGGCACCGGACGCGTCGGTCGTGTTCACGCTCGACTCGCGCGGCGAGGATCCGCGCGCGTACTGGGGTGGATATGCGGCGGCAAAGGCGGGTCTTTCGGCGCTCGCGACGACGCTCGCCGACGAATGGGAAGGTCGCGCGAACCTGCGCGTTTCGGCGGTCGTGCCCGGGCCAATGCGCACGCCGCTGCGCATGCTGACACACCCGGGCGAGGACAGGTCAGCGTTAACGCCGGCCGAGGCACTGGTTCCGCTCTACCTCCATCTGCTGGGCGCCCAATCGAAGGCGGAGAGCGGCGCGCGCATAGACGCACAGGCGTGGATCGCCGGTCAACCGGCTTCCGCACCGCTTGCTTCTCCGTCGATCGCTGGACGCCCGTAGCGAAGCAGCACGCGCAATCGCCTGAATTCGTCGCGGGAAAGCGTGTCCCGAAACACCAGAATCGACCGTGACCGATGCCACCATGGATCGCCATCCGCACGCCAGATGATCGTCGTCATCCACGCGCCGACATACGAATCGTCGAGGATCGGTCCGGCGCGCGTCTGCCCCTCGCCATCCGTGACCGCGATCCGGCGGTTGATGCCGACATGGTACGACGAAGGCACGCCTCGGCCGGCACAACGCCAGAGACCCGACACCAGTACCGCGAGAATCGCGGCGGAGCCCGTGACAATTGCGGCAATCGGCAGCGGCAACAGCGCAAGAAGACCGGACGTCGTCGTGCAGGCAGCGACGATCAGCACTCGCCCGATTCGCGACGGGCGGGGAGAGAGTCGCAGGCCCGGATGGAGCTTCATAGCCGGGCATTCCACGCGACGGCGTTAACCGCGTCAATCGGCGATACGGCTGACCTACTTCTCCCCGGCGAGCAGCAGCCACGTGGCGACCACCGTGTCGGGATTGAGCGAGATGCTCTCGATCCCCTGCGCGACAAGCCACTGGGCGAGGTCGGGATGGTCGGACGGGCCCTGGCCGCAGATGCCTGCATACTTGCCCGCCTTCTTGCAGGCGGCGATCGCCATCGAGAGCATCGCCTTCACCGCGTCGTCGCGTTCGTCGAACGACGATGCAATGGCGCCCCCTGCATCACGGTCGACAGCGAGCGTCAGCTGCGTCATGTCGTTGGAGCCGATCGAGAAGCCGTCGAAATGCTCGAGGAACCGATCGGCAAGAATCGCGTTCGACGGAATCTCGCACATCATGATGACACGCAGCCCGTTTTCGCCGCGCGCCAGACCCTGCGCTTTCAGCAGCGCGATCACCTGCTCGGCCTCGGCGAGCGTGCGCACGAAGGGGATCATCACTTCGACGTTGGTGAATCCCATGTCGTCGCGCACGCGCTTCATCGCCGCACATTCCAGCGCGAAGCAGTCGTGGAATTCCGGCGCGATGTAACGCGACGCGCCGCGAAATCCGAGCATCGGATTCTCCTCGCCCGGTTCGTAGCGCCCGCCCCCGAGGAGGTTCGAATACTCGTTCGACTTGAAGTCCGATAGCCGGACGATGACCTTCTTGGGCCAGAACGCGGCCGCGATGGTCGCGACACCCTCGGAGATCTTGCCGACGTAGAATTCGGTCGGGCTCGCGTAGCCCCCGATGCGCTTCCGTATCTCCTGCTGCAGCTCCGCCGTCTGGCGGTCGAGTTCGATCAGCGCCTTGGGATGGATGCCGACATTCCTGTTGATGATGAATTCCAGCCTGGCGAGACCCACGCCCTCGTTCGGCAACTGGCGGAACTCGAACGCGAGTTCGGGATTGCCGACGTTCATCATGATCTTGGTCGGCGACGGCGGCATCCGCTCGAGCGCGACATCGGCGATCTCGACGTCGAGGATTCCGGCGTACACGTGGCCGGTGTCACCGTCGGCGCACGATACCGTCACCTGCGCGCCCTCCTCCAGCACGCGCGTCGCGTCGCCGCAGCCGACGACCGCGGGTATGCCGAGTTCGCGCGCAATGATCGCGGCGTGACACGTGCGGCCGCCGCGATTCGTGACGATGGCCGCCGCGCGCTTCATCACGGGTTCCCAGTCGGGGTCGGTCATGTCGGCGACCAGCACGTCGCCCGCCTTGACCCGATCCATTTCCGAGGCCGACTTGACGAGTCGAACCGCGCCCTGCCCGATTCGCTGTCCGATGGCCCTGCCGCTCGCGAGCACCGCCGATTTCGATTTCAATCGGTAGCGGCGCAAATTCCCGGCGTTGTCGCGCGACTTCACCGTTTCCGGCCGTGCTTGCAGGATATAGAGCTTACCGTCCGCACCGTCGCGCCCCCACTCGATGTCCATCGGGCGCCCGTAGTGCTTTTCGATCGCGACGGCGTATCGCGCCAGTTCGTGGGCCTCGGCATCGGTGATCGAAAATCGATGCCGATCTTCGTCGGCGACGTCGACGGTGGCGGTAGAACTGCCGGCTTGCTGGCCCCCGGCGAATACCATCTGGACCGCCTTGGAGCCGACGGTCTTGCGAAGAATCGCCGGGCGCCGGGCATCGAGGTTCGGTTTGTAGACGTAGAACTCGTCCGGATTCACCGCGCCCTGCACGACGGTTTCCCCGAGCCCGTAGGAGGCGGTGATCAACACGACCTGGTCGAAGCCCGACTCCGTGTCGAGCGTGAACATGACGCCCGACGCGCCGAGATCGCTGCGGACCATCCTCTGCACACCGACGGAGAGCGCAACGTCATCGTGGGCGAAGCGCTGATGGACTCGATAGGCGATCGCCCGGTCGTTGTAGAGACTGGCAAACACCTCTCGAATGGAATGAAGTATGTTGTCCAAGCCTCTGATATTTAAAAATGACTCCTGTTGGCCGGCAAATGAGGCCTCCGGCAGATCCTCGGCAGTTGCCGACGAACGCACCGCCCATGTGGCGTCGGGCGCGCGCTCGACGAGGGCGCGGTAGGCATCGGTGAGTTCGGCACTCAGGGCGGGCGGAATTTGCCCGGCGGATACCCAGCTGCGGATATCGGCGCCCGCCCGCGCCAGCGCGGCGACGTCGTCGACGTCGAGCGACGTGAGGCGCGCAGAGATTCGAGACGCGAGATCGTTGTGGGCGATGAATTCGCGGTAGGCGAATGCCGTCGTCGCGAAACCACCCGGGACGCAAATGCCTGCGTCGGCGAGCTGGCTGATCATCTCGCCCAGCGACGCGTTCTTGCCGCCGACTTGGTCGACGTCGCCCATTCGCAAATGGTCGAAAGGAATCACCCGTTGCCCTGCACTCATTTGTGTTCGACCCTCAACGTCTGAATAGTGCACCCGCTGCGTCGCGCCGAATTTTGTCGCGATGCGGATTCTGGCCGATCGGCCGCGCCCCGCGAAGTAAGCTGCTTTGCAAAATAACGAACCCGCCGTGGCGGGTTCTCGTTGCCTTCGAGGGCGGGGTCGGGATGACCCCGTCGTCTTCAATAGGAACTACCGCCAGGGCGCCCGTCGGCGGGGAGCGGAAGGTCGATGGGATCGGCCTCGTCTGCCGGCTCGACGGCAGGCTCGGCGTTACCGGGGGCCGATTCCGGCTGGCGGCCCTTCACGGCTCGTCGCAGCGTCCGATAGAGATCGGGATGCGACGTCTTGAGATAGCTGATGATTTCGAAGTCGACACGCTTGACCTGCGACAGGTCGATCTGCTCGACGTGAACGAGCCGCAACAACTCGCGCACGGGCTTTGGCATTTCGCGGCCGCTTTCGTACCGCGAGCCGCCGCTCTGCGTGACGCCGATCTGCGTCCAGAACTCCTCCTGGTTGAGCCCCAGCCGACGCCGGATTTCACGCGGATTGAGAACGCGGTCGAAGAGCTTCATGGTTCGGTTGCCGTCTGTGCCGGTCAGGCAAAAACAGCGAGTATAACAACCCTATTCCAATAGCATATACATGCCAGATTATCGCTGCCAACGCAAGCACCATTTATCCGGCCGCCGCCGCCGCTCCTCGCTTTGTTGCAATTTGGCGTGGCCTCACGCATCGCTGGCGGCGGCGCGCCGCACCATTTCAACCGACCCCCTTGGAGGCGAGATAGTCCTCGTAATTGCCAGTGAAATGCGCCGGTGCGCGCGTACCCAGCTCGATCACCTGCGTTGCGAGCGACGACACGAACTGCCTATCGTGCGACACGACGATCAACGTGCCCCGGTAGAGGTCGAGCGCCAGGTTCAACGACTCGATCGACTCCATGTCCATGTGGTTGGTCGGCTCATCCATCACGAGAACATTCGGGCGGGTCAACATGAGCTTGCCATAGAGCATCCGGCCCTTCTCGCCGCCCGACAGCACGCGAACGGGCTTCTTTCCGTCATCGCCGGAAAAGAGCAGGCGCCCCAGCGTCGCACGGACGATCTGCTCGTCGTCGCCTTCCTGTGCCCATTGCCGCATCCAGTCGAACACCGTTTCGTCCGAATCGAATTCCGCCGTCTGATCCTGCATGAAATAGCCGACGACCGCCTTCTCGGCCCACCTCACGCTCCCGGTATCGGGCGCGAGTTCGCCGATCAACGTGCGCAGCAGCGTCGTCTTGCCGGAGCCGTTCGGCCCGACAATCGCCAGACGCGCTCCGGCCTCCAGGATGAGGCTCAACCCGGCAAAGAGCTCGCGCGGCTGTCCCGGCCAACCCTTGGCCAGTTGCTCGATCTCGACGGCACGGCGATGGAGCTTCTGCTTCGGATCGACCTCGAACCTGAGGTACGGGTTCTGCCGCGAAGAGGGCTTTACGTCCTCGAGCTTGATCTTTTCGATCTGCCGCGCGCGCGAGGTCGCCTGCCGCGCCTTCGACTTGTTGGCCGAGAATCGGCGGACGAACTCCTGCAAATCCGCGATCTTCTCCTTGGCCTTCGCATTCGCCGAAAGCAGCTGGGCGCGAGCCTGCGTCGACGCGATCATGTAGTCGTCGTAGTTGCCCGGATAGACGCGCAGGCTGCCGTAATCGAGGTCGGCCATGTGCGTGCAGACGCTGTTCAGGAAATGGCGGTCGTGCGAGATGATCACCATCGTGCTCGACCGGTCGTTCAGCACATCCTCGAGCCAGCGGATCGAGTTGATGTCGAGATTGTTGGTCGGTTCGTCGAGGAGCAGGATGTCTGGGTTGGCGAATAGCGCCTGCGCGAGCAGCACGCGCAGCTTCCACCCGGGCGCCACGGCGGACATCGGCCCTTCGTGCAGCTCCTTCGCGATGCCTATGCCGAGCAGCAACTCGCCCGCGCGCGCCTCCGCCGTATAGCCATCCTGCTCGGCGAACGTCGACTCGAGCTCGGCGGCACGGACGTAGTCGTCCTCGGTCGCGTCGGGATCGGCGTAGATCGCGTCCTTGTCCTGCCTGACTTGCCACATCTCGCGGTGACCCATCAACACCACGTCGAGCACCCGCGTGTCCTCGTAGGCGAACTGGTTCTGCTCGAGCTTGCCCAGGCGTTCGTGCGGATCGAGCGCGACGTTGCCGGCCGACGGCTCGAGGTCGCCGCCAAGAATCTTGACCAGCGTCGACTTGCCGCATCCGTTTGCGCCGATCAGCCCGTACCGATTCCCATCGCCGAACTTGACGCTGACATTTTCGAACAGGGGCTTCGCCCCGAATTGAATCGTGATGTTGGCGGCGGTGAGCACGGCGTTTCGATTCGGAGGAAGCGCGATCGCGCCGAGTGGCGTCGTGTCGCGCAGGGATAACCCGCTATTCTGCTAGAATCAACCAGTTATCTCAAGCAAACGCGCCCGGCCCTGCCGCGTAAACGCGTAACGAACCGGTTTTCGCTGGTTGCGCCGATGAAACGCTACGACCTCCACTGCCATTCGACCTACTCGGACGGACTGCTCCCGCCTGCCGCCGTCGTCGCGCGCGCCGCCGCGCGGCGGGTGGATGTCCTGGCGCTGACGGACCATGACGAAGTCAGCGGCTTGACCGAAGCATCCGAGGCGGCAGCGGAAGCCGGCATCGCGTTTGTTTGCGGCTCCGAGCTTTCGGTGACCTGGGACGAGACCACGGTTCACATCATCGCGCTGCGGATCGACCCTCGGAATTCGACGCTGACCGAGGGTCTCGCGACGATCCGCGCGGGCCGCCTGACCCGGGCGCGGCGCATCGCCGACGCGCTCGCGGTTGCCGGAATTGATGGTGCATTCGAAGGCGCGCTCAAGTACGTGACGAGCGAACGGCTCATCTCGCGCACGCATTTCGCGCGCTATCTGGTCGAGGCGGGATACGCGCGCGCGACGAAAGACGTGTTCAAGCGCTACCTGACTCGGGGCAACCCCGGCTACGTCCCGCACCAGTGGGCGACGCTGGCGCAGGCCGTCGGGTGGATTCACGCCGCCGGGGGCCAGGCGGTCGTCGCGCACCCGGGCCGCTACGATATCAACGACGGTGGAATGCGCCGGCTCCTTGCGGAATTCCGCGACATGGGCGGCGATGCGATCGAAGTGCTGTCGCCATCGCACGCACCGGCGCAATACGTCGAGTTCGCGACGTACGCCCGCGCTTTCGGGCTGCGCGCGTCCTGTGGCACGGACTGGCATGGGCCCGGCGAGGGTGGAATGGATTTCGGTGATCTGCCGGATATGCCTGCCGGTGTCGTTCCCGTGTGGAAAGACTGGTAGCAACGCAGACACCTGGGCCGGACAACGGGTCAACGGCTCCTCCCGAAGCATGCCCAATCGACGCACGGTGCTTTTCATCTCCGACCGCACCGGCATCACTGCCGAGATGCTCGGCAACAGCCTGTTGTCGCAGTTCGAGGAAATCGAGTTTCAACGGCTGACGATTCCATTCGTCGACTCGCCCGAGAAGATCGGTGCGGCGATTCAGCAGGTCAACGAGATCGCCGACAGGGACGGCCGGCGACCGATCGTCTTCAGTTCGATCGTCGACGAGGTGATGAGCGAATGGGTCCGGCGCGATACGAACGCGCTGACGCTCGACTTGTTCCAGGTCTTCATCGCACCGCTCGAGACCGAACTCCAGGCGAAGAGCTCGCACGCCGCCGGGCGTTCGCACGGCATCGCCAACAGCCACGAGTACTTCGCGCGAATGGATGCGATCAATTTTTCGCAGAGGCACGACGACGGCGCCGCGACCCGCGATCTCCACCGGGCACAGGTCATCCTGGTCGGCGTCTCGCGCTGCGGCAAGACACCGACCTCGCTCTATCTCGCGTTGCAGTTCGGTGTCCGGGCGGCGAATTTTCCGTTGACGCCCGACGATTTCGCGGATCGCGTCCTGCCCGCGTCGGTGCTCCCGCACAAGGCTCGGCTATTCGGGCTGACGATCAATCCGGAACGGCTGCACAAGATCCGCGAGGAGCGGCGCCCGGGCAGCAAGTACGCGGCGCTGGAGAATTGCCGCTACGAAGTGCGCGAGTGCGAGCATCTGCTCGAGCGCGAAGGGATTCCGATGCTCGACACGACGGCGAAGTCGATCGAGGAAATCGCGACGACGATCACCTATCGCACGAAGCTCCGGCGGCACATCTATTGAGGCGAATTCAGTCCAGCCCGTAGAAGCGCAGCGCATTGCCGCCGAGGATCGCCTCGCGATCGGCAACGGGCAGCCCCGACAGCAGCTTCTCGGTCGCTTTCCACCAGCGCCGATAGCCACCGGCGAGATCGACGACCGGCCAATCGCTGCCCCACAGCAAACGAGGGGGGCCGAAGCATTCGAGCAGATGATCGACGTAGCGGCGCAATCCATCGTCGGTCCAGTGGGGCCCCGCTTCCGTGACAAGACCCGACACCTTGCACTCGACCCGCGGGTTCCGCGCCAACGCCGCGATGCGGCACGCCCACGGCTCCCAGCCACCAGTGGAGATCTCCGGCTTGGCCCCGTGGTCGATGACGACGGCGAGGTCGGGGTGGCGATCGACCAGTCGCAACAGCGACGGCAGTTGCGGCACTCTTACCAGCGCGTCCAAGCGAAGGCCGAGGCCTGCCAGCGCGGACACTGCGCGACCCACCTCTTCCCGGAGAATCCATTCGGGGTCCGGAAGATCCTGGAGCATGGGCCGGATCGATTTCAGCATCGGCTCGTTCGCAAGGCGGGCGAGCGTCGGTACAGCATCGTTCGCCGCGAGGTCGACCCAGCCGACGACTCCGCGGACGAGACCCTCGCTCGCGCGGGCGACGTGCAACAGGAACTCGGTTTCCGCGACGGTAGGGGCCGCCTGGACCAGCACCGTCGCGCCGATGCCGGCAGGCGCCAGCAGCGGCCTTAGGTCGGCGAGGCCGAAGTCGCGGTAGATCGAGGCGAGCGCGGGCGTCAGCCAGCCGTAGTCGCCACGATCGAGGCGCCACACGTGGTGATGCGCATCGACGCGCAGCGACGGTCCGGGTCCGGCAATCCTCGAGTGCACGCCAGTATGTTAGCCTGCGCACTCGCAATCGGACACGTGGCATCGGAAGTGAGGAGACCATGAACGGCATCGCTCCGGTCCGTGGCCTGTGGTGCGCGATGCTGACGCCACTCGACCGCGAAGGCAGCGTCGACCACGCGCGATTTGTCCGCCACGCCCGCTGGCTGTTGGAACAGGGAGTCGACGGCGTCGCTCCATTCGGGACGACGGGCGAAGGACAATCGTTTTCGATGCCGGAGCGCGCGGCTGGGCTCGCCGCTTTGCTCACCGCGGGGATCCCCGCCGACCGAATAGTTGCCGCGACCGGCTGCGCGGCGCTCGCCGAAACCATCGGGTTGACGCGGCAGGCCGTGCGGTCGGGCTGTGCCGGCTGCCTCATGCTGCCGCCGTTCTTCTTCAAGGATGTCTCCGACGACGGCTTGTTCGCGTGGTATGCGCGAGTGATCGAGACCGTTGCCGATCCGCGCCTGCGGATCTATCTCTATCACATCCCGCAGGTGACGGGCGTGCCGATCCCGGTCGAGCTCGTGGCTCGCCTTGCCTCGGCTTTTCCCAAGATCATCGCCGGGGTCAAGGACAGCGAGGGCAACTGGGCGCACACGTCCGCGCTCGTCGAGCGCGTCCCGCACCTCGCGATCCTCGTCGGACACGAGCCTCACGTGCCGCGCTTGCTGCGTGCCGGCGGCGCCGGGACGATCTGCGGCGTCGCAAACCTCTATCCCGCGCTGGTCCGGGCTTTATTCTCGCCCGACGGGACCGCGGCTGCCGAGGAGCGGATAGCCACGCTCATCGAGATCGCATTCCGCCAACCTTTCCTGCCGTCGTTCAAGGCCATCGTGGCGGCCCGCACACGCGATCCCGCTTGGCTCGCCTTGTGCCCGCCCCAGATGGCACTCGACGAGGGTGCGCGCCGGTCGCTTCTCGCCGCATTGAGCGACGCCGGCTTGCCGGTCACCCCCGACGCCGGCGGCGATCAATAAGCGCAGCCACCTCCCGTCGCCGGATTCGTGCAGTATCATTCCCCACCCCGTTCGATGTAACGCATTTCCCGCACAGCAAGATCCCGCGCGGTATCCCAAAGACGAACTCGCAAGGAGGAAATCATGGCTGATCAAGATCATTTCGGCGGCCCGGAAAACCGGCGCCGCCGCCTGTTGCAGGCGGGCCTCGGTGCCGCGGCATTGGGCGCGATTCCCGGCGCGGGTCAGTTGGCCGCGCACGCACAGGGAGCATTCGACTGGAAGCGCTTCAAGGGGGAGAAGATCGAGGTATTCCTGACGAAGAGCCCGCGCGGCGACCTCCTCACCAAGTATCACAAGGAATTCGAGGACTTGACGGGCATCACCGTCGGCTCGGAAATGATCCCGGAGCAGCAACAGCGGCAGAAGGCCGTCATCGAGTTCAATTCCGGCAACACGAGCTTCGACGTCATCGCGCTTTCGTATCATGTGCAGAAGCGGATGTTCGGCAAGAACAAGTGGATGGAGGACGTCCGCCCGCTCCTCGCCGACAAGTCGCTGACCGATCCGAACCTCGACTTCGCCGACTTCTCCAAGGGCGGCATGGCCTGGGCGACACAGCCTGACGGCCGCGTGGACAGCCTGCCGTTCAACATCGATCCCTGGGTGATCTACTACAACAAGGAGCTCTTCGACGCGAAGAGCATCGCGTATCCGAAGAGCTTCCCCGAGATTGTCGATGCCGCCGCGAAGCTCAACGATCCCGGCAAGGGCGTTTGCGGTTTCGTCGGGCGTGGCCTCAAGAACGCAAACGTGCCCGTGTGGACGAGCTTCCTGCTGGGCTACGGCGGGACCTTCGTCGACGCCAACGGCAAGCTTGCGACCGACAATGCCGCCGCCATCGACGCCGCGAAGATGTATCAGGTGCTGCTGGCGAAGTACGGTCCACAGGGCGTTGCCGGATTCAACTGGAACGAAGCACAGAGCCTGTTCCTGCAAGGCAAGGCGGCCATGTGGCTCGATGGCATCGGCTTCGCGCAGCCGCTCGAGGATCCGACCAAGTCGCGCATCGTCGGCAAGGTCGGCTACGGGGTGATGCCGGCCGGCCCGAAAGCCCAGGTCTCTGCGATGTTCGGCGACGGCGAGGGCATTTCGTCGTTCAGCAAGAAGAAGGGGCCGTCGTGGTTCTATCTGCAGTGGGCGTCGAACAAGACGAACCAGTTCCGGGTGCTGCAAGCGGCGGCCGGCGCGCCGGTGCGCAATTCGGCTTATCTCGCCGCGGAGACATCGCCCGACATCAAGGCGCCGAAGCAATGGATCGAGTGCATGCTGGCCTCGGCGCGCATTGCGCAGCCCGGCCTGCCGATCATCGTACCGGTCACCGAGTTCCGTGACGTCTTCGGCATCGCGCTCACCAACATGATCAACGGCGCCGACGCCGCGACCGAGCTCAAGAAGGCGACGGCCGAGTTCCAGCCGGTCCTCGACAAGAGCGAGAAGGGCTAGCGCTTGCGCCGCTCGGTGCGCAGGTCCGCCCGCGGCCGACGCGCCCGGGCCTGCGCACCGAGGCCACCTTCGCCGGGACGATGTCCACGATTGCAATGCCCCAGCGCGGCGCGCGATTTCTCGCTCGCCGGCGCCGCAGCTATTACCTCTTCATTGCGCCCGCGCTGACGGTCATCGGGGCCGTCATCGTCTTTCCGTGGCTGTTCACGCTGTGGATGAGCGCGTTCGACTGGAAGATCGGATCGGCCGCGCATTTCGTCGGCTTCGGCAACTACGCTACGCTCGCCACCAACCAGCGCTTTCTCGAGTCCATCCTTCACACGTTCTATTTCACGGCGCTCGCGGTCGCCGCTCCACTCATCCTCGGCACCGCTGCCGCGATGATCTTCCACCGTGAATTCCCGTTCCGGGGTGTGCTACGCGGAGTCTTCATCATGCCGATGATGGCCACACCGGTCGCGGTCGCGCTCGTCTGGACGA
Source organism: uncultured beta proteobacterium (assembly GCA_963844005.1). Lineage (GTDB taxonomy): Bacteria > Pseudomonadota > Gammaproteobacteria > Burkholderiales > Casimicrobiaceae > CAIWHR01. Next base: position 108,887 of record CAWJMQ010000032.1, on the reverse strand, counting down.
TGATGTTCCACCCGCAGCAGGGCGTGCTCAACTACCTGCTCTCACTCGTCGGCTTGCCCCCGTCGCTGTGGGTGTACTCACCGTCGCTCGTGATTCCGAGCCTCGTCATGGTCGAGGTGTGGCACTGGACGCCGCTCGTGATGCTGATCGTTCTCGGCGGACTGGCAGCGCTTCCAACCGAACCCTACGAATCGGCGCGTTTGGACGGCGCCACCGAGTGGCAGCTCTTCCGCTACATCACGCTGCCGCTCGTCGCACCGTTCATCGTCGTCGCCGCCGTGATTCGCACGATCGACGCGCTGAAGACGTTCGACACCATCTACGTGATCACGGGCGGAGGCCCGGGGACGGCGTCGGAAACGATCAACCTCTACCTCTACCTGCAGGCGTTCGCCTTCTACAACATCGGCACGGCGTCGGCGGTCGTCGTCGTGTTCTTCGCCATCGTGCTGGCGCTGGCCCTGCTGCTGCTGCATGTCCGCGAGAAGACGAAATGGACCTGAAGCGCACGAACGCCAAACGATTGATGCGCAAGACGGGTTTCTGGCTTTCGGTCCTGGTGATCGTGTCGCCGGCGGTACTCGTCTTCCTCTGGATGCTGTCGCTGTCGTTGAAGACGGAGATCGACAATATTGCGTATCCGCCGGTTTTCATCCCCAATCCGCCGACGCTCGCCAATTTCATCCAGGTCTTCGAGCAGAACTCGATCGGGCGCTACCTCTGGAACAGCATCGTCGTTTCGGGGGGCGCCACGCTGGTCGCGCTCATGATCGGTGTTCCGGCCGGATTCGGAATCGCCCGCGTCGGCGCGCAGCGGCTGGTCGTGTTGATCCTGATCGCGAGGATGACGCCGGCGTTGTCCTATCTCATCCCGCTGTTCGCCGTGTTCCAGTTCCTGCGCCTCAACAACACGTTGACCGCGTTGGTCATCACGCATCTTGTCATAACAGTGCCGATCATCGTCTACATCATGGCCGGCTATTTCGAGACGCTGCCGAAGGAGCTCGAGGAGGCAGTGCTGATCGATGGCGGCAGCGTGTGGTCGACGTTCCGCTACGTGGCGTTGCCGCTCGCGCGGCCGGGACTCATCGTCGGCACGATCCTCTCGTTCATCTTCTCGTGGAACAACTTCGTCTTCGGCGCGGTGCTCGCCGGGCGCGAAACACGGACGCTGCCGGTGGCCGTCTACAACGTGCTGACATTCGAGCAGCTCGCGTGGGGGCCGCTCGCCGCGGCGGCCATCATCGTCACGCTGCCGGTGCTGCTGCTGACGATCGTCATCCAGAAGGAAATCGTCGTCGGATTGACGCACGGCGGCGTCAAGGGCAGCTGATCCCAACGGACGCGAGAGCGAATATCATGCTGAAGGGCATTCACCCCCTCCTCTCACCCGAGCTTCTGCATGCGCTGGCGGCGATGGGCCACGGCGACGAAATCGCGATCGTCGACGCCAACTTCCCGGCGGCGAGCCTCGGTCCACGATTGATCGAGTTACGCGGTGCGTCATCACCCGATGTGCTGGACGCGGTGCTGACGCTGTTCCCTGTCGACACGCAAGTTGCGCCGGCAGCGTTCACGATGGAGGTGATCGGCGATCCCGGCGCCGTGCCCGAAGTCGTCATGGACTTTGCCGCGGTCTTCACCGAACATCGCCTTGCCGACTGTGAGATCGGCAATCTCGAGCGGCACGCCTTCTACGACCGCGCGAAGCGCGCATTCGCGTTGATTCGGACGGGAGAATTGCGCCCTTACGGCAATATCCTGCTCGTGAAGGGCGTCGTCAATCGATTCGAGCCCACGGGCGACACGACGTAGCGCCTCCGCCGCGATGATCGTCGTCTTCGGTTCGATCAATCTCGACCTGGTCGCCGAGGTTGCCAGGTTTCCGCGTCCTGGCGAGACGGTCGCGGGAATTTCGTTCGCGGCGCTCCCCGGTGGCAAGGGCGCAAATCAGGCGCTTGCCGCGCGCCGGGCCGGCGCCATCGTTGCGATGGCCGGCGCGGTTGGAACCGATGCCTTCGCGGCAACCGCGCTTTCCGGGCTCGCGGAAGCGGGCGTCGATCTCGCGTGGGTTCGACAGGTCGACACGCTGACCGGCGTCGCTCTGATCCACGTGGCCGCCGGCGGTCAGAATTCGATCACCGTGATCGCGGGTGCCAACGCGCGGGTGCAGGCGTCGGCCGTTCCCGACGTCGCACTCCACGTCGGAACCACGCTTCTGCTGCAACTCGAGGTGCCTCTAGCGGCGGTCTGCGATGTCGCCGCCCGCGCAGGTGCGCGCGGCGCGCGCGTGGTGCTCAACGCTGCTCCTGCTCACGAATTGCCGAATGCGCTGATGTCGACGCTCGACGTGCTGATCGTCAACGAGCACGAAGCCGAGGCGCTCGCGACGGGGTTCGGCATGCCTGTGGATCCCGAGGCATTCGCAACGGCCGTGCACCGGCAACATGGTTGCGCGGTGGTTGTCACCCTTGGCGGACGCGGTGCGCTCGCCGTCGCCGAAGCGAACGTGTTCTTCGCTGCGGCACCCGCGGTCGAGGTCATCGACACGACCGGCGCCGGTGACGCGTTCACGGGTGCGCTGGCTGCTGCACTCGATCGCAACACTGCCTGGCCCCGGGCGCTCGCCGAGGGCGTCGCCGCGGGGTCGCTCGCGTGTGGCGGCGCAGGTGCGCAGGCTGCACTCCCGATGTCCACGGCGATCGATCGGCTCGCGGCCACGGTACAATCGAGCCTCGTTTTTCATTCGATCGACTGATCCTTCATGCGATTCCTCCGCGCACGCTCCCTGTTTGGCATCACGCTGCTGGCGTTGTTCTGCGCGCTTGCCCCCGCAGCGAACGCCAAGATCGATTTCACCGACACCTGGTGGGGGGAAGGCGGCACCGAGTCCGGCTGGGGCATCAATTTCGCGCAGACCGGAGATTTCATATTCGCGACGTTCTACATCTACGGGCCCGGCGGCGCACCGGTCTGGTATACGGCGCAGCTTTCGCGGACGAACGGCGACACGTTCAGCGGACCGTTGTACGTCGTCAGCGGCACGTGGTTCGGGGCGCCCGTTTTCGCGCCGGTGCCACCTGGCAACGTCGTTGCGGTCGGCGATGCCACATTCACCGCGACCAACGGCCACCGCGGCACGCTCCGGTACCGGATCGACACCGTCACCGTGAACAAGAACATCGAACGGTTCACGACCGTCGGGCTCTCCGTCGCCGACCTCTATCTCGGAGGAGTCGCTGGAACCACCTCCGGGAACTGCCAGTCGGGTACCGCCACATCATTCATCCAGACGATGCAGTTCCGGGTCACGCAAACGGCCGCGAATGTCGTCCGGATCGAATTTTCCGGCGCGGACAGCACGAACATCGGACAGCCCCAGTGCGTGATGCAGGGGAACGCCGCACAGTACGGCAAGACACTGTACGTGCCCAGTGCGGCCTATCAGTGCACGAACGGGCTCTCGACGACCGCCGAGATCGACAGCGTCCGGCTGCTGGACGACGGCATCGAAGCGCATTGGCGCGCGAACCTCGGCGGCAGCTGCGTCCAGCAGGGCCGGCTTGCGGGCGTCAAGCAGTAGCGTCGCGCGAACTGTCGGGCCCGTCGCATACGCGAAAGTGAGTCCGGCAGACTCATAGTACCGCGACCCATAAGTTTCGCTATGTTCGAACCGATCCGCATCGCCGATCGCTTTGTCGCTCATCCTCGCCATAGCACGAGCTATGGCTGCGGTTCGCTTCGCGCGCTCGGCGCGCGGGCTCGGTTCTCGGCATGTACGCAAACTTATGGGTCGCGGTACTAGTTTCCGCCTCGGTGCGGCAGCGCGGTGCGCTGCCGCACGCATTCGAACAGCAGAACGGCCGCCGCCGCCGCGGCGTTGAGCGATTCGACGCCATGCGCCATCGGAATCGTCACCCGCATCGTCGCGCACGCTACGAGTGCCGGGGAAAGGCCCGAGCCTTCGCTGCCGATGGCCAACGCGACCGGGCCCCTGATCCGCGCCGCGTGCAAGCTGATGCCGCCGATCGCGACACTGGCGACGACGTTGCCGCCCGTATCGCGAAAGGCGGCGGCCCACGCCGGAAGGTCGACATCCTCGTGGATCGCGACGCAGAAGTGCGCGCCCTGCCCCGCGCGCAGCGTCTTGGGCGACCATGCGAACGCGCATCGTTTCGACAGCAATACCCGATCGACCCCCGCCGCCGCCGCCGAGCGAAGCATGGAACCTACGTTTCCCGGATCCTGAACATCGTCGAGCAGCAGGCAGAAGCCGGCCGGATCCGGTGAACCTGCCGTCGGGGTCGCGACCACCGCCAGCATGCCAACGCCCGCCGGCAGGGTCGCGAAATCGCCGAACAGCGATGCCGGAACAATCAGCGTTCGATCGGAATGCCGTTCCGCCAATGCGCGGACCGCCGGCCGCGCCATCGCATTGTCGGCGACGATCAAGGTCTCGGGCGCACCGCAGCGCGCGGCGTAGACCGCGACGAGATGCTCGCCTTCCAGTACACACCTGCCGGCCTTTCGCCGGTCGCGCGCCGAAGCGACAAGCCGCGCCGCTTCCTTGAGACGCGGGTTGTTCCGGGAGGTGATGCGCTGCACGATCGCGGGGAGGATCGGTCGCGGACCGCCGAACGCGCGGACGACGCCCGTCAGCGCTTGTCCGCGGGGCGCGTTGCCGGTCGGATCGGCAAGGTAGTGGTCGGGCCCGACGATCCCGCCGCAGCGCCGCGTGCCGGATCCGCAGCCTGCATCGATCCGGGCTGTATCTGGAAGAATACCTCGTCCTGCTTCACCATGCCGAGTTCCGAGCGAGCGCGTTCCTCGATCGCCTCGAACCCGGTCTTGAGGTCTCTGACATCGGCATCGAGCGCATCATTGCGCGCCTTGAGCTTCGTGTTTCCGTCGCGCTGCGCTGCGAGCTGGCGATCGAGCTCGCGCACCTGAAGCCACCCGCCCTTGCCGAGCCACATCGGGTATTGCAGCGCCGCGATCAGGACGACGAATACGAGTGCGAGCCAGCGCAAGTCAGGCGCCCCGCTACTTCAGCTGGTAGAAGGCGTCGCGGCCCGGATAGCCGGCGGCTTCGCCGAGATCTTCCTCGATACGCAGCAGCTGGTTGTACTTCGCGATCCGGTCCGAACGCGACAATGAACCGGTCTTGATCTGGCCGGCATTCGTGCCGACGGAGATATCCGCGATCATGCTGTCCTCGGTCTCGCCCGAGCGGTGGGAGATGACGGCCGTGTAGCCCGCGCGGTTGGCCATCGTGATGGCCGCGAAGGTTTCCCGACAGCGTGCCAATCTGGTTGATCTTGACGAGGATCGAATTGGCCACGCCCTTGGTGATTCCCTGCTTCAGGATCTGGTGTCGGTGACGAAGAGATCGTCGCTCCGACCAGCTGCACGTTGCGCCCGAGCCGGTCGGTCAGGAGCTTCGAGCCATTCGAATCGTGCTCCACATCTCCGTCCTCGATGCTGACGATCGGGTACTTGTCGCACCAGGAAGCGAGGTAGTCGACCATCTGCGACCGGGTGAGCTTGGCACCTTCCGATGCGAGGTCTACACGCCGTCCTCGTAGTACTCGCTGGCGGCGCAATCGAGCGCCAGCGCGACGTCGGTACCGGGCACGTAGCCGAGCCTTGTCGATCGCCTCCATGAGAAGCTCGAGCGCCGATTCGTTCGACGGGAGGTTCGGGGCGAATCCGCCTTCGTCGCCGACGGTCGGGGTCGGCAGTGCCCCTGGCGTCGATGACCTTCTTCAGCGTCTGGAAAATTTCGGATCCGTACCGCAGAGCTTCGCGGAACGAGGGTGCGCCGAGCGGCACCAGCATGAATTCCTGCAGATCGACCTTGTTGTTGGCGTGTGCCCCACCATTGATGACGTTCATCAGCGGCACGGGCAATTGCATTTGTCCGGCGCCGCCGAGGTATCGATACAGCGGCAACGACGATTCGTCGGCGGCCGCCTTGGCCACGGCGCACGAGACGGCAAGGAGCGCATTGGCGCCGAGACGCGACTTGTTCTCGGTGCCATCGAGATCGATCATCGTCTTGTCGATGAACGCCTGCTCGCTTGCGTCGAGGCCGAGAATCGCCTCGCAGATCTCGGTGTTGACGTTCTCGACCGCGCGCAGCACGCCCTTGCCGAAATAGCGCGCCGCGTCGCCGTCGCGCAGTTCGATGGCTTCCTTCGATCCGGTCGACGCTCCCGACGGCACGGCGGCGCGGCCGGACACGCCGGACTCGAGGACGACGTCCGCTTCGACCGTGGGATTGCCGCGCGAATCCAGGATCTCGCGGGCGATGACGTCGACGATAGCGCTCATGATCTGTTCCCCCGAATGTCAGTCAATCTTGCCGGTCGAAAGCGGCGCCGGATGTCGCTGCCGTCCGCGTGCATCGGTCGCCGCCGTCAACGCGACGAAATCATCGCGTCTTCCGGAAATCCCGCGCGCTTGACGGTCGCGTCGAGCTCCAGCAGCGTTTCGAGCAGCGCGCGCATCCGCGCGAGCGGCCACGCGTTTGGTCCGTCCGACAGCGCCTTCTCCGGCTCCGGATGCGTCTCCATGAAGATACCGGCGACGCCCGACGCGACCGCCGCGCGGGCCAGCACCGGGACGAATTCGCGCTGGCCTCCGCTGGCCGTCCCCAGACCGCCGGGCAGCTGGACCGAGTGCGTCGCGTCGAACACGACCGGGCAACCGGTCGCGCGCATGATCGCGAGGCTCCGCATGTCGGAAACGAGATTGTGGTAACCGAACGATGCGCCACGCTCGCAGACCATGATGTTGTCGGCGCCGCTTGCAGCCCTGGCCTTGGCGACGACCTGCATCATGTCTTCCGGAGCGAGAAACTGGCCCTTCTTGATGTTGACCGGCTTGCCCGCGCGGGCCACCGCGTGGATGAAATCGGTCTGGCGGCACAGGAACGCGGGCGTTTGCAGGACGTCGACCACCGCCGCGACCTCTGACACGTCTGCTTCGGCATGAACGTCGGTCAGGACCGGCACGCGGATCTGACGCTTCACTTCCGCGAGGATCCGCAGGCCTTCGTCGCGCCCGGGACCGCGGAACGATGCGCCGGAGCTGCGGTTCGCCTTGTCGTACGACGACTTGAAGATGAACGGAATGCCGAGTGCCGCGCAGGTTTCCTTGAGACGGCCGGCGACGTCGATCTGCAGTTGCTCGGATTCGACCACACAGGGCCCCGCTATCAGGAATAGCGGTTGCTCGAGTCCAACATCGAAGCCGCACAACCTCATTGCGCGGCGAGCGTCATATCGACGCGACCAGCTCGGCGACAGCGTCGCTCGCTCCGCCCCGAACGCGCCGCTGTCGCTCGAGGGCCGCACGGACGAACCCGATGAACAGCGGATGGCCGCGACGCGGATTGGACGTGAACTCAGGGTGGAACTGGCAGCCGAAGAACCAAGGATGCCTCGGCAACTCGACCATCTCGCAGAGATCGCCGGCGCGATCGCTTCGCGCGCGCGCACCGACGCCGAGACCCGCCGCCTCGAGACGCGCAAGGTAATGGTTGTTGACCTCGTAGCGATGGCGATGACGCTCGGAGACCGTCGTCGAACCGTAGATACGGTGTGCGAGCGAACCCGGCACGACCTCGCACGGCTGGCCGCCGAGGCGCATCGTGCCTCCGAGATCCGAATCCGCACCGCGCCGTTCGATCGAGCCGTCGCGGTTCTGCCACTCGGTGATGAGAGCGACGACCGGGTGCGGCGTCGCGGGATCGAATTCCGTGCTGTTGGCGTTGTCGAGCCCCGCCACGTCCCGTGCGAATTCGATGACCGCGAGCTGCATGCCGAGACAGATACCGAGGTACGGGACTCCGTTCTCGCGCGCGTAGCGGATCGCCTTGATCTTGCCCTCGACACCACGTTTGCCAAATCCGCCCGGAACGAGGATCGCATCCATCGCGGAAAGGCAGTCGGTGCCATCGCGCTCGACGGCTTCGGAATCGACGTAGTGGATATGCACCTTGCTTCGCGTGTGGATGCCCGCATGAATGAGCGCTTCGGACAGCGACTTGTACGACTCGGTGAGGTCGACGTACTTTCCGACCATGGCGACGTGCACCGCGTGCTCGGGATGCTCGAGGGCCTCCACCAGCCTGTTCCAGGTCCCAAGGTTGGCCGGTGGCGGAGCCATCATGAGTTTCTTGCACACGATGGCGTCGAGGCCCTCGGCATGCAGTGCGCCGGGAATCTTGTAGATCGAATCGGTGTCGAGCGCGGGGATCACCGCTTCCGCCGGAACGTTGGTGAACAGCGCGATCTTGCGCCGGTCGCCATCGAGCAGGGGCCGATCGGCTCGACACAGGACAACATCCGGCTGAATCCCGATCTCCCGCAACTCCTTGACCGAGTGCTGCGTCGGCTTCGTCTTCATCTCGCCGGCGGTTGCGATGTAGGGCACCAACGTGAGATGGATGTAACAGACGTTGTCGCGACCCAGCGTAATCCCCATCTGCCGGATCGCCTCGAGAAACGGCAGCGATTCGATATCGCCGACAGTGCCGCCTACCTCGACGACCGCGACTTCGGCATCGCCTGCACCTGCGGCGATCCAGCTCTTGATCTCGTCGGTGATGTGCGGGATCACCTGGACGGTGCCGCCGAGGTAGTCGCCGCGGCGCTCCTTGCGGATGACGCTCTCGTAGATCTGCCCCGTGGTGAAATTGTTGCGCCGGCCCATCTTCACGTCGGTGAAGCGTTCGTAATGGCCAAGGTCGAGGTCGGTCTCGGCGCCGTCTTCGGTGACGAAGACCTCGCCGTGCTGGAACGGACTCATCGTTCCAGGATCGACGTTGATGTACGGGTCGAGCTTGAGATGGGTGACGCGGACGCCGCGCGAGGCGAGGATCGCGGCAAGTGAGGCGGCGGCGATTCCCTTACCCAGGGAGGAAACGACGCCGCCGGTCACGAAAACGAACTTGGGCATGGGCGACAAGTTCCGGAAATCGCCATTCTACAGGAGGCGACGGTCGCAAACAACGATTGACAACGGGCATGCGGTGCGCGGGCGCGTGACGTCGCGCGGCGATGCCGCGCGGATCATGCCGTCACTCGCGGAGACAGGTGTCCACACTGGCGTCAACGGACGAGGCCGAGCCCCGCGCGAAGACGGGCGACGACCGTATCGCGACCCAGCAAGGCGAGCACCGCGTCGATCGCCGGTGTTTCGCGCGTTCCGCAGACCAGGACTCGCATCGCCATCATCACCTGCCCGGGCTTGAGGCCGTTCCTCGAGGCGGCGGCTTTCATCGCGATGCCCAGCGCATCGTGCGTCCAGGCGATGTCCTGGAACTCCGCGGTGAGTTCGGACAGCGCAGCGCGATTCGTGTCGTTGACGTGCGCAGCGACGAACTCTGGCGATACCGTCGGCGTCTCGTAGAAATAGCGCACCGACCCCGCCATGTCGACGAGCGTCGCGACCCGGTCGCGGACCAGCACGCCGACGGCGCCGGGCGCGGGTCCCGCGACCGGGTCCAGCCCGATCCGGTCGAGGTACGGCAGCAAGCGGCGCCCGAGATCGTCGTCGGGCAGGCGCTTCAGGTGCTCGTGATTCACCCACTTCAGCTTGTCGGCGTTGAATCGCGATGGCGCCGGGCTGATCGCATCGAGATCGAACCAGGCAATGAACTCGGCGCGCGAGAAAACCTCGGCGTCGCCATGCGCCCAACCGAGCCGCGCGAGGAAATTGACCATCGCGTCCGGCAGGTAACCCATTTCTTCGTACTGCATCACGCTCACCGCGCCGTGGCGTTTGGAAAGCTTCTGGCCGTCCTCGCCGAGCACGGTCGGCACATGCGCGTAGACGGGCGGTTCGGCGCCCAGCGCACGGATGATGTTGATCTGCCGCGGCGTGTTGTTGACGTGATCGTCGCCGCGAACGACGTGCGTGATGCACATGTCGAGATCGTCGACGACCGCGGAAAAATTGTACGTCGGCGTGCCGTCCGCTCGGGCGATGACGAGGTCGTCCTGCTCGGCATTCGCGATCTCGATGCGCCCCTTGACGCGGTCGTCCCAGACGACGTTGCCGTCCAGAGGATTCTTGAACCGGATCACGGGCGTCACTCCGGCAGGCGGTGTCTTTCCAACCGCATTCTCGGGCCGCCAGCGACCGTCGTAGCGCGGCTTGTCGCCGCGCGCCATCTGCGCTGAACGCAGCGCTTCGAGCTCGGGAGGCGCCATGTAGCAGCGGTAGGCAAGTCCACGATCGAGCATCTCGGCCAGCACGGCGCGGTACCGGTCCATTCGCTGCATCTGATAGAACGGCCCTTCGTCATAATCGAGTCCGAGCCAGGCCATCGCGTCGAGGATTGCCTTGACCGCCTCCGGCGTCGAACGGTCGACGTCCGTGTCCTCGATGCGCAGGATGAACGTCCCCGCGTGCCGGCGCGCATACGCCCATGCGAAGAGCGCCGTGCGCGCGCCGCCCAAGTGAAGGAATCCGGTCGGGCTCGGAGCGAAACGCGTGCGGACGGGCGTCAAGGGCTGGATCGGATCGTGATTGCAGCGGACGCGGCGATCGCGGCCGTCGCACCGGGGCTACGAGCGTGGCTGCCAGCGCAGGTCGAGTGTGGTCGGTGTCGCCAGATTGGGCGGCTCGTCGGTCAATTTCATTCCGCCGGGCGTGTGGCCGTGCGCCCAGAATCGCGCGTGGCGGCGCGCCTCGGCCTCGTTGGCATTGACCGGGAACGTATCGTAGTTGCGGCCGCCGGGATGCGCGACATGGTAGGTGCAGCCGCCGAGCGCGCGCGCCGCCCACGTGTCGACGAGATCGAACACGAGCGGCGCCTGCACGCCGATCGTCGGATGCAGCGCCGACGGCGGGTTCCACGCGCGGAAACGCACGCCGGCCACGTATTCACCAGGGACGCCGGTCGAGGTCAGGGGAAGCGCACGGCCGTTGCACGCGACGCGATGGCGATCGCCGGTCATCCCCGAAACCTTGACCTGCAGCCGCTCGACCGACGAATCGACATAGCGCGCCGTCCCGGTGCCGCTCACCTCCTCGCCGAGCACATGCCACGGCTCGATCGCCTGGCGCAGCTCGATCGTGACGCCATCGTAATTCACGGTGCCGAAACGCGGGAAACGGAACTCGACGAACGGCGAGAACCATTCGGGCGCGAACGTGTAGCCGAACGCCTTGAGGTCGTCGACGACGTCGCGGATGTCCGCGGCGACGAAATGCGGGAGCAGCCAGCGGTCGTGCAGCGCCGTTCCCCACCGGACGAGGCGCCCTGGGTACGGCTGTTGCCAGAAACGCGCCACCAGCGCTCGCAGCAGGAGCATCTGGACCGCGCTCATCCTGGCGTGCGGAGGCATTTCGAATGCGCGAAATTCGAGCAGCCCCAGCCTGCCCGTCGGACCATCGGGCGAATACAGCTTGTCGATCGAGAACTCCGTACGGTGGGTGTTGCCCGTGAGGTCGGTCAACAGGTGCCGCAGCAGCCGGTCGACGAGCCATGGTGTCGTCGATTCCGTTCCGGCCTTGTGTTTGCGGTGCACCTGCTGGAACGCGATCTCCAGTTCGTACAGCCGATCGTCCCGCGCTTCGTCGACCCGCGGTGCCTGGCTCGTGGGACCAATGAACGTCCCGGAGAAGAGATACGATAGCGCCGGGTGGTTCTGCCAGTAGGTGACCAGGCTTTGCAACAGATCGGGACGGCGCAGCAGCGGGCTGTCCGCCGGTGTCGCGCCGCCCAGCGTCACGTGGTTGCCGCCGCCGGTGCCCGTATGCCGGCCGTCGAGCATGAACTTCTCGGTGCCGAGACGCGACTGTCGCGCGTCCTCGTACAACGTTTCCGTCGTCGCGATCAACTCGTCCCACGTCGACGACGGATGGACATTCACCTCGATGACGCCGGGATCGGGTGTCACGTTCAACACCTTGACGCGCGGATCGCGCGGCGGCGTATAGCCCTCGATCGCGACCGGTGAGCGCACGGCCGTCGCCGCCGCCTCGACCGCCGCCAACAGGATCACGTAATCCTCGAGGCGCATCAACGGCGGCATGAACACGTACAGGTGACCGCCGCGCGGCTGCACGCACAGCGCGGTCTTGATCACATCCTTCGGCGCGACCTTCGCGTCACCGATCTTGCTCTTGGCCTTCGTGGCCACGGGCGCGGCCGCGTCCGGCAATTCCCCGCGCGGAGCGAACGGGTCCACCGCCCGTTCCGGATCCGCTTCTTCCGGAAGTACATCGGGCAACGAGGCCAGCGGCAATCGCAGGCCGAGCGGCGAATCGCCCGCCAATGCATAGAGGCGTTCGCGACGCAGCGGCCACGGGCTCGTCTGCCATTCGGTAGTCGCGCGGTGGTCGCTGGTGGCGACCGCGCGCAGCGGCAATACGTAGCCGGCGGGGCGGTCGAGGCCCTGCTGCAGGAGCCGCGCGAGGCGCGCGCGCTCGTCGGGCTGAGCGAGATCCGCCTGGAGCGGATCGACATTCACCGGCAACGCCGATTCCGCGCCGAGCAACTGCGGAACGTCCTCGTGTGCCGTGATGACGAACGCCGGATCGAGACCCAGGTTGGTGGCGAGGGCCATGGCAAATCGCTGCGCCGTCGCGATGTCCGCGCGGCCCGGTACTCGCGTATCGGCGATCAGCGCGCGGTCGCGCCAAAGCGCTTTGCCGTCCGCGCGCCAATAGACGCCCACGGTCCAGCGCGGCAGCGGTTCACCCGGGTACCACTTGCCCTGACCGATGTGCAGGAAGCCGCCTTGCGCGAACGATTCGGCAAGCCGGCGCAACAGCGTTTCCGCGAGCTCGCGCTTCTTCGGCGACGAAGCCGCGTAGTTCCACTCCGGTCCATCCATGTCGTCGATGGAGACGAACGTGGGTTCGCCGCCCTGCGTCAGGCGCACGTCGTGCTTCGCGAGGTCCGCGTCGACTTGTCGGCCCAAATCCCCGATCGAGCTCCACTGCGCGTCGCTGTACGGCCTGGTGACTCGAGGATCCTCGTGGACGCGCGTAACGCTCATCGCGAACGAGAACGCCACGCTGCAGGGATCGGTGAAGCCGATCACCGGTGCCGCATTGCCGGGATCGGCGGTGCAAGCAAGCGGCAGATGGCCCTCGCCGGCGAGGAGGCCCGACGTAGGGTCGAATCCGATCCATCCGGCGCCGGGCAGGAAAGCTTCCGCCCACGCGTGCAGATCGGTGAAATCCCGGTCCGGACCCGAGGGCCCATCGAGGGGCTTCACGTCGGCGACGAGTTGGATCAGGTAGCCCGACGCAAAGCGTGCGGCGATGCCGAGCTGGCGCAATATCTGGACAAGCAGCCAACCCGTGTCACGGCAGGAACCGCAACCTTTCTCCAGCGTGTCGTCGGGCGCCTGCACACCCGGCTCCATCCGCACGAGGTACTTGATCTCGGACTGGAGTTGCCGGTTCAGGCGCACCAGCATGTCGACGGTCTTTTCCCCCGGCGCGATCGTCTTGCGAAAACGCTCGAGCCAGCCGCCGAGCCGCGGGCCGAGAGGCGAAATTTCGAGAAAGGGAATCAGCTCCTTCGCGAGCGCCGGCGCGTATAGGAATGGAAAATGCTCGGCGTACGGCTCGACGAAGAAATCGAACGGGTTCGTCACCGTCATGTCGGCCGTGAGGTCGACGACGATGTCGAGCGCCGCGGCGGGCTCGGTGAAGACGAGCCGCGCGACCCAGTTGCCGTAGGGATCCTGTTGCCAGTTGAGGAAGTACTTGTCGGGCGTGACGTTCAGCGAATAGCCGAGCACAGGCGTTCGGCAGTGCGGCGCCGGCCGCAGCCGGATCTCGTGCGGCGAAAGGTTGACGCGCCGGTCGAAGCGGTACGACGTGCGGTGCTGCAGTGCGACGCGGATGGCCATTTACTAGGGCCTGTTCACACTATGTCTGCAAGCGCGAACGGGTGGCCTGGGGCGCCAATCAAGGCGCTTGACGAGGCAGAGACCGGGTGTCTCTGCGAGGAAAGCAACGCGGAGTGGCGCCCCAGGGCGCCCGTTCCCTTCGGGTTGCGGCGAAAACGGCCCTGCGCTTCGTTGCAAAGCCTCGCCGGGCTCCCGGCCCGCCTGCTTTTTGCGCCTCGCTCAGGGCCGTTTTCACTCGCAACGCGCTTTGCAGACATAGTGTGAACAGGCCCTAACTACTTCCAGTCGGGCGCGGGGAGTTCCGCGAACACCCGACGCAGGCCCGCGCCCCACTGGGCGTGAACCATCTGGAAGTAGGGATCCGTCTCCTCGATCCGCCGTTGCAGCCGGATGGTCAGGGCATTTGCCTCGTAGACCACCAGATCGATCGGCAACCCGACGGAGATGTTCGATCGCATCGTCGAGTCGAACGACACGATCGTGCATTTCGTGGCATCGACGAGCGACGTGTCGCGCGCGAGCACGCGATCGAGTACGGGTTTGCCGTATTTGCTCTCACCGATCTGGAAATAGCAGGTGTCGGGCGTCGCCTCGATGAAGTTGCCCTCGCTGTAGACTTCGAAGAGCCGCGCCACCTCGCCCCCGATCTGCCCGCCGACGAGGAAGTTGGCGTTCGAGTCGATGTTGTTCTGCAGCAGGTACGGACCGTCGCGATTCTTGACTTCCCGCAGCACGTCACCCAGCAGGCGCGCCACGTCGAACATCGACGACGCGTTCCACAGGTTGAGCTCGTGGTCGGCCGTTCGGCTGCGCTGCTCGAGGATGTTGATGGCGTTCTGCGTGATCGACAGGTTGCCGGACGAAAGCATGACGATCACGCGCTCGCCATCGCGAACGAACGTCCGCATCTTCGAGAACCGCGAGATCTGGTCAACGCCGGCGTTGGTGCGGGAATCCGAGGCGAAGATCATTCCAGCGTCGAGCGACATCGCGACACAATAGGTCATCGTGCAGGGACAACGAAAAAGGAATCCATTCTACCGAAATCGACGCGCAGGGCCCGTTCACAGGTCCTAGTGGCCTGTAACAGCCCATTCGGGAATGAACGAAGTGTTATGACGCCGCGATTCGTGGCGAGCGCAAGGCGCCAAAGCGAAGCAAGGGTGGGCCCCCTTGCGAGCTTTGGCAACGCAGCGATCGGTGCGAAGCGCAAGTCAGACACTCTCGAATTGGCTGTTGCAGGCCGCTAATACGCCGGGACGAGGAAATGCCGGCTGATTTCGTTGCCGAGTCCCGAGATTCGGTCGAGGAAGTCCATCAGATACTCGTGCAGGCCGAACTGGATGATGTCGTCGGCGCGGCCGAAATGAATCTTCGCATGCAGATCGCCCGCCGCGCGCTCGATCTCCTTGGTGTTGTCGTCGCAGAGCCGCTGGAGCGTCTCGTAGATGAAGTTCATGCAGGCGTGCAGCGAGCGCGGCATGTCGTCCCGCAGGATCAGGAGCTCCGCCACGCGCCGTGGCGTGATCACGTCGCTGTAGATCTTTCGGTACGACTCGAATCCCGACACCGATCGCAGCAGCGCGCCCCACTGGTAGTAGTCGACCGCGCCGCCGACATCGGCGGCGCTTGGCAGCAGCGTGTGGTATTTGACGTCGAGGATGCGCGCGGTGTTGTCGGCCCGCTCGAGGTGGGTGCCGAGCCGGATGAAATGGTAGGCCTCGTCCCGCAGCATCGTCCCGAAGGTCACGCCGCGGAAGAGGTGCGAGCGCATCTTCACCCATTCGAGAAACTCCGAGACGCCCTGGCGCTCGATCCGGGCGTAGTCGTACCCGCGCACCTCGAGCCACGCCGAGTTCAGGTCCTCGTACATCTCCGAGGTGATCGCGCCGCGCACCGACCGCGCCGATTCGCGTGCGGCGCGCAGGCAGCAGAAGATCGACGACGGATTGGCGGCGTCGAGGATCATGAATCGGAGCACGTTTTCGGCGGAGAGCAGCGAATGCCGCGCGTAGTACTCGGTGGCCAGTCCGGTACTGATGAGCGGCACCGCCCAAGGCTCCGCCCACGCGAGACCGGGTTCGATCACCTCGTAGGGCAGCAGCGACATCCGGAACGTGACGTCGAGCATGCGTGCGGTGTTCTCGGCCCGCTCGATGTGGCGGGCCATCCAGAATAGCTCGTTGGCGGTACGGCAAAGCATGTGTGCTTGCTAGGAGCCTGTCAGACTTGCCTTCGCGTATGCGACGGAGGCGCGTTGGGCGCAGTTCAAGGCGCGAGCCCGACGGCATACCGAGAGTATGGCGAGGGTGAGCAACGCAGAAATGCGCCCAACGCGCCCCGTCCCTTCGGGTTGCTGCCAAAAAGCGCGTCTGCGGCGTTGCTCGGCTGGCGAATATACGCGATATTCGCGGCGCCTCGCGCCTAGCATCCATCGCTTTTTGGCCCAGCAACGCATACGTGAAGGCAAGTCCGACAGGCTCCTAGGTCGCGAGGACCCAGGTGTCCTTGGTCCCGCCGCCTTGCGACGAGTTGACGACCAGCGACCCTTCGCGCAATGCGACCCGCGTGAGCCCGCCAGGCACCAGATTGACGGTCTTGCCGGACAGAACGTACGGACGAAGGTCGACGTGGCGAGGGGCGAGTCCGGATTCGACGAAGGTCGGACACGTCGACAACGCGAGCGTCGGCTGCGCGATGTATTTGTGCGGCGCCACAGCGATGCGGCCGCGGAAAGCTTCGAGCTCGGCCGCGGTCGCCGTCGGGCCGATCAACATGCCGTAACCGCCGGCGCCGTGAGTCTCCTTGACGACGAGCTCGGCCAGATGGGCAAGCGCATAAGCGCAATCCTCCTTCTTGTGCAGCAGATACGTTGGCACGTTGGCGAGCACGGGTTCTTCCGACAGATAGAAGCGGATCATGTCCGGCACGTACGGATAGATCGATTTATCGTCGGCGACACCGGTCCCGATCGCGTTGGCGAGCGTCACCCGGCCGGCGCGGTACGCGGCGAAGAGCCCCGGAACGCCGAGCATGGAGCTCGGGTTGAAGGCCAGCGGATCGAGGAAGTCGTCGTCGACGCGCCGGTAGATGACGTGCACTCGCTGTGGCCCGCGGGTCGTTCGCATGTAGACGGTGTCGTTCTGGACGAAGAGATCCTGTCCCTCGACCAGCTCGACGCCCATCTGTTGCGCGAGAAACGCGTGCTCGAAGTAGGCGGAGTTGTGGGCGCCCGGCGTTAGTACCGTGACCGTGGGCTTCTCCTCGCCCGCCGGCGCGAACCCGTGCAGATTCGCCAGCAACAGGTCCGGATAGTGCTGGACCGGACGGATCCGCTGGGTCGCGAACAGCTCCGGAAAAAGCCGCATCATCATTTTGCGGTTCTCGAGCATGTAGGAAACCCCCGACGGGACACGCAGGTTGTCCTCCAGCACGTAGAACTCGCCCGCCCCGGCGCGAACGATATCGACGCCGGCAATATGCGCGTAGATCCCGCCGGGAACGTCCATGCCCTTCATTTCGGGCCGGAATTGCGAATTGGCGAGGACGCGTTCGGCGGGCACCACGCCTGCCTTGAGAATCGCCTCGTCGTGATAGATGTCGCGCAGGAACGCGTTGAGCGCCTGCACGCGCTGCTTCAATCCGCGATCGAGGAGCTTCCACTCTTCCGCGGAAATGATCCGCGGGACGAGATCGAACGGGATCAGCCGTTCGGTGCCCGAATCCTCGCCGTAAACGGCAAACGTGATGCCAACCCGGTGAAACGCACGCTCCGCCTCTTCCCGCTTTTGCGCAATTCGCTCGCTGGCCGTACGGTCGAGCCACCCCGCAAACGCACGGTATTGCGGGCGGATTTCCCCTTCCGGGGTGCGCATTTCGTCGTAGGGCGAGGGGGACACGAAATATTTCTCGAGGCGCCGGACTGGGGTCTGGTTACAGTGCAAGAGATGGGCCACACCCGAATTCGCTTGTCCTGCCGTAAGCTTACCGTTTTATCCACAGGGCGGATCTCCCGTGCCGCCCCAGACAGGGGCGAAACCCGCACCAACCGAGGGCATTTTTTGTCCAAGACACGATGCTACAAACGCTGGCGGCACGTTTGACCCTCGTCTTGGCGCTATGGTTAAATTGCGGCTCCTGTCTGGGTTCGCGGGGCGGTTAGCTCAGCGGTAGAGCACCGCCTTCACACGGCGGGGGTCACTGGTTCGAACCCAGTATCGCCCACCACATGAACCAAGGGGTTACGCGCAAGTGTAACCCCTCTTTTTTTTGCCTAATGCGCCTCGACCATCCTGCAACACTGCAGGTTTCCCGATAGCGTCAAAACAAAGCGGCCGAATGACTTCCCCTGTCGGCGCACAATACCGCGACCCGAGAGTGTCCGAGATGATCGGGGGATGACGACAGATCGTGTCCCATTCCGGCAGCCACGGTCTGACACGCGGCGCCGGACAGGACGCCCGCGTCGCGTGGAATCGGGAAACATTGCAGCGGGGGCAGACATGACGCAGAAAACCATCGATGCCGAGCCGTACGAGTTCACGTTTGACCTCCAGACAACGGCGCTCCTCATCATCGACATGCAGCGCGATTTCGTGGAACCCGGCGGCTTTGGCGAAGCACTCGGCAACGATGTTACGCCGTTACAGGCCGTCATCGCGCCCTGCCAGCGAGTGCTCGACGCGGCTCGGCGCGCCGGCATGATGGTAATCCACACGCGCGAGGGACACAGCCCGGATCTTGCCGACTGTCCGCCGACCAAGATTGTGCGCGGCCGCGGCGCGAAGCGGATCGGCGACCCCGGGCCGATGGGACGGATTCTGGTCCGCGGCGAACGTGGTCACGACATCGTCGCGGAACTCTATCCGAAGGCAGGCGAGGCGGTGATCGACAAGCCAGGCAAGGGTGCGTTCTGCGCCACTGACCTCGACCTCATTCTGCACAACCGCGGCATCAAGTCGCTCATCGTTTGCGGCGTGACGACCGAGGTGTGCGTGAACACGACGGTGCGCGAAGCGAACGATCGCGGCTACGAATGCATCGTCCTGGCGGATTGCGTCGGTTCGTATTTCCCCGAGTTCCAACGCGTCGCGCTGGAGATGATCAAGGCGCAGGGCGGCATTTTCGGATGGGTTTCGGACTCGAATCGGGCACTGACGGCGATCGGCAATTCATGAGCGCCTGCTCTCACCATCAGGCAGTACGTCTCGGCAATATGTCTCGATACGCGCGCATCCATGCCGCCATCGGTCCAGGACGACGGAAACACGTCCTGACGCTTGCGCATTCTGCCGGTCAAGCGCTTGCGGGCGCGTCGGCACGCCCGCGCGAGAGCACGAGGCAGGTTGCACCGAACAATGCATAGCCCAAGGCGACCATCGGCGAGACGGCCCAGCCGAGTTGCGCGCCGTGGATCAGGCCGACGTACGCGAGAATCGCGCCGGCAAACGCCCACGCGGCCGCGCGCCGCAATTGGTTCTCGATGATGAATACGGCCATCGCCCCAAGCACCATCCCGGCGAGCACAGAGCCGCCGCCAACGGATTCGAGCCCGGAATAGAGCACGCCGGTGCCGGCGAGCTTGCCGAGGCCCACCTGGGACACCGAGGTGCCGGCAGCCGCGAGCGCGCCGTCGATCTGCGTCTTCGCCCACTCGGCGATGTTGGGAATGAGCGCCAGCACCACGGCGGGCGCGTGCTTCGACGGCGAGGCCTGGAACGCCTGCGCGCCAATGACGAGCCCGATGTAGAGAAGGATCGGCAGGATCGCGACCAGCGGAATGAGCGCCAGCAACAGCGCGGTGAGACCGAGGAAGCAGACGAGCGCGATGGCAATGCCCGTGGCGAGCGAATAGCCAATGCGTCCGCCGACAGCCTTCCAGCCGGGGTGGCCGATGTACACAGCGGGCGGGAACGGACTGCCGAGCATCGAGCCGACGATCGCGCCCAACCCGTCGGCGAGGAGGATCTTGCGCAGGTTGTAGTTGTCGCCGGCCGCCGATGCACTTTCGACGTTGTTCATCGCCTCGGTGAAGTTGTAGATGCCGAGCGGTATCGCGGTGACCAGCAGCGGCGCGACCTGTGCGAGCCCCTGCCAGACATCGGTCGAGAAGATCGGGAAGCGCAGGCCGAACTGCTCCATCGACTTGCCGACCGCTGCGCCTTGCATGTAGTCCGAAAAGCCGAGGAGCGAGACGCCCCAGCCGATCCCGGAGCCGACGATCACCGCGACAAGCCCGCCGGGCATGCCACCGGGCAGCCGGATGTTCGCCGTCCAGGCGATCAGAACGATCGCGAAGCAGACGAGACCGATCCACGGCACTTCCCACATCTGGAAGGCCGGGCGCATCGAGATGAACGCAATCGAAATGCCGGCGAGCGTGCCCAGCATCGCCGCGCGCGGCGTCATGGCGCGGATTGCCGGACCGACGAACGCGCCGATCAGCACGATGACGCCGATGATGAAACACCATGCGAGTCCCGCGTGCCACGCGATGACCGGATCCTTGGTCTTCAGGTACACGGGCAGCATGATCAGGAACACGACAATGAACATGTGCGGCACGCTGGGGCCGTACGGCATCGCCGTGACATCACCGCGACCTTCCTTCTTGCCGAGCTGCCACGCGAGGTACGCATAGAACAGGTTGCCGAGCGGGAGCGCGATACCCAGTGCCGGAAGGATCCGGCCGAACACGGTGTCGGCGGGCAGTTGCACGACGCCGAGACAGAGCCCCGTGAGCACGATCACGTTGAGCAGGACGTTGGTGAACAGCCCGAAGAAGCCGTTCCAGTCTCCCGCCACCCAGAACCGTACGCCTGTCGCCGCGGTCGCTGTGTTCATGGTTCTCCCCATTCTTGATCTTTCGGAGTGATCTGCATTCCCCAGGCGATATTTCTAAGCAGCAGGAACCGCTACGCGGCCTGACATCGGCGCCGCGGGTTTGCCGACGATCGTGACACAGGCGGTCGTCTCAACGCCGCCGCATCGCAACATACTGGCGCCACCCACCATACTCGGTGATCTCATGCTGACCGGCGCAAAGAAATGGCTCGCCCAACACGCCGAGCACCATGGTGCCGTCCCCGAGTGCCACCTTGCCGATGGCGAGCCCCGCCGGTTCACTCAGCAGAACCCGCGCAAGGCCAGCGAGCGGGACATCCCAGAGCTCGACGGCAATGGCGGTGCCTTCACCGGGAGTGCGCAGCATCGCCGGATGCCGGTCGTCGATCGACCAGAGGCGATAGCAGGGTTCGGTCTCGGCCTCGCGCACGAACGTCGCGCCAACCGCCAGCAGATTCGGGTTGAGTTCGAGCCCACGCATTAACGTGCCGTTCACCGCGAGCAAGGTCTTTTCCATCGTCGTTCCTGAGAGCGTTAACCGTTGATCCAGGTGCCGCTCTCGCCGGCCAGCGCCCGGGCGATGTTCTCGGAATTGGTGATGACGCCACGCGCCCCAGGCCGGCTCCTTACGAACCGGAGGATCGCTTCGATCTTAGGCCCCATGCTTCCGGCGCCGAAATGCCCCTCCGCGGCGTAACGCTCGGCCTCGACCACCGATATCGTCTCGAGCCAAAGCTGGTCCGGCCGGCCGAAGCGGATCGCGACCCGTTCGACGCCGGTTGGGATCATCAGCAGATCCGCTCTCATCTCGATAGCGAGGAGTGCCGCGGCCCTGTCCTTGTCGATCACCGCCTCGACGCCATGCAGTTCGCCGGTTGGCGTCTCCGCGACCGCGATGCCGCCGCCGCCCAGGGCGATGATCATCACGCCTTCGCGCGCGAGGCGCTCGATGATCGGCGCCTCGATCACCCGCACCGGCTGCGGTGAGGCTATCGTCCGCCGCCAGCCGCGATTGGAATCCTGCATCACCGACCACCCCAGCTCAACCGCGAGCTGGCTCGCGACTTCCTCGCTCATGAACGAGCCGATCGGCTTGTCTGGGTGCGCGAATGCCGGATCGTTGACATCGACGACGGTCTGCGTTACCAGCGCCACAACCTGCATTTCGATGCCGCGTCGCTTCAAGGCGTTCACCATCGCATTCTGGAACATGAAGCCGATCGCGCCCTGCGTGTCGGCGACCGCGTAGCGAACCGGGACGGTCGGGACTTGGCCGGTGGCGATTTCGGAGCGGCGGAGAATGAATCCGACCTGCGGGCCATTGCCATGGGTCAGCACGACGTTCCAGCCCGCCGCGATCATCTCGACGACGTGCGTGGCCGTGGCGCAGACCGCATCGTACTGATCCTTGAGCGACGCGTGCTGCGCGTCGCGGATCAGCGCATTGCCGCCCACGGCGACCACGGCGATCGGTCGGGTCATTGGTGCACCTTGGCGCTGCGCGCCTTGCCGCCATTCGGGAGCGAGCCTTCGTTGGGCCGGCCCGGCGGAAGGCTCACGGCTTTGCCTCCTCGCGGATCTCGTGCGCCAGCGCCTTCACCGCGGCGGCGAAGCAAGCCATCGGCGCGCTCGTCACGCCGGCGCCGATCTGACCGATGCCAGCCTGCCGGTGGGCGATCCCGCTGTTGATTACCGGCAGGATGCCGCAATCGACGACCTTGCGCGCGTCGATGCCCGCGGCCGCGGCGGCGAAATCGAGGGAAGGCAGCGTGAACGACGCGTTCACGCCGAGCGTGATCGCGCGCATCCGCAGGCTGTGATTTGTCGCGTCGGCCGACGTGCCGCCGACGAACTTGACGATCGCGGGGGCGGCAGCCATGGCGAATCCACCGACGCCGGCAGTTTCGGTAATCGCGGAATCGCCGAGATCGGCGGCCGCATCGGCGATCGAGTAACCGGGGAAATAAAGACCGTCCACCGGGTTGGCCGGCGCTTCGAACCACCGGTCGCCCGTCCCGGCGAGGCGGATGCCGAAATTAACACCGTTTCTCGCCATCGCCGTCACCATCGAGCTGCCCGGCGCGTTCGCCGCCGCGTCGAGCATCGCCTTGCACGAGGCCATCGACAGATTGAGGAAGAAGTGGTCGTTGCCGGCGATGAACGCGAGGGCATTCGCGGCCGCGTCGCGGGGCACGGACGTCTCGAACAGCGCTGGCGCGAGGCGCTTGAACAGAAGCGCCGTGGCAGCGGCGTTGCGGTTGTGGACCTCGTCGCCCATGTTGAGTGCCTGCGCCATCAGCGGCATCAGTTCGATACCCCCGGTGCGTCCCAGCACAACACGCAGCGTCGGCGCCAGTTCGCCGGCGATCCAGCGCAGGCGCTCGATAACCTTGGGGCTGTTGGCGCCAAAGCGAAGCACTTTGCCGAGCCCTTCGTTGAAATTGGAATACGCGCGGTTACCGTGCGTCTTGTTGACGACGACCCAGAGTGGCATCGACGGGCTGATGATGCCCGCCATCGGCCCGACGGCACCATGGTGGTGGCATGGCTCGAGGTCGATCCCACCCGCTTCGACGAGGCGCGCCGCGGCATCGACCGAATCGGCCCAGCCTTCCAGCACGACGGCGCCGAGCACCGCGCCCTGCATCGGGCCACACATCTTCGGCCACGCGATCGGCGGTCCGGCATGAAGAACGATGCGGCGGCCGCCGGACATGCCGGCCAGCACGTCGCGCGCGGGGGCGACGTCGACCAGCACCGGCTGCGCTGCGGTGAACCGGCCGAAGGCGTCAGCGTTGGCCTGTTCGACCCGCGGGTGGTCGAAGATTTCGGCGAGCGCCCACGCGGCATCGCGGTCGCCCTTTGCCGGCGGCTGCCAGTCGAGCGCAACGCAGTGGCCTCCCGCCGCGACAATATCCTCGCCGAATCCGGCGAGGCCCACATTGATGACCGACAGCGAATCCTTGAACAGCGTTCGCATCTGCGGGATCCTATCGCTCGGCCAGTCGTGCGGTGAGATCGGCAGCCAGTGCCGCCGCCTGGAAGTTGGTGCCAGCGACGATCGCGCCAGCCGCCTCGAGCTGCCGGATCTGCTTGGACCGGTCCTGCGGATCTCCGTCGGTGCCGCAGACGTGGCCGATCAGCGCGAGCGTGCGTCCCTGGCCGCGCGCCTCCTGCTGTCCGGCGGCAAGCGCCTCGACCAAGCCGTTGACGGGATCGGCGTGCGAGCCGTAGCCGAGCACGACGTCGAAGACGATTGCCGCGGTAGCGGGGTCCGCCGCCTGCATGCGCACGGCCGCGTTGCGCAGCGACGGATCGATCATCGGGTGCGGGCGGCCGCGCGTGTAGTCATCATCCCCCATGTCGATGAAGACGTTACCTTCCATCCTGCCTTCGAGCGGCAGTACCCCGTCGACGGGCGCATTGGATCGGCAAGCCAGGCCGCGGTGACGAAAGACCAGCTGTGCTTCGTAGCAGAACGTGCCGCCGGTATAGAGCCCGCGTACCGCGCATTGAGATGGCGCCATGCGATCGGCGACCGCCGCGATCGCCGCGAATTGCGTCGCGGGTGGGGCCGTACTGGAGGCAGGCACCGCATGCCCCGAGGCAAGCGCCACCGCCACGTCGCCCGCGTGTTGAAGCGAATCGGCCGCGACGAGACCCGGACCCCGCACCGCACCGGGCGCGGCGCCGAGGAAATGCACGACGACAGGCTTGCCCGCGGCTACGGCGAGATCGAGAATCTTAAGCGCGATCGCTGGCGCCGGCGGTTTCGAGATCAGCACGATCACGCGGGTGCGCGGATCGTCGGCCAGCGCCCGCAGCCCCTGTAGCATTGTGATGCCGCCGATCTCTTCCTTCAGGTCGCGCCCGCCAGTGCCGAGTGCCTGCGAAACGCCACCGCCCGCGTTGTGGATTCGACAGGTCGCTTCCTGGAGGCCGGTTCCGGACGCGGCGACGAGCCCGATGTCGCCGCGCCGAACGACGTTGGCGAAGCCCAATGGAATGCCATTGACGATCGCAGTTCCGCAGTCGGGGCCCATGACGATGAGGTCCCGGTCCCGCGCGTACGCCTTGATCGCCCGTTCGTGGGCGAGAGAGACATTGTCGGAAAACAGCATCACGTGCAGGCCGAGCGCCAGCGCCTTCATCGCTTCGGCGGCTGCGTAGTCTCCGGGCACCGAGATCAACGCAAGGTCCGCGTCCACAGCTCGTTCGACGCCCAGCGCAATGCTGGTAAGCGGTGGGCGGAACGCGGTGGCATCGCCGTCGCCCGCTGCCGCCGACGATTGCAGCATCGCATCGGCCGCCGCGATCGCGTCGGCGCAGGCAGTCGGTTCGCCGCGCACGACGACGAGCAGGTCCGATGGAGCGGCCTCGACGTCGATCGCGAGATCGGCTTCCTGCAACTGCGCGAGGTTCGCGGGAGTCGCCATGATGCACGACGCCTGCTCCACGCCTTCCCGCGCGCGGAGCTTTGCGCCGACTTGCATCAGCGACACCGAATCCTTGTAGAGATTTGGGAACACGCGGTACCTGACGCGAGTGGACGATGCAGTCATGTTCCTTCGCTTTGCTCACGGTCCCCGGACCACGCGACGCAACCCGATACGAAGCCAGTGACCAGGTCGGCCCCCGACGTCGCGCCCACCGCGAGCGCGGTGTCGAGCGCGCTCTTCACGGCCGCGGGATCGCGTTCGCACAATAGCGCATTTCGCAACCGCGTCACGTCGGCATTGAAATGGCCTTCCGTCGCCAAGCGCAGATAGTGCGCGGCGATCGGCGTAGTCCGCTGCGTTTGCGCGACGATCGCGATGGAAAGATCGCGCAGGAAATTCCTGCGATCGCCGTGATCGCCGGCGAGCGCGTTCAGCGCCGCGTACCATCCGACAAGAACGTCATCGCCGGCCGGCGTAAGGCCTTCGCCCCAGCCGACTAGGCCCCCGACGTGCGAGCAAGCGCGCTCGACGTCGAGTTCGCGGCACGCCTGCCCGAGCCCGGCAAGCAGGCGGGCTCCGTTGCGATCGATGACACTCGAATGTGCGTGACGGTGTTCTGCCAGCGTGGCGACGGTCGACTGCAGATTAGAGGCAATCTGCGGAGCGGGAAGCATCGGGCCTAGCGCGGCAGGCCTCCAGACGGTCGCGTCCGCGAGGCGCAACGCAACGCGCCGGGAACGAGCTAACCCGGCATGGCAGCGCAGGCGATCACCGGGGCGAAAAAGCGCGCGCAAGTCCACGGGTGCGCCGCACCCGAGCCGAAGCGTGGTCGGCCCATCGCCGAGACCGGGAGCTACCAGCGTCAGCAGCGAGTCGGCGCACGCGAGGTTGCAGGCCCGCGCGAACACGCTGTGCACTTCGCCGTCAAAATCGGCGGGCGGAACGAGATAGCCTATGCACTCCGCCGCCAGCATCGTGCCGTGCAGGTACGTTGCGCCTCGGCGTGTCGGGCACTCCCCGCGAGCAGGGATTCGCACCTCAATGCAAGGATTCGGGAGAATAGACATTTCGGAGGAGCTTGGGCCGATCGAGCGCGAGAGGGGAGCGGGACGGACGTGCCGGCATTTCAACGCACCGTAGCACAGATGGGCCATGTACAACGCCGGCGCCGATGCGCTACCTTCCGTTCCACGGGTCGCGTGTTCATCTTCCGGCTCATTCTCTTTAGGTCGGGAAGGCCACCGAGCGTAGCGGCTCGAAATGGAATTGATCGAGACAACATGCCGAACCCTCTTGCATGCCTCGCCATCGACGCACTCGTGTTCGACGCCTATGGCACGCTGTTCGACGTCCATTCGGTGACGATGCTTGCAGAAGCGCTGGCACCCGGTCGCGGCGCAGCGCTGTCGCAGGTGTGGCGTGCCAAGCAACTCGAATACACGTGGCTTTCGAGCCTGATGATCTCGCCAGGCACGCAACGGCAGGATTTCTCCGCGGTCACCGCCCATTCGCTCGACTACGCGGTGGAGGCGCTCGGCATAGATCTCGGTGCGCGCGACCGCGGCCGCTTGCGGAATGCGTATCTGACGTTATCGCCATTTCCCGACGTTGCGCAAGCGCTTGCCGCACTGGCGCCGCGGCCACGCTGGATTCTGTCGAACGGCACGCTGGCGATGCTGGAACCGCTTGTGCGGCACGCGGGCCTCGACGGGGTAATCGATGGCGTGTTGTCGGTCGACGCGGCCGGCATCTTCAAGCCGAGTCCGCGCGTCTACCAGTTGGCGTCCGACCGGCTGCGGTTGCCCACCGCGCGCATCGGCTTCGTCTCGTCGAACTGCTGGGACGCGATCGGCGCCAAGGCATTCGGATTCACGACGTTCTGGATCAATCGCGCCGACGCGCCCGTCGATCGCCACGGGCCGGCGCCCGATCGCGTCCTCTCGACCCTCGCCGATCTGCCGCCACTCCTCGCCAATACACCGTGAATTGGCCCCGGAGCTTCCGTGCCCTGTCAGGGCATGTACTGGCCGCCGTGATCTCGATCACCCGCCCCGGTCTGAAGTCATGCTTCGCTCCCACTCGTCGAGAAACGCGCGCGGGACTTGCTCAGAGGCTCCCCCGCGGCGGACCGGCATTGGGTGACCGCCTCGCGTATCACCTTGATGGCCTCCGGCCTGGGAAAGCTCCTGCGGCAGGCGAGCGCGATGCGCCGGGACGGCACGGGCCGCGCGAAGGGCACCGGTACGACCAGGCGGCTGTGATACTTCGGCGTCAGCGCGTCGCGCGGCAGCACCGACACTCCCAGCCCGGATGCCACCATGTTGCGAACCGTTTCGAGCGAACTCGTGCGCGTCACCTGCGCTTCGGCGTCGTTCAACTCGGGACAGGCATCGAGCACCTGCTCGCGAAAACAATGACCGACGTTGAGCAGGATCGGGTGCTCTGCGGCGAGCTCGTCGGGGCGGATCGATTTCCGTTTCGCCCACTTGTGGCCCGCCGGCACGACCACCTGGAACGGCTCTTCGTACAGGAATTCGGTGACCACACCGGGCGGCGCGAACGGAAGCGCGATGATCGCGGCGTCGATGCGGCCCGATTTCAGCGCCGCCTCCAGATTGCCGGTGAGATCTTCCCCGAGATCGAGCGGCATCTGCGGCGCGAGCTCATGCAGCGCCGGGATCAGGTCGGGGAGCAGATATGGGGCGACCGTGAAGATGACGCCGAGCTTGAGAGCGCCGGCGAGCTGGTTGCGCCCCGCTCGCGCGATCGCCTTGATCTGTGCCGCCTCCTCCAGGACCTTCTGCGCCTGCTCGACCACCTGTTCACCGACGGGCGTGACGGTGA
The DNA here is from genome assembly GCA_963844005.1 of uncultured beta proteobacterium. Lineage (GTDB taxonomy): Bacteria > Pseudomonadota > Gammaproteobacteria > Burkholderiales > Casimicrobiaceae > CAIWHR01. Next base: position 80,878 of record CAWJMQ010000032.1, on the reverse strand, counting down.
TCTCGCTCTTGCCACGCTCGAAGAGGCGGGCGCCGAGCTCGTCTTCGAGCTTCTGGATTGCGACGGACAGCGCCGGCTGGCTCACGAAGCAGCGTTGCGCCGCGCGGCCGAAGCTCCGCTCGTTGGCGACGGCGACGATGTAGCGGAGCTCGTTCAGCGTCATCGATGCTGTTGCGCGGCACGCTCGCGCAGGAACGTCGCGAAGTCGTTGGCCAGTTCCGGGTGCTTGAGCCCGTAATCGACGGTCGCCTCCAGGTAGCCGAGTTTGCTGCCGCAATCGTAACGGCGCCCCTCGAACGCGTACGCCAGCACGCGCTCGTCGGCGACCAATCCGGCAATGCCGTCGGTCAGCTGGATCTCGCCGCCCGCGCCCGCCGGCATCGAGCGCAGGTGATGGAAAATTCGCGCGGTCAGCACGTAACGGCCGACCACCGCGAGCGTCGACGGGGTCGTGCCCGGCTTCGGCTTCTCGACGATGCGCTGGATCGGCGCCCACCGCCCGCCCATCGCGCCGGTCTCGACGATGCCGTAGCTTGCGGTGTCGGCGGGCGCGACGGTCATCACGCCGATGACCGAGCAATCCTCGCGCGCTGCGACCTCCGCCATCTGCGACATCACCGGCACCTTGGCGTCGATCAGGTCATCGGCGAGCAGCACGGCAAAGGGTTCGTCGCCGACCACCGGTGCGGCGCAGAGCACCGCGTGACCGAGGCCGAGTGCCTCGGTCTGGCGGATGTAGATGCAGTTGATGCCCCGCGGCGTCGACGACTGCACGGTCTCGAGCAGAGCAGTCTTGTTGCGGGCCCCGAGTTCCGTCTCGAGCTCGTAAGCCTTGTCGAAATGATCCTCGATCGACCGCTTGTTGCGCCCGGTGATGAAGATCATGTCGGTGATTCCGGCGGCCGCGGCCTCCTCGACTGCATACTGGATCAGCGGTTTGTCGACGATCGGCAGCATTTCCTTGGGGCTTGCCTTTGTCGCGGGCAGGAACCGCGTGCCGAGGCCGGCAACGGGAAATACCGCTTTCGTGATCTTGCGCATCGTTGCGTCCCTCCTTCGGAAATGCGCGCGGCGCCTCACGCCCCGCCGGACTTGACGAGATCCAGCAGACCGGTCTCGTCCAGCACCCGAACGCCCAGTTCCCGGGCTTTATCGAGCTTGCTTCCGGCATCCGCGCCGGCGATCACATAGTTCGTCTTCTTCGACACGCTCGTCGCGACCTTTCCGCCCTCCGCCTCGATCAGCGCTTTGGCATCCTCGCGCGAAAGCGTCGGCAATGTGCCGGTCAGCACGAACGCAAGACCCGCGAGCCGCCCGGCGGTTGCCCGCTGTGGCTCGGTCTCGGGCCAGTTCACGCCGGCGGCCCGAAGCTTGGCGATCACATCGAGGTTGTGGCGTTCGGCGAGAAACCGGCCGATGCTTTCGGCCAGTACCGGTCCGACATCGCGCACCTCGAGCAACCGCGCCGGATCGGCGGCGATCAGCGCATCGAGGCTGCCGAAGTGGCGCGCGAGATCCTTGGCGGTCGCTTCGCCGACGTGGCGGATGCCGAGGCCGTAGATGAACCGCGCGAGTGTCGTGTCCCTGCTCTTCTCGATGGCCGCAACGACATTCGCCGCCGATCTTTCGGCCATGCGTTCGAGTCCCGCCAGCTCCGCCAAACCGAGCTTGTAGATGTCGGCGGGTGTTCGCACCAGTCCGGCATCGACGAGTTGGTCGACGAGCTTCTCGCCGAGGCCTTCGATATCCAACGCGCGCCGGCTCGCGAAATGAAGGAGCGCCTGCTTGCGCTGCGCCGGACAGAAGAGACCTCCCGTGCAGCGGGCGATGGCCTCGTCGGGGAGCCGGACGACGGCCGAGTCGCATTCCGGGCACCGCGGGGGCATTGTGAACGCGCTCGCTCCGGCCGGACGCCTTTCCACGAGCACGCGCACGATTTCCGGAATCACGTCGCCGGCCCGCCGAACGATGACCGTGTCGCCGATCATCACATCCTTGCGCCGGACCTCGTCCTCGTTGTGAAGCGTCGCGTTGGTCACCGTCACGCCGCCGACGAACACCGGTTTGAGTCGCGCGACAGGTGTGATGGCGCCGGTACGCCCGACCTGCACGTCGATGCCGACCACCTCGGTCGCCATCTCCTCGGCCGGAAACTTGTGCGCGACGGCCCAGCGCGGTTCGCGGGAGACGAACCCGAGCGCATCCTGCAGCGCCATCGAATTGACCTTGTAAACGACACCGTCGATCTCGAAGGGAAGGCTCGCACGGCGCGCCGCAACGTGCTCGTAGAACTCGGACAGCTCGACAGCGCCGCGCGCGATCCGCCGATCGGCGTTCACCGGAATGCCGAACGCTTCGAGCGTTTCCAGCAGCGCGCTCTGGCTCTCCGGCCGTGCAAAGCCTCGCGATTCGCCCACCCCGTAGGCAAAGAACTGCAACGGGCGCTGCGCCGTCATCGCCGGATCGATCTGACGCACGGCGCCCGCCGCGGTGTTGCGCGGATTGATGAACGGCCTGAGGCCGGCCGCCTGCTGCCGGGCATTCAGTTCCTCGAAGTCGCGCCGCGTCATGTAGACCTCGCCGCGCACTTCGAGCAGCGGCGGGGGACGCTTGCCGTGCAGTTGTCGCGGGACGGGCCGGATCGTCCGGACATTGTGCGTGACATCCTCGCCGACCTCGCCGTCGCCGCGGGTGGCCGCGACCGCGAGTCGACCCTCCTCGTAGCGAATGCTGATCGCGAGTCCGTCGAACTTGAGCTCGGCCATGTATTCCACGGGCGGCGCTCCGGCGGCCAATCCGAGATCGCGCCGGACGCGCGCGTCGAACTTCGCGGCGGCGCCCGCAGTCGTATCGGTCTCCGTGCGGATCGACAGCATGGGCACGACATGCCGGACCGGCGCGAAATCTGTCCGCGGAGAACCACCCACACGCTGCGTCGGCGAGTCCGGCGAAACGAGGTCCGGATGTTCCGCCTCGAGCGCCTGCAGCTCGCGAAACAGGCTGTCGTATTCGGCGTCGGAGATGGTCGGCGCATCCTCGACGTAGTAGCGGCGATTGTGCTCCTCGATCATGCGGCGCAGGTCTGCCACCCGCGCGGCAGCGTGAGTTGGCGCGTCCTTGCGGGCGTGGGATGGCGCCGTGCTCACGATGCGTCTCCCGACGGCTGCGATTGCGGCGGGCTCACCCACCGAACAGCGCCAGCGCGCGCGGGCTGCCCGGCTCGATGTGGACTTCGCGCAGCGCGGCGGCGGTGTTGCGCACCTGTTCGCGGATCGCGTTGAGCGCCGCGTCGTCGAGCGTGCGCCGATTGTCGTCGACGAGCGTTGCGTCGAGCGTGTGTGCCATGCGCTTCGCCGCGATCTTCATCTGGTCGTACACGCGCACGGGCTCGGTCACGCGCGGGACATCGAGCAGAAACACCGCGCCGGGCGTCGACGTCACGCGCAGCGTGTCCGCGGTAAAGGGCTCCGACCGGTAGTTCTGCAGCGAATACAGCACGGCGCCTGTCTCCTCCTGCACCCAGTCGAAACGGCCGCCGTCGGCGAGCCTGAATCCCGATGCCTCGGCAATGCCGCGGAGCCTCGTGCCCGGGATCGTCGCCGTGGCCGTCTTGAGCACGGTAAGGCCGATCTGCACGTCGAGGTCCGCGCAGATTCGGTCGAGCGCTTCGGCGCGCGCGGCCTCGGCGGTGGCGTCGGGCGCAATGAACGCCGCCGGGATTGTCGACGCGAGCTCGGCGACGATGCGGAAGTAGGCTTCGAGCAGCGGCCGGCTCGCGGCGCCCGCGCGGTTCGCCAACAACAGGCATGCAGCGACTTCCGCGAACTCGCCAGCCGTGTCCGACCTCAGAATTTGCCAGGGCAATCCTGCTCCGCGCCGCCCGAACCAGCGCAGCGGCATGCCGAGCCGTGCGTGTAGGCCGGCCGCGAGGGCCGCCGCGGACACCGGTCGCACCGGCTGCAACGTCACGATGCACTCGATGTCCGGATCCGGCTGTGGCGAGTTCCGCTCGGCCACCGAGGATCGCGCGCCAAGAAGTGCCGCGGCGGCCTCTGCGGATGACAGCGACGCCGGTGGGAATCCGTCCGTCGCGATGTCGGACGCTATCCGCGAATGAATTTCGAGCGGCGGCTCGTACCCGCCGTCGGCGGCGGCGTCCTCGGTGTCGTCGGCACGCGACGCGTTTTCCGGAACCGCATTTCGCGCCCCCCCCGAGGGGAGCGTCGGCTCGATGCGCCCGGTTGCGGCCGCCGACGAATCCTGCAACGCGCCCGCACCGTCAGTCTGGCTGCCGAACGCCTCGTCGATGCGGCGACGGATCCGGCGCTCCTGAAACCAGTTGTAGGCGAGGACCGCGCCCACGATAGCGGCGCCAGCGGCAATGAGGCCCAGTTGCAGCGAGGTCATGCGTGTTGGCGTGAGGGCGAGAGTGCGCGACACGCTTCCGGGTGACGGGCGTGCATGGCCGTGATTATAACGCGAGGGAGATCGATAACGAGTGCTGCGACGCGGTCGGACTTGCCGGTCAACCGGTACCCGTCGCCGCGAGCTCGAGCGCCTCGGCGATGTCCACGGCGACCACGCGCGAGATTCCCGGCTCCGGCATCGTGATGCCGACCAGCTGGTTCGCCATTTCCATCGTGATCTTGTTGTGCGAAATGAACAGGAACTGCGTCTGCCGAGACATGTCGCGCACCATCCGGCAAAACCGGTCGGTGTTCGGATCGTCGAGCGGCGCGTCGACTTCGTCGAACAGGCAAAACGGCGCCGGATTCAGCTGGAACAGCGCGAAGACCAGCGAAATCGCCGTCAGCGCCTTCTCACCGCCCGACAGCAGATGGATCGACGTGTTGCGCTTGCCCGGCGGCTGCGCGACGACCTGGACGCCCGAGTCGAGGATCTCCTCGCCGGTCAGGACGAGCTGGGCCTGCCCGCCGCCGAACAGCACCGGAAAGAGCCTCGCGAAATTCTCGTTGACCGTATCGAACGTCTGCTGCAACAGCTGACGCGATTCGCGATCGATTTGGCGGATCGCATTCTGCAGCGTGGACATCGCTTCCGTCAGGTCGGCCGCCTGCGCGTCCAGATACTGCTTGCGCTCGGTCGCGATTTCGAGTTCGTCGAGCGCGGCGAGGTTGACCGCGCCGAGCTCCGCGATCGCGCCCTGCAACCGTTCGATTTCCGCCGGCAACGCGGACTTGTTGCCGAATGCCTTCAACTCCGCGGGCAGCACCGTCGAGATCCGCATTCGCTTCGGCGAGCTGGTCCGCGAACTGCTGGACCGCGAGCGCCATCGCCTGCTCCTTGAGCCGCATCTCCTCGATCTTTGCGCGCGCGGGCTCGAGCTTCTGCTCGGCGACGAGCCGGGCTTCCTCGGCCGCGCGCAACTCGGTGCCAGAGTCCCTCCAGCCGATCGCGCGCCGCCGCCAGTGCCTGCTCCGCTTCGCCGCGGGCGGCGAGCTGGCGCTGCAAGGCTTCCTCGACTGGCGTCCAGTCGATCGCCGCGCGCTCCGACGTGAGTTGTGCCAGCGCATTCCGCTGCTGACCGACCTGTGCCGCCAGCGACTCGCGCCGCCGCTCGAGCTCCGCCAGTCGCTCGCGGCAACTGCGCTCGGCGAACGCCGCTTCCTGCGCCGCGCGCTCGGTGGCGCGCACGAGTTCGCGGCCGCGCGCGAACGCGACTTCGGCCTCGCTGTGCGCATGGCGCGGCCGCATCGCGCTTCGCCCCTTCGTCGTGGAGACGCGAGCTGTGCCTCGGCGAGCTCGTCGCGCGAGCGCCGTTTCCTGCGTCTGCTCGGTGCGCTGCTGTCCAGCGACGTCGCCAAGCTCGTCGACGATCTGCACGCGCCGCTTCTCCGCAACTTCGGCGGCCTGTTTGAGCTGCAGGAGTTCGAGTTCGAGATCGTGGCAACGCCTTTGCTGCGACGAGAACGCCATGCTCTCGGCGTGATAGCGCGTCTGCGTGTCGTCGAGCTCGGTCTCGACGGCAGCGAGCGCCGCGCGCGCCTTGACCGCCGCTTCGCGCGCACCGACCATCGCGTGCTCGAGCTCCGCCAGCTCACGCTGGCGGGCGAGGACGCCGTGCAGATCGCTGTCGGGCGCGAAAAAGCTGATCGATTGCGCGGTGACGAGGTGGCCCTGCGGCGTGACGAAGGACTCGCCAACCGAGAGATCCAAACGATCGCGGAGAGCGGCACCGACATCGCTTCGGCAACGGACTCCGCGAAGCCAATCGGCGAGGAGTCTGGCGATTTCGGGGCGCACCGACCGCGCCCGAGCGAACAGCGTGTCGGCAGAATCACTGCCGCCGAGCGGCCCGGATTCCGGCGCGCGCGCATAGACGGCGATTCGCGGTGGACCGCCCTCCTCGCCCGGGCGTCCCTCGAGCCAGGCCAGCGCCGTATCGAGCCGCTCGATCTCGACGGCGTTCAACCGCTCGCGCAGCACGGCTTCGAGCGCGTCCTCCCATCCCGGCTCGATGTCGAGTCCCTGCCACAGCCGATGTGCCTTCGCGAGGCCCTTGTCCTCGAGCCACCGCGTGCTGTCCTTGCCCTGGCCGATCTTCGCCTGCAACGCGGCGAGCGCCTCGGAGCGCGCCGCGATGTCGGCAAGGCGGTGCCCGGCCTGCTGCGCGGTTTCGCTCGCCTCGCGCTGACGATCCTGCAGCGTCCTGCACCGATTCGCGCAGCGCATTCAATCCGGCCTCTTGCGACGGCGAGCTCGACCGTTTCCTGTCGGTGCTGGTCCTCGACGTCGGCGATCTGCTCGGTGACCGGTGCGGCGAGACCCGCGAGTTCGCCTGTCAAGGCGCTCGCGGCGCTGCGTCAGTTGCGCGAGCACGCGGCCGACGTTCTCGCGCTTGGTCTCGACAACGCGGATCGCCTGCTCGGCGAGCGCGATCCGCTGCTGCAATTCGGCGAGCACTTCGGCCGCGCCGCGCGACCGCCTGTTCCTGCACCGGCAATGTCGGCCGCCGCCCTGCGTTCCTCGTCGGCGGTCGTCTCGCGCGCCGCCACCGCCTCCTCGATCGCCGTCTCGGCCGTGGCGCGGTCGGCGAGGAGCGCCGTTTCCTGGCCCGGCGAGCGCGCCGATCTGTTCGGTGAGCTGCGCGACCTGCTGCGTGATTCGCGTCTCGCTCTCGCGCGCGAACGCGAGCTGCTGCTCGAGCCGCGTCACCTCGGCGTTCGCCGCGTAGAACGCCGCCTGCCTCTCGTGCAGCGCGTCGCCGGCCGCGTAATGCTCGGCGCGCAGCGCCTCCTGCTGCGCCTCGGCGGCGCGCACGTCCGCCTGCACCGCCTCGAGCGCGACGGTGAGCGACGCGATCGCCGTCGCGTGCCGGTCGCGCGCGTTCGCCGCGTCCTGCTGCTTCGAGAACCACAGCAGGTGCTGCGCCTGCTGGAGGCGCGTCTCGAGGTCGCGATACTCGGTGGCGACCTTCGCCTGCGCGTCGAGCTTCTCGAGCTGGTTGCCGAGCTCGATCCGGATGTCCTCGACGCGGGACAGGTTCTCGCGCGCGTCGGCGAGCCGGCCCTCGGTCTCCTTGCGCCGCTCCTTGTACTTGGAGACGCCGGCCGCCTCCTCGAGGAACACGCGCAGCTCCTCGGGCTTCGCCTCGATCACGCGCGAAATCATTCCCTGCTCGATGATCGCGTAGGCGCGCGGACCGAGGCCGGTGCCGAGGAACAGGTCGTGAATGTCGCGGCGGCGCACCGGTATGTTGTTGATGTAGTACGTCGAGTCGCCGTCGCGCGTCAGCACGCGCTTGATCGAGAGCTCGGCGTACTGGCCCCATTGGCCGCCGATCCGCCCGGCGCTGTTGTCGAAGAAGAGCTCGACCGATGCGCGGCCGACGGGCTTGCGCTCGCCGGCGCCGTTGAAGATCACGTCCTGCATCGACTCGCCGCGCAGCGCCGAGGCCTTCGATTCGCCCAGCACCCAGCGCACCGCGTCGATGACGTTCGACTTGCCGCAACCGTTGGGGCCGACGATGCCGACGAGCTGGCCGGGCGTCGCGACGGCGTCGGATCGACGAACGACTTGAACCCGGCAAGCTTGATCTGCGTGAGGCGCAATTGGACCTGGGGACGTCGTTAGCGCTGAAGGCCGGCGGCCTGAAGGCGGGCGGCGGCCGAATCGCAAAACGGGAAATTATAGCCGATCCTCCTCGACCGCGTGGCGCGGTCACGCCGTCGGCCGCGTGCGCGCCGCCAAGCGGTGCAAGCGCCGTCAATACGGCCGCGCGCGCCTGCGCGTAGACCCGCTCCTTCCAGTCGTCGGTATCGACGTAGAACGTGTCGCGCATCTGCTTTCGGATCGCCGCGCGCTGCGACGTCGTCGCGCCCGGATGATTGTGCAGCCAATGGTCGGCGCGCAGCGCCTGCAGCACCTCGGGCAGCGGCACCGTTCCGTATTCCAGCCCGATTCCCGCGAATTCGGCGCCGGGGCATTCGTCGTATGTGGCACAGCACATGAGCCCGGCGACTCCGCCGACGACGACGACTCGTCGTAGATCGACGTGACGTCGGCGCCCCACCACGCGCGCGCGCGGGCGAGCGTCGCGCGGGTCGTCGCGGCCGGCGAAGATCTTCTCGCCGTGACCGCACGGACCGAGACCGGTGTGGAAGTCGATCCAGCCGAGCGCGCCGGCGGCCCGCGGCGTGCCGGCGCAGCACGGCGCGCACGTCGGTTGCTCCATGCCGGCTGCGCGCCGCCGTAGAACAGGCCGTCGGGGAACGCGTACTGGCCGCCGGTCACCGCCGTCTGAAGCGCGCGCACGCCATGCGTCGCGATGTAGGCGCCGATCGCTTCGCTCGTTCTCCGGCGTCGGCGGCCAGGTCGGTGGAAGCAGCAGCGCATGGACATCGGCATACGCCGCGTTGACCGGCGGCGGTACGCTGAAATCGCGGAAATTGCGGTTGAGGTCGACGTTGTCCTCGTTGACGCGGCGGCCGTACGAGAAGCCGTGCGGATTGACCGCGTGAACGAACAGCGACCGCGACACGTGCCTCCTCGCCGCGCGCGACGAAGTCCGTCGTCGTGCAGGAGCGCGATCTGCACCCCGATCCGCAATAGCCCTCGATGCCGTGCGTGCGCCGACGTCAGATCACGCAGACGCCTCGCCGCCTGGGCGGTCGCCGAGGAGCCGCGACGTCGATCGCCAGCGCCTCGCCGTCGGCGCCGACGCGGTCCGGCAGGACGTGCGCTTCGAGCGGCGAGCGCCCGCGCCGCGGCGCGGCCGCGACGAACTTGCGCGCGCGCCTCCGCGTAGCTTCGCGAGAATGCGGCGAACGGGATTCATGACGACGGCGAGCCGCGTGACAAGCGCTCGCGCAGCTCATTTCGCGAGCGGCATCGCGCGTCTCGGCGAGCGCCGCGAGATAGCCGGCGCCGAGCGGGATCACCGCGTCGTTGAAATCGTACGTGCTGTTGTGCAGGAAGCAACCGCCCTCGGCGCCGCCCTGTCCGAGCCGCGCGAACGCGCCGGGCTTCGCCTGCAGCATGAACGAGAAATCCTCCGAACCCATCGACGGATCGAGATTGCGCACGACGTTGTCGCGGCCGACCAGCGCTTCGGCGACGGTCGACCGCGAAGCTCCGCCTCGCGCGTCGTGATTGATCGTCGCCGGGTAGACGCGCTCGTACTTGAGCGTCGGCCTTCGCGCCGAACGCGGCGGCGATCGCCGGAACGAGCTCGGCGAGCCGGCGCTCGATCATGTCCTGCGTCGCCGGCCGGAACGTGCGCACGGTGCCGACGAGCTTCGCGTGCGACGGGATCACGCTCATCGCGCCGGGATTGCCGGCCTGCATCGCGCACAGGCTGACGACCGCCGTGTCGATCGGGCTCACGTTGCGGCGAGACGATCGACTGCACGGCGGTGATGATGTGGCCGGCGACGAGCACCGGGTCGATCGCCGCGTGCGGATGCGCGCCATGACCGCCGCGTCCGTCGATCGTGATCTCGATGCGGTCGGCGGCGGCCATCGCCGGTCCCGGCGTGATGCCGATCTCGCCCGGCGGCAGCGCCCGGCCAGTTGTGCAGCGCGAAGACCCGCTCGGCCGGGAAAGCGCTCGAACAGGCCGTCGTCGATCATCGCCTTCGCGCCGGCGTAGCCCTCCTCGCCCGGCTGGAAGATGAGGTACGCGGTGCCGTCGAAATTGCGCGTCTCGTGCGAGGTAGCGCGCCGCCGCGAGCAGCATCGTCGTGTGGCCGTCGTGGCCGCAGCCGTGCATCCGGCCGTCGTAGCGCGACCTGTGCGCGAACGTCGTTTTCCTCCTGCATCGGCAGCGCGTCCATGTCGGCGCGCAGGCCGACGCGCGCGGCCGCTGCGCGTCGCTGCGGCCGCGGATCACCGCGACGACACCGGTCTTGCCGATGCCGGCGTGGTGCTCGATGCCGAGTGCGCGCGAGCCGATCGCAGACGATCTTCGCGGTCCGGTGCTCCTCGAAGCCCAGCTCGGGATGCATGTGCAGGTCGCGGCGGAGCGCCGTGAGCTCGGCGTGCCAGCCGCGGATGTGCACGACGGGATTTTGCATGCGCGCTTGGACGGGCCGGCGCGGCCGACGCTCCGACGCGCAGCCGCGGATCGACTGCGTCGTCGAGCAGGTCGACGACACACGGTGCGCCAGTCGATCATGCCTAAACGCCTGCGAGCGTCAACGCCGCGCTCCGTCGGCACCCGGCAAATCCGTGGTTCAATACCGGATCCGGGCTCGCCTGCGTTCGCCGGGCGAACCGCCGGCGAACTGTGCTTCAACAGTCGTCCCGACTCCGCCTCACGATGGTCCGCTTTTTCCTCACCCGGCTCAGCCTCGTCATTCCGACGTTCATCGGGATGACGCTGCTCGCGTTCTCCCTGATCCGCATCGTGCCCGGCGACCCGATCGAGACCATGGCCGGCGAGCGGGGCATCGATCCCGCGCGGCACGCGGCGCTGCTCAAGGAGTACGGTCTGGACCGGCCGGTGCTCGTCCAGTACGGGATCTACATCGGCCGCGTGCTGCACGGCGACCTCGGCAAGTCGATGATCACGCAGGAGCCGGTCGCTGAGCGAGTTCGCTCGCTCTTTCCGGCGACCATCGAGCTCGCGGCTGTGCGCGATCGTGTTCGCGCTCGTCGTCGGCATTCCCGCCGGGATGGTGGCTGCGGTTCGCCGCAACTCGGTGTTCGACCACGGCGTCATGGGAGCTGTCGCTCACCGGCTATTCGATGCCGATCTTCTGGTGGGGGCTGCTGCTGATCCTGCTGTTCTCGGTGCAGCTCGGCTGGACGCCGGTGTCCGGCCGGATCGCCGTCAAGTACTACCTCGAGCCGGTGACGGGCTTCCTGACGATCGACGCGCTCCTCTCCGGCGAGAAGGGGGCGTTCCGAGTCGGCGCGTGTCGCACCCGATCCTGCCCATGATCGTGCTCGGCACGCAACCGCTTGGCGATCATCGCGCGGATGACGCGCTCGGCGATGCTCGAGGTGCTGGGCGAGGACTACATCCGCACGGCGCGGCGAAGGGTCTGTCCAACGTGCGCGTCATCGCGCTGCACGCGTTTCGCAACGCGCTGATTCCGGTCATCACCGTGATCGGCCTGCAGGTCGGCGTGCTGTTCACGGGCGCGATCCTGACCGAGACCATCTTCTCGTGGCCCGGCGTCGGCAAGTGGCTGATCGAGGCGATCAACCGCCGCGACTACCCGGTGCTGCAGGGCGGCCTGCTGATGCTCGGTACGATCGTGATGGTCGTCAACCTGCTGGTCGACGTCGCCTACGGCATCATCAATCCGCGCATACGGGCGCGCCGAGAATCGACAGCCGAGTCGCTTGCAACCTCGCCGGTCGTGGCGCCGCCGGGGCCGCTGCGCGAATTCTGGGGCTACTTCAGCGCGAACCACGGCGCGGTCGCAGGGCTCGTCGTCGTCATCGCCGTGCTGCTCGACGGCCAGCGTTCGCCAACGTGCTCGCGCCCTACCCGCCGAATCTGACCAACAACGCCGCGTTCCTGCAGCCGCCGGCCTGGCAGACCGGAGGCTCGTGGGCGTACCCGCTCGGCACCGACGCGATCGGCCGCGACATCCTGTCGCGCCTCATCTACGGTGCGCGGCTGTCGCTGCTGATCGGCATCGCGGTCGTGGCGCTTTCGATCGTCGGTCGGCATCGTGCTGGGCCTGATCGCGGGGTTCCTCGCGCGGCGTGACCGAGATCGCGATCATGCGTCTGATGGACATCATCCTGACGCTGCCGAGCCTGCTGCTCGCGATCGTGATCGTCGCCATCCTGGGTCCTGGACTGATGAACGCGATGCTCGCCGTCGCCGTGGTGGTGCTGCCCCATTACGTGCGCATCACGCGGGCCGCGGTGATCTCGGAGACGTCGAAGGACTACGTCACCGCGGCGCGCGCCGAACGGCGCCAGCCGGCTGCGGCTGATGTTCAACGAGGTGCTGCCCAACTGCGCGGCACCGCTGATCGTGCAGGCGTCGCTCGGTGTCTCCACAGCGATCCTCGACGCCGCGGCGCTGGGCTTCCTCGGCCTGGGCGCGCAGCCGCCGCCTCCGAGTGGGGAACGATGCTCGCCGACGCGCGCGAGTTCGTGGTGCGCGCCTGGTGGGTGGTGACGTTCCCGGGTTTGATGATCCTGATCACCGTGCTGGCTTTCAATCTGCTGGGTGACGGGCTGCGCGATGCGCTCGACCCGAAGCTCAAACGCTGAAACGACCCCATGGCGCTGCTCGAAATCGAAGACCTCCACGTCGATTTTCCGTCGCAGGGGGCGTGCTGCGCGCGGTCGAGGGCGTCGAGCCTGACGCTCGACGAAGGCGAGGTGCTGGGCATCGTCGGCGAGTCGGGCTCCGGCAAGAGCGTGACGATGCTGGCGCTGATGGGCCTGGTTGCCTACCCGGGCCGCGTGCGTCGCGAAGCAGCTTCGTTTTGCGGGACGCGATCTGCTGACCCTCTCCGACCGCGACCGCCGGAAGCTGATCGGCAAGGACGTCGCGATGATCTTCCAGGATCCGACGACCAGCCTCAACCCTTGCTTCACCATCGGCTTTCAGTTGACCGAGACATTGCGGCTGCACCTCGGGCTCGATCACAAGGCCGCGCGCCACCGCGCCGCCGGTCTGCTGGAACAGGTCGGCATTCCGGCCGCGGCCAGCCGTCTCAAGGACTTCCCGCATCAGCTTTCCGGCGGCATGAATCAGCGCGTGATGATTGCGATGGCGATCGCCTGCAATCCGCGGCTCCTGATCGCCGACGAGCCGACCACCGCGCTGGACGTGACCATTCAGGCGCAGATCCTCGATCTCTTGCGCGACCTGCAGAAGGACCGCGGCATGGCACTGGTGCTGGTCACGCACAACATGGGGGTCGTTTCGGAAATGGCCCAGCGCGTCGTCGTGATGTACTGCCGGCCAGGTGCGTCGAGGAACGCCCGCCGACGCACTGTTCGCCACCCACAGCACCCGTACACGGCGGCGCTGCTGGCGGCGATGCCCGAGCGCCGGACGCAGCCGGCGACCCGCCTCGCCACGATTCCCGGCGTAGTGCCCGGCCTTACGACCGCCCGCAGGGTTGCCTGTTCGCCGCGCTGCGCCTACGCGACCGATCGGGCCTGCAACGTGCGCCCGCTCTGCGGCCATGGCAGGACGGCCAGGTGCGCTGTCACTATCCGATGGCGACCCGCGGCGCGACGAGGCCATCGCGCGCGACCGTCCTGTCAGATCGGGTGGCTGGGTGGGCGCGGCGGCCGTCGAGGCGCGTGACCTGGAGACGAGGTCTACGAGATACGGCGCGGCCCGATGCGCGAGCCGGCGCGACTGCACGCCGTGGGCGGTGTCTCGTTCGTGATCGAAGCCGGCCGCACGCTCGCGGTGGTCGGCGAATCCGGCTGCGGCAAGTCCACGCTGGCCCGCATCGTTGCGCTGATCGAGTACCCACCTCCGGCGATCTGCGCGCTCTCCGGCATGGATGCGGTGGATTCCTCTCCGCCGGACCGCGTCCTTCTGCGCAGGTCCGTGCAGATGGTGTTTCAAAATCCGTATGGATCGTTCGAATCCGCGCAAGAGGATCGGTGCGATCCTCGAAGCACCGCTCGCGATCAACACGGATCTGGGGCCGGAAGAACAGGCCGAGCGGGCGCGCGCGATGCTGGCCAAGGTCGGCTTGCGACCGGAGCACTATGCGCGCTATCCGCACATGTTCTCGGGCGGTCAGCGCCAGCGCATTGCGATTGCGCGAGCGCTGATGTTGAATCCCACACTGGTGGTCGCGGACGAGCCGGTGTCGGCGCTGGACGTCTCGGTTCAGGCGCAGGTACTCAACCTCCTCGCCGATCTGCAGGGCGAGTTTGGCCTCGCCTACCTGTTCATTTCGCACGACCTGGGCGTGGTGCGGCACATTTCGCACGAGGTCCTCGTCATGTACCTGGGGCTGGCGATGGAACAGGGGCCCAAGGAGCGCATCTTCGCGCGGCCGCTGCACCCGTACACCCAGGCCCTCCTCGCCTCGACCCCGGGTATGGCCGGCATCGAACGGTCGGAGCGAATTGTGCTGAAAGGCGAGCGGCCCTCGCCGTTGAATCCGCCCGCCGGGTGCGTCTTCGCCACGCGGTGCGTCCACGTGATCGATCGCTGCCGGACCGAGCGCCCGGTCGCACGACCGCTCGACGGAAGGCAGGTCGCCTGCCATTTGGCCCACCAATTTCTCAAACCCGGTCATACTAATGGCAGCGGTACCGTGCTGCACGAATCGCAGCCTCACCCATAGGAGGAATCACAGAGATGAATACGCTGAATCCGGCCACCCGTTGGCCTCATGGCGCCCGGCGCGCCCTCATCGCCGCGCTCGCGTTCCCCGCGCTGATCGGCATGGCCAGCGTCTCGGGCAAGACGCTCGTGTTCTGCTCGGAGGGGAGCCCGGAGAATTTCTACCCCGGTGTCAATACCACCGGCACTTCGTTCGATGCCAACAGCCAGATCTACAGCCGGATCGTCGACTTCGAGCGCGGCGGCACGACGGTCGTGCCTGGTCTCGCCGAGCGTTGGGAAATCTCCCCGGACGGCAAGGTCTACACGTTTCACTTGCGCAAGGGCGTGAAGTGGCACAGCAACCGCGCCTTCAAGCCGACGCGCGACTTCAACGCGGACGACATGATCTTCGCGCTCGAGCGGCAGTGGAAGGAAACCAATCCGTACTTCAAGGTCACCAGTTCGAACCACTCGTACTTCAACGACATGGGGATGCCCAAGCTGATCAAGTCGGTCGACAAGATCGATGACTACACGGTAAGGATCACGCTCGAAAAGCCCGAGGCGCCCTTCCTGTCGAACCTGGCGATGGAATACGCGGGCGTGCAGTCGAAGGAATACGCGGACGCGATGCTGAAGGCCGGGACGCCCGAAAAGGTCGACCAGGAGCCGATCGGCACCGGACCGTACTATCTGGTCCAGTACCAGAAGGACGCAATCATTCGCTACAAGGCGTTCCCGGAATATTGGGGCGGCAAGGCCAAGATCGACGACCTCGTGTTCTCGATCACGCCGGATGCTTCGGTGCGATGGGCCAAGCTGCAAAAGGGTGAATGCCATGTGATGCCCTACCCCAACCCTGCCGACCTCGATGCCATCCGCAAGGACCCGAACATCGTCGTGCTGGAACAGCCCGGTCTCAACGTCGGCTATCTCGCCTACAACGTGACGAAGAAGCCGTTCGACGACGTGCGTGTGCGCAAGGCGGTCAACATGGCGATCAACAAGAAAGCCATCATCGACGCGGTGTACCTGACGACGGGTGTGGCGGCCAAGAATCCGATCCCGCCGACGCAGTGGTCGTACAACGACGCGGTCAAGGACGATCCGTACGACCCGGCCGCCGCGAAGAAATTGCTGACCGAAGCCGGTTACCCCAACGGCTTTACGACCGATCTTTGGGCAATGCCGGTGCAGCGGCCCTACAACCCCAACGCGCGCCGTATTGCCGAGTTGATGCAGGCCGATCTCGCCAAGGTGGGCATCACTGCGGAGATCAAGAGCTTCGAGTGGGGCGAGTACCGGAAGCGCATGCAGAACGGCGAACACCAGATGGGCATGCTGGGCTGGACCGGCGACAACGGCGATCCGGACAACTTCCTCAACACGCTACTGGGTTGCGACGCGGCCAAGAGCAACGGCAGCAACGTCTCCAAATGGTGCTATCAGCCCTTTGAGGATCTGGTCCAGAAGGCAAAAACGACTTCAGGCCAGCCCGCACGCGCCGACCTCTACCAGAAGGCACAGGTGATCTTCAAGGAACAGGCGCCGTGGTTCACCATCGCGCATGCGGTGCAGTTGAAACCGGTGCGCAAGGAAGTCGTCGACTTCAAGCTGAGCCCGTTCGGCCGGCATACGTTCTACGGGGTCGACATCAAGGAGTAATCTGCAACGACGCGCGGCCCGAAGCGACTCCCGGCGTTGACGCGCCGGGATCGAAGCCGCTACATCATCTGGCCCCGTGCGCCGGCAACGGCTCACGGGGTTTTCCATTAGTTCTTATCGCTGGTGGCGGGCGCGGCGGGTTGCGTAGAGGCAGATCCCACTCGCCACCGAAACGTTGAGGCTTCCGACGCTTCCCGACAGCGGGATGCCGACAATCCGGTCGCAGTGCTCACGGGTGAGCCGGCGCAGCCCCGCGCCTTCGGCTCCGAGGACCCAGGCCACGGGCCCGCTCAGATCGGCGTCGAACATACTCTCGCCGCCGGCATCCGCGCCGAGAACCCACACTCCCTTGGATTTGAGGTTGCGCAGCGCCCGCGCGAGATTGGTGACAGTGATGACCGGGACCGTATCGGCCGCGCCGCTGGCGGCTTTGGCCACGGTCGCATTGACGCCGGCGGCGCGATCCTTCGGGACGACGACCGCATGCGCACCGAACGCGTCGGCGTTGCGCAAGCATGCGCCGAGGTTGTGCGGATCGGTCACTCCGTCGAGGACGAGGAGCAGCGCGGGTTCCGCCAGCGTTTCGAACACATCGTCCAGCGTAACGTACGGCACCGCGGCATCGACGATCGCGACAACACCCTGGTGCCCACCCGAACCGGCGAGCTTGGCCAGTCGCTCGTCGTCGGTCAGGTGCACGGAGCAACCGGCGGCTTCTGCCCGTGCCACGAGGTCTCGCGTGCGGCCGTCGTGCCTCGTCGCGGCGACGTGGATCGCTCGCACCGACGACGGCCGCTGCTTGAGGCGCGCGGTCACTGCATGGAAGCCGAAAAGTGAGCGGGTGGCGGGCACGAGGGGCAACGAGGCGGTGGGCCTGGACGAAACGGCGCGCATGTTAGTGTAGCGTAGCGCCGCATGCCCGTTGCACTGCGGCAGAGAACAAATCCGACCCGTGACCGGAGATCTGCGCCAATTCATCGAAGGAGTGCTGCTCGTGCTGGCGGCGCTGTTGCCGATCGTCAACCCGCTCGCCGGCGCTCCGGTGTTCCTGGCGATGACGGTCGACTGCACGCCGGAGCTGCGGGCGACGCTTGCGCAGAAAATCGGCGTCAACGCGTTCATCCTGCTGGTTGCGTCGCTTTTCATCGGCACGTATGTGCTGGAGTTCTTCGGGTTGTCCGTTCCGATCGTGCAGGTCGCAGGCGGCATCGTCGTGTGCGCGAACGGATGGAGCTCTTGCGTGCGGAAAGCGCCACGAAGATCGTACCCGCCACGACCCCCGCCGCGACGGAAATCGCGACCCGCGCGTTCTACCCGCTGACGTTGCCGCTCACGGTCGGGCCCGGCACGATTTCGATCGCGATCACGATCGGCGCTCACCACCCGCAGAGCATGCGTCTGGCGCTCGTGAATGGCCTGGCGGACGTCGTCGGGGCGACGTTGATCGCCGCAATCATTTTCGTCTGCTATCGCTACGCCGACCGGATGCTGCGCGCCGTGGGCGAAACCGGAACGAGCGTGCTGATCCGGCTCTCGGCATTCATCCTGCTCTGTGTCGGCGTGCAGATTTTCTGGACCGGCGCAAGCGTATTGCTCGCCGCCTTGCCGCCGCAGGTCTTCGCACTGACTGCGCGGCCGCAGGCGTAATCCGGCAGGGGGCACCCGTATCGGCTATAATTTGCAGCTTGCCGGACAGCCATGCAGGATCGTCCCGCGCGTCGCGCAGTTGCAGGTCAACGCCGGTGTAGCTCAGTTGGTAGAGCAGCGCATTCGTAATGCGAAGGTCGAGGGTTCGACTCCTTCCACCGGCACCAAGTAATCAAGCACTTAACGCAATATCCCTCCCCGCTGCCAGTGCCCCTAAGTGCGGGGTAAGTGCACATTAGCAACGGTGACGGCCCTTGCGAGCCGCTACTGGCTGGCTCGCTCGCGGGCCGCGATCAACCCGTCGAGCGGCGGATCGGGCGCGGCCTTCGGGCAGGCGGTCAGCAACAGAGCCCCATCGGACCAGAGCGCGGCCACGAGCCGCAGCGCGGGCGGCAGACCTTGTGCCAACTCGTTGAACCACGGCTCCCCGGCGATCGCGGTGGCGTCGAGGATGTCGACCGACAGCGGCGGGGACGGCAGGAGGATGGCTTCGGAGGCGACCAGCTTGGCCAGGGGCGGTCGCGGTAACGTCGTCCATGGTGTCGGGGTAGCCCGGCCCTCAAAATAATCGCTCCTGGTCGGTGTTGGCGATCCGGCGGCGCAGTGGACTGCCGCGGGTGTGACCCGGCGCTCTATGTCTACTATGCAAACTATTTCTTCTGCTCTGCCGCCGCCGGCGCGGTTGCCTCGTCGACAGCGGGGATCGAAAACTTGCGGATCATGCCATCTCGTTTTGTGAGCAGATAGATCGCGCCGCGCTCGTCTATCCCGAATCGCAGGTCCGCCCGGGTGTCGCCGTTGAGAATCTCCAACAGCGATCGCTCCCGTCCGAAGTAACGAAGCTTGATTTCGGCAAACGGCGATAGTCGTCCATTGACCAATGTGGCTGCCTCTACGAAGAAAATGCGCCCGGAAACGATGTCGCCGAACACGTACATGCCGTGCAGCTGCGGGATCGCCTTACCCCGATACACAAACCCACCTGTGATCGCTTTCCCGAGATCATGACGGTACTGAACGGCCGGATACGTGTAACCAAAACGTTCGTCTCCCGCCGGTAAGCTCGACACGCGATTCTCGTCATTCGGGTCGATGACGAACGTCCCTTCGCGCTCACCCCATCCGTAGTTCGCACCTGAATGGCCGACATTGATTTCTTCGACTTGTGCCTGCCCGATATCGGCGATGAGCATCACGTGGTCGCCCTCGGTATCCCAACTGAAACGCTGTGGGTTTCGCAGTCCCCATGCCCAGATTTCCTTCAACGAAGACGCGTCCCGGATAAACGGGTTATCCCGCGGGATCGAATACTTGCGGCCTCCATCCGCGAGTGGATTGATGCGCAAAATCTTGCCAAACGGGTTGAGCCGGTTCTGCGCGTTATGCATCGCGTCGACCTTCTTGTACCGGAAAATGGTGTTGCCCCCGTCCCCAACCCCAATGTAAAGCATCCCGTAGTCAGAATCCGCCGGTCTGGCGTGCGGGGCGAATCCAAGTTGACCCATCACGTGGTCGTGCATTGGGTGTGCAATGCGGAGCACCTCGCGGCGCGAGGTGAGGTCGACCCGATTCGGATCTTTGGGATCAATGGTCCATTCGGTGAGTACATCGTGATGCGCAACCTGTCCTTTTGGATCGGGAGTCGGAAAATCCGGCTTTCCCGATTCGGGGACCTCGGTACTCGACGTGTAAAGCCTTCCAAAACCGGGGCGTCCCGGCTTGGCGAAATCCGGGTGGAACGCGAATCCGGAGAGCCCCTGCTCAAACAGATCTCGGCTCGTAAATGCTCCTCGCCGCGCAACCGTCATGTCGAGCAGCGGTTCCGGGAGCACCTTTTCGTCCTTGATCACAAAGATCTTGCCGTTCATATCGTTGACGAACAGGCGTCCAGAATCGTCCCCGGCATGCGTCAAGAAATTGATTCTCGCGAGAGGGCGCTCTTTACTGCTCGGAGGAACCAAGAGCACGTCGCGCACTATGACCGTAATGTTCCGCGGCGGCTGTTCGGGAGCTGCTCGCATCTGTCTTTCGCTGCCCAAGTCTTCAGCGGCGGACGTGGCACTCCCAGGCAACGCGGTTCCGGGCTTTGATTTTGCGGTTTCGCTTTCGCCGCAGCCCGCAAGTAGCAACGCCGCGCAGGCGATCAGAGGCAAAACGACGGATCGGCCGAAGTTCCAAGTTCGGACGTTCTCGAACCGCGTATGCCACTCGGCGATCACATCACGCTCGGCGACGTAGCGCGCACGCACCCACCGACCGGTCAGCGGATCACGGTAGCGGAAGGGGAGGAGCTCGAGGCGGGGCATTGGTGCATTATCACGCGTCGAGCGTGGGGGTGCGTTTAGCGACGCCGGCGCGGGCCTTCAAGAAGCGGAAGTGTGCGATGCCAGCCTGATCACGCCGCATTCCCCTTCGTCTTTACCGGCAGCATAGTGACGTTGGGCGCTTCGTGGGTTGCCGTTTGTTGTGCTTGGCGTCGGCGTTTCTGCATGCGCTTGCGGAAGGCACCCGGGTCCGAATGCGATTTCTCGCCGTAGTATCTATAGGACGAGTCGAGCAATGATGGACGTTGCATGGTTTCGCTTTATCAGTACCGGCCGAAGTCGTCTTTTCAGCGCGCTTTTCAGCACGCGGTATTCCTGCTCTGATGTTGCATTCGCGTCTGCCACGAGTAAGCCGCCGACATTCGAGGATCCCTAAGTGAGTGGAGCCGTTGGTGTCGGTCGTACGCCCGCACCACGGCCAATACTCACTTTGCAATTGCCATGCCATATGCACAATGGGTCCATTGTGTTGCATCAGCTCTTGTTGCAGGTCGGTCTGATGTAGACGTTCGAGCGACGTAGGGCGTCGAACTGTATCCGCCCGCTGTACGCAAGGGAGGGGAATATGTGCATTACAGCTTGTCCCGTAACCCTGGCTCCTACCTCCGCTGCGGCCCGAGCAGTCGCGTGTCGCGCCAGCGGGCGAAGATCATCCAAAGGTGATCGGTCCACCGTGGCGGGCGTGCGATCACCTGGCGCGGTCCGTTTAGATCGGAACGAGCCGCGGCAGGCCGCCGCGGGTGCTGTAACGCCTAGACAATATGGTCGCTTTGTAGAAGGCGGACGGCCGGTCTCCGGCGACGTAGGTTGCGCGGCAAGCCGCGCCGAGCTACATGCTGAGAACGAGTCGTCAGCAACCAACAAGGAGACCGGCCATGGATGAGGGTATCAAGTTTTTCGTCGGATTGGATGTGCACAAGGACACGATCGCGGTGGCGGTGGCGGAAGCAGGACGGGCGCCGGCGCGGTTGATCGGCAGCATCGCGCACGATGTGGCGCAAGCTGCGTCAAGCTGCTTGGCGCGCTACGGTGAGCCGGGCGCAGGTGCAGGTGGTCTACGAGGCCGGGCCCACCGGCTACGGCTTGCAGCGCGAGTTGGCGCGGCGGGGCTATCAGTGCCAGGTGATTGCGCCGTCGTTGATCCCGAAGCGTGCCGGGGATCGCGTCAAGACCGACCATCGGGATGGCTTGCGGCTGGCCGAGCTCGCGCGTGCCGGGGAGCTGCGCGCGGTGTGGATTCCGGATCCGGCCGACGAGGCGATTCGCGACCTCGCTCGCGCGCGCGAGGATGCGGTCAACGCCCGTACCCAGGCCCGGCATCAACTCAAAGGCTTCCTGCTGCGCCACGACGTGCGCTATGCCGGCAAGACCTCGTGGAGCAAGACCTACTACCGCTGGTTGGCGACGTTGAACTTTGGACTCTCGGGCGCGCAGACGGCGTTTACCGAATACTGGCAGGCGGTCAGCGCGGCCGACGAGCGCGTGGCGCGGCTGACCGACGCGCTCGGCGAACTCGATCGAAGGCTGGCGCTTCGAGCCGGTGGTGCAAGGCGCTGCAGGCGCTGCGCGGCATCGATCAGGTCAGCGCCATCGGCTTGGTGGCCGAAATCGGCGACATCGGACGCTTCGCCCACCCGCGCCAGCTGATGGCGTATCTGGGCTTGGTGCCGTCGGAGCATTCCAGCGGTGAGCGGGTGGTCCGCGGCAGCATCACCAAGACCGGCAATGCGCATGCGCGACGGCTGCTGACCGAGGCGGCGTGGAACTACCGCTTCCAACCGCGCATCGGCCACCGGGCGCAGCGGCGCGCGGAGGACCTGCCGCAGGCGATCCGCGACGTGGCCTGGAAGGCGCAGTTGCGGCTCAGCCGGCGCTTCGCCCGGCTGCGCGCCCGCGGCGTGCAGATCAACAAGGTCTGCGTCGCGGTGGCGCGCGAGCTGGCGGGCTTCGTGTGGGCGATTGCATCGACCCAAGCCAAGCTTCCACAGAGCTGAGACGGGTGCGAGGTTCATGCGGCCAGATCGATCCGGTGATGCGATACGAGCAACGATAGGGGTAACCCTCGAGGCTGCTACACCGGCATTCCGCAAGGATTGATCCATGACCCTAGAGCGAGGCAGACCCCGCGACGAATCGATGAACGGTGGTAGCCAATCCACGGATATGAGTCTGATTCATCGTCGCTGCACCGCTCGTGTCGCGTCACCGGATCGATTTGGAAAACCATGACACACCACCCTCTTGACAGGTAGTGCGACCATATGAGCAGTTTGTTGAAAAACAAAGTGCGGTGGTAAACATGCTCCGATTTCGGGGTGTTCCGAGCCCTCCGCGCAGGAATGAATCGCTTGTAGCGCGTTCTACGGGGTCGAAATATTTGCGCATGGCGCGCCTCGCCCAAGTTGAATCGAATTTCAACAAACTGCTAGTCCAAGCCGGCACGGCGATTCAGTTCCCACTCGCACGTTCCCTCGATCCACGCCAGCAGGCCCTGCGCGGGCTGCTGGACGCCGTACTTGGCGGCGATCAGCGCGTGGAGTTCGGTATCGCTGAGTTTGGCGAGCCACGGCACGGAGGTCGG
Organism: uncultured beta proteobacterium; assembly: GCA_963844005.1. GTDB lineage: Bacteria > Pseudomonadota > Gammaproteobacteria > Burkholderiales > Casimicrobiaceae > CAIWHR01. The sequence continues at coordinate 57,927 of CAWJMQ010000032.1, read as the reverse complement.
GGTCCATAGCACCATTCTTGCGCCGCAACCGGACGCGAGTTACGTCCGGCTGGCGAGGTAAAGGCGCCAGCGTTGGCGCACGACGAGGCTCAGGCCGGTCATCGCGCCGAGAATCACGCCGAGAGTGAACACGCTCACGGGCTCCGACGGAGCCGCTTGCATTGTGTCGATCTCCCAAACGGCCAAAAAAGCGAGATAGACAAACACCGCAACAGCGACAAGCAACCGTTTGCGCATTCTGCGATGTGTTTGAGTACTCGGCATGGCACAACGCCTTGGTGGTCCCGCTACCGGCCGCCTAGACGCTGGCGACGTAACCGAGGCGAAATTCCCTCGGCTGATCCGCCCCTCGCCGCCGATCAGCGAAATGTGTCCGGGATGTGCATCGCGACGTGATCGCTGCGGCCATCGGCGCCAGATAGATCGTCGAGTGAGCGGCGGTAATCGAGACCTTCGTCCGCAAAGTAAGGGGATCCTTGGTCAAGCTTACCGGCGTAGCCGATTGCGGCTGCGCGCCGATCGGTCCCGGCGCCCACGCACTAGCGCCACGATCGGTAACGCCAAGCGCGGGCAGGCTATCCGAGCGCGAAATAATCGCTCCTGCGTACATGTACGCTGCCGGCGCAGGCTCGCCGGCCGCGGTTTCCTTTATAGCAACTTGATGTACCTCAAAGACGCGCCCACGCTGCGGTAGGACGATAAGCAACGCTTCTGGCCATTGCGTTCTTTTGCACAGCCACGGCGTATTGCGAATCGCTTGTATCGAATGCGTGCCTTCGTGCACCGCAAGGAATCAGGAGGAGACTTAGACCATGAACCCAACCTTGTTCGAGATCAGCATGGCCGCGCTCATGGTGGCCGTGAGCGTCGCCCTTGTCGTTTGGTTTTCGAGATACATGGCGGTGGCCTCGGGAAGCCGCACGATGCACATGCTGGCGCATGCTGGCGTGGACCCGGCAATTGACATGCGGGGTGACGCCGAAGCCATCATGCAGGACGTGCGAAAGCGGTGCCGCAGATGCCCATCCGAGGGCCTGTGCGAACGGTGGCTCGCAGGAAGTGTTGAAGGGGACAATAGCTTCTGCCCCAACGCGCAGATATTTCGCAAGCTGACGAATACCGCTGGGCCGTTCGCTCTCTGATCACCCGCGAGCGGCGGGTGCGCATCCGGCCGGTGACCGAAAACGCGGACCTGACCTGCTTTCCTCGGCATCCAAAGATGCCCCGTTCGACGTATTCGCGGTTCAAGACTCCGGCGCTCGCCGCCCTCGACCGAGACCTGCCGGCGCCTTGGCGTCGAGCTGGTGCCACGGGATCGGGCTGGAGAACCGATCGCGGAATGGACGGCTGCGCTTTCCGGTCGCTGGGTTCCGCCAGCCGCGCACTAGCACCGCGACCGGCACGTCGCAGGTAGCCCGACCCTCGAAATAATCGCGCCTGGCGCGTTCTGCGCGACAACAAGCGTAAGCAAATTCAGCCGGCGCCCAACCGCGTCACGGTGGTCTCGTCTACGGTGAGGTTGTTCCGCTCCCGAGCGCGACGCGCGATGATCCGGGCGCGACGCGCGAAGTTCCGGGCGCAACGCGCGACGCGATCCCGTTCCGCGGCCATTCGTAGCAACAACACGATGCCCAAAAGCACGAACGCCTCGGCGACTAGAATCAACAACACCTCGACAAGATTCATATTCACCTCTCAGGATTCACCATCCTATCCATCCCGGTAGCAGCTTCCCCTTCCGGGGTAAGGACCCTGCAAGGCGCCCTTTCCCGCGGCGCCCATTGCCCCTCAGCGTAAGTTCGATTGCCCTGAGACACCCCGCGCCGGCCGGCGGTCAGAAAATCATGCCGTCCAGGATCAGCGCGACCAACGACAGCATCGCCACCATCGAAATCCATGCGACCACAAGAGTCACGCGGACAAATGTAACGTCGTGTGCTAGACGGCGCAGCGTCGGATGTTTCATCGCCTGTAGGGTACGATTTGAAATCGTGCATGCACGACCTTCGTCCTCAAAGCACCTGCGCATGCAACTGGAGCAAATGCGGTGCCAAGCCGCAGCCAGCGCCAAAGAACGCGCGATCACGCTCTACGCGGTCGCGATCTGGCGGAGTGTCGGCGGCCGATAATGCCGCCATGCTCGACGACGCCTACAAGAACGCGCCTGCGTTCGATCCGGCCGACGCGAAGCGCGTGTACGCCAAGCCGCCATCGCGCTTGACTACGCGCTGCACTTGCCAGCCACGATCGCCGCGTCCGACATGTGCAGGTAGCCTAGTCCTCGAATGGTCGTTCCTGCGTCAATCTACGCAGCCGGAGACGGCCGGCGATGAATTGACCGTCGTAACGATGTAGGCTTGGTGGGTGTTACGGTCGCCCACTCACCCGCTCTGTCGATCGATCTTACAGAGACTGACGATGATTGCGTGACTGAACTCCCAAGTGATTGAGCACCAACAACATTGAGCCCATGGCGTGCGACTTGCTACCGATTCTGTGCTGCAACGCATGACACGTGAGGTCGGTATCATGAGGGCGAACGTTGGAGGTCTTTTCTTTCCGCCAATTCGGGAGGTGCTCTCCGATGTGGGAGACGCAGGCGACCAGTATCGCCTCGGCGTTATGTACCACGTCGGCATTGGCGTTCCTCAGAACTTTGCAGAAGCAATGAAGTGGTTCAGGAAGGCGGCCGATCGGGGCAATGCGTTTGCGCAGTACAACGTGGGCGTCATGCACGATGCCGGCCGAGGCGTGCCGAAGGACCAAGCGGAGGCGATCAGGTGGTACCGCAAAGCCGCCGATCGGGGCAACGCGGTCGCGCAATTCGAGCTGGGACTACGATACGGCACCGGTAAGGGGGTGCTGCAAGACTATGTCGAGGCGGCGAGTTGGTATCGCAAGGCCGCGGACCGGGGCGAGCCTGCCGCACAGTTCAAGCTGGGTACGCTGTATCGCCAAGGTCGCGGCGTGTCGCAGGATTACGTCGAGGCGCACAAGTGGTTCAAGCTCGCCATCCTGCGCTTCCCGGAGTCAGAGGTCGCCAATCGCAGGAACGCGATTAAGAATTGCCATCTGCTGGCCGCGAAGATGACACCGGTGCAGATTGCCGAGGCGCAGAAACTTGCGCGCGAGTGGAAGCCCAAGTAACGAGTGCGGCAAGACCGGCAAATGAACGCCATCATAGATATCAACGTCGAGCGTGCCGGCACTCGTCGATGCGAACGCGCGGCTTTAGCGGCGCACGCGGTATTATTACGCGGCGCGATTCTGCTCAACGGCAGCGGCGCGCATGCAAACTCCGGCTAGTGTTTCCGCTCGCCGCCGCTGAGCAGTTCCACGATTACATCGCGTAGCACGATCACCGCAGGTGCGCGGCTATCCTGCGCGAACGTCTCGCGCAGCGGTCGTTGCCATCTGGATCGTCGTCGTCATGGCTCTCCTGTGGTGGCTGAACGCACTTTTCGATCGGTGATCCTGCTCAAGGCCGCGTGGGAAGTCGTGGAGCTGGCGTTCATCGTCACCAGCCTCTACTTCGCGGTGCGCTTGTATGCGCTGCGGCGCCAGCCGACCTACCGGGAGCCGTTCGACCGTCGCCGTGTGGCGATCCTGTGGCTGCTCGCTCTTGCCGCCATCGCGATCAAGGTGACCGAGGATGTCGTGGCAGGTGGGTCCGGGCCGATCGATGAACGCCTCATGCTCTTCTTGCATTCGCAAGTTTCCCCGGCTCTGACGGGCTGGTTCGAAGCCGTCACCTTCAGCGCGTCCGGGTCGGTACTGACCACGATGACGATCGCAACGACTATCGTGCTGGTCATTGCGAAGCGGCCCACCGAGGCGATGCTTTTGGCAGGCTCAGTGATGTGCGCTGCGCTGGTCGTCTACGCGGTCAAGATGATTGTCGGCCGCGACCGACCAGCGTTGTGGGATACGCAGTCGTATTGGGGTTCGAGCTTTCCCAGCGGCCACACGCTTGTCGCGACCGCGTTCGCCGCTGCCAGTGCGCTGATGCTCGGTGGGGTGTGGCCGGCCACGCGCAGGCCTGCGCTGGTGGTAATGGCTCCCGGGGCCAAACGTCATTCTCCTGCAAGTGGAGGCGGCTAGGTACTCGCGCTTCCCAAATCGAAGGGCGCGCCTTCATCGCCATCGCGCGGTGCCCGCGTGTCTCGCTCTTCCTCCGCCCGATCGTGCCGCGCGCACCCTGCCCAAACCGACTCGGACGGCACTTTGTCAGGCGATAGATAGCGCGCGATATCGACGCCCGCTTGCTTGTACTTCCACAGGATATACGGGTGCACATTGTCGAGTGCGGTGCGATAGAACACCGTGTACTGCTCCGTCGCCCCGAACGGCAACCCCTTCAGCCGCTCGAACACCATGCGATCCTCGCCCACGCCGTGCACGAATCGCGAGAGACACCATGCAGGCAGTACTTCGTGACAAGCGAGCTTGTCGACCATCAGACAACTTGTGTCAACCCAGCCGCCGAACCCCGCCACGTACACGCCGCGCCCAGGTCCGAGCGACTCCCACTCGTCGCGGCAGATCACTTCGTCCCGCGTGCGGTCGACAAGCGAGCGCAGCGAGAATGCCCAGGACTTGCCGGCAATGGCGGCTAGCATCGTCGAAAGATGTTGCGGCGTCCACCAGTTGTCGTCATCGAGGTAGGCGACAAAGCGACTGTTGGCAAGATAGCTCAGCGCAGTACGCAGGGCACCGCCAAAATGGTTGGAGTACAGGCTGCCGTGCCGCCGCGACGTTGAATAGCCTGGGTCGATGACCGTCAATGCAATGTGATCCGGACATTCCGCGCGGATTTGATCGATCAGCGCTGGATCACCTTGCGCATGATCGATGCCGACCAGGATCTGGATGCGACCGCGGCGGTCCTGCGCAAACACCGACCGTGCAGCCTGCAGCAATGTCGGCCGGAGTACGGTCTGTATGATGACCGCCGCATCGAACGGCTGCTGCAGGGTCACAGGATCCATCATGGCGCTTGTGACTATACACGCGCGGCAATTGGTCGCTGCTCTACGACCTCTCTTGCGAAAGTTAGGTGACGATGCCGACCGTCCGGTCCTGGCCGGTCGCCGGCATTGATGCGATTCGACTCAGGGGCCGCTGATTAGCGCATTGAAATCCGCGCCAGCCACGTACCACGGGGCACCGATTCCCAGCGCCGTTTCAAACAGCTTTTCAGTCATCGCAACCAACCCACAGAGTTACGACCGAGGACCTGAGTTTACCCACTCAGATTTCAACAGAGGCTTCTTTAAGGATCTTCAACCGCTTTCGACTTAGTTCCTTGGAGAACAGCGAGAGCCCAGTGAGTCTCCGTAGGCAGATCACCCTGTTGTGTCCTGCAGCTTGAGCCCGAGGGTCATCCCAATTGACAATTGTTTTCCAAGTACAGACAGCGCATAGTTGTTCGCAGCCGTACTAATACCTGCGCTTTCGGTCGAAGGGGCATCGTGCCACTCGGAGAAAAGGAGCATCGCTATGAAGACGAAATTGACCCTGATTTCGCTGCTTCTGCTTGCAGCGATCCCAACTGCTTTTGCAGCCGCCACCCCGGCCGCAGGCGGAGAACGATCCGATTTCGCTCTCTTTGACGGGACCGATCCCACAGCTAACGAGATCGGAGCTCAATGCGCGGCGCGACTCGGATCATCGAAAAACGCCGTGGCCTTCACCTACCATGTGACCGTGTCGAATTGGAGCGACGGCGTGAAGATCCTGCGCGTCCTCTACGCCGATGGAGAAGAGATGGCGCGCTACCAGATACCACCGCACACGCCGGCGGCACTGCAGGCGTAGACGATTGGATCAGGGTATTTGCGGAGGGCCCCGTTCCGTCCGGACTTGCCGGCACGATGAGCGCCACCTTTCCGGCGGCTGCGAAACCCCATCCGAGCGTCGGGACCAATCTCTGCACGACGATGACGGCTCCGGCTCCGTAGTCGAACGCGAGCGGCTTGATCGTCGACGGTCGCAGTTCGACCGAGAGCGTGTGAAAACGCGTACGTTGCCTATGCAAGAAAGTTGCCTATATTGAAGAAAGGAATTTCTTCGGAGCGGCAACATGAAGCGATTCGTCGAAGGTGAAGACCGCAGTCAGGTTACGTTGCTGCCGGAGTGTCTCGACGATTATATCGGTGAGGACAACCCGGTTCGCGTGATCGATGTCTTCATCGACGAACTGGATCTGACGGGCCTGGGCTTCGAGGGCGTGGCGCCGGCGGACACCGGGCGTCCTGCGTACCACCCGGCGGTGCTGTTGAAGCTCTACGTCCACGGGTACCTCGACAAACGCGACTTTGTTTACATCGCTGAAGACGATGAGTACCGCTGCCCAGCCGGCCAACGGGCGATCAAGCGCTTTACCACCATCGAGCACGGCATGACCCTGCACAAGTACTGGTCCTCGGCTTGCCCCAAGTGCCCGCTCAAAGCGCAATGCACGACGAGCGTCTACCGGCGCATCGCGCGCTGGGAACACGAAGCCGTCCTCGAGGCGAGGCAGGCGCGCCTGGACCAGCAGCCTGACGCCATGAAGCTACGCCGGCAAACCGTCGAACATCCTTTCGGCACCCTCAAAGCCTGGATGGGCGCGACCCATTTCCTGACCAAGCGGCTGTCGCGTGTCAGTACCGAGATGAGCCTCCATGTGCTGGCCTACAACCTCAAACGTGTCATGCAGATCATGGGCATCGGACCGCTGATGCAGGCAATGAGGGCATAAGCCCCTCTATTCCTGGCGCGATAGACCGCGCAGAACAAGCTGCCAAGCGCATCTGCAGTGCAACTTTCGAAACGACATCGACAAGAAATCGATCAGCCTACCGCAGCCGCGCATAGCGCGGCAGTAGCTCTCCCAAACGCGTCCGCGCGCTAAATGGCGCGATCACGCATGTTTGAAATTTCCGCACGGCCTCGACCCAAAGCGGACCTGACGCGTCGGCGCAGTCCGTCGGGCGAGTCGCGCGATTAAGCGGGAACGTACGTCAACCTAATCACGTCCTCGCCAATTAGATCGCTGGTCACAAGGCGGAGCGGCGGCCGGGGGCCGGCGAAGAATGGCTTGCCGCGACCAAGCACGACGGGATGGAGGTAGAGTCGATACTCATCAATAAGACCAAGATCGGTTAGGCTTCCTGCCAAGTCTGGTCCGGCAACTTCAATCTCCCCAACTAGCTGAGCCTTCAGCCCACGTATCACCGCCTCGATGTCATCCTCGACAAGTGTGGCGTTGGGCCCGACCGACTTCAACGAGCGCGACACGACCCACTTCGGTTGGTTCCGCCACGCCGCCGCGAAGTCGTGTTCCTCCGCGACCCACTCCGGACGGTCTTCGTCCCAATAACGCATTACCTCGTACATGCGGCGTCCGTACACACTGCCCGTCAAGTCGCGCACTTGCTCTATGAAGTGACGAAAGAGCGCAGGGCTTGGCCTAAATTCCAGATGGTCGACGTAGCCATCCAAGGACTGGTTCATTCCAAAGACGAGTTTCGCCATGCTACAAAATCTCCACCCCAGGTTCTTCAGAATAGCTTGAGCCGACGTTCCGCAGAAGTGAGGTTGGACACGATCTGCGCGCCGCATTGTCAGTGTAACCGCGTTCACCCGAAGTACGGGCGCGACGTCCTCCTGTCAATCGACAAGGGGCAATTCCTTTGCAGGCTTGACGGCTGCTCCGTGACGGTTCGGTTTGACGAGGGAAAGCCGCAAACGCTTCCCGCAGCCGGTCCCTCCGATCACAGTTCCAATCGGTGCGTTGATCATTTTGAGTTGTCTTAACCGAGACTTGATCTGCCGGGCGGCGTCAGGTTATATCGGTGCTTCACGGTCTCAGTTCGGACCTGAGCCACCAGTCCGCGGCACGCCGGTGCCGACCACCTTCATCCCCGACGCCGAAGCGCTGGAGGGACCGGGATGGAGATCGAGCGCCAGGCGGCTACTCCATTGAACGCCTGCAGCTCGCTCTGCTGGGCATCGTGGTAGGTGTCTCGCACATGGACTGGGCAATAACACATTGTTGGTTCAACGCCATTTCCAGCGTTCTCGCCGCAATCGTGAGTGGCTCCCCGGGCATGCGAGCATGCAAGAAGGCCCTCATAAGACGACGTTCCGCGCACGCAACATCAGCATGGCGCCGAGGGCGGTGACGATCAGGAGAATGCCGGGAGGCTCGGGCACGCTGAGGCTGCCCAATACGCCACCGGCACCCACGTCGAAGAAACCGTTTCGAACAATGACGATCTGGCCTGTCCTCCGGTTGAATACCGTATAGGGTGCCATCGCGGTCGTAAATTGGTTGAAGGCACGGGTGTCCGGTATCGAAAGCTGCATCGCATTCATGAAGTCGCTGCCTTGGGTCATGCCGAGCGTGTTTGTGTTGACGTTGCAACTGTAGAAATCGATCGCCTTGACGCATTGCTGCCCGGCGTTGGGACCCGCTGCGATCAAATCGATGGCCGCCTGGAACTGAGCCGGCGTCACGTCAGTGGAGTTGGGGCGAGGATTGGTCGTGATCCGGGTGTTGCCAATCTGGACCGCGCCGGACGCTCCGTGCCCCACTAAGGTGACGGTGATCGGTCCTCCCTTGGCCTGGCACGCGGCCTGAATCTGGGCGATGACCCCTTGCGTGCTGTTGGCGAGCTGGGGAGTTCTGCCCGCGGCCTGAAGTGTTAGAAACGCTGCGCCGCTGTAGCCATTGGTTCCCGCAGGTTCCGCGGCGGGGTTGCTCACGATACTCAGATCGGCGCTGGGGGTCGCGATCACCCGCCCTGGTTGGGTCCGGTCGCGCGGTTGCCCCGGCAGACTACCCTGGAAATCATCCACGCCGTCTTCGAAGATCTTGCTAAAAGTCACACCGTTGTTGTCCTGAGCGGCGACTTCGACGAAGTAGGACCCCTCCGCGTAGTACTCGATGGTGAGCAAGCCGCTGGTGAGATCGGCGAAGTAGTCCTGATTGGGTTGGGCGAAAAAATAGCTAGAAAAGTTTCCGACATTGATCGATGCCAGATCCGCCGCCGAATAATCGCCCTGGCTTGTCGTCGGATTGGGGTTCAACAGAGGAAGGATTCTTACGCCGGTGATTGTCGCGCCATTTACATCAGCCGAGGTATAGGTCCGCGTCAAGCCCGAACTGCCGTCCAAACCGGTTAACTCGTGGAAATCATATGCATCCTCGCCAACCAGCGAAGGGGCAAGAAACAGGTCCGAGCTCGATATCAAGGCTGACCAGGAGGGCGAAGGTAGCACCGACGCGGCGATGCCCCATATGAGCCAAACGATCGCGATTCTTGAAGTCGATGTAGTCATTTTCGTTCGCCTTTAGCTTGACCTGCGCCCCCGCCATGCGGCCAGTCCGACGAGGCCGAGGCCGACGAGGGCGAGAGTCATCGGTTCCGGCACCACGCTGATGTCGGTGACCTGCGTGAGACACGCGCCCACGTAAATACCCGAGGTGATGCAGCCGTCGGCATCGAGCGTGACCTGTGAGTAGTGCTGTTCGCCGATAGGCACCGGAAGATTGGGATCGTCGGGATAGGGTTCACGGATGCTGACGGGGAGATATGCGCCTGCTTCGTCGGCGTTGCGCTTGTCGGGATCGGCAAATAGCATTGTCATGTCCGTTGGATCATTGCAATCGACTCCGGCGCCGGTGGTGGTGTGGAAACTTCCCGACCACCAGGGCGCAGTTTCGCCTGGCCGGCACGCCGTTCGGGAAAGTCCGAAAAAGTTCGACATCCTGGCCTCTGCACAGCTCAGTACGATACACGTCGAACAGCGAATCGAACTGCCCGGAGACATCTCTATAGGGGCTGAGATTGCCCGTCCGATCGGCGTCGGATTGCTGAACGTCTCCGCCACTTACGGCGAACTGGGAAAAGGTGAGCCCCTTGCTTTCCGGCACTCCCTCCGCATGCGCCTCACCTTCGAGCTTGCGCACATATTGCGGAATCGTGATACTCGGCCCGGTGAGGCCGAACACGTCGTTCGCCATGTCCTCGATGGCGTAGACCATCTGTTCTTGCCAGGTGTGGCCCACGCCGTCCGGCCGCGTGAACAGACCTGTAAAATCGAATTGCTTTTCCAAATAGTAGAATGAGTTGACGTAGGCGGCGATGCAACACCAGCCGCCGCCGTTCTCCCACCAGTCGGGCGTCATGCTGTAGCTCGGAATCTGATTGTCTGGGGGCTGAGGAACCGGATTTGTGAAATTGAGATCTTCGCCCGGCACGTTGACGAGTGGGCCTGATTTCTGGTGCTGATAGAAATCCGGCAAATTCGGCTGGATATAGATGGCGTCTGCCTTCGCCATGGCCGTCGTAAGGCCAAGTCCGACAACTGCTAGCGCAAGAACGCCTGCCTTTGTGATCGGTCCATGCATCGGATGTCCTCCCTTGCGAAATCTGCTCGCGCGGCTTCCAAAAGAGGGACCGATCGTAAAGCCCTGGTCACTCGAGCTTCTGGCCAACTGCGCGATTTTCTTCAGCGTGGCGAATAGGTTGGCGCAAACGCCAGGGCGGTGTGCACTGTCGCAAGTTTTGGATGTGCAGTTCGAAGAAGACCGGAGGTGGCGGATCTGGGCATATTCGTCCAATGCCGCGATCGAGCCGCCGCTGCTGGCCCGGAGACGAACATATAGCCCGCCTGCCCTCAAAGGACAGGCGACGCCGTTTGTAGCGGCCTGCAAGCCCATGGCCCCTCCCCTGCGAGGCACACGCGATAGGGTGGGAAGATTATGGGTTCAGAACCAGACTTTGTTCTGAACCACCCGCCAATGGCTAAAGTAGGGAAGTACAGTTTCTTGATAGTGATGACGAGAGCATAAAAAGTGCCAGTACAACTTGTGCGCTACAACAGTTTGTTTTGGAATCCTATTGTGCAATGGCCCGTTCTTGGGCAATCCGCTATCGGCCAAATTTGTAAAAAATCCCGACATGTTGATCCTCGTAGATCACGGTGTCGCCGACCTGCCTACCCGCTTCGCGCCACACGAAAATTCTGCAGCGCAATAAATTGATGCGACCGCTTTGGAGAACATTGGAGCAGAGCGACGTAGGTCTGGTTCTGCGAACTGGCCGTCAAGATCAGAGACCATCTAACACTTGCTCGTCTAGTCGCTCGCCTTCCCAATGGTGGCCGCGACCAATGCGGCCGCGGGCCTTCAGCCTTGAAGCGGCGCAGCTCGCAGAATCGACAGTTCGGTGAGTGCGTGCAACCTGCGCAGGAGTAGCTGATGATGTCGTCGCAAGGCATGCGCGCGCATCATAGCGCCAACGCTAGGCCGCGAATCACAATTGCTGGCGAGTTGGCCCATCCGACGAGGAGATCGTGCGTCAATCGCGTTCGACGCGGCTCGGCGTCCGCTGCTAGGCTTGCGTTCGCCGCGGTGGCAGTTCCGCCAGCGCATCGATCGTATGCACGCCGCGGTGAGACCCTGCGCGAACATCGACGCAATGTCGTTCGGCGTGTCGATGCCGACCGCATCTTCCTCAGGTGGGATAGCTGCCTCGGATGGCTGTAACGCGTAGCCCAAGCCGGCACGGCGATTCAGTTCCCACTCGCACGTTCGCTCGATCCATGTCCGCAGGCCCGTGCAACCTGCGGACGCCGCAGGTTGCATCGATCCGCGCGTGGAGCTCGCTGTCGGTCATGCCGGCGAGGGCTGCCTTCACTAGCCGCAGGTCGATGTCCATTGTGCGATTTCCCCGCTTGAACCGCCGTCACGGGATAACCCGACATTGCATTTGCCCTTCCCACATGTCGAAGATTTTACAATGGAGGCCTCCCGCGCCATGGACGTCGATGCAAATGATTGTTATTCAAGAACAATGCTTGTGGCATATTCCCGCCACCCGAATACCGCCCGACCATCGGGGTTAATACGAGGAGGTAGACATGAAAAACGTGGCAAATGTACTGATCGCGCTTATGTTCGCCTGGGCTACCGCAGCGACCGCCGCGGTCATTTACGACAACGGTCCCACCGCTACGAACGGCCGCGTCAGCGATACCAACTTCCCAGATTTCGTCGCGGACGATTTCACTCTCGCCGCGGGCGCGAACGTCATCACCGACGTGGAGTGGACCGGACTCTACTTCGATACCAACACCCCTCTGGTGGACGACTTCACCATCCAGTTCTTCGCGGATGTCGCCGGTGCCCCTGCCCTCACCCCTTTCATTTCCTTGGCGATCGGGAATCCGGGCCGCACGGATACCGGAATCAATCTAGTAGGAGGAAACTTCGATCTTTTCGCCTATTCAGTCAACGTCGCTCCGATAGCGCTGGCCCCGGGTACGGCGTTCTGGCTCTCCATCCTCAACAACACATCCGCGGATACCAACGATAATTGGTACTGGGGAATGAACGATCAAGCTGGCAACAGTTTCGACCGTGTCAACCCGGCCATTGCATGGACGCCAGTGAATGACCGGCAGGATTTCCAACTCACCGGAGCCGTGCCCAAACCCGCCACGCTTGCGCTACTCGGCCTCGGCCTTGTTGGACTCGGTTTCTCGCGCCGCAAGCCGTAACTATTTCCGCGCCAGCACGGGCCCCGCTCCGGCGGGGCTTGTTGTTGGTGCGCCCGGCAGGGCGCACGTACTTGGAGGTGAAAGTCCTCTACACACTCGGCAAGGAGAAGTGTTAGCCGAACGGCAAGGGTGTCGCGGGCGACTGCGAATCTGAAGGAAGCTGAAGGCAAAGCGCTGGCCCGACGAACAGGAAGCGGATAGAGGCGGCGTAGCGGGGTGAGCAGGCCAATACATGCGAAGCCCGATACTTGCACGGAACGCTGCGTCGTAAATCCGACAGGCATAAGCGTGAAGGTGCGTGCGCAATACCCGGGGAGATCTGGCGGTGTGCCATGTGCTACTGACATCGAGAGGTGTTGGGATGCATCGCCAGAAGTCAGCCGAGGCCATAGTAGGCGTCAGGATGAGCCGAAGGGCCGAACGTGAAAGGCCGCGAGTAGGCGGCGGGACTCTCAAGGAAGCCGATGAAGGCGGAAGCTGATCGGGCTGATCAGGCGGGGGCGGCGGAGACCGGACGGAATTCGGGCGACGCTGCAACTTGCGCCGAGGCGGACATGGCGACCCGTACGCGGACGAAAGCGGAGGTAGCGGCAACGAGTCTGATGGAAGCCGTAGTGGAACGCGGCAACTTGAAGCTCGCGTATCAGCGGGTGGTTGAGAACAAGGGCGCGGCGGGGGTAGACCAGCTCGCCGTGTCCGAACTCAAAGACCATCTGAAGCGACACTGGCCGACGATTCGAGCCAGACTGCTGGCGGGGACCTATCAGCCGCAACCGGTGCGTCGGGTGGACATTCCCAAGCCGCAAGGCGGGGTCCGTACACTCGGCATCCCGACGGTGGTGGATCGGCTCCTGCAGCAGGCGTTGCATCAAGTGCTACAACCGATGTTCGAGCCGACCTTCTCAGACGCGAGCTACGGCTTTCGACCGGGGAGGAATGCGCATCAGGCGCTACGCCAAGCGCGGCAGTATGTGGCGCAAGGCAAACGTTGGGTGGTGGATATCGATCTGGAGAAGTTCTTCGACCGGGTCAACCACGATCTATTGATGAGCAAGCTGGCGAGGAAGATTGGCGATGCACGAGTGCTGACCCTGATTCGGCGGTATCTCGAAGCGGGCATGATGGCGGATGGGGTTGTGCAGTTGCGCACGGAAGGCACGCCGCAAGGTGGGCCACTGTCGCCGCTGCTGTCCAACATCCTGCTGACCGATCTCGACCGGGAACTGGAACGACGCGGCCACGCGTTCTGCCGCTACGCGGACGACTGCAACATCTATGTCGGCAGCGAACGGGCAGGCGTGGGGCTGTTGCAAAGTCTGACTGGGTTTCTGGCCGAGCGGCTCAAGCTCATGGTGAATGTGACCAAGAGTGCGGTGGCGCGGCCGTGGCAGCGGAAGTTTCTGGGTTACAGCCTGACCGGGCACCAGACACCGAAGCTGCGCATTGCCAAGTCGAGCCTCGAGCGGCTGACGGAGAAGGTGAAAGTACTGTTGCGCGGCGCGCCTGGGTGCAGCCTTGGCGCCACGATCCAAACCCTCAACCCACTCCTGCGCGGCTGGGCGGCGTACTTCAAGCTGACTCAAACCAAGCGGGCTTTGGAAGAACGGGATGGCTGGATACGGCATAAGTTACGCTGCATCCTGTGGCGACACTGGAAGCGGCCCTATGCGCGCGCGCGCAACTTGATGCAGCGGGGACTGACCAAGGAGCGGGCGTGGCGCTCGGCCACCAACGGGCGCGGCCCGTGGTGGAATGCCGGTGCGAGTCACATGCACGCCGCCTTCCCGAAGTCCTGGTTCGACCATCGAGGGCTGGTGTCGCTGCTTGATACCGTGCAGCGCCTCCAGCGCGTTTCATGAACCGCCGTATGCGGAACCGCACGTACGGTGGTGTGGGAGGGCGACCGGGGTAACCCGGTCCCCTACCCGATTGTGGTCGTCCAGGAGTAGATACGTCTAGCGGCCCGCTTTGCCCGCCTTTGATCCGGCGCAAAGTAGTGTCCATCGCAATCAGCGCATGATTGGATGACGGGCCGCCATATGGTTAGGACATGTCCGCGTTGTGGCAATCCCCTGATTCGCATAGGACGCCGCCCCATTGACCAGTTGTTATCGCTGATCCGTCCGGTCGAGCGGTATCAATGCAACACCTTTCGCTGCGGGTGGATAGGCAATCTCGCTAGCCGGCAATCGCGGTTCCGCAAGCAGTAGCCGGCTCAGCGTCGACCATAGGCCCCGCCTCGGCGCGGCTTGTTGTTTGTGACCGGCAGCGACAGTTGCGCCTTCATCGCGGCTACTCGGCGGCGCCGAGAATATTCGAGGATGTCCCCGTCGAATCACGAATCAAGCGCGGGCCCTTAGGCATTCGTCAGCGATCATTCAGGTCGCGGGCGGCACCAGCGGTGCCAGCCGGGTTACAGCCCTCACCTTGCCCGCGACGATCACGATTTCGCGTCGAAACCGCCTTGGCGCCAATCGATAGGCCATGCGCAGCAACTTCCCCCTCCAACCCCGCACATTCGCATGGTACCGATAATCGATCGACTGTACGCTGAGGCCAGAGGCTTCCAGGAAACGCGCGACTTCGTGCGCCGAATACTCGCGGACGTGGCCCATATGCCCTAGGCTGCGCAACTTGCCGAACTCCTCGCAGGGATCGGCAATGCTTTGCCCCAGCAGGAATCGACCGAGGCTCGGCAGCGAGTAGACATTGGGTGTTGTGAGCACCAGCTTGGCGCCGGGCGCCAGTACGCGATTTATTTCGCTCAGGACAAACACCAGATCAATTCGCAGGTGCTCAAAGATGTCGCAGAGCAGGATGCACGCGAACGCATCGTCTTCGAACGGCAACGTCGAACGCTCGATGTCGCAGCGGCGGACGTCAAGGTCGAATTGCCGGATGAGATCCGCGACGCGGTCGGGATT
Source organism: uncultured beta proteobacterium (assembly GCA_963844005.1). Taxonomy (GTDB): domain Bacteria; phylum Pseudomonadota; class Gammaproteobacteria; order Burkholderiales; family Casimicrobiaceae; genus CAIWHR01. The sequence goes on along the minus strand of CAWJMQ010000032.1, from coordinate 42,451 downwards.
GACGTCGACGCCCACTATCGTATAGCCGGATAGCTTCAGCAAAGCCGTCATGTGACACGGAGCCGAACCGATCTCCAGAACCGTACCCGTAGGAGCCAGGGCCGCGATCATCCGAAGATCCGCTAAGTATCGCAGTTGGTGGTTGTAGAGATTGTCGAGATGCCAGATGCGGGCCGGGCCCGTCTGCGTCTTGACGGCCGCCCAAAGACTTTCGATCGGGGTACGCTTCAAGAATCATCCGCTCCGCATTCACCGGCGGCTTCGCAAGATGCGGCTGAAGCTCGGGCGGTTTCTCGCCAAGTCGCCGCAGTTCCGCGGCTTCGTAGTTTTCGCTGCCTGTACATTGATCCATCTTCCGCATACCATTCCCATACCAAACTTGGCACGACCAATCCGGTCAGTCCCCGTTAGTTCTTCTGCCCGCTGCCCGTTAGCAATTGCAGCACCGCGGCGAACAGGTCGAGCATACCCCAAGCAAATAACCTGCCTGAAAAACAACTTGAAGATGTTGGTATTGTGACGCCTTCCTTGCCTTAACTGTTTGCGACTCGGTTGCGATTTGGCGTGTTTCGGTTGGCTTCGTTCGGGTAGCGATAGTCACCAGTAAACCGCCTGGATGCACTGGGATAATTTTGAATCCAGCAGGGGACGTCAAGTAAATTTGCAACGGTAATTTCCCTTGTCCTGTTCGCTACGGCGTCTTCGGTGGACTCGTTGGCGTCGCCGCCGACGAAGCCGGACGTTTCGCGGGCGCGGTCGGCGCGCTCGCCTGTTTCTTCGCGCGCTCGAACTCGGGGCCCCACACTGGATGTGTCTTTTCGGTGGGCTCCAGGTCGAAGTTGGCGTCGAGCTTGATTGCGTCGACGAAGTGCTTTCGGCACTGCGTGCGACGGTTCGTCACGCAATAGCTGAACGCGAGGTACTTGTGCGCGGCCACTTTGTTGGCGAGTAGCACCAGCGGTTGTCGAGTCGTCCCAAATCTCCTTGGCGCCCAGCAAACGCTTGATCGCGCCATTGAAATTGCCTGCGTCGTACAGGCCTACCCCGTCTCGCGAGAGCGCGTTCGCTCGCGGTGGGATCGGCATCGGTGCGGGCGGTGGTTCGACGGGTGCGGGAAGGAGGGGCTTGGGTTCGGGCGCTTCGACGCGTTGCGGCTCCGGTTCTGCGACCGGAGCCGGACTTTGGCATCCGGCCAACGCCAGGAGAAGGACAGCCGCAAGCGCGCCCATCATTTGCATGACATCGTTCCTGAAATCACGACGAGGCACGAGTCTGTGGACGCGATGTGAAGAATACCCGCTTCCGCCGGCAGAACGCAGCGCGTATCTACGGCGCCTTGAACGAATAGGAGATCGAGCCTCTGCTTCCGGCCTTGATGTCGAGCTCGCTTTCGTAGCCCGGAAAGGTACCGTTCCGGATTTCGATCCGATGGCGACCTTCCGGAATCGAAAGCTCCTTGATGGGTGGACTCACGCCGCGTGTCTTACCGTCGACCATGATTTCCCCCCACGGTTTGATCGAGAACTGGATCTTGCCGGTTCGCGGTGCGGGCGCGCGCCGATGCGCAGTGGGCGTCGTCTGACGTCTCGGAACCGAAGTGACGGTCCCGGCGTCGGGCACTGCGTCGCCTTGTGGCGCCAAGTCGGCGACGGGGGCGGTTCGCGGCGACTCGGCGCCGGCGACACTCTGGGTCGGTGCTGCCGGCGTTGCGACAGGCGGGCTCGGTTGCGCGCCGGTCGGAATCGGCTGCATCGACAAAGCGCGGTCCACGGTTCCCGGAGCCGACGTGGCGAGGCTCGCCCACAGCCCAAACAAGAAGACCGAGCGCGACAGCCCGCGACGATCAGACCAGCCCAACGACGATCAGTGGCACGACGAGCTTCCATGGCGCCGCGCTCAAGGAACTCCCAGTCGTAGCTTGCGACGATAGGGTTGGCGACGTTTGTTCCGGTACCGAGCGACGACGGCAGCGTCACCTTCGATCCGGCGCCCGGCTACGTATACGCGCGTACCCTCCGGCACGCCGACCCGCGGAATCGGACCAGGTTCTGGCAAGACGGCTGGCCGTCCGGTCGACGGTACTCGGTGCCGCCGGTGACGGTGCCGGGCGCGCCATCGGCATCGCCCCGACGTGATCGACGGAATCCCGAGTGCCGCCCGAAACTCGGCGATCGTCTGCGGGCGATCCCCCGGACGCACCGCCAGCCCGCGGTCCACAGCGTCCAGGAACGAGGCCGAGTAGTCTCTGTTCGCGTCGCGCAAAGGCGGCAATGTGTCCGAGACCATTCGCGCTGTCGGCGCGGGGAGTGGCTTCCCGGTAATCGCGAAATGGAGCACCGCGGCCACGGCATAGATATCGGTCCACGGGCCTTCCGGCATCGTCGGATCGTGAGCGAATTGCTCGATCGGCGCAAAGCCGGGGTTGAGGTCGAGCGCCAAGTCCTCGGTGGTGCTCGGCGACGATGCGACCGGCGGCGCCGAAAGCGAAGAGCAGGGGGGTGCCATCGTCGAGCACCACGATATTGTCGGGCGTGACGTCGCACGGATAGCAATCGGACCTGTGGAGCGCCGCCAGCGCGTCCAGCAAAGGCCCAAGCATTGCCTTGAGCCACGCTTCGCTGGGCTTCGGCGAATTGCGCAATACGTCGTTCAGCGTCTGGCCCTCGTCACAAGGGCATCGCCATGTAAGCCGTGCCGTGCTGCTCCCAGAACCGCAAGACCTTGACCAGCGCGGGTTCGTCGAGCGCCGCAAGCATCCGGGCCTCGGCTGAGGAAACGCTGTTTTCCATCCCGGAAGGACTGTTGGTGCCGGAGGGAGCGCACGCCAACATTGCCGTCCGCCATGCGGCTCGGCAAGCCTGGCGGGCAAATACTCCGTGATAGCGACCTTGCGCAGTGACGAGCGATCCTCGCCGACGTAGACGACACCGAAACTACCCTGGCGGATAACGCCGGTGACCTCGAAATCGCCGAGCCGCGTGCCGATCGGCAAGGGAGTCCCACCGTGAACCCGATCGACGCCTCGGTCAGCCAATCGCGAAGTTGGGGTCACGATGGACTCTTGGCCCGAGTTGCCAACGGCCGCATCCGAGTAGTCTGCACGGGGAGCGCGACGCGCCGTTCGAAACCGGAAGTCCCCCCGCGGACTTGGCCATGGGTTCCGGGTCCAGTTCCTCCAGCGACTGTGCACGGCTTGGCAAGGGCAGTTATATCGATCCGCGTACGTTACCCGGAATAGCGACGGACGGGGGACGTGTCAGAAGTTTTGTGTGTGAGCCAGTTGGTTGAATTCACGTCGGGCTCATCACGAATCGATCTTCGAACTGTATTGCGAATTGTGCTTTGGCCGCGTGCCAGGCGATTGGCGGCCGGTTCCATTTGGCGGTTATATTGCGCAGCGCCAGCCAGATCAGCTTGGTCGCCGCCTCGTCGCTCGGAAAATGACCGAGCCCACGCCCCGCTCTGGCCCAGGCGCTCTGAACGGTGTTGATGGACTGCTGAAGGCCCACCTCCATTGGATCGGACCGCGGACGCCCGATGGAATGACAACTGGGTCCGGATCACAGGGCACGGAATGACTCGACCCTACGGTATTGACGGTCACCTCAACTATCGTCGGCATCGTATATCTCCCTGGAGTTGCAATTACGCGAGCAACGACAGCGTACTATGGGTCATACGCGAATCCGTGCTCGATATAGATGCGCACCTAACTTCTTAGCTGATCGCCTATCGGCAACTGCCGTATGCGCTTGCCTGTTGCCGCAAAGATCGCATTGCACAGCGCCGGCGGCACCGGCGGCACGCCCGGCTCGCCCACGCCGCCCAGCGGCTTGCTGTAATCGCCCGGCACGATATGAACCCGGATCTCGCGCGGCGCCGCAGGCATGCGCGTCACTTCGTACTGGTGGAAATTGTCCTGCTGCGCGCGACCGCCCTTGAAGGTGATAGCTCCCAGCGTTGCCGCGCTCACGCCCATGACGCAGGCCCCCTGCATCTGTGCGCGCACGCGATCCGGATTGACAGTCGCTCCACAGTCGATCGCGATATCCACGCGCGGAATCGTCAACTCGCCCTTGGCGTCGACCGCGACCTCCACGACCGCAGCGACGTAGCTGACGAAACTGTAGTGCGCGGCGATGCCGAGCCCGCTACCTTTGGGCAGCGATCTGCCCCAGCCCGCCTCCTTCGCGGCGAGTTCCGCGACGCGCCGCAGGCGGCCGGTGTCCACGGGATAGCGCTCGGGCGATTCGCCGTGGTTCCACGTATCGCTCAGCATCTGCGGCGTCACCACGCGCGCGGGGCCGATCACCTCGAGCAGGAAGTCCTTCGGATCGCGTCCCGCCGCCGCGGCCAGCTCGGCGACGAACGACTGCACCGCGAACGCATGCGGAATATTCGACACCGAGCGGAACCAGCCGATCCGCGTGTGCGCGATCGCTTCCGGATTCTCGATGCGGATGTTGGGAATGGCGAAGGGCACGTTGATGACGCCCATGCCGAGTTCCCAGTTCGCCTCCTGCCTGGCGTCCGCATCGAATGTCGACACGATCGTCGGCGCGACGCTGCGGTGCAGCCACGCCACCGGTAGTCCCTTGGCATCGACGCCGGCTTCCAGATGCTCGACGGATACGGTGTGGAAATAGTCGTTGTGCAGATCGTCGTCGCGCGTCCAGACGACCTTGACCGGCTTGCCGTCCATCGCCTTGGACAGCACGGCCGCCTCGATGCCGTAGTCCGGCTTGGACTTGCGCCCGAATCCGCCGCCGAGCAACGTGACGTGCACGGTGACATTTTCGACGGGCATGCCGAGCCGCTTGGCGACCAGGTCGCGCGCGGCCTGGGGTGACTGGAAGCAACCCCAGACCTCGCACTTGCCTTGCGTGATGCGAGCGCTCGCCGCAGGCGGTTCCATCGACGCATGCGCGAGATGCGGAAGGTAGTATTCCGCCGTGATGCGTTTCGCGGCAGCGGCCGCCGCGGCGGTGAAGTCGCCGTCATTGCGCACGACCTTGCCGGGCTTGCGTGCGGCCTCCTCGAGCGTCGCCTTGTAGGCAACGGAGTCGTAGCTGGCATTCGGGCCGTCGTCCCAGACGATCTTCAGCGCGTTGCGCCCCTGCATCGCCGCCCAGGTGTTGCGCGCGATCACCGCGACGCCGCCGAGCGGATTGAACTGCGGTGCTCCCGGCGTGGCATCGATTTGCACGACGCGCACCACGCCGGGGACCTTGAGCGCCGCGGCGGCGTCGAAGCTCACGACCTTGCCGCCGTACACCTGCGGTCGCGCCACCACCGCGTAGAGCATGCCCGGGCAGGCGCGTGTCCATGCCGTACTGCGCCTTGCCGGTGGCGATGTCCTGCGCGTCGACGAGCTTCAGCTTGTCGGTGCCGATGTAGCGAAATTGCGAGGGATCCTTGAGCCGAATCGCGTCCGGCGCAGGCAGCGGCATGCTCGCCGCCGCCTTGGCGAGCGCTCCGTAGCCGAGACGCCGGCCGGTCGGCACATGCACCACCTCGCTGTTCTTCGCCTGCACTTCGCCGACCGGCACCTTCCAGCGTGCGGCGGCCGCCGCTTCCAGCATCTGGCGCGCGGCCGCGCCGCAACGGCGCATGGGCATGAAGAAATGGCGCGTGCTGCGCGAGCCGTCGGTGTCCTGGTTGCCGTAGCGCGCTTCGTCGCCGGGCGCCTGCACGACGCGCACGCGCGTCCAGTCGGCTTCGAGCTCGTCGGCGACGATCATCGGCATGCCGGTGCGCACGCCCTGGCCCATCTCCGAGCGATGGCAGACGATGCTGACGATGCCGTCCTCGCCGATGGCGACGAACACCAGCGGGCTGTCGACCCAGCCGTGCGGCATGCCATCCGCGCCGTACTTGGGCGGGTCTGCGGCGCGCACGGATGCCGGGAATCCAACGGCGAGCACCAGACCGCCGAGCGCGGAGGCGCCCTGGAGAAACTTCCGCCGGCTCACGTTGGCGATCACCAACGGTGTGTCGGGCGATGCCGCGTCCATGGCCGATCGCCTTGGTCAGATCGAAGGGCGCGTTCATGCCATCGCTCCTTTCTCGCCGGCCGCCTGCTTGATGGCGGCGCGGATGCGTCCGTAGGTGCCGCAGCGGCAGATGTTGCCGGCCATGGCCGCCTCGATATCGGCGTCGGTCGGCTTGGGCTTCTGCTTGAGGAGCGCCGTCGCGGACATGATCTGCCCCGCCTGGCAATAGCCGCATTGCGGGACGCCCAGGTCGATCCACGCCGTCTGCACTGCCTTGCCGACCTTGTCCGCGCCGATCGCCTCGATGGTGACGACCTTCTTGTTCGCGAGCGAGGAAATCGGGGTCACGCACGCGCGTCCCGGCTGGCCGTCGATGTGCACCGTGCAGGCGCCACACAGCGCCATGCCGCAGCCGAACTTGGTTCCGGTAAGACCGAGCTCGTCGCGCAGCACCCACAGCAAAGGGGTGTCCGCGGGCAGGTCGATGTCGTATTGCTTGCCGTTGATGTTGAGTTTGGTCACCTTGATCTCCTTCTTGATCTCCTTCTCTGCCAATGTCTTGCCCGAAACCCGTCACTCCTTGCCGGAATGAGGGCGGAGCTTCTCGCGGATCTCTTTCGGCAGATGGAGCGATTGATTGATCGTGCTCGGGCGCGTCATCGCGTAGAGCGCCCTGGAGTGAAACTCCCGCTGGTACAAGACATAGACGACGAGTGCCGACGCGGCCGCGAACAGCCACGGATGCAAGAACCACGTGAGAGCTGCCAAGGCAAAATAGAACGCACGCAGGCCGTGGTTGAAGTTCTCCGCCGCGAAGCTCGCGACGCTGGTGATTGCCGCGACGAAATCCTCATGCTCATCGGGCCGTTCCGTCTGTGGAGCGGCACCAATCAGGACGACGCAAAAATTATACTGCCGGATCGACCATGTAAACTTGAAAAAAGCGTTCACGAAGACTATGATCAGAAGAACGATCTTCACGAGCCAGACCAACCCCGACTCGTGGCGGGTGAAAGGAAGATCGGCTGCGACGTCGATGACACGGTCGGTCGTCCCGAGCATCGCGCAAAGGCCGCCCAGAATTAGCAGCGTTGTCGACGCGAAGAAGGTCGCGCCGGTGAGTAGGCTGCTCAGCGCGGCAATGTCAGCGATCCGGTTGTCACGCCCGAGCACACGTTTGAACCACTCGCGGCGGTAAATGCGCATCGACGCCACCAGGCTCGGTGTATCGGCGGCCTTGCGCTGTGCGAAATACGTGTAGCCCATCCAGCAGGCGGCGAACCAGGCCAGCACGAGCCAGTCGATCAAACGAATTCCCGGCATCCTGTGTCCTCCAATCGTCGTTGCCGGCGGATCTGCAATCGCGCTCGTCGTTCCCCTCGCGAAATCCATACCCAGCACGGCGCCGGGATCGACGGCACGAAACGCATGCTACGCCACCTTCGGGAGCGAGCTCTAACCGGGATCCAGCGTAAACAATTCCTGAGGCCGCGCAATGCCCTTCATAGCGTAGCGGCCGAGACTCACGAGCAGACGTCGTGCCTCGCCCGCCGCCTCGGCGAAGGCCCATGACACGATGACCGTCTGGTCGAGCGAGCCGCACAACGACTCGATGCGCGCCGCCTCGTTGACGGCCGGCCCCAGCACGGTGAAATCGAGCCGCCGGCGACTGCCCAAATTGCCGTAGAGAAGTTCACCGACGTGCAACGCCAGATGCGCGTCGGTCACCGGCAGGCCCGTTGCCGCGCGTCGCCCGTTCAACTCGGCGATGCGCTGGCGCAACCTGGCCGCCGCATTCAGCGCACGCTTGCAGGCATGTGTCGTGTCGTCGTCAGGGAAGATCGCGAGGATCCCATCTCCCATGAATTTCAGGACGTGCCCGCCGTGCGCCTCGATCTCCTCGACCTGCGCTTCGGCGTAGTCGTTCAGCAGCGCCAGTACCCTGTCGGAGGTCGACGTGTCGGAGATCCGTGTGTAGCCGACGAGGTCGCTGAACCAGATCACCGCACGGATCGGTTCGGCACGACCGCGAACGATGTTGCCGGCGAGCACGCGCTCGGCTGCATCGCTCCCGAGGTATGTCGTAAGCAGAGTGCGCGCAGCACGGTGGGCCGTGCGCAGCATCACGGCGAGGGTCAACGCCGGCATGATCCCGGCGAGCAACTCGACGTGCACGTCCGCGAAGCCGTGTGCCGCATCGGTCGTCCACGACGAGACCATCCCCTCGCCTTCACCCAGCCGGACGTTTTCGCCGACGCGCTCGGCAAACGCAACGTAGTCAGTGGCACCCTGGTCCTGAAACTGGTCGAGAAGAGGAAACTCACCGCGGCGGTAGGTCGCATCGAGACGCCGGCGTAACGTTTTCGCACGACCCTTGACCAGGACGAAGAACGGGCTGCGCGTCCAGTCTTCGTTGGCGAGCTCGTCGTCCGCGCGCTCGAACGCCTCCTCGACTCCGCCCTGATCGCGAAGCCAGCGCACACCGCGGCCGTCGAAAGTCGGGTCGAGCAGGTCGGTGCCAACCGAGGCCCGCACCAGCGAAATACCCGCGGCAGTCAACCGCTCGCATACGCCGGCAACGATTTCGACGTCGCTCGCGCCCGCCAACGCCGCGCGCACGATCCATTCGTCGATCTCGATCTTCGCGATCACTCCCATCGCTCCCCGGTGTTCGACGTACCAAGGCCATGAAGCTTGCCAACTATCTGACTATTTTGCGTCCGCAACAAGTGCCCCCCGGTGGCCGGTGGCCTCCCTTGGTAGACTAGGATCGTGATGATTGGATGCCCCAACTGCCGAGAATCGATGACGCCTCACCTGGTCGAGGCCTTCGGGGCCCTTCAGCCCATCGAGATCAATGCCTGCGCCCCGTGCAATCTGTTCTGGTTCGACAAGTCCGAGAGTGTGCGCCTCACACCCAAGGCCACACTCGAGTTGTTTCAATACATCGGCCGATCGAGCGGTGCGCGCACGGTACTCGCGTCGAACTTCAGCTGCCCGCGCTGCACCGTCGCCCTCGCACTCACGCAGGACCTCCAACGGACCACGCGCTTCACCTACTGGCGGTGTCGCAACGACCACGGGCACCTCATCACCTTCCACCAGTTCCTGCGCGAGAAGAACTTCATCCGCGCGCCATCGCCCTCCGAGTTCGCGAAACTGCGTGCAACGGTACGTCAGGTCGCGTGTTCGCAATGCGGCGCACCGGTCGACCTTGCAGCGGACAGCGCCTGTTCGCACTGCGGCGCCGCGGTCGCGCTCATCGACCCCGATGGGGTGACGAAGGCCTTGCGCGAATTCGCCGCCGGCGTATCCGCCCCCGTCTCTGCCGATCCGAACGCGATGCGTGCCGCGCTGAGCGATGCGCAGGTCAACGCGATCTTCGACCTCGAACGCATGCGAGAGCGAAAAGGCGACGACGATCTGGTGGCAATCGGCGCGGCGGCGATTGGCGCGCTGGTCAGTGCGCTGCTCGCGGCGCGGTGAACGCGGAGCAGGAAAGGTAATGACGCCAGTCAATTTCCCTCGCGCGCCATTTCCTCGAAACGCGCTGTCCGGGCCGGCATGGGCTGACGACGCTACTGCGTCCGATGCAGACAGCGTCCGACCCACTTCGCGGTGAGCTTCTCCTGGACGGCGTTCTGCGTCAGGCGCGCGGCGAGGCCGGGGAAATCGACGACATCGATCTCCTGATCCTGGTTGAAGCATGAGAACACGTAGCTGACATGGCCTGTGATCGGATCGCGGTGCGGCTGCAGGCATTGCGCGCAGATCTCCTTCATCATGCATTGCATGGGCGAATTGATCGATGCTATCGCCCGATGGTCCGGCCTGAGGTAGGGTGCCAGTACGGTGTGCCGCGCGGCGCCGACCGCGGCCATCATCCTGTCCGATCCGATCGCGATCACGCGATCGCACGCCGAGAATCGAATCGTCTGCTCGCCCAGCGCCCCGGAAGCGTAGGCCGTCATCGCCTGCACGATATTGCCGACGAATGCGCGGTCCTGCGGCCGGGTCGGCGTGAAGCCGGGCGCCTCGTCGCAGCACCAGACGACGGCATCGGCCGCGGCCTCGATCTCAGCCACCTTGTAGCGGTCGACCATCCTCTTGTACCCGGCGAAGTACAGCACCTTCGACCCCGCCTCCCGAAACGCCTGGCCGATCGAGAAGAGCACGGCATTGCCCAACCCGCCGCCGACGAGCACGACGGTCTCGCCACGCTCGATTTCGGTCGGCGTGCCGGTCGGTCCCATCAACACGACGGGTTCGCCGGGCCGAAGCAATGTGCAGAGGTCCGACGACCCTCCCATTTCGAGCACGATCGTCGAAACGAGCCCCTGTTCGCGGTCCACCCACGCGCCGGTGAGCGCCAGCCCTTCCATGTTGAGCCGCGTGCCGTCGACGATCGACGCCAGAGCCTCGAAATTCTGCAGGCGGTAGAACTGCCCCGGCTGGAAGCGGCGTGCCGCGGCGGGCGCGCGGACGACGATCTCGACGATCGTCGGCGTCAGCCGCTCGACACGGACAACAGTCGCGCGCAGTTCGCGGTTCAGGCGGTCAAAGAACGCCTCAGTACTCTCGTCCGTCGCCGGCGCGACCCGGCCAAGCATGCGCGAGACGATCGGATAGCCTTGCTTGGCGCTCGCCATCGCCTTCACGACGTTGCCGTGAAACGACGGATGCAGGTCGCCGAAAAAACTGGTCGCACGACCGTCGCCTCGAATGCCGGTGAGCACCGCGGGCTCGTCCGGCTTGGCGAGGCCCTTCACCGGTTTCACGGGTTCGCCCTCCTCGTCCAGCAGCTGGAAATACTTGCCGTCGAGGTGAAAGTGCGACGCGTCCTCGCGCGCCAGAACGGTGTTCGGCTGCGTGCCCGCGGCCACCAAAATCGCCCGCGCGGGCAGCGAGGTCTCACCGAACTGGTGCCAGACGCCATCGCCGTCGTTGTGATGCTGTGACACGTGAAGTGCGCACGCGTGTCCGTGCGCATCGACTTCGACCGCGAGCGGGGTAAGTCCCTCGGCGAAGCGGATCCCCTCCTCCAGCGCTTTCTCGACCTCCTCGTGGTTGAGCGTGTACGATGGGCTGTCGATCAGGCGTCGACGGTATGCGATCGTCGCACCACCCCACGACTGCAGCAACTCGACGACTCGGGCGTCACGATTCTCCCGGACAGCGGCGGCGCGCTCGTCGCGGATTGCCCGCGCGTGCGCGAGGAACTCTTCGGCGATCGGCCGCTCTTCGGCGGCCCACGACGATTCGATCGCAGGTTGCCCCTTCTCCGCGACGAGCGCCTCGTACCGCGAGAGGAATTTATCCACTTGCACCGGGTAGTAAGCGAGCGCCTCGGTGGCGGTGTCGATGGCGGTCAGGCCTCCGCCGACGACGACCACGGGCAAGCGTAGCTGCATGTTCGCGACCGAGCTCGCCTTCGCCGCGCCGGTGAGTTGCAGCGCCATGAGGAAATCCGATGCGGTGCGCACCCCGGTGGCGAGGCCATTCGGCAGCTCCAGCACGGTCGGCTTGCCTGCGCCCGCTGCAACTGCGACATGGTCGAAATCGAGCGCAAACGCGCCTTCGGCGTCGAGCGTCCCGCCGAAACGCACTCCGCCGAAGAGCGCGAAGCGGTCGCGGCGCTCGAGGAGCAATCGGATGACCTTCAGGAAATTCTTGTCCCACCGCACGGTGATCCCGTACTCGGCAACGCCGCCGAATCCCGCCATCACACGATCGTCGAGGGGTTCGTTCAACGTCAGAGCGTCGAAGACAGGCGAGAACGGCACGCGCTCGCCCGTGGCCATGACGCCCGACAGCGACGACTCCAGCGGCTCGATCTTGAGGCCATCGATGCCGACGACCGTGTGGCCGTCGTTCAACAGGTGATGCGCAAGCGTGAACCCCGCCGGCCCCATGCCGACGACGAGTGCGCGTTTGCCGGTGGCGGCGCGCGGCACCGGGCGCCGAAGGTCGAGCGGATTCCAGCGCGTCAGCAGTGAATAGATCTCGAAGCCCCAGGGCAACGCGAGAACGTCCTTCAGGATCCGGGTCTCCGCCTGCGGAATGTCGACCGGATCGGTCTTCTGATAAATGCACGACTTCATGCAGTCGTTGCAGATCCGGTGGCCGGTACCGGCGACCAGCGGGTTGTCGACGCAGATGATCGCCAGAGCGGCCACTGCCCAACCCTCGGCGCGGAGCTTGTGGAACTCGGAGATCTTCTCTTCGAGCGGGCAGCCGGCGAGCGTGACGCCGAACGGGCTCTTCTTGAACGGGTCGGCAGCCGACGCGCCGCCCGCCGGCTTCTTCTCGAAGAGACCGCGCGCGCACGAGTCCTTCCCCTGCTCATGGCACCAGATACAGTAGTGCGATTGGTCGAGGGCACGAGCGAAGTCCATGCCCGGGTCGGTCAACGCGAATCCGGCGCGCCGGCGCAAATGGTCGTCCGGAAGCTTCCAGGCATCGACGCCGTTGACGTGCGTCAACTCCATCGGAACGAGCTTCATGAAGTCGAGTTTGCGCGGCGCACGGAACAGCACGCCGCCTTTGTGCATGGCGCGACCTTCCTCGGTGTGAGCCGCCCACGCCGCATAGCGCAAAGCGACGTCGAGCTTGGCGGCATTCGCCGCCTCGTCCTGCTGCCAGCCGGTCACCGCATTGGCGAATCCGAGTTCGGTGAACGGCCCGCCCAGCGCGACTTCCAGTTCGCGCCTCAACACAGGACCATCGAAAGTCCGCGCGACATCGACCTTGTGCGTGTTCATCGCCTTGCGCTGGACGAACAATCGCTTGACCGCGTACAGGGGCGCGAGTTCGTGGTGCCTCGCCTCGAGCGCGCGCACCTCGGGCTCGATGCCGAACAGCGTCGCTACGAAGTCTTCGACGTGGGGCCCGAGCGCGATCAGCAGCTCCGATTCGGCCTTGCGCTCCACCGCGTTCGGGTTGGCGCGCGCCGCGGCCAGACGCGCCGCAAGCGCCGCGTCCACAACCTGCAAATGATCGACGAAGCGGCCGTCGACGCGCTCGACGCCGTCGTTCGAATAGAGATCGGCAAATGCCAGCCCGTGGGAGAGCTTCAGTGGGCGGGCGGGAGCGGTTGACATGGCCTGGGCGGCGCGGCGGAGAAGTGCCGGGGCACGAAAGACCGCGCGAATTGATAATGTGCGGGCAAAACGGGTAATTTTACCGTCTGGCGCCGCCCCGCGTCAGGCGGGATGAGTCTATCGATGTGACCGAAAGGCCGGTAAGGCCCCACGCTGCTGCTGCAATTCGGAGCGGCGCGCGCATTCGGGACCACGCCGCGAGCTCCACGCCGTCAACCGTCAAGGCATTTTGCCCGTTGAGACCGGCCCCGTAGGACAATGCACCTTTGGGCGCCGCCTTGGAGACGTCATGAATCGGTTCCGCGTTCTTGGACGACTTGCCGCCATTGTCGCCATTGCCGCCGTACCACTGGCGGTCGCGGCGCAACCCATCAAGCTCGGCGAGCTCAACAGCTACAAGGTCTTCCCGGCTTTCCTCGAGCCGTACAAGAAGGGGATGGAGCTCGCGGTGTCCGAGATCAATGCGGCAGGCGGCGTGCTCGGCCGGCCTATCGAAATCGTTTCGCGCGACGACAACGGCAACCCGGGCGATGCGGTCCGCACCGCCGAGGAGCTCCTGTCGCGCGAAAAGGTCGTGATGCTGATGGGGACGTTCGCGTCCAATGTCGGGCTTGCCGTCGCCGACCTCGCGAAACAGCGCAAGGTGCTGTTTCTCGCCTCGGAGCCCCTGACGGACAAGATCGTCTGGGATAGCGGAAACAGATATACATTCCGGCTGCGCGCGTCGACGTACATGCAGACGGCGATGCTGGTCCCCGAAGCCGCGAAGCTCGGGAAGAAGCGCTGGGCGATCGTCTATCCCAACTACGAGTATGGCCAATCCGCCACCGCCGCGTTCAAGAAGCAGATGATTTCGCTGCAGGCCGGTGGCATCGAATTCGTCGAGCAGGCAGTTCCGCTCGGCAAGATCGAGCCGGGGCCCGTCGTGCAGGCTCTCCTCGACGCGCAGCCCGACGCGATATTCTCGTCGCTGTTCGCCGCCGACCTCGCGCGCTTCGTCCGCGAAGGTGAACTGCGTGGCCTGTTCAAGGGCCGCCCCGTCTTTAACCTACTGGGCGGCGAGCCCGAATACCTGGATCCGCTGAAGGAGGAAGCGCCCGTCGGCTGGTGGGTCACCGGCTACCCGTGGTACGCGATCGAGACGCGCGAGCACAAGCTCTTCCGCGACGCATACCGGGCGAAGTTCAACGACTATCCGCGCCTCGGCTCCGTGGTCGGCTACAGCGTGGTGAAGGCCGCCGCTGCGGCTATCCGGAAGGCAGGCTCGACCGATACGGAGAAGCTTGTCGCTGCGATGAACGGTCTGAGTTTCGATTCACCCTTCGGCAAGGTCACCTTTCGCGCGCTCGACCATCAATCGACGATGGGTGCCTACGTCGGCCGCACGGCAGTGAAGGACGGCAAGGGCGTGATGATCGAGTGGCGCTATGCGGACGGCGGCGAGTATCTGCCCTCCGACGACACCGTGAAGCGGCTTCGGCCGGCGGACTGACCGGCGGGCGCAGGCGGCCGCCGGGGACCGGAACGCCGGATCGACGCACGCCCGCGTGTCCTTCGCCTCGTTCTTTGCCCAACTCCTGAACGGCCTGGCCGGCGCGTCCGCGTTGTTTGTGGTAGCGGCGGGGCTCACGCTGATCTTCGGGGTCACGCGCGTCGTCAACTTCGCGCACGGCTCGTTGTACATGCTGGGCGCCTACCTCGCGCACACGCTCGCCGGGTCGCTGGGGCGGGGGCCTCTCGGATTCTGGGGGGCCGTCGTCCTCGCCGCACTCATCGTCGCGCTCATTGGCGCGTCGATCGAGACGCTGGTGCTGAAGCGGATCTACGCGGCGCCCGAACTGCTGCAGCTTGCAGCAACGTTCGGCATCGTATTGATCGTTCGTGACGCCGCGCTCGCGTTCTGGGGACCCGAGGATCTGCTCGGCCCGCGCGCGCCGGGACTCTCCGGCGCGGTCGCGATCTTCGGTCCGATGATCCCGAGCTACGACCTGTTCCTGCTCGCCGTTGGCCCGCTCGTGCTGGTCGCGCTGTGGTGGCTGCTCGAGCGTACCCGGTTCGGCGTCCTCGCGCGCGCCGCGACCGAGAATCGAACGCTCGTCGGCGCCCTCGGTGTCGACGAACGCACGCTCTTCACGGCCGTGTTCGCGCTCGGCGCGTTCCTTGCGGGGCTTGCCGGCGCACTGCAGCTGCCGCGCGAGCCGGCGAACCTCGGCATGGACCTCGCGATTGTCGCGGAGGCGTTCGTCGTCACCGTCGTCGGCGGCCTCGGTTCGATCCCCGGCGCGTTTGTCGCAGCGCTTCTGATCGGGCTCACCAAGGCGCTGTGCATCGCGCTCGGCAGCGTCGATGTCGGCGGCTTCGCGATCGCCTTCCCGAAGCTCACGATGGTTGCCGAGTTCGTCGTGATGGCGGTCGTTCTCGTCGCGAAACCCTACGGACTCATGGGCAAGGCATCGCCGGCGCCTCCGACCACGGCGCTCGCCGAGTTCCGGGCGCTGGTCGTTCCGCCCGGTCGCCGGACTGCGATCGGTGCGCTCGTCGCGCTGGGACTCGCGTCGCTGATGCCCTGGACCGGCGACGAGTATCGCCTCGTCCTCGCCACCGACATTCTCGTCTTCACGCTCTTCGCCGCCAGCCTCCAGCTGCTGATGGGGACCGGTGGCATGGCGTCATTCGGGCATGCGGCGTATTTCGGCCTGGGGGCCTATGCCGCCGCTCTCGCGGTGAAGCGCGGGATACCGATGGAACTCGCTCTTGCGCTCGCACCGCTTGCCGCCCTGATCGGCGCGCTCGCCATCGGCTGGTTCTGCGTTCGGCTCTCCGGCGTCTACATGGCGATGCTGACGCTCGCGTTTGCGCAGATCGTCTGGTCGATCGCCTTCCAGTGGGATGCGGTGACCGGTGGCTCCAACGGCGTCGTCGGCGTATGGCCGTCGGCGTGGCTCTCCGGCAAGCAGGCGTACTTCTGGTTCGCGCTCGCGATCGTTGCGGGAGCGCTTTGGGCGCTTGTCTGGATCGCGCACGCACCGTTTGGCTATTCGCTTCGCGCCAGCCGCGATTCGCCGATGCGCGCCGAAGCCATGGGCATCGACGTGCGGAGAATTCAATGGAATGCCTTCGCGCTCGCCGGCGGCTTTGCCGGTCTCGCCGGAGGCCTGTACGCCTTCTCGAAGGGCAGCATCTCGCCGGAGACGCTTGCAATCCCGCGCTCGGTCGACGCGCTGATCATGGTGCTGCTCGGCGGACTCAATGCGGTTGCCGGACCACTTCTTGGAGCCGCCGCGTTCACCTGGCTCTCGGACACGCTGGCGCGTATCACCGACTACTGGCGCGCCACGCTCGGCGCCATGATTCTGCTGATCGTCATCGTGTTTCCGATGGGGATTGGCGGAGCCTTCCAGCGCTGGTCGACGCGAAGGCCGCAATGACGATCCCGGTGCTCTCCGTCGAGAGGCTTTCGAAGGCCTTCGGCGGCGTCGATGCGGTTCGCGACGTCTCGTTCGCGGTCGCCGAAGGGGAACTCGTCGCGCTGATCGGACCCAACGGCGCCGGAAAGACGACATGCTTCAACCTCGTCAACGGTCAGCTCGCACCCGACACCGGAGCGGTGTCGATGCTGGGCTTGCGCATCGACGGACTGCCGCCGCGCGCGATTGCACGAATGGGAGTCGGCCGCACGTTCCAGGTCGCGGCGACCTTCGCGTCGATGACGGTGCGCGAGAACATCCAGCTC
Organism: uncultured beta proteobacterium; assembly: GCA_963844005.1. Lineage (GTDB taxonomy): Bacteria > Pseudomonadota > Gammaproteobacteria > Burkholderiales > Casimicrobiaceae > CAIWHR01. The sequence continues at coordinate 25,625 of CAWJMQ010000032.1, read as the reverse complement.
GCGCTGCTCGCGCACCGCCGCGCCCATCGAGGCGTCGCCGCGCGGACGATCGATTGCCTGAACGCCGAGGCCGACGCGTTGCTCGAGCGCGTGCGCATGACCCGATTCGCGGCGCAGGGCTGTGCCACGCTCGCCTACGGCGACGCAAAGCGCGTGGAACTGGCGCTCGCGATGGCCGGCGCGCCGCGCCTCTTGCTGATGGACGAACCGACCGCGGGGATGTCGCCGCGCTCGCGCGGCCGCCTGATGCACCTTGCGGCCGACCTTGCGCGCGAGGAGCGCATCGCGGTGCTGTTCACAGAGCACGACATGGACGTCGTCTTCGAGCACGCCGACCGCATCATCGTGCTCGATCGCGGCCGCATCATCGCGGAAGGAACGCCGGAAGTCATCCGGGCGAACGCCAACGTGCAAGCGGTCTACCTCGGCCGGGACGCCTAGCAGGCTGATGCAGAATCCGTCATGGCCGCGCAGTGGCGCGGCAGGATGGGCGGCGCGTCATCCGGCGAGCCGCGCGAACCCCGCCGACAGATCCTCGATCAGATCATCCGGATCCTCGAGTCCGATCGCGACACGCAGACATGGGCCGCCGGCATCCCATTTCGTCGCCGTTTGCGTGAGTTCCGGGTAGGTGGGAATGATCAGGCTCTCGAATCCGCCCCAGCTCCAGCCCATTCCGAACAGTTGCATTCCGTCGAGCATCGCGTCGACGCGGGCCTTCGCCACGGGCTGCAGCACCACCGCGAAAAGCCCGGAAGCGCCGCTGAAATCGCGCTTCCAGAGATCGTAGCCGCGCGAGCCGGGAAGCGCCGGATAGATCACCTCGCGTACTTCAGGTCGCGCGCGCAGCCAACGCGCGATGGTGAGCGCACTCTCGACATGGCGGAGGAGCCGAAGCGGCAGCGTGCGCAGGCCGCGCAGCGCGAGGAAGCAATCGTCGGACGACGCAGTGACCCCCATGTCGGTCCAGATCCGGTGGAGTGCCGGGAACGTCGTCTGATTCCCCAGGATGAGCCCGAGCAACACGTCCGAATGCCCGCCGATGTACTTGGTCGCCGCATGCACCGAGACGTCGGCGCCATGATCGAACGAACGGAACCCGAACGGCGTCGCCCACGAATTGTCGAGAATCACGAGTGCGCCGCGCCGATGCGCGACGTCGGCGATTGCCGGCAGGTCCTGCACGCTGAAAGTCAACGATCCCGGCGACTCCGTGAAGACGATCCGCGTGTTCGGTCGGAACTCGCGCTCGATCGCGGCGCCGAGCAGCGGATCGTAGTAGGTAACCACGACGCCTAGCCGCGCCAAATGGTTGTTGCAGAAACGCCGCGTGGGACCGTAGACCGCATCCGTGACGAGGACGTGGTCACCCGGTTTCGTCAATGCAAGGAGAGGCAGCGTCGTTGCCGTGAGTCCCGATGGGACCGCGAGCGCGCCATGGGCGCCCTCGATGGCAGCGACGGCGTCCTGCAGATCGGTGACGGTCGGCAATCCATGCAGCCCGTAACCGATGCCGGGGTATTCGCCGCGCCTCGCTTGCTCGAGGTCCGCGACCGTCGGAAACAGCATCGTCGTCGCGCGAAAGACCGGCGTGTTGACCGCGCCGAGGTATTTGCGCGGATGGCGGCCCAGATGGACGGCACGCGTCGCGGGTTTGCGCTTGTCATCGCTCATGCGGCCCCGTTAGAGGTCTGGTGCGGATGTCGGGTCGACGTATCGGCCGCCGCAATCGCTCGCCGACGCACCCTTCGAATCTGGGCTCCGCCCGGCTCGCTCACGCGGCCTCGACCAACCGAAGTGCCGATCGGATCTGTGCGACCTGCTGCGATATCGTCTGGCGCACGTCGACGACGACAGCGTCCTGCGGCTCTTCCAGTGTGGCGAGCTGACTCGCGAGCAGCGTCGCCGGCATGAAGTGATGCGACCGCGTCGCGAGCCGCGATGCGATCGTATCGTGGTCACCCTTGAGATAGACGAAGCGGACGCTGCCGGCCCGACGGAGGCGGTCACGGTAGGCCTCTTTCAACGCCGAACACGCGATCACCGCATTGGCGCCGCGCTCGTTGACGGCCGCCATCTCGGCCGTCAGGCGATCGAGCCAGGGCCAGCGATCGGCATCGACGAGCGGCGTGCCCGCCGCCATCTTGGCGACGTTGGCCGGGGGATGAAAATCGTCGCCCTCGATAAAGGACCAGCCAAGATCCGTCGCCAGCGCCTGGCCAACGACCGTCTTGCCCGCGCCAGAGACACCCATCAGCACGACGATCATGACTTTGCGGCCCTCTGCTCCACCGCGTGGCCGCCAAATCCCTTGCGCATCATCGCCAACAGCTTGTCCGCATACTCCGATTTCCCCTGGCTCGCGAAACGCATCATCAGCGCGAGCGACATGACCGGTGCCGGAACGCCCTGCTCGATCGCCTCCAGCGCGGTCCAGCGCCCTTCGCCCGAGTCGGCGACGATGGGCGCGATGCCGTTGAGATTCGCATCGCGGCCGAGGAACTCGGCGACGAGGTCGAGCAGCCACGATCGAACAACGCTGCCGTGGCGCCACGCCTCCGCGACCGCCGCGACGTCGATGCCGAACTCCGTCTTGCCCTTGAGCAGCGCGATGCCCTCCGCGTAGGCCTGCATCATTCCGTATTCGATCCCGTTGTGGATCATCTTCACGAAGTGGCCGGCGCCGCAGGGACCGCAGTGCAGCCACCCGGCATCGGGCGCCGGGGCAAGTATTTTCACGTACGGTTCGATCATCGCGGCGGCGGCGACGTCGCCGCCGAACATCAGCGCGTAACCGTTGTCGAGTCCCCAGACGCCGCCCGACACGCCGCAGTCGACGAACAGGAGACCGGCCGTCGCCAGCGCGGCGCCACGCCGCAGCGAATCCTTGTAGTTCGCGTTGCCGCCGTCGACGATGACGTCGCCGCGCGCGAGTTCGGGCCACAGCTCCTCGACCGCCAATTCGGTGAGGCGTCCTGCGGGCACCATGAGCCAGACGACTCGCGGCGCCGCGAGCCGATGCGCGAGCGCGACGATCGACGGCGCGACCTCGAGCATACCCTCCTCGACAAGCGCCGACGACGACTTCGGATCCGCGTCGTATCCGATGACCTCGACGCCGGCACGCGCAAGCCGTCGCGCCATGTTGCCGCCCATGCGGCCCAATCCAACCATGCCGATCTGCATTCGGGAAGGTTTCTCGAAGGGAAACTACGATGCTACAGAATCGGCCGCCTCGAGCCAACCGCCTGGGAGCCTGTCCGACAGGCTCCTCTAGCCCGCTTGGGTCGCGCGCCGCGTCGCCAGCAGGGCCGCAGTCACGATCAGTGCACCGCCGCCGAGGGTTCGCGCGTCCGGGATCTCGTTCAGCAGCGCGAACGCCAGCGCAATGCCGTAGACAGGTTCGAGCGCGGCGATCACGCTCGCCGTATGCGCAGTGACGCTGGAAAGAGCCGCGATGAATAGCGTGTGCGCGAGTGCCGTGCACAGGAGCCCCAGCACGATCAGAAGCATGATCTCGCGTCCACCGATCGTGCCGAGCGCCCACGGACTCGCCCAGGCAAACGGCAACAATGCGAGCGCGGCAAACGCGTTTTGCCAGAACGCGACGTCGACCGCCGGTCGCGATGCCGACCAGCGCCGGTTCATGACGGCCAGCAATGCGAACGTCAAGCCTGATACGAGCCCCAGTCCCAGACCCTGCACGACGGAATTGGCAAGCGAAAGCTCGGGCACCAGCACGACGAGGCCGGTCGTGACCAGCAGCGCGGTCGCGACCTCGCGCCGGTGAAAACGGCGTCCCAGGAACATGCGTTCAACGATGAGCGTGAACAGTGGAAAGCTCGCGAACCCGAGGAGGCCGACTGCTACGGTCGAGACCTGGATCGCCGCGAAGAAGCTCACCCAGTGCACCGCGAGCACGATGCCGTTCGCGACGAGACGGACGTCGAACGACGCTCGTTCGTCGGCGCGCAGACGCAGAATCCCCAACGCCACGGCGGCAATCGCCGTTCGTCCCAGGACGATCGCGACGGGCGACAGGGCAAGCCACTTGCCGAAGAGCCCGGCAAAACCGAAAAGCGCGACGGCGGCGTGCAGCGCGACGAGCGCCGTGAGGGTCGTCATTCGGACCACCCGGAAGCGGGCGCACTTCCGAGCGAAGCGAGCAAACTGCGCTTGAGTCCCATTCGAGACGCATCCTAGCAGCACACACCTCGGCCTGCGCTAGAATACGAACTGCGGCGCGCCATCCGCCGCGTTCGCGCAACGCCCCCAGAATTCGAGCCCGAACAGCCGACCTACCCGGAGGAATGCATGCCGACCCCATCCTCGGCCGCGAAAGTCATCGCCGCAGTCCGAAGCGCGCCGGGCAACCGCGTCAAGGTCGCCGTCTCCGACATCGACGGCGTCCTGCGCGGCAAGTACATTCACAAGGAAAAGTTCTATTCGGCGGCCGAAGGCGGGTTCGGCTTCTGCGACGTGGTGTTCGGCTGGGACATGATGGACGTCACCTACGACAACACGACGTTGACCGGCTGGCACAAGGGCTTCCCGGATGTCCTCGCCAAGATCGACCTCGGAACCTACCGAACGGTCCCATGGGATGGCGGCGTGCCGTTCTTCCTCGGCGAATTCGTCGCGCAGCAGAACGGCAAGGAGGTGCCGCTGCCCATCTGCCCGCGGCAGGTGCTGAAGCGGGTGCTGAAGCGAGCGGAAAAGCTCGGCCTCACGCCGATGTGCGGAATGGAGTACGAGTGGTTCAACTTCGCCGAGACCCCGAACTCCTGGGCCGAGAAGAGAGGCGTCGGACCGACGACCATCACGCCCGGAATGTTCGGATACTCACTGCTGCGCGCCAACGCGAACCGCGATTTCTTCGGCGCCCTGATGACCGAGATGGGCGACTTCGGCGTGCCGATCGAGGGGTTGCACACGGAGACCGGTCCCGGCGTCTACGAGGCCGCGATCCTGTTTTCCGAGGCGCTGGAAGCGGCCGACCGCGCGATCCTGTTCAAGACGGGCGCCAAGGAGATCGGTTCGCGCTTCGGCATCATGCCGAGCTTCATGGCGAAGTGGAATCAGCACCTTCCGGGGTGCTCCGGACACATCCATCAATCGATGTCGGACGGCAGGAAGAACCTCTTCTATGACGCGAAGGGAACGAACAGCATGAGCAAGCTGTTCGAATGCTATCTTGCCGGGCAGGTCGCCGTGCTCATGGCCTTCGCGCCGATGTACTGGCCGACCATCAACAGCTACAAGCGTCTTGTCGACGGGTTCTGGGCTCCCGTCAAGCCCACGTGGGGAATCGACAATCGCACCGCGAGCTTTCGCGTGATCGCAGGATCGCCCAAAGCCACGCGTCTGGAGACCCGCTGCCCGGGCGCCGACATGAACCCCTACCTCGCCGCCGCCGCGGTCCTGGCCGCAGGTCTCCATGGCGTCGAAAACAACCTGAAGCTCACTGCAAAGCCGATCCACGGTACCAACCAGGGCGCCGAGAACATTCCGCGCGCGCCGCGCACGCTGATCGAGACCACTCGCATCTTCCGCGACTCGGACGTCGCACGCGACTGGTTCGGCGACGACTTCGTCGACCACTACGCGGCAACGCGCGAATGGGAATGGCGGCAATGGCTCGACGCGGTCACCGATTGGGAGATGAAGCGCTATTTTGAGATCATCTGACATTGCGATCAGGCGACTCGGGCCCGACGACGCGGCGGACTATCGGACGCTGCGGCTTCGCGGCCTCGAAGAGTTTCCCGACGCGTTCACATCGAGCTATGACGAAGATCGTGCAAGGCCGCTCGCCGCAACGGAGGCCCGGCTCGCCCCCGGCAGCGCCGATTCCGTTTACGGCGCCTTTGCCGGCGGCACCCTCGTCGGCGTGGCGGGTTTATCGCGCGAACCGAGGGCAAAGAACCGCCACAAGGCCGTCCTATTCGGGATGTACGTTGCGCCGGAGCACGCCAAACTCGGCATCGGCGAAGCGCTGTTGCGGCACGCGATCGATCGCGCGCGGCGAGAGCCGGGGCTCGAGCAGCTTGTGCTGACCGTTACCGAAACCAATGTCCCCGCGCGGACGCTCTACGAGAAAGCGGGCTTCCGCTCGTTCGGCATCGAGCCCCGGGCCATTCGCGTCGGCGATTCCTATTTCGACAAGAACCACATGATCCTCTTCCTGGCGCAACCATGACGATCTCGAGATTCAGCTTCCCGACGGCCATCCACTTCGGGATCGATGCACGCAAGCTCGTGGCCGACCATTTGAAGGCGGAAGGCATCACGCGACCGATGGTTGTCACCGACCGCGGCATCGCTCCGCTTCCCCTGCTCGCGGAATTCGTCGCGTCGCTTCCCGGCCTCAACGTCGCCGTCTTCTCCGACATCTGGGGCAATCCGGTGAAGAGTCAGGTCGGCAACGGCGTTGCGGCGTACAAGGCGCACCGCGCCGATGCGGTCATCGGGCTGGGCGGCGGCGCGGCCCTCGACGTGGCAAAAGCGATTGCGCTGATGGCGAACCATCCGGGCGACATCCTCGAATATGCGTGGGACCACCCGAATGTGAGGCCGATCGACCGCGACATCCCCTACTTCGTCGCGCTGCCTACCACCGCAGGCACCGGGTCGGAGGTGGGGCGCTCGTCGGTCGTTTCCGACGATGCGACACATATCAAGAAGATCATCTTCTCGCCGAGGCTCCTCGCGAAATGCGTGTTCGCCGACCCCGAGCTGACGCGAGACCTTCCTCCCGCGATCACGGCCGCCACCGGAATGGATGCGCTGACGCACAACATCGAGTCGTACCTGTCGCCCGCGTACCACCCCATGTGCGACGGGATCGCGCTCGAAGGCGTGCGCATCGCGGCGCGCGCGCTGCCGATCGCCTACCGCGATGGGAGCAACCTCAAGGCGCGCAGCGACATGCTGATGAGCTCGATGATGGGCGCGATCGCATTCCAGAAGGACCTCGGTGCCGTGCACTCGTGCGCGCACGCCCTTTCCACCGTGGCCGACCTGCATCACGGACTCGCGAACGGGATCATGATTGACCACGTGATGCGTTTCAACCTGTCCGCGGCAACCGCGAAGATGGCCGAACTGGCGCGTGTGGCCGGCGTGGCCGGCGCGGGAGGCCTGCCGAAGAGCGTGGCGGCGGCCGCTTTCATCGACTGGCTCGCGCAGATGAAGTCCGACCTCCGGATTCCGGCGAAGCTCGGCGCACTGACGTCGAAACGCCCTGTCACCGCAGCCGACATTCCTGCGCTCGTGGACGTCGCGATCAACGACACCTGCCACCAGACCAACCCGCGACCGTGCACGCGGAGCGATTTCGAACAGATCTTCGCCGAGGCGATCTGAGATGAACGGTCCCACGCTCACTTCATGCTGAAGATCGGCATCTCCGCGTGCTTTTTCCACGAGGACCCCAAGCGACCGGTCTTCAAGGGGATGACGCTGCAATACATCGAGCAGAACGTCGCCCACTGGCTGATGCAGCGCGACGTCCTCGCCTTCATGGTGCCCTCCCCCGAGGGTCGGACGAAGCGGGTCGGAAGCAAGGCGACCGTCGACGCGTACGCCATGGAATTGGACGGCCTCGTGCTGATGGGTGGTTCCGACGTTTGTCCCGAATCCTACGGCGAGAAGGCGCTGAAGCCCGAGTGGAACGGCGATCGCATCCGCGACGAATATGAAATCAGCCTGCTGCGCGCATTCATGGCGCTGAAAAAGCCCGTGCTGGGCGTCTGCCGCGGCGCACAGGTGATCAACGTCGCGCAGGGCGGAACGCTCTTCCAGGACTTGGGCACTCAGGCGCCCCACACGCTCAATCACCGCAACTGGGCGATCTACGAGGAAAACTGCCACGCCACCTCATTTGTCCCCGGCAGCGGTCTCGCGAAGCTCTACCCCGCGGTTGCGGTGACCAAGACCAACTCGATCCACCATCAGGCGGTCAAGGACCTCGGCCGGGATCTCGTGGTCGAAGCATGGTCGGAGCCCGATCGCGTCGTCGAGGCCATTCGTTACAAGGGGCCGGGTTACGTCTTCGCCGTCCAGTGGCACCCGGAATTTCACGCACCCGACGACGCGTCGTTCGTCGACGATACGCCGATCCTCGACGAATTCCTCGGCGCCGCGGCGCGGCACAAATCCGCGGCGTACACAATCTGATATTCGCCCCCCGATGAAGATCACGAATCCCGCCACCGGCGCGGTCATCGCCAATGTCGCCTCCGACAACGCGGCGGCCGTCCGCCGAAAGTACGAGGCTGCGCGTGCCGGCCAGGGCCCGTGGGCCAAGGTACCGATTCGGAAGCGTCTCGAGGCGATCGCGAAGTTCCGCGAACGAATCGTCGCGATGCACGAGACGCTGTCGCGGACGTTGACGCATGAGGTCGGCAAGCCGATCCGCCAGTCGCGCAACGAATTGAACGGCCTCCTCGGACGGATCGACTTCTTCCTCGCCGAGTCCATACACGCGCTACGCGAAGAGAAGGTCTACTCGGATCCCAAGCATGGGCTCGACGAGCGGATCACTCACGTTCCGCTCGGCGTGATCGCCAACGTTTCGGCGTGGAACTATCCCTACTTCGTCGGCAGCAACGTCTTCGTTCCGGCTTTGGTCGCCGGAAATGCGGTGCTGTACAAGCCGTCGGAATTTGCGACGCTGACGGGGCTCCACATCGCCGAGATGCTGCACGAGTCCGGGGTGCCGCGCGACGCGTTCGTGCCGGTCGTGGGCGACGGCGCAACGGGCGCCGCGCTCACGCGCCAGCCGATCGACGGCATCTTCTTTACAGGCTCGTACGCAACGGGTGCGAAGATCGCCGCGGCCGCGGGACGACGGATGATCAAGGTACAGCTCGAGCTCGGAGGCAAGGATCCCGTGTACGTCTGCGAGGACGTCGATGTGAAGGCCGCGGCCGCTGGCGTCGCCGACGGGGCGTTCTACAACACCGGACAATCGTGCTGCTCGGTCGAGCGCATCTATGTTCACGAATCGATCCACGACGCCTTCGTCGACGCGTTCCTGGCCGAGGTAAGGAGCTTTCGAACGGGTGACCCGATGGACGAAACCACGTACCTCGGCGCCATCACGCGCCGGGCGCAGCTCGACGTGCTGAAGCGGCAGGTGGCCGACGCGAAGAAGAAGGGAGCGAGGCTCCTCACCGGCGGAAGTGTCATCCGTGGCAAGGGCAACTGGTTCGAGCCGACGGTCTTCAGCGACGTCGACCATTCGATGGCGCTGATGAAGGACGAGAGCTTCGGACCGATCATCGGCATCCAGTCCGTCGCCGACGACGAGGCGGCCGTCGATCTGATGAACGACACGGAATACGGACTGACCGCCGGCGTCTATTCAGTTGACGAAAAGCGCGCCAGAAAGATCCTGTCCCAGGTCAACGCCGGCAGCGTCTACTGGAACTGCTGCGATCGCGTGAGCCCGCGGCTACCGTGGTCGGGGGTCGGCCATTCGGGAATCGGGCTCACGCTGTCGACCTACGGCATACAGACGTTCACGCGGCCGAAGGCGTGGCATCTGCGCTCACCTTGAGATCCGCTGCAGCGTCCTGCAGCTCGGCAGCGCGCAGCGTATTGGCGAGCAGCGTCGCGATCGTCATCGGGCCGACGCCGCCCGGCACCGGCGTAATCCACGACGCGCGACTGATCGCCGCGGCAAAATCCACGTCGCCGCAGAGCTTGCCGTCGACGCCCCGGTTGATGCCGACGTCGATGACGATCGCGCCCTCCTTGATCCACTCACCCTGCACGAAGTTGGCCTTGCCGATGCCCGCCACGACGATGTCCGCTTGGCGGACGAGCCCCGGCAGGTCGCGCGTCTTCGAGTGGCAAACCGTGACGGTGCAGCGTTCGATCAGCAGCTCGAGCACCATCGGCCGGCCGACGATGTTCGACTGCCCGATGACCACGGCGTGCTTGCCGACGAGATCCTCGCCGGTCTCCTTCAACAGCGTCATGCATCCGTACGGCGTGCATGGCCGCAGCAGCGGACGCTTCAGCACCAGGCGGCCGATGTTGTAAGGATGGAACCCGTCGACGTCCTTCCGCGGATCGATCCGTTCGGTCACGAGCTCGCTGTCGATGTGCGGTGGCAGCGGCAATTGCACCAGGATGCCGGTGACAGCCGGATCGCGGTTCATGGTGTCGATCAGCGACAACAGCTCTGTCTGCGAGGTCGTCGCAGGAAGGTCGTGGCCGAACGAGCGCATGCCGACAGACTCGGTCGTCCGCCGCTTGTTCCGCACGTAGACCTGCGACGCTGCGCTGTCGCCGACGAGCACCACCGCGAGACCCGGCGGCGATTTTCCGGCGGCGACACGCGCGGCGACCTGCGCCTTGATTTCGTCCGTGAGCCGCGCGGCGCGCGCTTTGCCGTCGATGATGCGGGCAGTCATATCGTTCGCAGCCCGCGCGACGCGGGAACTCCGTGAGAATGTAAGGCCTGCGGATTCTACCGGATTGCGCCAACGCAAGAATCGATCAGTAACCGTTGCACGGGCGTGCGCCTCCCCGGCCACGCTACAATGATTCGATGATCTCCCGCGATGTCCTGACGGCGATCCGGATCCGCCTCGCGCGCGAGCTGACGGCGCCCCACCATCGCCACCGGGCGTTGCGCGTGGATCGAACGATTGCCGGCTGGGTCGACGACGAACGCGCCACTCGACTCGGCGCGGTTGCCGATGTCTTCAACGTGCGCGACGACTGCATCGTTTTCGTCGACGGGATCGACACGGCGCCGGCGCGAACCGCTGCGCTCGACCGCGTTGCGCGCGTGCTCGCGGCCGAAGGGCGCCTTACGGCATGGCGCGACGAACGCTACGCCGTGGCCCCGGAATTCGGCGCGCCGCCATGGTTCCTGCTCGAACGCGCGGCCGCGCGCTTCTTCGGCATCCACACCTATGCCGCACACGTCAACGGACTCGTTCGCGATGACGATGAAATCCGGATGTGGATTGCGCGACGCAGCCCGACCAAGGCGATCGATCCCTCGATGCTCGACAACCTCGTTGGCGGCGGCATCGCTGCCGGGCATTCGGTCGCGGACACCGTCGTCAGGGAGGCGTGGGAAGAAGCGGGGATTGGAGCCCCGCTTGCCGGGCTCGCCCAGCCCGCAGGCGCAGTGCACATTTACCGCGAGCAGCCGGACGGTCTGCAGCGCGAAACCATCTTTGTACATGACCTCTGGCTGCCGGGCGCGTTCACGCCCGCGAGCGAGGACGGCGAGGTCGTCGACCACCGCCTCGTCACGTTGCCCGAAGCGGCGCGACTGATCGCCGCCGACGGGGGCGCTGACATGGTCACCGCGGACGCGAGCCTGGTCGTGCTGGATTTCCTCATTCGCCACGGCAGGATTGCGCCGGATGCCTCCGGTTTCACGGCGCTCGAGGCACTGCGACATCCGTCCGCTTCCGTTCCATAGTGTTAGCAGAGGCTCGACGCCCGGCGGCTTGGCAGCCGGGCGCGCCGCCGGGTCAGAGCTTGAGCAGCCGGCCGGCGCAAACGTCCGATTGGAGCACGACGGCCGGCGCGTTCACGCGGCCGCCCGCGTGGCGGCTGCGCCCAGCGGGCTCACCTGCCTGATGCCCATCTCGCGCAGCGTGTCGCGGACGGCATTGACCGCGTGCCGCATCTCGTCAGGGCCAATCGCACCAATGCAACCGACGCGAAACGTCTCGACTTTCGTCAGCTTGCCCGGATAGAGGATGAAGCCCTTGTCGCGGACGCGAGCGTAGAACTCGCCGAACGTGTAGACAGGGTCCGGCGGGGCATGAAACGTCAGGATGATCGGGGCCTGGATCTCCGGTTTGAGGAACGGTTTGAATCCCATCTCCGCCATCCCCGCAACCAGCGTCTCGCAGTTCTTCGTGTAGCGCGCGAGCCGCGCCGGTTGGCCGCCTTCGGAAGCGAACTGATCGAGCGCTGCGTTGAACGCGACGACGACATGTGTCGCCGGCGTATAGCGCCACTGCGTCGTCCTCTCCATGTACGTCCACTGGTCGTGGAGATCGAGGGAAAGCGACGACGAATGGCCGGCGCACTTCTCGAGAACGCTGCGGCGCACGAAGACGAAGCCCATTCCCGGCGGGCCCTCGACGCACTTGCCCGACGCCGCGACGAGGGCGTCGAACGGCGTCGTCCGGGCATCGATGCCGATCGCCGCGAACGAGCTCATCGCGTCGACGATGAGGCTCTTGCCATGTCGTTGCACGACGGCGGCGATCTCGGAAAGAGGATTGAGGATTCCGGTCGACGTCTCGCAGTGGACGAGGCCGACATGTGTGATCGAAGGGTCGGCCTTGAGCAGGCGGTCGACGTCCTGGGGCGTCGTCGGCACGTCCTCCGCCGTCTCGAACGTCGAAAGCCTGCGGCCCATCATCGTCGTGAGCTTCGCGAACCGCGAGCCGTACGCCCCGTTGATCAGCACCAGCACGTGGCCATCGCGCGGCACCAGCGTGTTGACTGCCGCCTCGACCGAGAACGTGCCGCTCCCCTGCATGGGAACGCAGACGTGGGAGTCGTGGCCGCGAACGATGTCGAGCAGCTTGCGTCGCACCTTGGCGGTGACCGAGTTGAATTCGGCGTCCCACGATCCCCAGTCGCGCAGCATCGCCGATTTCGTGGCGAGCGACGTGGTCAGGGGACCCGGTGTCAGCAGGATCGGATCGCGGGAGAAGAGGCCCATGATTATCTCCTTCGGGTTGCGTGCCTTCCGGCGGCGCACAGTGGTCTGCTCGCTCCGGCGGCGGGTGCGCGTCTTTTGTAGATTGTTGACAATCTACACCGACCCGAGTCCAATAGGCAAGATGCTGAAGACGACCTCCACCCGCGCCTCCACCCGCGAACGGCGCCTCCCACCGCGCGAGCGAACCGACCAACGTAGCCCGGGTGGTAAGCGCGGCTGCCGCGCCGGGCCGCGGGACCGATGCCATCGCACTGGTTCAGTCGAGTTCGCTGCCGATGCTCGTGCAGAAGGAGCTCGAGCGGATCATTCTCGCCGGCGGCGTCGCCGCCGGGAGCAAGCTCAACGAAGCGGCGATCGCCGACCGCCTGGGCGTATCGCGCGGTCCTGTGCGCGAGGCCTTCCGTGCGCTCGAGGAATCGGGCCTCGTCCGACTCGAAAAGAATCGCGGCGTATTCGTGCGCCAGATTCCGGTCGAGGAAGCCGACGAGATCTATGAGCTGCGCGCCGTGCTCGACGAATTCGTCGGCCGGCGATTGGCGCAGACAGTGACCGCCGACGAGGTCCGCGAGCTCCGCTCGCGCGTCGACCGGATGGAGAAGGCCGCAGCCAAGGGCGACGTCGACGCCTATCTCGACGCCAACGTCGACTTCCACGACCGGTTGGTCGAGCTCGCCGGCAACGCCAAACTGCTGGTGACGTACCGCCGCCTGGTCAACGAGCTTCACCTCTTCCGGCGCGCGACGCTCGCGCAGGGCGGTGCACTGCCCGTCTCCACGCGCGAGCACCGCGACATCATCGACAAGATCGCATCCGGCCAACCTGTTGCAGCGGGCCGCGCGCTCTACGACCACGTGATGGCAAGCCGCGACCGCATGCACCGAGCAAAATTGCCGCCGACCGCGACTCGTCCCCCGCGCAATTCTTCGAGGAAACCCCGTTGAGCCGTCCTTCCCTCACCGTCAACGGCCGCTCGTATCGCTGGCCGCAGCGGCCCCTCGTCATCGTTTGCGTCGACGGCTGCGAGCCCGAATACGTCAATCAGGCGATCGCCACGGGTCGCGTGCCCTTTCTGGCTGCGCTGCGCGAAACCGGCACCTGCCTCACCGCCGACTGCGTGGTGCCGTCGTTCACGAATCCGAACAACCTGTCGATCGTGACCGGTGCGCCACCGGCGGTGCATGGCATCTGTGGCAACTACTTCTGGGACCGGGATGCCGGGGCCGAAGTGATGATGAATGACCCGAAATACCTGCGCGCGGGCACGATCCTCGCCGCGTTCGCCGACGCCGGCGCGAAGGTCGCTGTCGTCACGGCCAAGGACAAGCTCCGCGCGCTTCTCGGTCACAAGATGTCCGGCATCTGCTTTTCGTCCGAGAAGGCGAGCGAGGCAACGGTGGCGGCAAACGGGATCGACGGCATTCCGGCGATGGTCGGCATGCCCGTGCCCTCCGTATACAGCGCCGAATTGTCCGAGTTCGTGTTTGCCGCGGGCGTCAAGCTCATGGAGAAGCGGTGCCCCGACGTCATGTACCTGTCGACGACCGATTACGTGCAGCACAAGGTGGCCCCCGGCGTCGGCGCCGCCAACGATTTCTACGCAATGATGGATCGATACCTGGGCGAGCTCGACGCGATGGGCGCCACCGTCGTGGTGACCGCCGACCATGGGATGAACGCCAAGACCGACGCGTTCGGACGACCGAACATCGTATTCCTGCAGGACGTGCTCGATCGCGCATATGCCGCCGGCACGACGCGCGTGATCCTTCCGATCACGGATCCCTACGTTGTCCATCACGGTGCGCTCGGTTCCTTCGCGACGGTCTATCTGTCCCCTCCGGTCACTGTCGGCGACGCGGCGGCGCGGATCGCGGCGTTGCCGGGTATCGACATCGTTCTGACCCGTGGCGAGGCTTGCGCCCGCTTCGAGTTGCCCGAGGATCGCGTCGGCGACCTCGTCGTCATTTCGGAGCGGCTCACCGTGATCGGCACCAGCCGGGAGCGTCACGACCTTTCGGGCCTCGACGCGCCGCTGCGCTCGCACGGCGGCGTCTCCGAGCAACAGGTGCCGCTGATCGCCAACCGCAAGGCGGGCACCCTGCCGGCGGGACGCCGGTGGCGCAATTTCGACGCCTTCGATCTCGCACTCAACCACCTGCAGTGACGCGCGCGCAATCATGAACATGATGACCGAGTTGAAGGACGTACGGCACGGCGGCGTGCTGCACGCCAAGATGCGCGTCGCCGGCGACGAGGTCGGCGGGGACCGGACCATCGACGTCCGCAACCCCTATACCGGCGCCGTGGTCGGCACGGTGCCCAAAGGCACTGTCGAGGAAATCCGGCGCGCCTTCGCCATCGCGAAGGGCTACCGGCCGACGCTCACCCGCCACGACCGCTATCGCATTCTCTACAGGACCGCCGAGATCATCCGCGGCCGCACCGACGAGATTTCCGACCTCATCACCGCCGAGTGCGGGATCTGCAAGAAGGATTCGCTGTACGAAGTGGGCCGGGCCTGCGACGTATTCGTCTTCGCCGGCAACGCCGCCCTCGCCGACGATGGCCAAATCTTTTCCTGCGACCTCACTCCGCACGGCAAGAAGCGCAAGGTCTACACACTGCGCGAGCCGCTGCTTGGGGCGATCTCGGCGATCACACCGTTCAACCACCCGTTGAACCAGGTCGCGCACAAGGTCGCGCCGTCGATCGCGACCAACAACCGGATGGTGTTGAAGCCCACCGAGAAGACGCCGCTGACCGCGCTGCTCCTCGCCGACATCCTCTACGAAGCGGGTCTGCCTCCCGAGATGTTCTCGGTCGTCACCGGCGATCCGCGCGAGATTGCGGACGAGATGCTCACCAACCCGGACATGGATCTCATCACGTTCACGGGCGGCGTGGCGATCGGTAAGTACATCGCCGCGAAGGCGGTCTACAAACGGCAGGTGCTCGAACTGGGCGGCAACGACCCGATCATCGTGATGGAGGACGCCGACCTCGAGGAAGCCGCAGCGCTCGCGGCCGCCGGATCGTACAAGAACTCCGGGCAACGATGCACGGCGGTCAAGCGGATGCTCGTCCACGAGGATGTGGCCGACCGCTTCGTCGATCTGCTGCTCGCGAGAACCAGGGCCTGGACGTACGGCGCTCCAATGGACGCTTCGGTGGACATGGGCACGGTGATCGACGAGGCCGCGGCGAAATCGTTCGAGACGAAAGTGAACGAGGCGGTTGCCCTCGGAGCGAGGCTGCTCTACGGCAACGTCCGCCGCGGCGCGCTCTATTCGCCGACGCTCGTCGACCACGTACTGCCGGGGATGCCGCTCGTCAAGTACGAGACGTTCGGCCCGGTGTCGCCGGTGATCCGCTTCAAGAACATCGACGACGCCATCCGGATCTCGAACGCGACCGACTTCGGACTCTCCTCGGCCGTCTGCACCAATCGGCTCGACTACGTAACGAGGTTCGTATCGGAGCTCCACGTTGGCTCGGTAAACGTCCGCGAAGTTCCGGGCTACCGGCTGGAGCTGACGCCGTTCGGCGGCATCAAGGATTCGGGACTGGGCTACAAGGAAGGCGTCCAGGAGGCGATGAAGACCTTCACCAATACCAAGACGTACTCGCTGCCCTGGTGATCGGCCATCCGCATGATGAACGCGCCGCTGTCGCCCGCTGACCTGTCCGCCGAGGGCGATGTCAACACGTCGCCGCTGCGCCGGCAGTTCGAGCAGGCGCACGTTCACGCGAAGACGCGCGCGATGCTCGATGCCGATGCGGACGTCTTCCTGCACCAGTCGCTGTCCACGCCGTGCTTCAACGCGCTCGCGTCCTGCGACGGCATCTGGCTCACCGACGTCGAAGGCCGCCGCGTGATGGACTTCCACGGGAACAACGTCCACCAGGTGGGGTATCGCCACCCGCACGTCATGGCGGCGGTCACGCGGCAGCTCGAAACGCTGCCATTCTCGCCACGCCGGTTCACCAACGCAGCGGCCGTCGACCTCGCGGCGAAGCTCGCCGCGCTCGCGCCCGACCCGCTCGGAAAGGTACTGTTCGCGCCGGGCGGCAC
This sequence comes from uncultured beta proteobacterium, assembly GCA_963844005.1. Taxonomy (GTDB): domain Bacteria; phylum Pseudomonadota; class Gammaproteobacteria; order Burkholderiales; family Casimicrobiaceae; genus CAIWHR01. The sequence goes on along the minus strand of CAWJMQ010000032.1, from coordinate 8,838 downwards.
GCTCGCGATCGGAATGGCGCTGAAGCTCGCGCGGCTGGCGACGGGCCGTCACAAGACGCTGTCACTGTGGGACAGCTTCCATGGCGCTTCGCTCGACGCGATCTCCATCGGCGGCGAGGCCGTGTTCCGCAAGGACATGGGGCCGCTCCTTCCCGGAACCGAGCACGCGCCGCCATGCGATCCAGGCGCCTGCCGCTTCGGCTGCGGTGGCACATGCACGACGAAATGTGCCGAATACATCGACTACGTGCTCGGCAAGGAAGAGGACATCGGCGCCGTGATCATCGAAACCGTGCGCTCAACCGACGTCCAGATTCCGCCGCCCGAGTATTACCGGGTAATTCGCGAAGCGTGCGACCGCCACGGCACGCTGCTGATCCTCGACGAAGTGCCGATCTGCCTCGGACGCACCGGCCGGATGTTCGCGTTCGAGCACTACGGAATCGTTCCAGACATGGTCGTGCTCGGCAAGGGGCTGGGCGGAGCCGTGTTTCCGATGGCCGCGTTGATCGCGCGCGGCGGCCTCGACGTCGCCGGCGACCGGGCGCTCGGCCACTACACGCACGAGAAAAGCTCGGTCGGCTGCGCCGCCGCGCTGGCGACGCTCGAGGTGATCGAGAACGAACACCTGCTCGAGCGATCGAAGACGCTGGGCGCGCAGGCACTCGACCGCATGCGCGACCTCGGGCGCCGCCATCCCCTCGTCGCCGACGTTCGCGGAATCGGCCTCTTGCTCGGGATCGAGCTTGAGCGGGACGGGGTCCCCGCGCCCACTGAAGCCGAGCAGGTGATGTACCACTGCCTCGCGAACGGCCTGTCGTTCAAGATCGGGCAAGGCAACGTATTGACGCTTTCTCCGCCGCTCGTCATCACGGAAGGCGAGCTCGATGCGGCCTTCGGGATCCTCGGCGCCGCGCTGTCCGCCGTCGAAAGCGGGAAGGCCTAGACCCGCCGTGCAGACTCTTCTCAATCTCCTCGCCGGAGTTTCGCTGCTCGTCTACGGCACGCATGTCGTCCGGACCGGGATCCTGCGCCTCTTCGGCAGCAGTTTGCGCCGCGTGCTGCGCGTCAGCGTCGCCAACCCCATCCATGCGTTCTTCGCCGGTGTCGGCATCACGGCGCTCATCCAGAGCAGCACGGCCACGGCGTTGATCGTCGCCTCGTTCGCCGGACAGGGCCTGATCGGCACGGCTCAGGCGCTGGCGGTGATGCTCGGCGCGGATGTCGGCACTTCGCTGGTCACGGTCGTGCTGTCGTCCGATCTCTCGTGGCTTGCGCCGTTGCTGATCTTCGTCGGCGTCGTGCTGTTCCTGTCGCGGCAGGCGGCGCCCAGCGGCCGGTTCGGCCGTGTCCTGATCGGTCTCGGCCTCATCATCTTCGCGCTGCAGTGGATCTCGGTAGCCGCCAAACCCGTCGTGGAAGCCGCCGGCGTCAAAGTGATCTTCGCCTCGCTCACCGGCGACGTGCTGCTCGACATGCTGGTGGCGGCGCTGCTCACGGCGCTGTGCTACTCGAGCCTCGCCGTCGTGCTTGTAGTGGCTGCGCTGGCCTCGCTGCACGTGATCGCGCTGCCGGTCGCGCTAGGGCTCGTGCTGGGGGCCAATCTGGGCAGCGGCATCCTGGGAATGCTCTCGACGCTCAACTCCCCTCCGGAGGCGAGGCGCGTTACGCTTGGCAACTTCCTCTTCAAGCTGGTCGGCTGCGTCGTTATCGGTCTCACGCCCTTGCTGCATTACATAGAGGCGCAGATCGGGTCCCTGGCGCTGATCGCCGCCCACGAGGTCGTGCTGTTCCATCTCGCGTTCAACGTCGTCCTGGCGATCGCGTTCATCTTCTTCACCGCGCGCATCGCCCGCATTGCCGAACGCCTGCTCCCGAACAAGCCGGCGATCGACGACCCGGCAAAGCCGCGGCACCTCGATCCTTCGGCGCTCGCGACACCCGCGCTGGCGATTTCCTGCGCGGCCCGGGAGGCGCTTCGCATCGGCGACGTGATCGAACAAATGCTGAACGGGATGCTGACCGTGGTGAAGACCAACGATCGCGCGCTCGCCGAGCGATTGCGCAAGATGGACGACGTGGTCGATGCGCTCTACACCGCTGTCAAGCTGTATCTCACGCAAATCTCGCGCGAGGCGCTCGAGGAGAAGGAAGGCAGGCGGTGGACGGACATCGTCTCGTTCACGATCAACATGGAGCAGGTCGGCGACATCATCGAGCGGATCATCAAGGACGTCGAGGACAAGAAGATCGACAAGGGCCGCAATTTCTCCGAGGCCGGCCTCGGCGAGATCTGCGATCTGCACAACCGGTTGATCGCCAATCTGCGCCTCTCGCTCGCGGTCTTCCTCGATGGCGATCTCAAGCACGCGCAGGAGCTCCTCGCGCAGAAGGTGCTGTTTCGGGATCTCGAGCGCGCCTACGCCAACACCCACCTCGAACGCCTCGCCGGCCAGACCCTCGAGAGCATCGAGACTTCATCGCTGCATCTCGATCTCATCGCCGACTTTCGCCGGATCAACTCGCACGTTTGCTCGATCGCCTATCCGATTCTCGAGGACGCCGGCGTTCTGGCGAAGACACGCCTCAAAGAGCCCGATCCCGTGCCTGTCCGCAGCCTCTGACGCCTCGGCGATGCCCGCGACCGAACTCACGCTCGGCGTAACGCTCGCCGTGCTCGCCGCCGGCCTGCTGCATGCCGGCTGGAACGCCCTGCTGAAATCCGCGCCGGGCGGCGATCCGCTGCTCGACACTGCGACGGTGGTCGTCGGCTCCGCCGCGTGGGGGCTCGTGGTGATCCCGATCGCCGGATTGCCGGACCCGTCGGCGTGGAAGTTCATCGCTGCGTCGGCGGCGATCCACTGGGCGTACTACGTGACGCTCGCTCACGCGTACCGCACGGGCGACCTTTCCTTTGCCTACCCGCTCATGCGCGGCACCGCGCCCCTGCTGACGGCGGTGCTCGGGATCGTCTTCCTGCGCGAGTGGCCGACGGCGCAGGTCGCCACGGGGATCGTCCTCATCTGCGTCGGCATCGTGAGCATCGCGTTCGTGCGCCGCGATGCGCATCCGCCGGCAGCCGCGCTCTTCGCGCTCGCCAATGCCGCCATCATCGCCGTCTACACCCTCGTCGATGGCGCAGGCGCGCGCGCATCGGGAAGCGCGGGAAGCTACGTGGCGTGGCTCACCTTCCTCGAGGCAATTCCGTTCCTCGCGTGGATCCGCGTACGGAAGGGGCGGGATGCGGTCGCCTACGTCAGCCGTGGCTGGCGTCGGGGTCTCGTTGGAGGCGCCGCGAGCCTTGGCGCGTACGGCATCGTGCTCTGGGCGATGACGCGCGCGCCGGTGGCCGCGGTCGCGGCGCTGCGCGAGACCTCTGTCGTGTTCGCGGCGTTGATCGGCGCCTTCTGGCTGAAGGAAGGCTTCGGGTTGCCGCGGATAGCCGGCGCCGCGAGCGTCGTCGCAGGGGTCGCCGCGCTCAAGCTGTAGACACAGCCCCGACGTTGCCTGACTGCCAACCCAATCCGCCCGTACCCGAAGGCGTGTTTCTTTCGACGACCTCCCAATGAGCAAGATTCCAGCACACGCGCGCGTCGTCGTTGTCGGCGGCGGCATCGCCGGCGCCTCCACCGCCTACCACGTCGCCAAACTCGGTGTCCGGGACGTCGTGCTCCTCGAACAGGGCAAGCTCACCTGCGGCACGACGTGGCATGCGGCGGGCCTCGTCGGGCAGACGCGCGCAACCCGCAACGCGACCCGAATGAGCCGCTACGGCATCGATCTCTACTCCTCTCTCGAGAAGGAAACCGGACTCGCCACCGGATGGAAGCAGTGCGGCAGCATCAACGTCGCCAAGACCCCGGAGCGCCTCGCGCTGATCAGGCGGCAGATGGCGCGTGCGAAGAGCTTCGGAATCGAGTTCGAATTCATCACGCCGGCCGAGGTCGGGAGAATGGTGCCCATCCTGCGTACCGACGACCTCGCCGGCGCGGTGTGGATTCCAGGCGACGGAAAGGCGAACCCGACGGATCTCACCCAGTCGCTCGCCAAAGGTGCGCGGATGAACGGCGCGACGATCGTGGAAGGCGTCAAGGTCAGCGGCGTGACGACCGCAGGCGGCCGCGTCACCGGCGTCACCTGGACGTCTGCGAACGATGAAGGTGCGATCGCGTGCGAGGTCATCGTCAACTGCGCGGGCCAATGGTCGCGTGCATTCGGCGCTGGCGCCGGCGTCAACGTTCCACTCTACGCCGCCGAACACTTCTATCTCGTCACCAAGGCGATTCCCGGCGTCTCGCCGGACATGCCGGTCATTCGCGATCCGGACGGCTTCCTCTACTACAAGGAGGAGGTCGGCGGGCTGGTGATGGGCGGCTTCGAGCCCAAGGCAAAGCCGTGGAACGTGGATCCGATCCCCGACGGATTCGAATTCCAGTTGCTCGCCGAGGATTGGGATCATTTCGAAATCCTGATGAACAATGCGGTCCACCGCACGCCTTGCCTCGAGACCGCGGAAGTGAAGCTGCTGTTGAACGGTCCCGAGAGCTTTACGCTCGACGGCAACTTCATACTCGGCGAAGCGCCCGAACTCGCGGGATTCTTCGTCTGTGCCGGCTTCAACTCGGCGGGGATCGCCAACGCCGGAGGCGCGGGCAAACTGGTCGCTGAATGGATCGTTCAGGGTGACGCGCCGCTCGACCTCTGGGACGTCGACGTACGCCGGTTTGCACCGTTTCAGGCCAATCGCAAGCATCTTGCCGACCGCACGGTCGAGACGCTCGGCCTCCATTACGCAATGCGCTGGCCGCGCGAGGAGCTCGAGACGGTCCGCCCGCTTCGTCGCTCGCCGCTCTACGATCGCCTGGCCGCGAAGCGCGCCGTCTTCGGCAGCAAGATGAACTGGGAACGCGCGAACTACTTCCTGCCGCCCGGTGGCGAGACACCGCCGTACACGCTCGGCACACCAGGATGGCTTCCGTATGTCCTCGACGAGCAGAGGGCATGCCGCGAGGATGCGGTGGTTTTCGATCAGACCTCGTTTTCCAAGTTCATTCTGAAAGGTCGCGACGCGCTCTCCGTTCTGCAGCGTCTCTGCGCCAACGAAATGGACGTACCCTTGGGAACGATGGTGTACACGGCGATGCTCAACGCCCGGGGCGGCTTCGAGAGCGATTTGACCGTCGTGCGCCTCACTGCGGCCGAATTCTTCATCATCACCGGATCGGCGCAGACGACGCGCGACTTCGCGTGGATCGAGCGAGCGATCGGCACCGACGAGCATGCATCGCTGGTCGATGTCACGAATGCCTATTCGGTGATTTCCGTGATGGGGCCGAAGGCGGAGGCACTGCTCAATCGAATTTCGCCCGATGATCTCGGCAAGGCCGGTATGCCGTTCGCAACGACCCGGATGATCGACGTCGGCTATGCGCGGGCCCGCGCCGCGCGCATGAGCTACGTCGGCGGACCGGGGTACGAACTCTACGTTTCATCCGACCAGTGCGTCGCGCTGTACGAGGCGCTGTGGAGCGCAGGCGCCGAGTTCGGATTGAAGGATGCGGGCTACTACACGATCGACGCGTTGCGCATCGAATCCGGTCGCCGAGCCTGGGGCGCCGAACTGTCGCCGGACGACACCCCCTGGGAAGCCGGCCTCGGCTTTGCGGTGAGGATCGATAAACCGGTGGCCTTTCTCGGCCGCGATGCGCTTCTGCGCCAACGCGCCGCCGGGATCGCGAAGCGTCTGGTGATGTTCACGTTCGATCACCCCGACGCCTTCCCCTGGGGTGGCGAGCCCATCCTGATGAACGGGAAGAACGTCGGCGAGTTGACATCGGCCGGCTACAGCCGCGCCTACGGGCGCGCGGTCGCTATGGGCTACGCGCGCGCCGACGTCCCGCTGACCGACGAGGTCGTGTTGGCCGCGAACTATCAGGTCGACATCGCCGGCGAACCTTTCGCCGTGACTCCGCACCTGAAGCTCGTGTAGCGCGAAGAGTTCCTATTTTGGCGGCGCAGGAAATGTGACGAACGGGGGCTTCGGCTCCTGGTCCGGCGGCACGTAGGCCGGAGCCGGCGAACCTCCGGGGCCGAGGTGGACGATGAAGCGATACAGCGCGCGGAGATCCGCTTCGCTCATGTCGCGCAGCGCAAACCAAGGCATCGGCGGCCGAAGCTGCGCGGTCTTTGCGAACTTCACCCACTCCGCTTCCGACATCGTGGGGACCCTTTCCCTGAGATTCGATGCATACGTGGTTCCCCACGGCCCACGCCAACCGAGCGTATCGCCGACGAGCCATTTGCTTTCCGGCACGTTTCCAGCGGCCTCCATATAGCCGGGCGTATGGCAATCGTTGCAGCCGCCGATCTTCGAAAGATACCGCCCGCGATCGATCGCGGTCGATGCAGCGGGCTTTGTCTTTGTCGCAGCAGGCTTTGTCGCAGCGGACTTCGTCGTAGCGGTTTGCGCTCCCACAACGGCGCCATGCAGCGCCATGCCAAGAGCGACGAATAACGCAATCGAACGGCAACCTGATGGCATCGCTGTTCTCCTTCTTGGTCGAGTCTGCAGTCTGCGCGGCGGGCGATACACCGCGCGTACCGCGAACGCTCCGGCGCGACCCTCCGGGCGTCGGTTGGCGTCCCGCATTTTCGGTTGAGGCCAGGATGGGGTCAACCGCCGGTCGAGCCTCGAACCGGCAAACTTCGATTTTCGCGGCACCGAACCAACGCGGATTTGTGTTAGCGTGCCAGCCTCAACCGTCAAGTTCGCCCGCGATGCCGCATCGTTTCACAACGCCACCCCGCCGCGGCCGCACGCCATCGAAGCCAGGCGCTATCACCGGCCAGGTCCAGAGCCTGACCCGCGGTCTCAACATTCTCGAAGCCCTCGCCAAGGCCGAAGCCGGCATCTCACTGACCGACATCGCGCACCGCGTGGACCTGCCTCCATCGACGACGCACCGACTGCTTTCGACGCTGGAAAAGATGGGGTACGTCTACCAGGCGGGCGACCTCGGTCACTGGTATGTTGGGCTGCAGGCGTTCACCGTCGGCGCGGGATTCCTCGCCAATCGCGATTTCGTCGGTCAAAGCCACATCTACATGCGGCGATTGATGGAGCAGTCGGGCGAGACCGCCAACCTCGCGATTCTCGACGGCACGGAAGCGGTCTTCATTGCGCAAGTCCAATGCCGCGAAATGATGCGGATCCTGGTGAAGCTGGGCAGCCGCGTACCACTGCACGCGTCCGGAGTCGGCAAGGCCATTTTCGCCGCACTCCCGGACGAACAGATCGACGCCATCCTCAAGGTAAAGGGGCTGCCGCGCATCACACCCCACACGATCGTCGCGCCGGAGACGATGTGGGCAGCGTTGAAGGTGATCCGCCAGCGCGGCTACTCGTTCGACGACGAGGAGCACGCGCCGGGCACGCGCTGCGTCGCGGCGACGATCTACGACGAGCACGCGGAACCGCTGGGCGCGATCTCGCTGGCCGGCCCGTCGTCGCGATTGCCCGACGAGCGCATCCGGCAACTCGGTCCCATCGTCGCGCACACGGCCGAGGAGTTGACGGGCAAGCTTGGCGGCCGTTGGCCACACCCGCATTAGAGATTGTCCGTTAATAAATCACGTGTGCGAACGCGGCAGATTGGGTCGAGTGCGCGAAGCGACGTGCAGCCTTGGGTGGCTCCCCAAGGCAAGCCGAGCGACAAAGCAATCGGCAGACAAACGCGTCGCGCGATTTATTCAACGGACAAGCTCTGAGGCTCGGACCCGGACCGCAACACGCCCACCTGCAATCGTCGGCCACTCAGCGCCCGGATTTCGCGGTCTTGCCTTCCATCGCTTCCGTGCGGCGCGCCAAGTCAACGTTCGGCGGGGATTTCAGGTTCGCGAGGAGGTCGTCGGCCGCGGACAAGTCGTTGCAGGCCAGCACCATGTCGCAGCCTGCGGCGAGCGACGCAGTCGCGCGCGCGACGAGGTCGCCGGCACCGAACGCGCCCGCCATGCCGAGGTCGTCCGAAAAGACGACACCATCGAACGCGAGCCGCTCCCGCAGTATTTCCACGAGCCATTTGCGCGAATAACCGGCCGGCTGCGTGTCGACCGCCGGGTAGATCACATGAGCCGGCATGATCGACTCGAGCCCCCATTTCACCAGCGCGCCGAACGGCACGAGATCGTCGGCCGCGATTTCCGCGAGCGCGCGCGTGTCGACCGGAACATCCGTATGCGAGTCGGCCGCGACAAACCCGTGCCCCGGAAAATGCTTGCCGACACCCGCCATGCCGCCGGCGCGCAGCCCGGTGAGCAACGCTGCAGCCAGGTGCGCCACGGCATTCGGATTGCGGTGAAAGGCCCTGTCGCCGATCACGGCGCTCGCCCCATGGTCGAGGTCGAGCACCGGCGTGAAGCTGAAATCGACGCCGTGCGCGCGCAGCTCGCTCGCGATCGTGAACCCGATGCGCGTTGCCTCGCGGCCCGCGGCGGCGACGTCGCGGTTCCACAGCTCGCCGAGCGTGCGCATCGTCGGGATCGCCGTGAAACCCTCGCGAAAGCGCTGAACCCGCCCTCCCTCGTGATCGACGGCAATCAGCAGCGCGGGCTTCCGCATCGCATGGATCTCGGCGGTGAGATTCTTCAATTGCCCGGGTGATTCGAAATTGCGGGCGAACAGGATCACGCCACCGGTCAGCGGATGCGCAAGACGCTCGCTGTCGGCGGCCGACAACGCGATGCCCTCGACGCCGAGGACGACGGGACCTCGCGGCAGCTCGATCACCGGACGCTCACGGGGCGGCGTCCGCACACTGGCATGCGCAATCCGGAATCGTG
>CAWJMQ010000031.1:0-79955 GCA_963844005.1 uncultured beta proteobacterium | reverse complement strand
CTTTCCGATTGGCGGGCGGAATTCATCCCGTCCGCCTCGGCGGATCAGCGCCTTCATCTGACGCACGGCCTCGCGCATCCCGACTCGACCCCGTGCGCGAGACGATTGTGTGGCGCATGTGCAGTTCGCGACGCCCGGAAGCGCCGCAACCGGCTGCGCGTTGAAAATAGTCCAGCGGATGAACCGGCATTGAAACCATCCCGGCGCGTCGAATCGCCTCGCCGGCGGCACGCATTTTTGCAAAGTTCGGCGACGACCGCCGCGCTCGCAAATTGCGTCCCTTCGCACACCAACGGATGGGCGGTGCAGGCCCGTGTGAACTTCGCAAACTCTTGCGCCATGTGCCCGCCGCCGCCTCCACTTGTCTCGGGTCTGCATCGATGAACACGCTGACCACGATGCCGGCGGCGGCGAGCCTTTCTACGGATTCCGTGAGCTTGCCCTCCCAGCCGCGACATCGAGCCCGCCCTCGGTCGTGATCTCTTGCCGCCCCTCGGGAACGAGCATCGCCATCTCGGGCTTGAGCCGCACCGCGATGTCGACCATCTCGGGAGTCGCCGCCATCTCGAGGTTCAGCTTGATGTTGACGATTTCGCGCAGGCGCCGCACGTCGTCGTCGTGGATGTGGCGGCGATCCTCGCGCAAATGCACGGTGATGCCGTCGGCGCCGCCGAGATGCGCCTCGACCGCGGCCCAGACCGGATCGGGTTCGTAGGTGCGGCGCGCCTGGCGCAGCGTCGCCACGTGGTCGATGTTGACGCCCAGTTCAATCACGGTGGCGGTCCTCCTTGTCGCGATGCTCGTCGAGCGCCTGCAGATCCTGGACAACGCGGCGGCTCTCGACGCCTCTCTGCTCGAGATAATGATCGAGCACTTCGCGCATCAAGCGCTTTGCCTCGGCCGAAGTTTCCGCGTCGGTGTAGTTTCCGTCGGCCAGCGCGAGCAGCGTCGCTCCGCGTACGAGCGGCAGCCGCACACCAGCCTCCCGCGATGCGCGGCGCGGACCGCGATCGAATGCGTAATGGTACCGCGCAGCGGGATCGACAGGCCCGTCGGTGTCGGCGTCGCGAACGAGCGGAAGCGCATAGCCGAGCTCGGCCAGCAGGGTCAGCTCGAATCTCCGAAGCACCGGCGCCTGCTCGGCACCCGCGGCGAGGTCGCGAAGGGCGGCCTCGTAGCTCGCGAAAAGGCGCGGGTGCGGATCCTCGCGCGGTAACAGTTTGAGCAGCAGCTCGTTGAGGTAGAACCCGCATACCAGCGCCGAACCGCCGACGAGCGGCAGACCTCCACGCCATTCGGCCTTGACGAGCGTTTTCAGCTCCTGCTGCCCGAACCACGAGAGAAGGAGGGGCTGGAAACCCTGCAAGAGGCCGCGCAACTCCGAGCGCGGGCGCTTCGCGCCGCGCGCGACCATTGCGACGCGGCCATGCTCCGACGTGAACGTCTCCACGATGACGCTCGTCTCGCGATACGCGTACGTGTGGAGGACGAACGCCGGTACGTCGTCGCGGCGGAGCGGTTGCGAGCGAGGGGCCATGGCGACGGCTGGATTCGAAAATTCCGCCTCAATATCCGAATCGCGTCAGCAGGGCTTCGTCGTCGGCCCATCCGCGCTTGACGCGCACCCAGACCTCGAGGAACACGGGACCGCCGAACAGCCGCTCCATGTCGGCGCGAGCCTTCGACGCGATCTCCTTCATTTGCGCGCCGGCCGCACCCAGCAGGATCGCACGCTGGTTTTCCCGGTCCACGTAGACCGTCGCATGGATTCTGCGGATCGGGCCCTCCTGTTCGAAACGGTCGATTGCCACCGTCGTCGCATAGGGGACCTCCTCGCCCAACAGCCGGAAGATCTTCTCGCGGATGAACTCCGCCGCGAGAAACCGCTCGTCGCGGTCGGTGATCTCGTCGACGGCAAAGATCGCGGCGTCCGCGGGCAGCAGCGACCGGAGCTCGGCCAGCAGCGCATCGAGGCCGGTCCCCTTTTCCGCGCTCACGGGCACGATGGCCGCGAAGGGATAGAGCGTCGAGAGTTCCGCCATCTGTGGCAGCAGCGCGTCGCGATCCTTCATCCGATCCACCTTGCTGAGCGCAACGATCACGCCGGCACCGGCGGGCAGCAGGCGGACAACCGCGCGATCAGCGTCGGTGGTAGGTCCGGCTTCGACGACGAGCACGGTCGCGTCGACGTCCGCGATGCACTGCGTGACCGCTCTATTCATCCGGTCGTTGAGTCGCGACCGGTGCTTTGTCTGGAATCCGGGCGTATCGACGAATGCAAACTGTGCGCTGCGGGTCGTCACGACGCCGGTGACGCGATGCCGTGTCGTCTGCGCCTTCTTCGACGTGATGCTGATCCTCTGGCCGACGAGGCGATTGAGCAGCGTCGATTTCCCGACATTCGGCCGGCCGATGATCGCCACGTAACCGCAGCGGAAATCATCGTCGCGCACGACGTCGGTCACCGATCGGAGCGCGGAGCGGAAATCGCCGCGGCGTACGCTTGCGCGGCCGCGGCCTGTTCCGCGGCGCGACGGCTCGAGCCGCTTCCCGTCGCGGCGACGGCCAGCAGCGGAATCCTGCATTCGATCGTGAACACCTGCGCATGCGCCTCGCCGGAGATTGCCATCACCGCATATTCGGGTACGGCGATGTGGCGGGCCTGCAGCCATTCCTGGAGCCGCGTCTTCGGGTCCTTGCCCAGCGCCGCTGGGTCGAGATCGATGAATTCCGCAGCATAGATGTGCTCGATGACGGTACGGGCGGCGTCAAAACCGGCATCGACGAAGACCGCACCAAATAGCGCTTCCAGCGCGTCGGCGAGGATCGAGGGCCGCTCGCCCCCTCCGCTCCTGACCTCGCCTTCGCCCAGGCGTATCTCGTTCGAGAGCGCGAGCCCGCGCGCGAGCCGCGCCAGCGTATCGCGATTGACGAGGCTTGCCCGCACGCGTGAAAGTTCACCCTCGGGAATGGCCGGAAACCGCTCGAACAGCGCGGCGGCGACAACGCAATTGAGCACGGCGTCGCCGACGAACTCCAGGCGTTCGTTATGAATGGCGCCGTGGCTGCGATGCGTCAGCGCCTGCGCAAGGAGCTCCGGCCGCTGAAATTCGTGACCGAGTCGGTCAACCAGCGCGATGGACGGCATCCTCCGGCGGACCCTCTAGGAGCCTTTCAGACTTGCCTTCGCATATGCGACGGAGGCGCGTTGGGCACAGTTCAAGGCGCGAGTCCGATCGCATGCCGAATGTAGGGTTAACGCGTCAGCGCGTCGCCGACGCGTCGAAATCCAGGAAGAGGCTCACGTTCGCGACAAGAGGCAGTTTTCGCGTCCATGTCGCGCTCGCCGTGATCTCGTTCTTGGTCTTGGCGACCTCGATGTCCTTGCCCGATACGGACTCGATATATCCCGCGTCGGCACGCTTCTGGAAGGCAGACCTAATTTCGGCCGTCGAGTTGAGATCCTTGGCGTCGGCGAGTGCCTGTTCGAGCGCCTTCTGCACCGAATAGTACTCGATGTACGCGGGCATGATACGAAAGCCGATCATCACGATGGAGACGACCACCGCCGCAACAAACAGGAACCCGATCATCGACAGCCCGCGTTGTTGTGCTCGCATCACGCCCTCCCTATCGTATTCCGCTGCCGACACGTTTGAATGCAAGGCCTGAGATGTCATCCCAGTTGAACCAGATGAAGAATGCGCGTCCCCGAAGATGGTCGTCGGGAACGAATCCCCAGTATCGTCCGTCGTCGCTGCGGTCGCGGTTGTCGCCCATCACGAAGTAGTGGCCGGCGGGAACCTTGCAGGTGAATCCGCTGCCGTCGGGATTGTAATCGCAGTTCTCGCGCCCGGGGAAAGCACGCACCTGCCCGGGGCTCACCGCAGGCATGGTCGGGTCGACCGCCGTCATGTGGTCCTTCGATCCCTGCCCGGGACCGGCATCGACGGTCTCGGAAGCCTCGTCCATCGTCTCGAACCGGAGACCCTCGAGGTAGCTGTATGTTCCGTCCGGCTTCCGCGGCCACGGCGCGCCGTTCACCGTGAGACGCTTGTCCCGATAGACGACGGTGTCTCCCGGGAGGCCGATCACGCGCTTGATGAAATCCTGCGAGGGGTTCAGCGGATAGCGAAAGACGACGACATCGCCGCGCATCGGATCGGAGAGCGGGACGACCTTCTGCTCGACGATGGGCAGCCGGATGCCATAGGCGAACTTGTTGACGAGAATGAAGTCGCCGACTTCGAGCGTCGGACGCATCGACGAAGACGGTATCTTGAACGGCTCGGCCACGAACGAGCGCAGCAGGAAGACGATCAGCAGCACCGGAAAGAAGCTCTTCGGATACTCGATCCACCACGGTTCACGCGCGTCGGCGGCACGGCCCTTGGCGAATACGAGCTTGTCGGCAAGCGCGATGGCTCCCGTGAGGACCGTCGCAAGAAAGAGGATCAGAGCGAAATTCATTGTCGTTGTTGCCGTTCGGGTCTGGCGATGGCGGCCTGTCCCGCGTCCGCCGCAGCGGGGAATCCCGCGCCGCGCGGATTGTCCCACAGCAAACACGGTGCGTCATACCGGCCGGGGGTCGTTCGCGACCGCGTCTCGGCAATCCGTCGGGCGCAGGTCATTTGTCGCCGACCGAGAGGATCGCGAGGAACGCCTCCTGCGGAATCTCGACGCTGCCGACGGCCTTCATCCGCTTCTTTCCAGCCTTCTGCTTCTCGAGAAGCTTCTTCTTGCGCGTGATGTCGCCGCCGTAGCACTTGGCGAGCACGTTCTTGCGCATCGCCTTGATCGTCTCGCGGGCGATGATCTGGGCGCCGATCGACGCCTGCACCGCGACGTCGAACATCTGGCGCGGGATCAGCTTGCGCATCTTGGTGACGACTTCACGGCCACGATAGACGGCGACCGAGCGGTGCACCATCACCGACAGCGCGTCCACGCGCTCGCCGTTGATCAGGATGTCGAGCTTGACGACGTCGGCCGCGCGAAACTCCCTGAATTCGTAGTCGAGCGATGCGTAGCCGCGCGACACCGATTTCAGCCTGTCGAAGAAATCCATGACGACTTCGGCGAGCGGCAGCTCGTAGGTCAGCATCACCTGCCGCCCGAGGTACTGCATGTTCTTCTGGGTGCCTCGCCGTTCGGTACAAAGCGTGATCACAGGTCCCACGTATTCCTGCGGCATCAGGATCGTGGCCGTGATGACCGGTTCGCGGATCTCCTCGACGCGCGAGAGATCCGGCAGCTTGGACGGGTTCTCGATCTCGATCAGCGATCCGTCGCGCAGCAGGACCTGATAGATGACGGTCGGCGCCGTCGTGATGAGGTCCATGTCGTACTCGCGCTCGAGCCGCTCCTGCACGATGTCCATGTGCAGAAGGCCGAGGAATCCGCAGCGGAAACCGAAGCCCAGCGCCTGCGAAACCTCCGGCTCGTAATGCAGCGACGCATCGTTCAGCTTGAGCTTGTCGAGCGCATCGCGCAGCGCCTCGTACTGGTTCGACTCGACCGGATAGAGTCCGGCGAAAACCTGCGGCTTCACGTCCTTGAATCCCGGAAGCGCCTCGGCGGCAGGTCGCGACGCCAGCGTCACCGTATCGCCGACCTTGGCCGCGTGGATCTCCTTGATCCCGGCGACGACGAATCCGACTCCGCCCGCCGACAGCGACTCCCGCGCAATGGCCTTCGGCGTGAACACGCCGACCTGCTCGCAGCTGTACGTGGCCCCCGCCGCCATCAGCAGAATCTTGTCGCGCGGCTTCAGCGTCCCCTGCATCACGCGGACGAGCATCACGACGCCGACGTAGTTGTCGAACCACGAATCGATGATGAGCGCCTGCAGGGGCAGGTCGGGGTCGCCCTTCGGCGGAGGAATGCGTGCGATCACCGCTTCGAGGATGTCGTCGACGCCTTCCCCGGTCTTCGCGCTGCAGCGCAGTGCGTCGTGCGCGGGAATCCCGATGATGTCTTCGATCTCCTCGATCACCCGATCCGGCTCGGCCGAGGGCAGATCGATCTTGTTCAGTACCGGCACGACGGTGACGCCCTGCTCGATCGCGGTGTAGCAGTTGGCAACGGTCTGTGCCTCGACGCCCTGCGAGACGTCGACGACGAGCAGAGCGCCCTCGCACGCGGCGAGCGAGCGCGACACTTCGTACGCGAAGTCCACATGGCCCGGCGTGTCGATCAGATTGAGGTCGTAGACGTTCCCGTCGCGCGCCTTGTACGAGAGCGCGGCGGTCTGGGCCTTGATCGTGATCCCGCGCTCGCGTTCGAGGTCCATCGAATCCAGCACCTGCTCACCCATCTCCCGATCGGTGAGTCCGCCGCAGCGCTGGATGAAGCGGTCCGCCAGCGTCGATTTACCGTGGTCGATGTGGGCGATGATGGAAAAGTTGCGGATCAGTTGCACATTTGCGATCGGTTAGAAGGCCAGTGCCCGCCAAAACAAAGGGGCACCGGAAAAGTGCCCCTGGCCGCACGAATCATGTTGAATTTTAGCGGATTTTCGACGCCGACGCGACCTCAATCGGCATGCGGTGCCGACGCCGCGATCGCCTCGTCGACCCGGGTCCGGTCGAGCCGGAAATGGCACAGCTCGACACCGCCGCGCGGCTCGCCGGCGAAAAGCACCGGGACGCGATCACCATAGGCCGCTTCGAGCGCGGGATCGCCATCGACGTCGACGACCGCAATCGCGACATCCCGCGCCGCAGCGAGCGGCGTCACTGCCTCGAGCATCTCGTCACAGAGATGGCAATACGAACGCGTCAGCAAGGTCAGTGTCAATCCAACGCCGTTCATTCCGCGGCCTCCGCACGCTCCACGCTGCGCCTTCCGCCGCGCCGTCGGCCGCCCTCAATCGCTCGCGGACGCGAGCTTCGCTCCTGGGCTTCGCCCCGCTCGCTCATTCGGCCTCCGCACCCTCCGCGTTACGCGTTGCGCCACGCCGTCGGCCGCCCTCAATCGCTCGCGGACGCGAGCTTCGCTCCTTGGCTCCGCCCCGTTCGCTCATTCGCCGTTGTTGATCTTGAGCGTCGCGAAGAACTCCTGCTCGCCGCGCTTCAGCCTGAACGTCACCGACGCGCCCTTTTCGAGCTTCGACAAGAGCCCGTTGATCTGGTCGGCGGTCTTTGCCTCGGTGGTCTGGCCGCGGCTGACGATCGCGAGAACGACGTCTCCCGGTTGCACGTTGCCGCGCACCGGTCCCACGACGTCCTCGATCAACACGCCATTCTTGAGGTCGAGTTCCTTCTTCTGCTCGTCGGTAAGATCCGTCAGCGCAAGGCCCAGCCGATTGGGTTTTGCCTTGTCCTTCGGAGCGGGCCCGCCGCGGCGCGCCGGCGTTGCCACCGCTTCCTCTTTCATCTCGGCGACGGTCACGGCGATGTCGCGCTGCGCCCCCTTGCGCCAGACTGTCAGCGTGATTTTCGAGCCGGGTTTGACCATCGTCACGATCCGCGGCAGCTCGGCTGACGTGTGCACGTCGCGGCCGTCGACCTTGATGATGATGTCGCCCGCCTCGACGCCGCTCTTCTCCGCCGGCCCGCCCTTCTCGACCGAATTGACGAGCGCCCCGGTGGGCTTCGGAAGTCCGAACGATTCCGCGGTCTCCTTGCTCACCTCGGTGATCTGGACGCCGATGCGGCCGCGCGTCACGCGTCCCTTCTCCTTGAGCTGCGCGACCGTGTTCATCGCGAGATCGATCGGAATCGCGAAGGACAATCCCATGTAGCCGCCGGTGCGCGAGAAGATCAGCGAATTGATGCCGACGACCTCGCCTTTCAGATTGAACAGCGGGCCGCCGGAATTTCCCGGATTGACGGCGGCGTCGGTCTGGATGAAAGGCACCAGATTTTCCTGGGGAAGATCGCGCCCCTTGGCGCTGACGATGCCCGCCGTCATCGAGTTCTCGAGTCCGAAAGGCTTGCCGATGGCCACCACCCACTCGCCCACCTTGAGCTTTTCGGGATCGCCGATCGTGACTTTGGGCAGGTCCTTCGCCTCGATCTTCAGGAGCGCGATGTCGGTGCGCTTGTCGGCGCCGATGACCTTCGCCTTGAACTCGCGCCGATCGGTGAGCTTGACGCTGACCTCGTCGGCGCCGTCGACGACGTGCGCGTTCGTGATGAGGTACCCATCGCTCGAGATGATGAACCCGGAGCCGACCGATTGCTGCTCGAACTCGCGCTCGGGCGCGCCGCGCGGGCGGGGAATCTGACCGAATCGTCGAAAGAATTCGTAGAACGGATCGTCCTCGGACAGCTCGGGACCGCGGGTCCGTTTCGCCTTCTGCGTGACGTCGATGCTGACGACCGCCGGGCCCTGCTTGTCGTAGAGCTCGGTGAAGTCCGGGAGCCCGCTTGCCCTGCCCTGCGCCCCGGCGGGCGAGGCGAAGGCAGCGAGCGTCGCGAGCAGCAGCGCAAGCCCGGTTGCGATGAAGGCGGGAGGGTGATTTCGACGAATCATGGTGGGTCTGCCTCTTTGCTGAACAACGGGAGTGTGATTGGGTGATGGACGCGCGATCAGCGGCGCGTCACGGAATTGGCGATCTGCCGGACCGTCATGGCCGGCGCTTCGCCCAGCACCGTCACCAGATTTTCATCCAGCTGGCGGACATAGACGTTGATGCCGCCCTGCGTCGAGAGCCCGATCGGATGCCACGCTCCGCCGACCGGCTCGACGAAGACCGAGACGGCAACGAGACCATCCGAATAGACGAGGTGCGCCACGCGGCGCTCGCCTTTCAGTCGCCGATAGCCCTCGACGATCTTCACGAATCCCGGCGGAACGCGGGTTGCAGTCCATCCGGTATCTTTCGCGTCGGTTTCGCCCGGACCCGTCTGACGCACCTGCCAATCTGCCGGCGCCGCCGGCCACGTCGGCTTGACCATGTCGCGGTCGATCTTTGCGCCGATCGTAATCTCGGTGAAAGCGAACTGTTCGACGACGCCATTCCGGTCGTCGACGATGCGCGCCTTGATCAGCAGCCCGGTGGCCGTGTCGACCCAGAACTTGTGGCCGTAACGCAAGTCGTCTTTCGGCTCGAAGACCCACGCCTGCGTCTCGATGCCGGCCACGCGGCCGGTTTCCGCCTTTCGGAAATCGTAGAACTCGGCGAGCGCCTTCTGCTGCGGCGGCGAAAGGGAGGGAAACGCGTTACGAAACGTTCGCGGCTCGATGCGGACCATCTTGGCGTCGGGGTAGTAGCAACGGACTTCACCGTGGCTTCGGATAACCTCGCGCGCCGGTCCCTCGAGATTGACGAGCTTTTCGAACTCCTCGCCGAGGTCGTTGAGGTGAACGAGCCGCGACGTTTCGCCGTAGCCCCCGTGCTGGTATACGACCGTGCCGACGTAGTTGAGCTGTCGCGCAGCAGCTGCGGTACCCGCGAGCCATGCGACCGCATCTTCGGCAAGCGCCGAGGGATTGGTGGCAAGCGTTGTCAACCCGAGCACGATGACACGCGCCAGCTTCGTGCTGGCGCCGAGGTCGTGGAAGCCCCGGATCATCCCGTAACCCACTTGCAGCAGACGGCGCTACTGCCTTGCATCCGCCCCTCCCGTCGCGACGGAACGAAGGTAGGGCCCGACCCCCTGGATCTGCGTTGTCGGGGAGTATTCCTGGTGCGCGAGCAGATAGTCCGGCGATACGGGCTGCGCCTTGGCCTGCGCACTGCGCACGGCCGCGGGATCGCGCGCATTCGCCATCGCCGATGGCCGCGAATCGAGCGTGCTTACCGCGACCCAGCCGACGACCATCACGGCAGCCACGGTTGCCGCTGCGGCCCAGACGAACGGAAGCCGGTGCGCGTCGCGCGGGCGAGGCGCAAGCACCGTGGGCTCGGCACCCAGCCGCGCGGCAAAGCGCTTCGAAAACCCGGGCATCGAAGCGTTGGTCCTTCGGAGCGCGTCGCCGATGACGTGGTAGCAGACCCACGTTTCGACCCCTTCGGGCTGTTTCAAATCGAGGTACGCGGCATCGGCCTCGGCGCCCGCGAGCTCGCCGTCCATCAAGCGGGAAATTCGTTCATCCATCACCATCTCCGATCCTTGTCGGTCCCCAGCAGCGGCCGCAATTCCGCTGCAATCGCGTCGCGCGCCCGGAATATCCGCGAGCGCACCGTGCCAACGGGGCAATTCATCACGTTGGCGATCTCTTCATAACTCAGCCCCTCGATCTCGCGCAGAGTGATCGCGGTACGTAGATCCTTCGGCAGCGCATCCATCGCCCGGTTCACCGTCGCCGCAATCTCTTTGCCCTCGAGCTCGCTTTCCGGCGTACTCGAATCCCGCAATTGGTCGGCGTCCTCGAAACCCTCGGCCTCCTCGTTGTCGAACCCCGTCGACGTGGGCGCCCTGCGACCGAGAGCGACGAGATAATTCTTCGCCGTGTTGATCCCGATCCGGTACAGCCACGTATAGAACGCGCTATCCCCGCGGAAACCCGGGAGCGCGCGGTAGGCCTTGATGAAGGCCTCCTGCGTCACATCCTCGACTTCCGAAGGGTCCCGCACAAACCGGGACAGGAGCCGTCCCAGCTTGCGCTGGTATTTCAACACCAGCAGCTCGAAGGCACGCTTGTCACCACGCTGCGCTCGCTCGACGAGCTGCTGATCGACCTCGCGATCACCCATCCAATCCCTGAATCATTCGTTTTTGTGCCCACCGAACGGCGGGTGCGGCTGCCGGCCCCAAGCTCCGAATACCCTCTGCCTCGACCTTGGCCTCATCGGGATGCCCTGCGGCGCGCGCTTGCATCGAAAGACCACAAACCGCGCTCTAAGTTCATACAGCATTGGGGTCATTTTGGACCGCGTCGCCCGCGTTTGACCCGACGGCGTTTATTTGTCCAGTACAACACTGGACTGGATCCGTCCTGTCGCAATTCCACGGTAATTGTGTACGACCGGCTCGAACCAATCCGCGAGTTCGCGTCGCCCCGCCGAGTCCAGCAGCCCCAGTTGTTCCAGCACCGACGCGATCACTGGCCGCAGGACGCGTTTGCTGCCATCGGCCACCTTGATCGCGATGCCCGTCTCGGCGCCACGGATCCCGATCGCCTGGACCCCTTCTGCGCCGATCTTCGCCACCCAGTCGCCGCGACCCGCGCGCATCAGGTCGAGATCCGTTCGTCGCTCCCCGGACACCATTTCGGGATGTGCCGTCATCGCGTCCGCTAGCACCCGCGGCGCTGCGCCGAATTCGGCGTCGTCATCCCTCGACGCCAGCCGGGCAAAAGCCAAGGCCAGCCGCCAGAGCGGAACCGCGTAGTTCGGCGCCGAGCAACCGTCGATCCCGCCGACGAGTTCGGCCTCGGGCGTGGACGTGAAATGCGCAACTGCGCCGCGGATCGATTGCTGCAACGGGTGATCGTAGGCAAGGTAGCTCTCTTTCGGCAAACCGCAATGCACGCAATACGCCAGCATGCCACTGTGCTTGCCCGAGCAGTTGTGCGCGAGAGGCGAGTACGGCGGCGGTGGCGGAACCTCGCCCAGAGCCTCGTAAAAGCCCGGCGCGTGCGTCCCGCATTGCAGGTCGGCGGGGACGTTGCCCGCGCGTTCGAGCATGTCTGCGGCGGCCTCGACATGGCGCGGCTCGCCGGAATGACTCGCGCACAACAGCGCGACCTGCGGTTGCGAGTAACCGAAGCGCTCGATGCCTCCGGCTTTGACGAACGGCATCGCCTGGAAAGGCTTCAGCGCGCTCCTCGTCATCGTCAGGAATTCCGGATCGCCCGCCGAGCGCAACAGCGTGCCATGGCGATCGACGACCGCGATCGATCCAAAGTGAACGCTTTCCACGACGCCGCCGCGCATGACCGCGGCAAGGAGTGCGTGGCTGGGGTTCCGGTCGACGGAGGCGACGGACGCGGGGGCCGAAGATAGGGTTGACAAGCCGGACATGGGAGGAGGCGGGGCGTGAATGGCGCATTATCGCCTGCCCCGCGCTCCTCGCGCGCAACCTCGATCAGGGAAACGCGTCGGAGGTTCAGTTCCCGGCCGCCAGCGCCGTCCGGATCTGCTCCAACGCCGCCGCGTCTTCGATCGTCGTGAGATCGCCGGGATCGCGCCGCTCGGCAAGCGCCTGGATCGTACGCCGCAGCAGCTTGCCCGAGCGCGTCTTCGGCAACACCGTGACGAAGTGAACCGCCGCCGGACGGGCGATCGCGCCGAGCTCGCGGTCCACGGTGTCCACGATTTCCTTGCGCACTCGCGCGACGCCCGCCGACGTCGCGACGGCAGTAGGATCTTTGACGACGACGAACGCCACCGGGACCTGCCCCTTCAGCGGATCGGCGACACCGACTACCGCGACTTCCGCGATACCCGCATGCGCCTGCACCGCCTCCTCGATCTCGCGCGTGCCGAGCCGATGGCCGGCGACATTGATGACGTCGTCGGTGCGTCCCAACACGAAGTAATAGCCATCGGCGTCGCGCGTCGCCCAATCGAACGTCGAGTAGGCGAGCTTGTCGGGAAACGTCGAGAAATACGTCGACACGAAACGCGCATCATCGCCCCATACCGTCGTCATGCACCCCGGCGGCAACGGCGGAACGATCATCAGCACGCCTTTCTCGTCGGCGCTGATTTCCTCGCCACTGGCTTCGCTCAGCAGCCTGACGTCGTAGCCGTAGACCGGAAACGACGGGCTGCCGAACTTGCGCGGCGACTCCTCGACGCCGGGCTGCGCCGAAAGGATCGGCCAGCCCGTTTCGGTCTGCCAGTAGTTGTCGACGATGGCCACACCCAGCGAGTCCGCCGCCCAGCGCGCCGTGGGCTCGTCCAGCGGCTCGCCGGCCAGGAACAGGTACCGCAGCGTCGACACGTCGTGCGTCCTCATATGCGCCGGGTCCTGCTTCTTGAGCACGCGGATCGCCGTCGGCGAACTGAACATCGTCTTGACCTTGTTATCGGCGACGATCTTCCACCAGATCGCCGGATCGGGACGGATCGGCAGGCCCTCGTACATGATCGTCGTCGAACCGTTGATGAGCGGCGCGTAGATGATGTACGAGTGGCCGACGACCCAGCCGATGTCGCTCGTCGTGAACATCGTCTCGCCCGGCTCGACGCAGAAAATCCGGCGCATCGACGACGCGAGTGCGACGGCGTACCCGCCCGTGTCGCGCTGGACTCCCTTCGGCTTGCCCGTCGTGCCCGACGTGTAGAGAATGTACGACGGCTCCGACGATTCGAGCCACTCGCACGGCACATTCGCGTCCATGCACCCGGCGCGCAGCGCGGCGTAATCGAGATCGCGACCGGGGACGACCGGCATCGCCTTGTCGATGCCGCGATTGACGATGATCACCTTGTGCGGAGGGCTCGCGGCGAGCCGGATGGCCTCGTCGACCAAGTGCTTGTACGGGACCGCCCTTCCGGCGCGCATTCCCGCATCGGACGTCACCATCAGCTTCGGCTTCGCATCGTCGATCCGCGTTGCGAGGCTCGCCGCGGCAAAGCCGCCGAAGACGACCGAGTGGATGGCGCCGATGCGCGCGCACGCGAGCATCGCGAACGCGGCCTCGGCGATCATCGGCATGTAGATCAACACCCGATCCCCGCGGCCCACGCCCTGCGCCTTGAATATCGCGGCACACCGGTTCACTTCGGCCGCGAGATCGCGATACGTGTAGGTATGTTCCTGGCCCGTCTCCGTCGAGAGATAGACGAGCGCCTTCTGGTCGCCGCGCTCCGCAAGATGACGGTCGACCGCGTTGTGGCAGAGGTTGACCCGACCCCCGACGAACCACTTCGCGAACGGCGGATTCGAGTAGTCGAGCACCGCCGAGAACGGTGTCTGCCAGTCGACCAGCGCGGCCTCGCCGCGCCAGAACGCCTCGCGGTCGGTGATGGACCGGCGATGGAATTCCTTGTAAGTGGTCATCGTACGTCCTCCTCCCAGCGTGGCTTGCGGAATGCACGAGCCCACCTTGGGCCCGCGACGATCATGCGCAAGGCTACGTGCAGCCGGGGTCCGCGACATTGCGCGGAATCAAACCCGCGTCGGAAGTCTGCCGGTCACGGAAAGCACGCGGCGCAACTTCAGCCGCAGGCGCGGGGTGCTCTACCCCGTGCCACGACGCCACCGCGCAAACCAGCGTTACGCCGAAACACGTGGCGAGATAGACCGGAGGCGACCAGCCGGCCCCACCCACCCACGGCCGTAAGAGAAATCTCCGTGCGTGCCGAACCTGTTCATCCATCGGACCCCGAGCTGCGCCGCCCAGATCACGAGGTAGGGGCGGTCCGCGTCGCCGCCCCCCATCTTTCCGGTGGGCAGGCGCCGAGCTTCGGATGCTTGCCGAGGCGGTCGGAAGAGCCACGAGACGTGCCTAGACGCATCCCCGAGATGCGGAGCCAGTTGGCGAATGCGACTCGAAAATGACCGTAAAGATAACGATATGGCTCAAACAGGAAACGAACGACGTTCCGGCCCGGCGGAACGCACACCGCCCGGAATATCCCGTTGGCGCGATAGATCGGCATTGGCTCTCCGGAAATCTCGGCGCGCCACCATTCGAAATAGACATCGTTCAGCACGATCCATGCAGAGCGATCAGATTGAACGTCGATGGCGACTTCGTTGTTTGAATACGACGCAATTTCCGCCCCGTTGGCGCGCCCAGTGTTGCACTTGGTCAAGACTTCGCTCGGAGCTTCGATATAGGCGAAGCGCTCCAAGTCGATGGCATTCAACATGTTCGGCGTGAACGCGGACGGCGCCGGCGCTGGAAGAGCTTGCTGCGGCCGCAACAGACGCGGCAAGGCGTGTTCGTTTTCCCAAATGACATATCCATCCATGTCCGCGACCACGTGATACGAAGCACCTAACCTGTCCTTTATCTCCCCCCGAAAATCCCCGTTGGCCGCAAGATACCGTACGCCGAGCAAATCGTTCAACTTGCCGTGATAGGAATCGAAGGCGCCCGTAGCCCTTCGGGGAACGAGCGGGTTGGCGTCTATGCCGATGAACCAAACGTACTCCTGTAGCACCAAGGGGTCGAGACCGGCAATCGAGGGGATGCGCATCGACTCGGCAGCGTTCGCGCCACCTACCCCCGTGCGCAACTCAACACGGAAGTACCCATCTCTGCGCAAACGCTGCGCGAGGAAGTTCATCAACTTGTTCTGCTCGAGAGATATATTAGCCGAGTACGCGCCGATATCGTGCGCGTTCAGGCGATTTCCCAGATTGTAAGATCCGACGTCGACGAAGATTGACAGCGCCAAGCCAGCGAACCATGCGTGTGCGTGTGTACCAGCCTGCACTCGCGCGTAGCAAAAAAAAGCCACGACCAGCATCGCGAGGCTCATCAGCGACGCCTTGGTCCCAAACCAGGCGCAGATGGACAGCGAGGCGAGGAACAATAGACAGACAAGGACGCCGAACATACGCATTCGCGCGGCGCGCGACGTGGCACTGTCCCCTTCGGGTGCAGTGTCGATCGACGCGCCGATCAGCACGGTCGCGCAGAAAACGAACAGGAAGGCGGCATCGCTCGGGCGGCGAAAATAGTGGACCCCAGGCAAATATTCATACAGCCAGAAATAGACCGGCGTCGTCCGCCCGAGCGTGTAAACGATCGACAAAGCGATCAACAACGTCCAAAACAGTCGCTCACCTCGATCCAGACATTGCTTGCGTCCGAACAAGGCGCCCAGGAGGAGCGCAAAGGGAAATGCACCAACATAGAAATAGGTTTCGGTAATGTCGTTCGGACCAATGTAGGCGCGTGAAAGATTGCCCAGGGCATTCGGCGACACCAGTGTGGCGTACGCCACGGGCGAAAGCGAATTGATCGTAGCGACTTCAAAACTGATCTCGGCCCGATTCGTATGGGGCAGGAGGCTCAGAGTAGCGACGATTTGGGGCCCCGCAATGGCAAGCGCCAAGACGGCCGCTACCGCGAGCAGCCCAGCACTCTTGAACGCGGAGCGTGTATTCCTTGCGCGCGCGACATCGCATAGCCTGAAGATGCCGTATGCGCAAAGAGCCAGCAGCGTTAGGTACGTCATTTGCGTGAGTTGAAGCGAGGCGAAACCGAGAACGGTGCCCAATCCAGCGGCCGCTCGCAAAGAGGGCTTTTCGAACAGAGCCCGAATCGCCACGAACATCCACGGAACGAAGGCCCATGTGACGATCATCGGCGTGTGCTGCAGTCGCGAGGAAGCCACACCGCCGAACATGAACACGAGTGCCGCTACGACCGAAGCGCGGTTGGTCCAAGCATACGAGCGGCCCAGGCGGAGCACGCCAATGCCACCGAACAGCACGTGCAGAAGAATGACGAAATCGAACCAGACGACGCTTTGCGACAGCAGCATCGGCAGCACCACGCTCGGCGAGAACGTCATCGCTTGGGGATCGGCGAAAGATGGATACCCCGAGAAAACGTAGGGATTCCAGAACGGCGCTTGGCCGCTCAGCAGGCTCTGAACCGTGAAAACGACGCCGGGGAAGAACTCGTCCTTGGCATCGTACGGAATAGTCTTCCCCCCGTCAGCCACGGCAACGCTGCAAGGGTCCACATGAGAACGAGCGCGCTTACCGGCAAGAAGCGGCGCGTTTGCGACAGCTCACCGCAAAGCTCTGGGACCTTCATTGATTGTTGAAGGCCGGGTTTGCACGGTCGATACAAGGCACGCGGCGGACACGATTTCCTATTCGGGCCCCAGCGCGGCGGCGAAATGCTCGGCGTTGACGAATGAATCGATTGACGCGGGCCGCAAGGCGAACGGGCTTCTAGGGATGACTGTCCGGCGCGATCCGGACGACGGTCCGGCCCCGGACCATCCCTTTCAGATAAGGATCGAAGTGCGTCGGCAGATCCTCGAAATCGATCGTTCGCACCTGGTCGTGGACGCGGTCCGGCCGCCACTCGACGGCGAGCTTGTTCCAGATCCTCTGCCGAAGGGACATCTGGCAATTGGCGCTGTCGGCGCCGAGCAGCGATACGCCGCGCAGTATGAACGGAGCGACCGTCGTGTTGAGCTTCATGCCGGCGGCGAGGCCGACCGCCCCGACCGTGCCCCCGATCTTCATCGTCGAGAGGAGCCAGGCGAGCATGTCGCCGCCGAGGTTGTCGATCGCCCCCGCCCACGTCGACTTGTCGAGCGGGCGGATCTTCGTGAGCTCGATCGCCTGCCGCTGAAGCACCTCCTTCGCTCCCAGCGAACGCAGGTAGCCGGCGTCTTCGGGCTTGCCGGTGATCGCGACGACGTGGTACCCGGTCTTTGCCAGGATCTCGACGGCAACCGAGCCCACACCGCCGGTTGCGCCGGTCACCGCCACCGGACCGTTGTCGGGCTTCAACCCGTTGTGCTCCATCAGCATGATCGCCTGCGCCGCGGTGAATCCGGCCGTGCCGAGCGTCATCGCATCGAACGCCGTCATGCTCTCGGGCCGCCGCACGACCCAGTCGCCGGGCACGCGAACGTATTCGCTATAGCCTCCGTCGTGCGCGACCCCCAGGTCGTAGGCGTGAACGATCACCTTGTCGCCGTGCTTCCACCGCGTGTCCTTCGAAGTCTCGACGGTGCCGGCCATGTCGATTCCCGCGTTGGTCGGGTACTTGCGCATGATCTTGCCGGCGCCGTTGTACGACAGCGCATCCTTGTAATTGATCGTCGAGTACTTGGTTCGGACCACGACGTCGCCGGGATCGAGCTCGTCCTGCGTCATCTCGACGAAACGGCTCGCGACCGCGTCGTTTTCCTGGAACGTCCGGTAGGCCTTGAATTTCTGCACGCGAGTCTCCTTGGGGATGCGGTCGTTGTTCTGGGGACGGGATTCGGGGCTGCGGCAGACCTGGCGTTCATCCATCGGACGACGTTTCCGCGGCGACGTGCGGCTCGCCCATGTAGGCGTGCGTCTGCATCTCGGCGAGCCGGCTCACGGTGCGGGCGAACTCCCTGCTGTTCGGACCCTCGCGATAGAGGTCCTCGGGGCGGGCCGCAGCGGAGGCCAGGAGCTTCACGCGGTGATCGTACAGTATGTCGACGAGCCACGTGAAGCGCCGCGCCCGGTCGCCCATCTCGGCGGTCATCCGAGGGATGCCGGACAGGAACAGCACCGAAAAGCGCCGCGCCAGCTCGAGATAGTCCCGCTGCGACCGGGGGCCGTCGCACAGGGTCGCGAATTCGAACCAGACCGCGCTGCCCGCACGCTTTTTCGCAACGAGCGTCCGGCCCTCGACGGTGAGCCGGGAATCCTCGTCCGGCCCGGCGCGCATCGTCTCGAACGCCGCTCCGAGCGCGGCCTCGGCGCCGGGCCCGGCCGGCGCATGGTAACTGCGCACCTGTTCGAGCGCCCTCAACCGGTAGTCGATGCCGGCATCGACTTCGATCACGTCGAGCCAATCCTTCAAGAGCGCGATCGTCGGCAGGAAACGGTCACGCTGAAGCCCGTGGGGCCACAGCCCATCGGGAGCATAGTTCGTCGTCATCACGAACACGACCCCGTGGCCGAACAGCGCGGCGAGCAGCCGCCCGAGGATCATCGCGTCCGCGATATCCGAGACGTGGAACTCGTCGAAACAGACGAGGCGCCACCTGCGCGCGATGCGCGCCGCGACGGTCGCGAGCGGATCGGGTTCGTGCTTCAACTTCGCGAGATCTCGATGGACATCGCGCATGAATGCGTGGAAATGAACGCGCGTCTTGCGACGGATGTCGACCGTCGCGAAAAAACCGTCCATCAAGAAGCTCTTGCCGCGTCCGACACCGCCCCACAGGTAGACCCCGCGCGGCACTGCGGGCGGCGAGAACAGCTTCTTCAGCGTGGACCGGCGGGCGGCGCGAAACGCCGCGAGCTCGTCCGCGAGCCGCTGCAGTCGATCGATGGCGGCCGCCTGCGCGTGGTCGAGAGTCGTCCCGCGCGCGGCGAGAATGGGATCGAGCCAGGCGATCAGCGCGCCGGAGCGTGGCCGGATCTCGACAGGAGCGGCGGCATCGTTCATCGATCGAAAGCTGACGAGTACGTTCCCAGGAGCCTAGCGTCGTTGGCATCGACGCTGCGACCCGGACGCCTAGAGGTTCAACGTCCGTCGGTCCACGGCAAGCGCGGCTTCCTTCGTTACTTCGGACAGCGAAGGATGCGCATGGCAGATCCGTGCGAGATCCTCGCTGGCAGCTCCGAATTCCATCGCGACCACGCCCTCCGCGATCAGCTCCGACGCTTGCGGGCCGATGATGTGCACGCCGAGGATCCGATCGGTCGCGGCATCCGCGAGGATCTTCACGAACCCCGTCGTGTCACCCAGCGCCCGCGCCCTGCCGTTGGCCGTGAACGGAAAGCTGCCGGCGCGATAGGCGACCCCGTCGGCTTTGAGCTGCTGTTCCGTCCTGCCGACCCAGGCGATCTCCGGCGACGTGTAGATGACCCACGGAACCGTGTTGAAGTCGACGTGCCCGTGCTGGCCCGCGATTCGCTCGGCAACGGCTACGCCCTCCTCTTCGGCCTTGTGCGCCAGCATCGGGCCGCGGACGACGTCGCCGATCGCCCAGACGCCTTGCAGGTTCGTCCGGCATTCGTCGTCCACGGCAACGAATCCGCGTTCGTCCAATTGCAGACCGACCGCTGCGGCGTTGAGGCCCGCGGTGTGCGGCGTCCGGCCGATCGAGACGATGAGCTTGTCGAATGTCGCCCGTTGCGCCTTCCCGTCCGCGTCCGTGTATTCGACGGTCACTTCCTTGCCGACGTCGACCCTGGAAATCGCGACGCCCGTG
Source organism: uncultured beta proteobacterium (assembly GCA_963844005.1). Lineage (GTDB taxonomy): Bacteria > Pseudomonadota > Gammaproteobacteria > Burkholderiales > Casimicrobiaceae > CAIWHR01. The sequence continues at coordinate 60,211 of CAWJMQ010000031.1, read as the reverse complement.
TGGATCGCGAGCCCCTGCTTCGCGAATGCTTTCCTTGCCTCCTTCGCCACCGATTCGTCCGCGGCTCCGAGGAATGCCGGAAGAGCTTCCAGCACGGTCGTCTGCGCCCCGAGACGTCGCCAGACGCTGCCCATCTCGAGGCCGATCACGCCCGCCCCCACGACGCCGAGGCGCTGTGGCACCTCGGCCATCGCGAGCGCACCGTCGTTGTCGAGTATGCGCACGTTGTCGATGGCGACATCCGGCAGCGCGCGGGGCCTGGAGCCGGTCGCGACGATCACGTGCTTCGCCTTGAGTTCGGCCGGCTTCGCGCCTTCGACGTTGATGTCCCACCCATCGCCGGCGCTTCCGCCGGCAAACGAACCGAGGCCGTGAAAGAAAGCGACCTTGTTCTTCTTGAACAGGAAAAGAATCCCGTCGTTGTTCTGCGCGACGACTTTCTCCTTTCGCGCCAGCATGCGTTTCACGTCGATCGACAGGCCCTTGACTTCAATGCCGTGCTCGGCGAACGCGTGGCCCGCGTGCTCGTAGTTTTCGGAAGACTGCAGCAGTGCCTTCGACGGAATGCATCCGACGTTGGTGCACGTGCCCCCGGGCGCGGGCTTGCCGCCGGCGCGCGTCCAGTCGTCGATGCACGCCGTGGCAAAGCCGAGCTGCGCGCAGCGGATCGCCGCGATGTAGCCGCCGGGGCCGGCGCCGATGACTACGACATCGAACTGTTGAGCCATGTCCTGGCGTTCGCCGCTCAAAGGTCCAGCAACATTCTTGCCGGGTCTTCCAGCGCTTCCTTGATGGCGACCAGCGACAACACCGCCTCGCGGCCGTCGATGATCCGATGATCGTATGACTGGGCAAGGTAATTCATCGGGCGGATCACGATCTGGCCGTTTTCGACCACGACGCGTTCCCTGGTTGCGTGGACGCCAAGGATCGCCGACTGCGGCGGATTGATGATCGGTGTCGACAGCATCGAGCCGAAAACGCCACCATTGCTGATCGTATAGGTGCCTCCGGTCAATTCCTCGACCGTCAGCTTGCCGTCCTGCGCGCGCTTCCCGAAATCGGCGATCTTCGACTCGATCTCGGCGATCGACATCTGATCCGCGTCGCGGATGATCGGCACGACGAGTCCGCGCGGACTTCCGACGGCGATGCCGATGTCGAAATACCCGTGATAGACGATGTCGATGCCGTCGATAGACGCGTTGACGGCCGGAAACTTCTTGAGCGCGTGCACCGCCGCCTTGACGAAGAAGCCCATGAAGCCAAGCTTGACACCGTGCTCCTTCTCGAACCTGTCCTTGTACCGATTGCGGAGGTCGATGACAGGCTGCATGTTGACCTCGTTGAACGTGGTCAGGATGGCCGCCGTCGCTTGCGACTGGACGAGCCGCTCGGCGACCCGCTGGCGTAGCCGGGACATCGGCACGCGCTGCTCCGGGCGATTCATCGACGACACTGCGGGTGCTGCCACAGGCGGTGGGGCCCGACCGGCCGTTGTCGAGGAAAGTGCGGGTGCGGCAGGTGGCGCAGGCGGGGCCGCCGTCGCCGCGATCACATCGCCTTTGGTGATGCGGCCGCCACGCCCGGTGCCCTCGACCCCGGCCGGCGCCACGCCGCGGTCCGCCATCATCTTCCTCGCGGCGGGCAGGGCGGTCGCGGGGCCCGACGGCGCTCCCGTGCGCTCGGCAGCAACCGGCGCGACCGTGGTGCCGGCCGAGGCGGCGGCGGTTGCCGTCGCCGTCGCCGCGCTGTCGATGACGGCGACGACGTCTTCGCCCAAGACGGTCGCGCCATCGCCTTGCCGGATCTCGACCAGGACGCCCGCCACGGGCGCGGGAAGTTCGAGCACGACCTTGTCGGTTTCGACATCGACCAGGTTCTCGTCGCGCGCGACGGCCTCGCCGACCTTCTTGTGCCACGTGACGAGCGTCGCCTCGGAGACCGACTCCGGCAGCTGCGGAACCTTGACTTCAACTTGCATGCGCCATCTTCCTGTCAGGTGCGGACGAGCATCTCGCCCTCGGACAGATCGGGCGTGAAGGCGTCCGCGACCAACTTCTGCTGGCGCTCGAGGTGCTTCGACATGTAGCCGACCGCTGTCGCCGCAGACACCGGGCGACCAGCGTAGGCGACGACCTGCTTCGGCAGCGCGTCGATACGGAAATAGGCGCGCAGCCGGTACCACGCGCCCTGGTTCTGCGGCTCCTCCTGGCACCATACGACCTCGCCCGCATTCGGGAACCTCGCAAGTGCGGCCTTGAAGTCGGCGTGGGGGAACGGGTAGAGTTGCTCCATCCGCAGGATCGCGACATCATGGATCTTGTGCTCGCGGCGATACGCGACGAGCTCGTAGTAGATCTTCCCGGTGCAGACGATGACGCGCCTTACCGCCTTCGGGTCGAGGTTCTCCTTCTCGCCGATCACGTTCTGGAACTGCCCCGAGGCAAGCTCGTCGATCGTCGACACGGCCTCCTTGTGCCGCAGCAGGCTTTTCGGGCTCATCACGATGAGCGGCCGGCGGAACGGGCGGAGCATCTGCCGGCGCAACAGATGGAAGATCTGCGCCGGCGTCGTCGGCACGCAGACCTGCATGTTGTGCTCGGCGCAGAGCTGCAGGTAGCGCTCGGGGCGCGCCGACGAGTGCTCGGGCCCCTGGCCCTCGTACCCGTGCGGCAGCAGCATCACGAGCCCGCAGATCCGTCCCCATTTCGCCTCGCCCGATGCGATGAATTGGTCGATGACGACCTGCGCGCCGTTTGCGAAATCGCCGAACTGCGCTTCCCAGATGACGAGGCGCTTCGGATCCGACGTCGTGTACCCGTATTCGAAGCCCAGGACCGCGTTTTCCGTCAGCACCGAGTCGATCACCTCGAACGCCGGGCGTCCCTCGGTCACGCGCTCGAGCGGAACCCAGATGCCGGAATCCCACTTCTCGCGATTTTGATCGTGCAGCACGGCATGGCGATGCGAGAAGGTGCCGCGCCCGACGTCCTCACCCGAGAGCCGGACGCCGAAGCCATCGCACAGCAGTGTCGCGTACGCGAGCGTCTCGCCCATGCCCCAGTCGAGCGGCAGCGCGCCCTCGCCCATCGCGCGGCGGTCGGCGAGCACGCGTGCGACGCGCGGATGCAGCTTGAAGTTGTCCGGGACCTCGGTGACCTTCTTGGCGAGCGCCTGCAGCACCGCGAGCGGCACCGCCGTTGGGGCGGGCTCGGTCCACTTCCGGTTGAGGTAAGGCGTCCAGTCGATCGTCAGCGGAGGCTTGTAGTTCGACAGGATCGTCGTGTTCGTGTGCAGGCCCTTGTCCATCGCCGCGCGGTACGTCGCGATCATCGTGTCGGCATCCTGCGCGGCGATGACGCCGTCGGCCACCAGCCGATCCGCGTAGAGCCGGCGCGTGCCCGGATGCTGGACGATCCGCTTGTACATGAGCGGCTGCGTGATCATCGGTTCGTCCGCTTCGTTGTGTCCGAGCCGGCGGAAGCAGACGAGGTCGATAAAGACGTCGCGGTGGAACTGCTGCCGGTACGCCATGGACATTTCGATCGCAAGCAGGCAAACCTCCGGGTCGTCGGCATTGACGTGGAAGATAGGTGCCTCGGCCATCTTCGCGATGTCCGTGCAATAGAGCGTGCCGCGCGTGTCGCGCGGATCGGAGGTGGTGAACCCGATCTGGTTGTTGACGACGATGTGGATCGTCCCGCCGGTGTAATACCCGCGGGTCTGCGCCATGTTCAGCACTTCCTGGATGACACCCTGGCCGGCAACCGACGCATCGCCGTGGATCAGCACCGGCAGCACCTGGACGCCCTTCTCGTCGCCGCGGCGATGCTGCCGCGCGCGCACCGACCCTTCGACGACCGGATCGACCGCCTCGAGATGCGACGGATTGAACGCGAGCGTCAGGTGCATCGGCCCGCCCGGGGTCACCACGTCCGACGAGAAGCCTTGGTGGTACTTGACGTCGCCGGCCAGCAGCTCCTCGGCATGCCGGCCCTCGAACTCCAGGAAGAGGTCGGCGGGAATCTTGCCGAGCGTGTTGACCAGCACGTTGAGGCGCCCGCGGTGCGCCATTCCGATGACCGTCTCCTGCACGCCGACCGCGCCCGCTATCTGGATCAGGTGGTCGAGCATCGGGATCATCGTTTCGCCGCCTTCGCCCGAGAAGCGCTTCTGGCCGACGTATTTGGTGTGCAGATAGCGCTCCAGCGTCTCCGCAGCGGTCAGGCGCTCGAGAATGTGCCGCCGTTGCTCGACGTTGTATGTGGGGCGCGACCGAATCGGCTCGAGGCGCGTCTGGACGAAGCGCTTGGTCGCCGTATCGTTGACGTACATGTACTCGGCGCCGAAGGTGCGGCAATAGGTGTCCTTCAGCGCCTGGATCAGGTCGCGCAAGCGCATCCGCTGCGGGCCGGCCTTGAACGAGCCGACGTCGAACTCGGCTTCCATGTCGGCAGGGGTGAAGCCGTAGGTAGTGAGGTCCAGATCCGCGATGTAGCGCTTTTCCTGTCGCCTCAGTGGATCGAGGTCGGCGTGAAACATCCCGAGCGTGCGAAACCGCCCGATCATCTGCAGGACGAGCACCTGTTTGTGCATCGTCGCTGCGTCGACCATCGCGCCCGCGACCTTGCGGTGCTTCCCAAGCGCGATGAACGATTCGATCACCGGCCCATGCGCGACGTCGGCCGCGCCGTCGCGCAGCGAATCGAAATAGGCGCGCCAGTCCGGCGCGACGGCCGCCGGATCCGCGAGATAGCGCTCGTACTGTTCCTCGATGAACGGCGCATTGCCGCCGAACAGCGTGCTCGATGCTTCGTACTCCTGCAGCATGGTCATCGGTTTGCCTTCGCTGCGCCGGCTCAGCGTTCGCCGAGCGCCTTCACCGACCGTCGCGCCGCACCTGTGAAGAGCTGGCGCGGCCGGCCGATCTTGTACTCCGGATCGGCGATCATCTCGTTCAGCTGCGCGATCCAGCCCACGGTGCGGGCCAACGCGAAGACCGCCGTGAACAAAGGTACCGGAATGCCGATCGCCTTCTGGACGATTCCCGAATAGTAGTCGACGTTCGGGTAGAGCTTGCGGCTCACAAAGTAATCGTCCTCGACCGCAATCTTCTCGAGCGCCATCGCGAGCTTGAACAGCGGGTCGTCGCCCAGGCCGAGCGCGTTCAGCACCTCGTAGCACGTCTCGCGCATCAGCTTCGCGCGCGGGTCGTAGTTCTTGTAGACGCGGTGGCCGAAGCCCATCAGCTTGACGGTGCTGTTCTTGTCCTTGACCTTGGCGACGAACTCACCGATCTTGGCGACGCCACCCTGCGCCTGGATGTCGTAGAGCATGTTGAGGCACGCCTCGTTGGCGCCGCCATGCGCCGGGCCCCACAGGCAGGCGACACCCGCGGCGATCGCCGCGAACGGGTTGGTGCCCGACGACGCGCACAGTCGCACCGTCGACGTCGACGCGTTCTGCTCATGATCGGCGTGCAGGATGAAGATGCGGTCCATCGCCCGCACCAGGACGTCGTTGACCTTGTAGTCCTCGCACGGCGTCGCGAACATCATCCGCATGAAGTTCCCCGCATACGACAATTCGTTGCGCGGGTACATGTACGGCTGGCCGACCGAGTACTTGTAGGCCATCGCGACCAACGTGGGCATCTTCGCGATGAGGCGGATCGCGGAGATGTCGCGCTGGTGGGCGTCGTGCAGGTTGATCGAATCGGGGTAGAACGCCGACAGCGCGCCGACGAGCCCCGTCATCACCGCCATCGGATGGGAATCCCGCCGGAAGCCGCTCAGGAAGGCCTGCATCTGCTCGTTGACCATCGTGTGCTTGGTCACGCGGCCCGCGAATTCGACCCTCTGCGCGGCGCCCGGTAGGTCGCCGTACAGAAGGAGGTGGCACACCTCGAGGAAATCGCACTTCACGGCGAGTTCCTCGATCGGGTATCCGCGATAAAGGAGCTCGCCCTTGTCGCCGTCGATGAAGGTGATCGCCGAGTTGCACGATGCCGTCGACAGGAAACCCGGGTCGTAGGTGAACTTGCCGGTCTTCCCGTAAAGCGTCCGGATGTCTATCACGTCGGGTCCCACCGTACCCTTCAGGACCGGGAAAGTGATCGCGGGTGAACCGTCCGAGAACGTCAGGCTGGCCGTTTGGTCATTCATGTCTTCTGCTCCATCCAAAGTTGTGCGTGCGGCATCGGTACCGCCGATGATAAATGCCCCCTTGCCATCGTCATCGCCTGCCCGTGTTCCGGTGGGTCGACGCTCTCTCTTATCCCGCGAACTCGCTCACGCGGCGCGAAGTGCCGCCACCATCGGACGCAGCAGCGCATCCTCCGGCTCCGCGCACCCGGCGAGCAGGCCCCACAGTTCGTCGTCGCCGAGGTCGAGCAGCCGGTTGAGCGCGGCGATCTCGTCGACATTCATCGTTGCGCCCCGCGCGTCGAGAAACCGCGTGAGGATCAGGTCATTTTCCAGCAGGCCGCGCCGGCAGCGCCAGCGCAGGCGATTGAGTTGGGTGGCGTCCATCGGGCCGAAGGGCGACGCGCTACACCGCGCGTTTGACCATGATCTCCTTGATCTTGCCGATGGCCTTGGTCGGATTGAGGTTCTTCGGGCAGACGTCGACGCAGTTCATGATCGTGTGGCACCGGAAAAGGCGGTACGGATCCTCGAGGTTGTCGAGACGCTCGTTGGTCGCCTCGTCGCGCGAGTCGGCGATGAATCGATAGGCTGCAAGCAGACCCGCCGGCCCGACGAACTTGTCCGGATTCCACCAGAACGACGGGCACGCCGTCGAGCAGCACGCGCAGAGAATGCATTCGTACAGACCGTCGAGCTCCTCGCGGTCCTCGGGCGATTGCAGCCGCTCCTTTTCGGGCGCGGGCGTTTCGTTGACGAGGTACGGCTTGATCGAATGGTATTGCTTGAAGAACTGGCTCATGTCCACGACCAGGTCGCGGATCACCGGCAGACCTGGCAGCGGGCGCAGCTCGACCGGCTCCTTGAGGTCGTTCAGGTTAGTGACGCACGCAAGGCCGTTCTTGCCGTTGATATTCATCGCGTCCGAGCCGCATACCCCTTCGCGGCAGCTGCGCCGGAACGTCAACGTGTCGTCGACCGCCTTCAACCGCATCAGCGCGTCGAGCAGCATCCGGTCGTGCGGATCCAGCGTGACGTCGTAATCGCGAAGGTACGGCTTGGCGTCCTTCTCGGGGTCGTAGCGGTAGATGCGAAATTTCATCCGGGCTCCGTTGCCGTTCCGGTCAATACGTCCGTGCCTTCGGGGGGAATGCCTCGACCGAGACGGGCTTCAGATTCACCGGCTTGAACTCGAGGCGGTTGCCGTCGCGGAACCAGAGCGTATGCTTCAACCAGTTCAGGTCGTCGCGGTTCGGGTAGTCGCTGCGTGCCTGGGCGCCCCGCGATTCCTGCCGCGCCTCCGCCGACACGACCGTCGCTTTCGCCGTCTCGATCAGGTTGTCGAGCTCGAGCGCTTCGACACGCGCCGTGTTGAACGTCCTGCTCCGGTCCTTGATCGCGATGCGCTTGACCCGCTCCTCGATCTCCCTCACCCTCCGCACGCCATCGGACAAGAGCTCCTGGTTGCGAAAGACGCCGCAGTGCGCCTGCATGGTCTTGCGCAAATCCTGCGCAACTTCCGGCACCGATTCACCCGTCGCTGCGGTATCGAGGCGTGCGAGGCGGGCGAGCGAGGCGTCGGCCGCGTCCGCCGGCAGCGGCTTGTGTGTCGCATTCCTGAGGTTCTGGTCGACGATGAAGTTGCCGGCCGCCCGGCCGAACACGATGAGATCGAGCAGCGAATTGGTGCCGAGCCTATTGGCGCCGTGGACCGACACGCACGCGCATTCGCCGACCGCGTAGAGGCCGCTCACCACCGCCTTGTAATCGCCGTCCTTCGGCGCGACGACCCGGCCGTGGATGTCGGTCGGAATGCCGCCCATCTGATAGTGGATCGTCGGCACGACCGGGATCGGCTCCCTGATGCAGTCGACGTTCGCGAACTTGAGCGCGATTTCGCGGATCGACGGCAGTCGTTTCATGATGACCTCGGGACCGAGATGGTCGAGCTTCAGCAGCACATAGTCTTTGTGCGGTCCGCAGCCGCGGCCTTCCTTGATCTCCTGATCCATCGATCGGCTGACGACATCGCGCGACGCGAGGTCCTTGAGGTTCGGGGCGTAGCGCTCCATGAAGCGCTCGCCGTCGCAGTTGAGCAGGATGCCGCCCTCGCCGCGCACGCCCTCCGTGATCAGCACGCCCGCGCCGGCGACGCCAGTAGGGTGGAATTGCCAGAACTCCATGTCCTGGAGCGGAATTCCGGCGCGCGCCGCCATTCCGAGGCCGTCGCCCGTGTTGATGAACGCGTTGGTCGACGCGGCGAAGATACGCCCGGCGCCGCCGGTCGCGAACATCGTCGCCTTCGCCTGCAGGATCACCACTTCGCTGGTCTCCATCTCCATCGCGACGACACCGAGAACGTCGCCGTCGGCGTCGCGGATGAGGTCGAGCGCCATCCATTCGACGAAGAAATGCGTGCGTGCGCGCACGTTGCGCTGATAGAGCGTGTGCAGCAGCGCGTGCCCGGTGCGGTCGGCGGCGGCGCAGGCGCGCTGGACGGCCTTTTCGCCGAAGTTCGCCGAGTGGCCCCCGAACGGGCGCTGGTAGATCGTGCCGTCGGCGTTGCGGTCGAACGGCATCCCGAAGTGCTCGAGCTCATAGACGACCTGCGGTGCCATCTTGCACATGTACTCGATCGCATCCTGGTCGCCGAGCCAGTCGGAACCCTTGATGGTGTCGTACATGTGCCACAACCAGTTGTCCTCGGACATGTTGCCGAGCGCGGCTCCGATACCGCCCTGCGCCGCGACCGTGTGCGAGCGTGTCGGGAAGACCTTGGAGAGCACAGCCACCGAAAGTCCGGCTTCGGCGAGCTGCAGCGACGCCCGCATCCCGGCGCCACCCGCGCCGATGACGATCGCGTCGAACTTGCGCACGGGGACCACTATGCGGCCTCCATGCCTGTATCGGTCATTCGCAGCATCGGCGCGCCGGCCGCCGCAATCGCGCGTCGACGCCACGTGCCACCTTCGGCTTCGCTGGCCGCGCTCACGCGTGCCCCCAAAGTACCTGGATCGTCCAGCCGAGGTAGCCGACGAGAACGATGACGCAGACGGCTTCCAGCGTGAGCCGCACACCGACCGGCTTCACGTAATCCATGATGATGTCGCGCATTCCGATCCATGCGTGGTAGAGAAGCGCGACCATGAACAGGAACGACGCGAGCTTGAATGCGCCGTTGGCGAACAGCTGCCTCCAGGCCGTGTAGTCGATTCCTCCATTCCACAGAACGATTCCGAGGACGAGGACCGTGTAGGCGACCATGACGACGGCGGTGAGCCGCTGGACCAGCCAATCCATCAGCCCGTAGTGCGCACCGACCGCGTCGCGCCGGGTCACCATAACCGAATTCCCACGATCAGAGTGAGAACAAGGCTCACGGTGAGAACCACGACGCTCGAACGGCGCGCCGGCCCGAGCTCGATCCCCTTCAGGAGGTCGAGCAGCAGGTATCGAATGCCGGCGCAAAAGTGGTGCAGGTACGCCCAGACAAATCCGATTAGAACGAGCTTCGCGAACGGATGCTGGAAGGTCGCCTTGAGCTCTCCATACGAATCCGGCGAGGCCAGGCTGCCGGCGACCGCGGCGAGAAGCAGCGGGATTCCGGCGAGGAACAACAGCGCGCCGGATACGCGATGCAGGATAGACACGATGCCCGGCAGCGGAAGCCGGATCCTCGGCAGGTCGAGGTAGACCGGGCGGCGCTTGCCGACGGGACGTTCAATAGCCGGCATGGACGGAACCGGTGTGAGGTGGCGACGCGCACCAACACGCGTGCGACGGCGTCGCGGCCCCTAACGCCGAGCCAAAGGGGGGCGCGCGCGACGCCCGGCGTCGCGCATGCGGTTGGAACGGGAACCGGTAACTGGGCATCAAGGCGTTCCGAAGGAGCCGCCACGTGAACGGCACGCGCGACCAATTGCGCGGCAATCCCGCCGCCACGGTGCTCGGCGTCGACATTGTGCTGGCAACGCCAAATTATAGCGCTATGCGCGGATCTTCGGCCAATCGAACGGGGTACCAGCGCGCCGGCCGGGGCCCGACCGCTGGCGAGGACCGCGCGGACCTTTTCCTGCGACACCGCTGCGCCGAGGGCTTAGAATGACGAGATTCACGCCGCACCGGCCCGCCCGCGATCCGTCGGGGCCGATTCCGCGATCGCAACCCGTTGGCTGCTGGCCCGCTTCGCACACGACCTGAACCACCCAATGCCGCGCCTGCTACATCCCGTCTTCTGCCCCTTTCCAAGGAGCCTTCGATGAAAAAACCCGTCCGTGTTGCCATAACCGGCGCCGCCGGCCAGATCGGCTACGCACTCCTGTTTCGTGTCGCCTCGGGCGAGATGCTCGGCAAGGATCAGCCGGTCGTCCTGCAACTTCTCGAGTTGCCGATCGACAAGGCTCAGGCGGCGCTGAAGGGCGTGATGATGGAGCTCGAGGATTGTGCATTTCCGCTGCTCGCCGGCATGGTCGGCACCGCGGATCCGAAGGTCGCATTCAAGGACGCCGAGATTGCGTTGCTGGTCGGCGCGAAACCGCGCGGCCCCGGCATGGAGCGCAAGGACCTGCTGATGGAGAACGCGAAGATCTTCATCGAACAGGGCAAGGCGATCGACGCGGTCGCCGCGCGCGACATCCGGGTGCTGGTCGTCGGCAACCCGGCCAACACCAACGCGTATATCGCGATGAAATCCGCGCCGTCGCTGCCGAAGAAGAACTTCACGTCGATGATGCGTCTCGACCACAACCGCTCGTTGTCGCAACTCGCAGCGAAGACGGGCAAGCCCGTCGGCGCGATCGAGAAGCTCTGCGTCTGGGGCAATCACTCGCCGACGATGTACGCCGACTACCGCTTCGCGACCGTCGACGGAAAGTCGGTCAAGGCGATGATCGGCGACGAGAACTGGAATCGCAGCGTGTTCCTCCCCACCGTCGGCAAGCGCGGCGCCGCGATCATCGAGGCCCGCGGTCTTTCTTCCGCGGCGTCGGCGGCCAACTCGGCCATCGACCACGTCCGCGACTGGATGGCCGGCACCCAGGGCAAGTGGGTGACGATGGGCGTCCCCTCCGACGGCAGCTACGGCATCCCGCCCGATGTGATGTACGGCGTCCCCGTGATAACCGCAGGCGGCGAGTATTCGCGCGTCACGGGCCTCGAGATCGACGCCTTCTCTCGCGAGAGAATGGATGCGACACTGAAGGAGCTCGAGGAAGAGCGCGCCGGCGTCGCATCGTTGCTCGGCTAGACGCGTCGGCCCATACGCCCTGCTTCGATTTGATGGTCGTCTAACGTTTGCGGCAACCCGAGTCACGATGAAGGCCGCACTCGCCCTGGCCCTCTTCGCCGCCGCTGCCGTTGCGGGCGCGCAGGACTTCCCGAAGCTCAAGGCCGGCCTGTGGGAGGTGACCACGGCGACCGCGCGTAGCGACGGGCAGCCGCCACGGCTGACGACGATGTGCCTCGATGACTCGGTGCAGCAGGAGATGTACAAGGTGTCGACGGGGATGATGTCGGGCATGTGCAGCAAGCACGACATCAAGGTCACCTCGGGCAAGGTGACCACCAGCGCCAACTGCGACCTCGGCGTCACCAAGATGCAGTCGCAGTCGGTGATGACGCTCACCGGTAACGTCGCCTACCACACCGAGGCTCATGCGACGTTCGATCCGCCGATGAACGGCATGAAGGAGTCGAACACGGTCATCGAGGGCAGGCACGTCGGCGTGTGCAAGCCCGGCCAGCAGCCCGGTGACATGACCCTGCCCGGCGGGCAGACGATCAATATCCGCCAGATGATGGGGCGCAAGGGTTGACCGCGCCTGTCCACTAGACGAACGATGAGAGCCGCCATGCCGCACAACCTGCATAACACCCTCCAGCAATTCAAGCTCGCATCCGGTGCGACCGGCCAGTTCTATTCGTTGCCGGCGCTCGAGAAGGCGGGCGTCGGCCGCGTGTCGCGGCTGCCGGTTTCGATTCGCATCGTGCTGGAAAGCGTGCTTCGCAACTGCGACGGAAAGAAGGTTGCCGCCGAGCATGTTGCGCAGCTTGCCAACTGGAAGCCGACGGCCGCTCGCTCGGACGAGATTCCGTTCGTCGTCGCCCGCGTCGTCCTGCAGGATTTCACCGGCGTGCCGCTGCTCGCCGACCTCGCGGCGATGCGTAACGTCGCCGCGGACATGGGAAAGAATCCCAAGGCCATCGAGCCGCTCGTCCCGGTCGATCTCGTCGTCGACCACTCGGTGATGATCGACTACTACCGCCGCCCCGACGCGCTCGATCTCAACATGAAGCTCGAGTTCTCGCGCAACGCCGAGCGCTACGAGTTCATGAAATGGGGGATGCAGGCGTTCGACACGTTCAAGGTCGTGCCGCCGGGCATCGGCATCGTCCACCAGGTGAATCTGGAGTACCTCGCCCGCGGCGTGCACAACAAGGGCGGTGTCTACTATCCGGATACGCTCGTCGGAACCGACAGCCACACGACGATGGTCAACGGCATCGGCGTCGTTGCCTGGGGTGTCGGCGGCATCGAGGCGGAAGCCGGAATGCTGGGCCAACCGGTCTATTTCCTGACGCCCGATGTCGTAGGCGTCGAACTCACCGGCAAGCTCAACGAGGGCATCACGGCGACCGATCTCGTTCTGACGGTCACCGAGATGCTTCGCCGCGAGAAGGTCGTCGGCAAGTTCGTCGAGTTCTTCGGCGCGGGCACGGCGTCGCTCGCCGTCCCCGACCGCGCGACCATCGCCAACATGGCCCCGGAATACGGCGCGACCATGGGCTTCTTCCCCGTCGATGACGCCACCGTCGATTACCTGACGGCCACCGGACGCACATCGGCCGAGATCGACGCGTTCGCGTCGTATTTCAAGGCACAGGGCCTCTACGGCGTCCCGATGCCAGGCGAGATCGACTACACGAAGGTCCTGACGCTCGACCTGTCGTCGATAAAGGCATCGCTCGCGGGACCGAAGCGTCCCCAGGACCGGATCGAAATGGGCAGCCTGAAATCGACGTTCACCCAGCTCTTCAGCAAACCCGTCGGCGAGAACGGTTTCGCGCAACCGGCGGAGAAGCTCCTCCGCCGATATCCGACGGGGCCTTCCAAGGCAGGAGCCGCTTCCAAACCCGTTGAAATCGGCAATGGCGACGTGCTGATCGCGGCGATCACGTCGTGCACGAACACGTCGAATCCCGGCGTCCTGCTCGCCGCGGGCCTGCTCGCGAAGAAGGCCGTCGAAAAGGGTCTGACGGTCGCGCCGCAAATCAAGACCTCGCTCGCGCCGGGCTCGCGCGTTGTCACCGACTATCTGACGAAGGCCGGCCTCCTGCCCTATCTGGAAAAGCTCGGATTCGGAGTCACCGCGTACGGATGCACGACCTGCATCGGCAATGCCGGCGACCTCACGCCGGAATTCAACGAGACGATCACCGGCAACGATCTCGTGTGCGCGGCGGTCCTCTCCGGCAATCGCAATTTCGAAGCACGTATCCACCCGAATCTCAAGGCGAATTTCCTGGCGTCGCCTCCGCTCGTCGTCGCGTATGCCATCGCCGGCACGGTGCTGATCGACCTCACGACCGAGCCGCTCGGCGTCGGCAAGGACGGGCCGGTCTTCCTCAAGGATCTGTGGCCGACCTCGCACGAGATCGCGGCGGTGATGAGCTTCGCCAAGGATCCGGCGATTTACCGCGCGCTCTACGGCGACGTCGCCAACGCCAATCCGCTCTGGGGCACGATCGCCGGCGCGTCGGGGCAGGTGTACAACTGGCCTGCGTCGTCGTACATCGCAAAGCCACCGTTCTTCGACGGCTTCAAGATGACGACAACCCGGACGGGCGACATCCGTGGCGCGCGTGCACTCGGCATCTTCGGCGATTCGGTGACGACAGATCACATCAGCCCCGCCGGCTCGATCAAGCCCACGTCCCCCGCCGGTATCTACCTGCTCGAGCACGACGTATCGGTCGTCGACTTCAACAGCTACGGCTCCCGCCGCGGCAACCACGAAGTGATGATGCGCGGCACGTTCGCGAACGTCCGGATCAAGAACATGATGCTGCCGCCCAAGGCTGACGGCACCCGCGAGGAAGGCGGCGTCACGCTCTATCAGCCGTCGGGCGAGAAGCTCCCGATCTACGATGCCGCGATGCGCTACATAGCGCAGGGCACGCCGACGGTCGTCTTTGGCGGCGAGGAATATGGCACCGGGTCGTCACGCGATTGGGCGGCGAAGGGCACGCAGCTCCTCGGCGTCAAGGCGGTCATTGCGAAGAGCTTCGAGCGCATACACCGTTCAAACCTCGTCGGCATGGGAGTTTTGCCGTGCCAGTTCAAGGGCAGCGACACGTGGGCATCGCTCGGCATCACCGGCGGCGAAACCTTCGATATCACTGGTACCGAGGCGGGGATCAAGCCTCAAATGGATGTGACGCTGACGATCCACCGCAAGGACGGCTCGACGAAGAGCGTTCCGGTACTGCTGCGGATCGACACGCCGATCGAGGTCGACTATTACCTAAACGGTGGGATCCTGCCGTTCGTTCTGCGCGAGCTGATGGCGAAAGCCGCCTAGGAGTTGCCTTCGCGCAATGCGACGGAGGCGCGCTGGGCGCAGTTCCAGAGACGAGACGCGTGGCGGCGTGGCGATCCGGCCTAATTCGCGTTATAATCATAGGCTAACGGTTGTTCCGACGCGGATGGAGGCAGCCGTCGAATCACGATCCCCCGCTCACCGATACAGGAGATGTTGATGAAATCCCGTTTGCTCATCGCAATGACAGCGCTGGCCGTCGCCACGACGCTGGCCGCGTGCGGTCAGGATTCAAGCAAGGCTGCCGCCGACAAGGCAAAGGAAGCCGCCACGAAGCCCGCCGAAGCACCGAAGGACGCGGCGAAGGAAGCAACCGACGCGAACAAGGATGCCGCCGGCAAGGCGGTCGAAGCGGCGAAGGAAGCCGCAGCACCCGCGCCGGCGCCTGCCGCAGCACCCGCGGCGGCACCCGCCGAAGCACCGAAGAAATAGCGCGAGGCGGGACCTGCGAACGAAGAACGCCGGCGCGAGGCCGGCGTTTTCTTGTCCGCGCGCGACGTTCACGCATCCCTGGGCGCGGCCTGGCGCGCGATCCATCGCGTCAGCGGCTTCCATTGCGCCCAATCGAGTTCGCCGCGCGACCGCGGCAGATCGAACACGGTCGCTCCGTCGCGGGCACAGTGCACATACACCTGGGTCGCTCGGAGGTGCGCGACGAGCGGGAAGTCGAATGCCTGAAGAAACTGGTCGAGCTCCGCGGCGCTCACCGTGCGGGCGTCGACTCGCATGGCCACGATTCCAATCGAAAGTGCGCCCTCCTTCACCGTCTTGTATTCCTGGATCGCGTCCAGAAAGTGATGCGTCGCGGTCATATCGAACGCCGACGGCGTCAGTGGCACCAGCATCACATCGGCACGGCGCACGGCTTCGCGCAAGTCGTCGCCGTGGATCCCGGCCGGCGTATCGACCACGAGCCAAAGTGCGCCGCTCTCCTTCACGTCGCGCCGCTTCGCGTCGGGTGTGGCCATGCCGATCTCCGGAAACAGCGCGGGGCGACGCGCAAGCCATTCCGAGGCCGAGCGTTGCGGATCGAGGTCCTGCAGCACAACGCGTTGGCGTTTGCCCGCCAGCCAACCGGCGATGTTCGTGGCAAGCGTCGTCTTGCCGCTGCCACCTTTCGGATTGGCGACGAGAATCGTCCGCATCGGGGCCCCCCTTGGCCGTCAATTTCTGCAAAAGCGCCATGTTAGCGCCAATTCGCGCCCTCGCCGGTAGAATGGACGTCCCATGGACGACAACAGCCGCGCCGAACCGGGCCCCGTGTCATCGGATGCCTGCGCCTCGATTCGCCCGTTCCCGTTGCCCCCGGACCCGCGAAAGGCCGTTTTCGAGGCCAACAAGCTCAGGAAGCGGCTGCGCCGCCTGGTCGGCGAGGCGATCGGCGCCTACGACCTGATTGCGCCGAACGACCGGGTCATGGTCTGCGTGTCCGGCGGCAAGGACAGCTATGGGCTCCTTGATATCCTGCTGCGGTTGAAGGACCGCGCGCCGTTCGCCTTCGAAGTCGTCGCTGTCAACCTCGACCAGAAGCAGCCGGGCTTCCCTACCGACGTGCTCCCGCGCTACCTCGAAGCGCGCGGCGCTCCGTTCCGGATCGTCGAGCAGGACACCTACAGCGTCGTCAAGCGCGTGATTCCCGAAGGCGGGACGATGTGCTCGCTGTGCTCGCGCCTGCGTCGCGGCGTGCTCTACCGCGTCGCGACCGAGATCGGCGCAACCAAGATTGCACTCGGACACCACCGGGACGACATCCTCGCGACGTTCTTCCTCAACCTGTTCTTCGGCGGAAAGCTGAAGACGATGCCGCCGAAGCTCGTCTCGGACGACGGCCGCCACGTCGTCATTCGGCCGCTCGCGTACGTTCGCGAGCGCGACCTCGCCCGCTATGCGGAATTCAACGATTTCCCGATCATTCCGTGCAACCTCTGCGGTTCGCAGGAGCATCTGCAGCGCAAGCAGGTCACCTCGATGTTGCGCGAGTGGGAGAAACAGTATCCGGGCCGGATCGAATCCATCTGCAACGCGCTCGGCAACGTCGTGCCGTCGCACCTGATGGATCGCGCGCTGTTCGATTTCGGCGCTGTGCGCGCGACCGGCCGCGAGGATGCGGAGGGCGATCTCGGGTTCGACGTCGATCCGGCGCTCGAGCGAGCGACGAAGCTCGCTGCCGCGGACCGTGCGTCGGGAGCGCCCGCAATCGGCACCGTGCATGCCGCGCCGGCCGACGAGAGGTCGATCATCGCCACCTTTCCAGGTGTCGTCGATCAGAACGTGCCCGGGTAATTGCCACCGTCGATCAGGAGATTCTGACCGACGATGAAGCCGGCGTGCACGCTGCAGAGGAACGCACACGCCGCGCCGAACTCGTCGATCGTGCCGTAGCGCCCCGCCGGATTGGCATCGCGGCCCGCCTGCATGACTTCTGCGAGAGGCTTGCCCGTCGCCTTCGCTCGCGCCTCGATCATGATCCGCAGGCGGTCCGTCTCGAACGATCCGGGCAGCAGGTTGTTGATCGTCACGTTGTGCACGGCGACTTTCCGCGCAACGCCGGCGACGAATCCGGTCAGTCCGGAGCGCGCGCCGTTCGAAAGGCCGAGGACGTCGATCGGCGCTTTCACCGCGGACGACGTGATGTTGACGATGCGGCCGAACTTGCGCGCGATCATGCCATCGATCGTCGCCTTGATGAGTTCGATCGGCGCGAGCATGTTGCCGTCGAGCGCGCGAATCCATGCCGTGCGGTCCCAGTCGCGAAAATCGCCGGTGGGCGGGCCGCCGGCATTGGTGATCAGGATGTCCGGCTCGGTGCAGGCCGCGAGCGCCGCGCCGCGGCCCTCAGGTGTCGTGATGTCGCACGCGACGTAGCGCACCGGCCGGCCCGCGCGGGCGCCGATTTCCGCGGCCGCGCGTCGAAGGGCATCCTCGGTGCGCGCGAGAATCGTCACATCGCAACCCGCATCGGCGAGCGCCTGCGCACAGCCGCGGCCAAGCCCCTTGCTCGACGCGCAGACAAGCGCGCGCTTTCCGGCGATGCCGAGGTCCATGGTCAGGCCACCTGTCGCGCTGGCGTCCCCCGCTGGACGCTCGCCCGGCGCATCTGGACGACCGTGCCGACCGCGAGCGCGAGGCACGCGGCAACGGCAAAGAACATCTCCCGCGCGAGTTCGTGGTCGAGCATGAAGCCAAGCAAGACGGGACCGATCGTCCCGCCGATGTCGAGACCCGAATAGACGAATCCGTACACGCGCCCCGCCGCGCCCTTCGGGGTGGCATTGCGCACGATCAGATCGCGCGAAGGCCCGGTGACGCCGAGAGCAAAGCCGACCGTCGCGAACAAGGGCAGGAATAGGGCCGTCGCGAGAGGAGCGGTGGCGGCAACGACCAGCAATACCGCGCCTGTGAGAAGGCCGGACGCAGCGACCCGGTCGTGCCGCGCCGTCTTCGCGGCGAGGAAGCCACCGGCCAGTATGCCGGCCATGCCGCCGAACAGATACGCGGTGAGTGCCGAGGTCGCCAGCAACAGCGGAACGTCGAGTCCGGCGTGCAATGCCGTCGGCAGGAAAGTTTGCAGGCCGATTCCCGCCATCGTCTGGACGATGAAATAGGCGAAGCACAGGAGTATCGGCGCCTGCACGAAGAGCGCAATGCTGCCCTTGATCGTGTGCAGATGGGCATCGACGGCGCGATGCGAAACGAGCAGCGCGCGCTGCGACGCCACCGCAGCGAGACCGATGCAGCCCACCGCGCTCATCGCAGCGAGCGCGAATCGCCAACCGAACGCGGCGCCGAGCGTGAAACTGACCACGGGAGCCAGGATGTAACCGATACTGCCGCCGATCCCGTGCGCGCTGTAGGCGTGACCCAGCCGCCGCGGCTCGACATTCGCGTTGAGAATCGCGAAGTCCGCGGGATGGAACACGCCGTTGCCGACTCCCATCAGCGCGACGACGGGAAACAGCCAGCCGATACCGGGCGCGAGGCTCGCGATCAGGGTGCCGCCGGCGAGAAGCGCGAGCCCGCCGAGCAGCACGGGGCGCGCGCCCAGGCGGTCGACCACGAATCCCGAAGCGAACTGCGTGACGCCGCTCGCCGCGTAGAAGACACCGACCAGTGTGCCGAGTACCGCGTAACTGACACCGAACTCGGCCTTGAGCAACGGAAACAGCGGCGGCAGCGCGAGCTGGAAGAAGTGCGACAGCGAATGCGCAACGCCAACGACCCCGATGACTCGGGCATCGCGACGGAACGAGCTGGGACGGGCGGAATCCAATGCGCTGGGCAGCGGCCGAAAGTCTCAACTATACTGCATCCCCACTGCGCAGGCGGGCCGGCCAACGGCCGCGTTAGGTCGCGCCGGCGGATACGACTGTGCAGGTTCGCAACGTGTCGAGGAGAAAGCCCGCATGGTCGACAAGGTCAGGAAATCCGACGCGGAATGGCGGTCCCAGCTGACCGCGGAGCAGTACAAAGTGACGCGCCAGAAAGGAACGGAAACCGCCTTCCGCGGCAAGTATTGGGACAACCACGACGACGGCACCTACCGCTGCGTGTGCTGCGGTACACCGCTGTTCGCTTCGGCAACCAAATTCGACTCTGGCACCGGCTGGCCCAGTTTCTATGCGCCGGTCTCACCGGAGAACATCCGGAGTGTGGACGATGCGAGCTGGTTCATGCGCCGCACCGAGGTCGTTTGCGCCGCCTGCGATGCGCACCTCGGGCATGTGTTCGAAGACGGGCCAGAGCCCACGGGGCTGCGGTTTTGCATGAACTCGGCGGCACTCAAGTTCGAGCCGAAGGGCTGAACCGCCGATCCGTTCCCGTCGGCGCTCTGCCCGCACCGCTCGCGGCGGGCTCACAAGAATTGACGGCCACGAACCGCGCATGCGCCTGCTGCTCGCCGAAGACGACCGGATGATCGGCGCCAGCATCGAGCGTGGCCTGAAACAGGACGGCTTCGCGGTGGATTGGGTGCAGGATGGTCGCGCGGCTGAGCTCGTGCTGGCGGACAATGTGCACGAACTCCTCGTGCTCGATCTCGGATTGCCGCGCAAGGAGGGACTCGACGTCCTGCGTGCGATGCGCCGGCGCGGCGA
Source organism: uncultured beta proteobacterium (assembly GCA_963844005.1). GTDB lineage: Bacteria > Pseudomonadota > Gammaproteobacteria > Burkholderiales > Casimicrobiaceae > CAIWHR01. The sequence continues at coordinate 40,375 of CAWJMQ010000031.1, read as the reverse complement.
CGTCCGGCCGGTCTTGATCCTCACCGCGAGAGATGCCGTGGCCGACCGAGTTGCGGGCCTCGATGCCGGCGCCGACGACTACCTCGTGAAGCCGTTCGAGCTGACCGAACTCGCCGCGCGCATTCGCGCGTTGATTCGCCGCAGCACCGGGCGGGCCGAACCGGTCATCACCTACGGTGACATCGAGCTCCGTCCTGATACGCGCGAAGTCCGCGTCCACGGCGAACCCGTCGTGCTTTCCGCGCGCGAGTTCGCGCTGCTCGAAGCTCTGCTCGCGCGACCCGGCGCGGTCTTGTCGCGTGCTCAGCTCGAAGAAAAGATGTACGGATGGAACGAGGAAGTCGAGAGCAACACCGTGGAGGTCCATATCCACGCACTGCGCAAGAAGCTGGGCGCCGATGCTATCCGCAACGTCCGCGGCGTCGGCTGGATGATCACCAAGGTCCGCGGATGCGTGGATTGAACGCGGCCAGATCGATCCGCCGCGACCTCGTCTTCCTGCTTTCGGCCGGCATGCTTGCGGCAATCGCGGTCGCCGCCGTCGCAACGTATCTCCGTGCGCGCGAGGAAGCCAACGATATCTTCGACTATCAGCTGAAGCAGATGGCGGCCTCGCTTACGGGGGTGCCGCTCGCCGGCGCACCACCGGGCTCGGCGCCTGGCAACGACGCACTGATCGTTCAGATTTGGGACCGCAACGGCGTGCAGGTCTATCTGTCGCAGCCCCGGCAACCGCTGCCGCGATACGCTCAGCCTGGCTTCAGCACGATCGGGACCGGTGACGACGAATGGCGCGTCTTCAGTACGTTCGCCGACGGCGAGATCGTGCAGGTCGCACAGCCGCTGAGCGCGCGGCGAGACCTCGCGACCAGCATGGCATTGCGGACGATCATTCCCTTGCTCGCCATCGTTCCCTTTCTTGCCGTGCTGGTATGGTTCGGCATCGCGCGCGGCTTGCGCCCGCTCGACCGCGTCGCCGTTGCCGTCGGCGAGCGTACGCCCGGCGCATTGCTACCCGTTGCCGAAGCGGGGCTGCCGGTCGAAGTCGCGCCGCTGGTGCATGCGCTGAATGGGCTGCTCGGCCGACTCGACCGGGCGCTCGGTGCGCAGCGTGCATTCATCGCCGACGCCGCGCACGAACTGCGGACTCCACTCACGGCCGTGCACCTGCAGGCGCAGCTCGCCGAACGCGCGACGACCGAGGCCGAGCGCGCGCATGCGTTGGCCGAGCTCCGCTCGGGCCTCGCGCGCGCCACACATCTCGTCGAGCAGCTGCTGACGCTTGCACGCGAGGAACCGGGAGTCAACGAGCGGCCGTTCGCCCCGGTCAACGTCACCGAACTCGCTCGCCATGTGATTGCCGAATACGCGCCGATCGCCGGCGCGCGCCGCGTCGACCTCGGAATGGCCGAAAAAGCCGTTTCGACCGACAGCGCAGTCCTGGACGGTGACGCGGCGGGGTTGCGCGCAATGGTGTCGAACTTGATCGACAACGCGGTGCGCTATACGCCGCCCGGCGGGCGGGTGGACGTCTCCGTTCACCGCGAAGGCGCCGATCTCGTGCTCGCCGTCCGCGACACGGGCCCAGGCCTGCCTCCGAGCGAGCGCGAGCGCGTCTTCGACCGCTTCTATCGCGTGCCGGGGATCCACGCCACCGGCGTGCCGGGCAGCGGGCTTGGCCTCGCCATCGTCAGGCGCGTCGCCGAGCGCCACGATGCGAAGATCGCGCTTGGGCCGGGTCTGCCCGGCCAGGACGGAGAAGGGCTGGGCGTCACGGTGCGGATTCCCGCTTCGACTGCCGGCCACAACCTGGCACCAGCCCGTTAAGTCTCGCTTAAGTTTTCGCGGCTACCTTGGGCGCCTGCGAGGCCGAACTCCTGGCCTCGATGCCATTCAACAAGGAGAATGCGATGCAAGCGAGCACGTTCAAACGCAGCCTGGTCGCTATGGCCGTCGTCGGTGCATTCGTCGTCGGCGCCGTCACCGCGGAACGGGCTGTCACTATCAAATCGGCGGGTGCCGCCATGCAACCGGCGGCAGTGGTCGGTCAATCGGCGGCAGCCCTGCCGGATTTCGCGGACCTTGTCGCGAAGCACGGTCCCGCGGTCGTACAGGTCAGCGTCACCAAGGATGCGCGCAAGGTCGCGGCCAGGGGTTCGCGCGGCATGCCCGGCGACGATGACGACGAGATTCCACCCTGGTTCCGGAATTTCCCGATGCCAAAGGCCCCTTCCGACGCGCCATCGCGCGGGATGGGGTCTGGCTTCATCGTCGGCGCCGACGGCGTGGTGCTCACCAACGCGCACGTGGTCGCGGACGCTGACGAAGTGACGGTCCGGCTCACCGACCGACGCGAGTTCACCGCCAAGGTGCTCGGTAGCGACCGCACGACCGACGTCGCGGTGCTCAAGATCGATGCGAAGAATCTTCCGACAGTCACGATCGGCAACCCCGAATCGACGCGGGTCGGCGAATGGGTGGTCGCCATCGGAACGCCGTACGGGCTCGACAACACGGTGACTTCGGGGATCGTCAGCGCCAAGTCACGCGCGCTTCCCGGCGACGCCGCAGTTCCGTTCATCCAGACCGACGCCGCGGTCAATCCCGGCAACTCCGGCGGACCGCTGTTCAACCTCAGGGGCGAAGTGATCGGGATCAACTCGCAGATCTTCAGCCGGACCGGCGGATTCCAGGGGGTCGCGTTCGCGATACCGATCGACGTTGCGATGAACGTCAAGGATCAGATTCAGCAGCACGGCAAGGTTCAGCACGGTCTTCTGGGCGTCACGGTGCAGGAAGTCAATCAGGCGCTCGCCGAGAATTTCGGCATGAAGCAGCCGGGCGGGGCGCTGGTCAGCGCGGTCAGCAGGAACGGTGCCGCAGCGAAAGCGGGTGTCGAGCCCGGCGACGTGATCACGAAGTTCGACGGCAAGGCGATCACGCGTTCTTCCGATCTGCCGCCGCTGGTTGCGCAGGTGAAGCCGGGTGCGACGGTCACTCTCGAGATCTGGCACGACGGAAAGACCAAGGAGGTGAAGGCGACCGTCGGTGAACTCGAGGACAGAGCCACCGTTGCCTCCGCCAAGGGATCGGCTTCGCAGGGCAAGCTCGGCGTGGCCGTGCGGCCGCTATCGCCCGAGGAAAAGGAATCGGGCACGGTCACCGGCGTGGTCGTCGAGGATGTCGCCGGCGCTGCCGCCAAGGCAGGCGTGCGGGCGGGTGACGTGATCGTCTCCGTCAACCGGACCGCGGTGAAGAGTCCCGAGCACCTGAAGGAACTGATCAGCAAGGCGGGCAAGACCGTGGCGCTTCTCGTTCAACGCGAGGATGCGAGGATCTTCATTCCGGTGACGATCGGTTAGATGTAGTCGTGGTATCTCCCTGTTGGCGGGCCCTCGGGCCCGCCTTTTTCTTGTCGCATCACCGCGAGCCCGCCCGTCGAGCCCGTCGAGTCACAGGATTGCTTGACATTGGTGTATATCATCATGATATCATTTCAATAGCGTCACCGGCGAGTGGAAGGCCGATGCTGCCGGATGAATGCGCGGTTCGGGGCACGGGACAGGAGGCAACGGATGAATGCGTTCGCACGCCACGGAGGACTCTGGATCGCAGTCGGAACCGGACTTGGCACCGCGATCGGTGTCGCCTTCGGCGCCGCGTCCGTGGGACTTGCAATCGGGCTCGCGCTGGGCATCCTCGCAGGTTGCGTGGCGCGACGTTAGCCGCACTACGGACCCGGAACCGCGCCCAGCGCGCGGTCATAATCCAGGCTCCCGCGGAAGCCGATGCACCGCCTTCTATCGTCTGTCTTCGTGCTGTTGCTGGCGGTCGTTGCGGTCTACATCGTGATGACCACGCGCGCACTTCCCGATCCGGTGGCGACTCATTTCGGGCCAGCCAATCTTGCCAACGGGTGGATGTCGCGCGACCACTATGTCGTGTTCATGCTCGCATTCGCGACGCTGCTGCCCATCGTCATCGTCGGCATGATCGGATGGCTGCCACGGATCCTGCCACGGAGCGTCAGCATACCCAACCGCGATTACTGGCTCGCCCCGCCCCGTCGCGCGACGACGCTCGCGAGTCTGGTCTCGTTTGCATGCCTGCTCGGATGCCTGTTGGCAGCGTTCATCGCGGGAGTCCATTTCATCATCATCGAAGCGGCCGCATCCGTTCCGCCGCGGTTGCCGACGACCCTGTTCTGGTCATTGCTGGGTGGCCTCGCCGCCTCGCTCGCCCTCTGGATCGGTGCGTTCCGGCTGCGTTTTCGCGCGCCGCCGCGGTGATCGGCGCCCTGTAACGCCGCGGCGCTCGCGATGGCCGACAAGAAGGCATTCCTGTTGCGGCTGGACCACGCCATCTGGGCGGCGCTGGAGCGACTTGCCCAGGCGGAGCTGCGCAGCGTGAATGCCGAGATCGAGTTCCTGCTCCGCGATGCGCTGGCGCGACGCGGCATCGCACCGAAGCGCACGCCGCCGTCCCGAAACGCGCGTCCTCCGCATCGCTTCCGCTGACGGAGCCGCCAGGTTGCAGGGAGGCGGAATCCGCCCCGTTTGCGCCTCGACCGTCAGGCCAGCACGCGGGCGAGGAAGGCACTGAGGGCGACGATCTCCTCCCACACGACCGAGTGCGGCATCGGATACGTGTGCCACTCCACCTCGTAGCCTGCGGCTTCCAGCGCGCGGCGCGACGCCTCGGCCCATTCGAGGCGAATCATCGGGTCCGCGGTTCCGTGCGCCATGAAGACCGGGATGTCGCGATTCGCCGGGTGACCTTCGGCCGCGAGCTTGTCCGGCAGCACGACGTAGGTCGACAGCGCGACGATGCCGGCGAGCCGCTCGGCGTGGCGCACGCCGGTATGCAAGGCGATGACGCCCCCCTGCGAGAACCCGGCAACCACGATCCTTCGCGCGGCGATTCCGCGCGCGATTTCATGCGCGATCAGTGCCTCGAGCTGCGCCTGCGACGCGCGCACTCCGGCGACATCCGCGCGGTTCGTCATGTCGCCGGCCGAAATGTCGTACCACGCGCGCATCCGGAATCCATTGTTGAGCGTCACCGGACGCACGGGCGCATGCGGAAACACGAAGCGGACGGAGAGCGCCGCCGGCAGCCGCATCTCCTGGACGATCGGCACGAAGTCGTTGCCATCGGCGCCAAGGCCGTGCAGCCAGATGACCGCGGCGTTCGGGCGCGCCCCGGTCTCGAGTTCGATGCGCTCGAGGAGTTCGTGGGTCATGGGTTTTTCGGCTTGGCCGTCTTGACGGTGGCAGGTCGCGCATTCTACCTGCGCCGACATTTCCTTGATCTGCATCAGTAGACCGGCAGAGGCTTGCTGATAGCGTTCCCGTCGCACCGTGGTCGATCGCGTTGCAGGGGGTTCGGCGCGTTCATTTTTCTGGCACTTGCCGGCATCGGCGTATTTGCCGAATGTCGCGCGCCGTCATCCGGGTATCCGATCCGTTGGCCCAACCTCGCGCAGCCGGTAGTGATCGCGCGACGCGGCTGCGCACATCCGTGGGGAGATCGCAATGGCATGGTCGCAGGTCTACGATCCGGTCAGCAACGCCGTCCTGTCGACGGCCCTTGCCGCGCTGCCCATCGTCGTGCTGCTGGGCAGCCTCGCCTTCTTTCACATCAAGGCGCACTGGGCGGCGATTCTTGGCCTCATCGTTGCTTTGACTGTCGCCGTCTTCGTCTACGGCATGCCGGCGGAAATGGCCGGCAAATCGGCGCTGTATGGCGCGCTGTTCGGGCTACTTCCGATCGGCTGGATCGTCCTCAACGTCATCTTCATGTACCAGCTGACGAACGATGCCGGTCTGTTCGACGTGCTGCAGAAGAGCATCACCGGTATCACCACCGACCGCCGCCTCCAGCTGCTGCTGGTTTCCTTCTGCTTTGGCGCGTTCTTCGAGGGTGCGGCGGGCTTCGGGACGCCGGTCGCCGTGACCGCCGCTATCATGATGGGGCTGGGATTCAAGCCGCTGGCCGCGGCGGGACTCTCGCTCATCGCCAACACTGCGCCCGTCGCCTACGGTGCACTCGGCACGCCGATCGTCGTGCTGGCCGCCGTCACCGGACTCGACCTGCAGGCCTTGAGCGCGATGGTCGGGCGGCAGCTCCCGTTCTTTTCCGTGCTGGTGCCGTTCTGGCTGATCTGGGCCTTCGTCGGTTTCCGGCGCATGATGGAGATCTGGCCGGCGATCTTGGTCGCCGGCGTGTCGTTCGCAGTCCCGCAGTTCCTGGTGTCGAATTACCACGGACCATGGCTCGTCGACGTGGTCGCCGCGATCTGCTCGATGGGTGCGCTGACGCTTTTCCTGAAGGTCTGGAAGCCGAAGCACGTATGGACCAGCACGTCGCGCGACGGCGCGACAATGTCCTACGCCGAGGCCGAAGCGGGCGCGGTGCGCCACGGATTCACACGCGCCCAGATCGTGAAGGCGTGGACGCCGTGGGCGATCCTTTCAGTGCTCGTCTTCCTCTGGGGCCTCCCGCAGATCAAGAATCTGCTCAATGACATCTCGGCGCCCAAGTTCCCGATCGACGGATTGCACAACCTCGTCGTGCGCATGCCGCCGGTGGTGGCGAAGCCCACGCCGGAGGCCGCCGTCTACGTGCTGAACTGGCTTTCTGCCACCGGCTCGGGCATTCTCATCGCCGCGATCATCGCGGGCCTCGTGATGGGCCTCTCGTTTTCGAAACTCGTCGAAACGTACGGCAGAACGCTGAAGCTCGTCCGGTACTCGCTGCTCACGATCGCCGCGATGCTGGCGCTCGGCTTCACGACGAAAGGCGCTGGCCTCGACTCGACACTGGGCCTTGCCTTCGCGCACGCCGGCTGGATGTATCCGTTCTTTGGTGCGATGCTGGGCTGGCTCGGCGTTGCGCTGACCGGCTCCGACACCTCGTCGAACGTGCTCTTCGGCGGGCTGCAGAAGGTCTCCGCCGAGCAGCTTGGCCTTTCGCCCGTGCTGATGGCCGCGGCGAACAGTTCCGGCGGTGTGATGGGCAAGATGATCGACGCCCAGAGCATCGTCGTCGCGTCGACGGCAACCCAGTGGTACGGCCACGAGGGCGACATCCTGCGCTACGTGTTCTTCCACAGCCTTGCGCTTGCGGGGCTGATGGGGCTGCTCATCATGGCCCAGGCCTACGTTCCGCCGTTCACGCTGCTCGTCGTGCATTGACGAAGACCGCAGGAACGCGCAGCGTTGCTTCATGTCGCGTGATTCCTATCGGGCGCTGAAGGAGTCGCTTGCCGGGTTCATCCCGAGTCAACGGCTCATCACCGACCCGTTGCGCCTGCTCGCGTGGGGAACCGACGCGAGCTTCTATCGGCTTGTTCCAAAGCTTGTCGTGGTGGTCGAGAGCGAGAGCGAGATCGTGCGCCTTCTCGGCGAGTGCGGCCGGCATCGTACGCCGGTGACGTTCCGCGCCGCGGGGACGAGTCTCTCGGGTCAAGCGATCACGGACTCGGTATTGGTGCTGCTCGGCGAGAATTGGCGCCGCTGCGACGTCGGACCCGGCGCCGAGACCATCACGCTGCAGCCTGGCGTGATCGGCGCAGCCGCCAACCGCCGGCTCGCGCGATTCGCCCGCAAGATCGGCCCGGACCCGGCATCGATAGACTCGGCGATGATCGGCGGCATCGCGGCCAACAATGCGAGCGGCATGTGCTGCGGGACCGCGCAGAACAGCTACCGAACGCTCTCAGGGCTGCGCGTCGTGCTCGCGGACGGCACGGTCCTGGACACGCGCAATGCGGCGAGCCGCTCGGCCTTTCTCGAACGCAAGCACGACCTGGTGCGCAAGCTCGACGCCCTTGGTCAGGCAACGCGGGCGAACGAAGCGTTGGCCGCACGCATCAGCCACAAATTCCGGATCAAGAACACGACGGGCTACAGCCTCAACGCGCTCGTGGACTACACGGATCCGATCGACATCCTCGCGCACCTGATGATCGGCTCCGAAGGTACGCTCGGATTCATCAGCGAGATCACCTACCGGACCGTCCACGAGTACGCGGACAAAGCCAGCGCACTGATCCTGTTCGACGATCTCGATACTGCGTGCCGCGCGGTCACGATACTGAAAGGCACACCCGTGGCTGCCGTCGAGCTGGCTGATCGCGCAGCGCTGCGGTCGGTGGAGGGGAAGCCCGGCTTGCCGGAAGCGATTGCCGCCCTCGGCCCCGAAGGGGCGGCGTTGCTGGTCGAAACCCGCGCGCGAGATGGAGCGGCGTTGGCCGCGCAAATCGACGTCATCGAGGTTGCGCTCGTCGGGATCCGCACGTACGAACCAGTGCGATTTTCGACGGATCCCCAGGAGTGCGCGCGATTCTGGAACGTGCGCAAGGGGATGTTTCCATCGGTAGGCGCGATGCGGGAGGTCGGCACGACCGTCATCATCGAGGATGTGGCATTCCCTGTGCCCCGACTCGCCGAAGCGACCCTCGACCTGCAGCGCCTCCTCGCTGCGCACGGCTACCCGGATGCAATCATCTTCGGCCACGCACTCGAGGGCAACCTGCACTTCGTGTTCACGCAGGATTTCAATGATGCCGCCGAGGTCGAACGCTATCGCAGGTTCATGGATGCGCTTTGCCACCTTGTCGTCGACCGATACGACGGTTCGCTCAAGGCCGAGCACGGGACCGGCCGCAACATCGCGCCGTTCGTCGAGCTGGAATGGGGTGCGGAGGCGTATGCGCTCATGCGGACGGTGAAGCGCCTGTTCGATCCGGACGGCCTGCTCAATCCCGGCGTCCTCCTCAACGACGACAGCGAAGCGCACATCAAGAACCTGAAGCCGCTCCCGGCGTGCGATCCGATCGTCGACAAGTGCATCGAATGCGGCTTCTGCGAAGTGAAGTGCCCGTCGCACAGGCTCACGCTTTCGCCACGGCAGCGCATCGTCGGCTGGCGGGAGATTGCCCGGCTTGAACATGCCGGCCTGGACCGGCCACGCGTCGACGTCATGCGCCGGCTGTACGACTATCAGGGGATCGATACCTGCGCCGGCTGCGGATTGTGCGCGACCGCGTGTCCTGTCGGAATCGAAACCGGTGTTCTGATCAAGGCGCTGCGCGGTCGGCGCGCGGGTCCACTTTCGCATGCCGTCGCCAATGCCGTGGCCGACCACTATGGTGCTGTCACGACAGCCGTGCGCGCGGGACTCGGCGCTGCCGATCTGTTGCACGGGCTCATCGGCACGCGGGCGATGAAGAGCTCGCTCGACGGCCTGCGCGCGCTTTCCGGCGGCGCCCTCCCCAAGTGGTCGCCCACGCTGGCGCGCCCCGCGCATTTCAAACCGCCCCCCCGGACGGGGACGCCGCGGGGCGACGAGCGCGTCGTCTACTTCCCGAGCTGTGCCGCGCGCAGCATGGGTGCGCAGCGCGGCCACGATCGCGCGGAATCGTTGCCGGTTACCGCCGAGCGGCTGTTCGGCAAAGCAGGCTTCGACGTCGTCTACCCCGAAGACCTCGGCGAACTCTGCTGCGGCCAGCCATTCGAGAGCAAGGGCCTCGCGGCGACGGCGGATCGCAAATCGGCCGAACTCGAAGCCGCGCTCTCGGACGCGAGCGAAGGTGGCCGGCTTCCAATCGTGTTCGACACCAGTCCCTGCGCGTACCGGATGAAGCGCTACCTCTCCGGGCGCCTCGTAGTGCAAGACAGCATCGAGTTCATCGACAAGGTAGTACTTCCCCGGGTCACCGTCGAGCGCAAGCCCGGACCCGTGGCCATCCATCCGGTGTGCAGCGTGCGCAAGATGGACACCGTCGACCGGCTGCTGCGCATCGCCGCAGCATGCAGCGTCGACGTCGTGACCGTCGACGACGTCCTCTGCTGCGGTTTTGCCGGCGACAAGGGATTCAATCGTCCGGAGTTGAACGAGCATGCGCTCCGCCGACTCAAGGCCGCGCTGCCGGCGGAAGGCGTGACCGGCTACTCGACCAGCCGGACGTGCGAGATCGGGCTGTCGGAGCACTCCGGATTCCCGTACGAGTCGATCATCTATCTCGTCGACGCCTGCGCCCGGTCCAGGACGGCAAGCGACGCGAAGGAGACCCTCCGATGAAAGTCGCTCTGTTCGTCCCCTGCTACGTGGACGCGTTCTTCCCGGAAGTGGGAATCGCCACGCTGGAGCTCCTCGAGCGACTGGGTCTCGAGGTCGCCTACCCGCTGGACCAGACGTGTTGCGGACAGCCGATGGCGAACAGCGGATGCCACGAGGATGCGGTGCGCGCGGAGAAACTCTTCGTGAAGAACTTCGCCGGATTCGAGTACGTCGTGGGTCCTTCGGGCAGTTGCGTGCACCATGTCCGGGAGCACTTCATCGCAATTCCGCAGACGGCCGACGTGAGAAAAGTCAGGGAACGCACGTTCGAGCTCGTCGAATTTCTGCATGACGTCGTCAAGGTGAAGACCTTCCCCTGGGCCGAGTTTCCGCACAAGGTCGGATTGCACAATGGCTGCTCGACGCTGCGCGCGCTTCGCGAGGCCAAGATGTCGGAGATCAGCGAGCCGTTCTTCTCGAAGCCCATGGACTTGCTGTCGTCGGTGAAAGGGATCCGGTTCGCGACACCGGAGCGACCCGACGAATGCTGCGGGTTTGGGGGCACGTTCTCGGTCTTCGAGGAGCCCGTTTCGGTGAAGATGGGCTACGACAAGGTCAACGACCACAGCAAGGCGGGCGCCGAGTACATCGTTTCCGCCGACATGTCCTGCCTCATGCATCAGAAAGGATGCGCGGAGCGCCTCGGCCTGCCTGTCAAGTTCATCCACATCGCGCAGATCCTGAACGGGGCGCGGGCCTGAGCTCCACGGCGGAGGCTGCACATGACGGCGAAAGAGGCATGAGCAAGGGGGCGGACGAATGAAGCGCATCGACCACGCCGAGGGGTCCTCGAAATTCATCAGAGCGAAGGACCACATCGAGTTCCACGACAAGCGCCTGTGGGACCTGCGCAAGAAGCGGGATCGGGAGAGCGAGATCCTGCCCGAGTGGGAGGAGTTGCGGGCGCTCGCCTCCTCCATCAAGGAGCACACGCTCACCCACCTCGCCGACTACCTCGAGGAATTCGAGCGAAATGCAACGAAGAACGGCGTCACCGTGCATTGGGCAAGGGACGCCGCCGAACACAACGCGATTGTCTTCGAGATCCTCGAAGCCAATCGCGCGCGCACGCTGGTCAAGTCCAAATCGATGTTGACCGATGAGTGCGACATGCGCCCGTTCCTCGAACATCGCGGCGTCAAAGTCATCGAAACCGATCTCGGCGAGCGCATCCAGCAGCTGGACGACGAGCCGCCGAGCCACATCGTCCTGCCGGCGGTACACAAGCTCCGTGGCGATGTCGCCCGGGTCTTCGCCGCAACGCTCGGCACGGATGCCAAGAACAGCGACGTTCACTACCTGGCGGAGAGTCAACGTCGATCGACCCGCCCCGATTTCCTCGAGGCCGACGCCGGGATGACCGGAGCAAATTTCGCAGTCGCCGAAACGGGAAGTGTCGTCGTCTGCACGAACGAAGGCAATGCCGATCTCAGCGTTCACCTGCCGAAGCTCTACATCGCCTCGATCGGGATCGAAAAGATCCTTCCACGCATCGAACACCTTGGGGTATTCATCCGCCTGCTGTCGCGGAGCGCGCTGGGCTCGCCGATCACCCAGCTCACGTCTCACTTTCGCGTCCCGCGGGAAGGGACGCGGATGCACATTGTCCTGGTCGACAATGGCCGCTCGGAGCGGCTGGGCATGGCCGACTTCTGGTATTCGCTCAAATGCATCCGGTGCGGCGCGTGCATGAACACCTGCCCGGTGTACCGGCGCAGCGGCGGCCTGAGCTACGGCGCGACGTACTCCGGGCCCATCGGCGTCATCATCGATCCGACGTTCGATCTGCGGAAGTTCAGCACGCTTCCGTTCGCGTCCACGTTGAACGGTAGCTGTACCAGCGTCTGCCCGGTCAAGATCAATATTCACGAGCAGATCTACAAGTGGCGGCAGGTCATCGCCGAGAGGAATCAGCTGCCGTTTGCGAAGAAGCAGGCCATGCAGATCGCCGGCAAGATCCTAGGAAGCCCGAAGCTCTATCGCGCCGCGGTCGAGGCCGCCGGCAGCGGCGTCGAGCATCTCCCCCGATTCATGATGTACAACCGCTTGAATGCGTGGGGCCGGCAGCGCGAGGTCCCGCAGGCACCGTCTTCGACGTTCCGGCAGTGGTATCTCGCGAACCGGACGAAGAAGGGAGGCAGAAAATGAGCAGCCGGGACGATATCCTTGCGCGCATTCGCCGCAATCAGCCTGCGCCGTGCCCGGCGCCTCCGATGCCAGCCTTTGCCCACGACATTGCCTTGCCGCTCGAAACGTTCAAGGCAAGACTCCTGCGGATGGGCGGCAAGTTCGTCGAGGTTCCGGACGGCGATCTCACCGCGGCCATTCGCGGATTGTTTCCCGCCGCCAACGTCATTTGTTCCGCAACTTCCGAGGTCACGGGAAACCGGCGACTCGACGAGGTCGGCGCGCCGGCCGAGCTCGACGACGTCGACGTCGGCGTGGTTCGCGCCCTCTACGGCGTGGTGGAAACCGGCTCCGTGTGGTTAACCGACAACGAGTTCAAGGTCAGCACGCTCGGCTTCCTGTCGCAGCACCTCGTCGTACTCCTCGATCCGGCAAACCTCGTGCCGAACATGCACGATGCCTACCGCCGGCGCAGCGATTTCGACGCGGCATACGGCGTCTTCATGACGGGCCCGTCGGCGACGGCGGACATTGAGGGCGTGCTGATCCACGGCGCGCAAGGCATTCGCAGCCTGACGGTGATTCCCGTTCCCGCACGATAGCGTAACGAGAGGAGTAAATCCCGATGCACGATCGCCCTTTCCGGATCCTGGGCCTGCAGCAAATCGCGGTGGGCGGTCTCGACAAACAGCGGTTGCGGGCGTTGTGGGTCGACACGCTGGGGATCGAAGCGACCGGCAGCTACCGCAGCGAGCGGGAGAACGTGGACGAAGACATCCTCGCGATCGGTCGCGGTCCGTTCAAGGTCGAGGTGGACCTCATGCGGCCGATCGATGCCGCGAAGAAACCCGCGGTCCACGATCCAGCGCTGAACCACATTGGGCTATGGGTGGACGATCTCGCTGCGGCAGTCGCGTGGCTGACCGCGCAAGGCATGCGCTTCACACCCGGCGGGATCCGCAAGGGTGCAGCCGGTCACGACGTGTGCTTCATCCACCCCAGGGGCAACGAGGCAACGCCCCTCTGCGGCGAGGGTGTGCTGATCGAGCTGGTGCAGGCGCCGCCCGACGTGATCGCGGCACTTGCGTAGTCCGGTGTTGAGGCAAGCGCGACGCGGGTGGGGGTTCCCCAGGGGATCGGTCGCCGGTAAGCGGTTTGCCCGGGTTATCTGAATTCGAGGATCGGCTGGTCGACCGCCAGGGTGTCGCCCGTCGCGGCGCGCACTTCCTTGATCACGCCGTCGGCTTCCGCGCGCAGCACGTTTTCCATTTTCATCGCTTCGATCACCGCGAGCTTCTCGCCAGCCTTCACTTCCTGCCCGGCTTTCACCGTGAGTTCGCTGAGCAGCCCAGGCATCGGTGACAGCAGGAAGCGCGAGAGATCCGGCTTGGGTTTGTCCGGCATCAACGATAGCAGGTGCGCCGCACGCGCCGTCAGCACCGTGATTTCGGCCTGCGTGCCCGAATGGTTGACGCGGTAGCGCCAGCCGACGCGCTGGATCTGCAGGCAGACGTCGTGACCGTTCCACCTCCCGCGGAAGATCATCTCACCGAGCTTCCAGTCCGACAGCAATTCGTAGGCCTCGCCTTGGTATTCGATCGTGCAACCGCCCGTAATCGGCGTGAGCCGCAGCTCGAATCGCTGCTCGCCCATCACCACGACCCAGTCGTTCCCGACATCCCGCTGGTGGCCGCGCATCTGCCCGGTGGTCTGAACCGCACGCGCGATGTAGCGGCGGCGGGCGAGAGCAGCGACGGCGGCGAGCAGCAGCGGATCTTCGTGGACGACGTCGGAGGCATGGAAGCCCTTAGGGAACTCTTCGGCGATGAAGCCAGTATTGAAATCGCCGGAGACGAAGCGCGGATGCTGCATCAGCGCCGCCTGAAATGCGATGTTCGACGCGACGCCGCGAATGACGAACGCATCGAGCGCGTCGCGCATCCGCGCGATCGCCGCATCGCGTGTCGCGCCGTGGCAGATCAGTTTCGCGATCATCGAGTCGTAGTACATCGAGACGTTGCCGCCCTCGTACATCCCGGTGTCGACGCGAACCTGTCCGGGAATCTCGGGTGGCGGGATGAACTTGACGACCCGGCCGGAGGACGGAAGGAAGTTGCGCAACGGATCCTCGGCGTTGATCCGGCATTCCATCGCCCAGCCATTGCGGAGCACGTCCTTTTGCGCAAACGGCAGCCGCTCACCGGCCGCGACGCGGATCATCAACTCGACCAGATCGAGGCCGGTGATCGCCTCGGTGACCGGATGTTCGACCTGCAGCCGGGTGTTCATTTCCAGAAAGTAGAACGACTTGTCCTTGCCGACGACGAATTCGACCGTGCCGGCCGACTGGTATTGCACGGCCCGGGCGAGCCGCACCGCCTGCTCGCCCATCGCGGCCCGCGTTGCGTCGTCGAGGAATGGCGAAGGCGCCTCCTCGATGAGCTTCTGGTGCCGCCGCTGGATCGAGCATTCGCGTTCGTTGAGGTACACCATGTTGCCGAAGGCATCGCCCAGCACCTGGATCTCGATGTGACGCGGATCCTCGACGAACTTCTCGATGAACACCCGGTCGTCGCCGAAAGCGCTCTTCGCCTCGTTCTTGCAGGAAGTGAAGCCTTCGCGGCACTGGACGTCATCGTATGCGACGCGCAGACCCTTGCCGCCGCCGCCTGCCGAGGCCTTGATCATCACCGGATAGCCGATGCCCTTGGCGATGGCGACGGCTTCCTCCGGCGTGGCGATCGCGCTGTTGTGGCCAGGAATCGTGCTGACCTTGGCCGCCAGCGCGAGTTTCTTCGATGCGATCTTGTCGCCCATCGCCTCCATTGCGTGGGCCTTCGGGCCGATGAAGACGATGCCTTCGTTTTCCAGCGCGGTGCAGAATGCCGCGTTCTCCGACAGGAATCCGTAGCCCGGATGGACGGCTTCAGCGCCAGTGGCCTTGCACGCCTTGACGATGCGCTCGATCACAAGGTAACTCTGCGCGGACGGCGGCGGGCCGATGGCCACCGCCTCGTCGGCCATCTCGACGTGGCGCGAATCCTTGTCGGCGTCCGAGTAGACCGCAACCGTCTTGATGCCCATCCGGCGCGAGGTCCTGATCACGCGGCAGGCGATTTCACCGCGATTGGAGATGAGGATTTTCTTGAACATGTGAGTGTCCTGCGACCTGGGGCGACTGAGGCGCTGATCAGAGCGGGATGTTGCTGTGCTTGCGCCAGGGATTTTCGACCTTCTTGTTGCGCAGCATCGCGAGCGAGCGACAGATCCGCCTGCGCGTCTCGTGCGGCATAATGACGTCGTCGATGTAGCCGCGGCTCCCGGCGATGAACGGGTTGGCGAATTTCTTCCGGTATTCCTCGGTGCGATCGATGATCTTCTGCGGATCGCCGATGTCCTTGCGAAAGATGATCTCGACCGCGCCCTTCGGACCCATGACGGCGATCTCGGCAGTCGCCCAGGCGAAATTCACGTCGCCACGCAGGTGCTTGGATGACATGACGTCGTAGGCGCCGCCGTACGCCTTGCGCGTAATGATCGTGACTTTGGGAACCGTGCACTCGGCATAGGCGTACAGCAGCTTGGCCCCATGCTTGATGATGCCGCCATATTCCTGCGCGGTCCCGGGCATGAAACCCGGCACGTCGACGAAGGTCACCAGCGGAATGTTGAACGCGTCGCAGAATCGGACGAACCGCGCCGCCTTGACCGCCGACTTGATATCTAGGCAGCCGGCCAACACCAGTGGCTGGTTGGCGACGATTCCGACAGTCGAGCCATCCAACCGCATCAGTCCAATCACGATGTTCTTCGCGTAGTCGGGGGCGAGCTCGAAGAACGCGCCTTCATCGGCCACCTTGTAGATCAGTTCCTTGATGTCGTAGGGTGCGTTCGGGTTGTCCGGGATCAGCGTGTCGAGCGAGTGATCGAGTCGGTCGACGGGGTCGTCGCAAGGGACGACTGGCGGTTTCTCCTGGTTGGAGGACGGCAGATAACTGAACAGACCGCGCACCATCAGCATGGCCTCGACGTCGTTTTCGAACGCGAGATCGGCCACCCCAGACTTCGATGAATGCGTCACCGCCCCGCCGAGATCCTCGGCGGTCACTTCCTCGTGGGTAACCGTCTTCACGACATCGGGGCCGGTGACGAACATGTAGGAACTGTCCTTCACCATAACGATGAAGTCGGTCATCGCCGGCGAGTACACGGCGCCGCCCGCGCATGGCCCCATGATCACCGAAATCTGCGGCACCACGCCCGAGGCCATCACGTTGCGCTGGAACACTTCGGCGTAACCGCCCAGTGATGCCACGCCCTCCTGGATCCGCGCGCCGCCGGAATCGTTGAGCCCGATGACCGGCGCGCCGACTCTAATCGCATGATCCATGATCTTGCAGATCTTTTCCGCATGCGCCTCCGACAACGCGCCGCCAAAGACGGTGAAGTCCTGGCTGAAGACGAAGACCAGCCGGCCGTTGATCGTGCCGTAGCCGGTGACGACGCCGTCACCGGGAATCTTCTGGTCCGCCATGCCGAAGTCGTGGCAGCGGTGCTCGACGAACATGTCCCATTCCTCGAAGCTCGCCGGATCGAGCAGGACATCAAGGCGTTCGCGCGCCGTCAGCTTGCCCTTTGCGTGCTGAGCATCGATGCGCTTCTGGCCGCCGCCCAGCCGGGCGGCAGAACGTTTGTCTTCGAGTTGGCGAATGATCTCGTGCATGCGTGGAGTCCCCGATAAAATTTTGCTGCCGCTGGAGGCGGGCCCGGCCGGCCGCTTTCAGTCCTTCCGCGCGCGGGCGAGCAGGCGCTCGGCCGCCGTCGCAGGGGTAAGGTTGCCTGCGGCAACGGCTTCGAGTGTCGCCGGGACGAGCGCGGCGACGCCCGGGTGCGCGCGGAAATCGGCGCGCAGCCGCGCGTCGATCAAGCTCCACATCCAGTCGAGCGCCTGGCCGCGGCGGCGGGTGGCAAACTCGCCGGTGGATTGCATGGTATCTCGGTAACGCAGTACCTCGTTCCAGAATGTCGCAATGCCCTCGCCATTGATCCCCGACAACGCAAGCACCGGCGGCTGCCAATTGGGCGAGGCCGGGCGCACGATCGAGAGCGCGCTCCTGATCGTGTGCTGCGCTTGCCGGGCGAGTTGCGGATCGAGGTCGGCCTTGTTGATCACGATGAGGTCGGCGAGTTCGACGATGCCCTTCTTGATCGCTTGCAGGTCATCGCCCGCGTTCGGCAGTTGAAGCAGCACCATCATGTCGGTCATCCGCGCCACGGCGGTTTCCGATTGACCGACACCGACGGTCTCGACGACGATGACGTCGAACCCGGCCGCTTCGCACACCAGCAGCGTCTCGCGCGTGCGTGCCGCCACGCCGCCCAGCGAACCGCCCGTTGGAGACGGCCGGATGAATGCCTGCGGCGCGCGCGACAATTCCTCCATCCGCGTCTTGTCGGCGAGGATCGACCCGCCCGTGACGGTGCTCGACGGGTCGACCGCGAGCACGGCGACACGATGCCCTTCCTTGATCAGATGGAGGCCAAGGGCCTCGATGAACGTCGACTTGCCCACGCCCGGTGCACCGCTGATGCCGAGGCGTATCGAGCGGCCCGCGTCCGGGAGCAGCGCCTCCAGTATGGCCTGGCCGCGCGGCTGGTGATCGCGGCGCGTGGATTCGATCAGCGTGATGGCCTTGGCGAGGGCGCGTCGTTCACCGTTCCGTATGCCTGCGACCAACGCTCGATCAGCGCTGCCGAGCGGGTGCTCCTCCGGACTGCCGCCGATCTTCGTGGCAGCGCGATTCATCGGCAAGCGCTAACGCGTGCCGTCGTCGGCCAACCACCGCAGCGCGCAGCGTGGCGTGTCACGCCGCCAGCTTCGCCCGTTTCGCGCGGATCGCGGCGAGCACTTCCTTCGCCGCCGCGCTGATCACGGTGCCGGGGCCGAACACCGCGGCCACGCCGGCGGCGGCCAGAAAATCGTAGTCCTGCGCCGGAATGACGCCGCCGACGACGACCAGGATGTCCGCGGCACCCTGCTCGCGTAGCGCCGCGATGATCTGCGGCACCAGCGTCTTGTGGCCGGCAGCGAGCGTGGACACGCCGATGACGTGGACGTCGTTTTCGATTGCCTGGCGTGCGGCTTCCTCCGGCGTCTGGAACAGCGGCCCGATGTCGACGTCGAAGCCGAGATCGGCGAATGCCGTGGCGATCACCTTGGCACCGCGGTCGTGACCATCCTGGCCGACCTTCGCCACCATCAGCCGCGGCCGACGTCCCTCGTCCTCAGCGAATCGCGCAATGTCCCGTTGCAGATCCTTCCACGCGCCGTCATTTTCGAAAGCGGCGCCATAGACGCCCGACACGCTCTCGGTGCGCGCGCGATAGCGCCCGTATACCCTCTCCAGCGCATCGGAAATCTCGCCGACCGTCGCGCGCGCGCGCACTGCCTTGATCGCGAGGTCGAGCAGATTGCCATGCCCCGCACGGGCGGCATCGGTCAACGCATTGAGCGCGGCCGCTACGGCGCCTGCATCGCGACGGGCGCGTACTTCCGCCAGCCGCATGAGCTGCGCTTCGCGCACCGCAGTGTTGTCGATCTCGCGCGTGACGATCGGGGCCTCCGCTTCGAGGCGGTACTTGTTGACACCGACGATGACGTCCTCGCCGCGGTCGATGCGCGCCTGCTTCTCGGCGGCGCATTGCTCGATTTGGAGCTTCGCCCAGCCACTCTCGACCGCCTTGGTCATGCCGCCCATCGCCTCGACTTCCTCGATGATCGTCCACGCGGCGTCGGCCATGTCCTGGGTGAGCTTTTCCATGAGGTAGGAGCCGGCCCACGGGTCGATCACATTGCAGATGTGGGTTTCTTCCTGGAGCACCAACTGCGTGTTGCGGGCGATTCGGGCGGAGAAGTCCGTCGGCAGCGCGATCGCCTCGTCGAACGAGTTCGTGTGCAGCGACTGCGTACCGCCGAACACCGCCGCCATGGCCTCGATCGTGGTGCGCACCACGTTGTTGTAGGGATCCTGCTCGGTAAGGGACCAGCCGGACGTCTGACAGTGCGTGCGCAGCAGCAACGACTTCTGACTCTTCGGCGTGAACTCCTTCATGATCCGCCACCACAGAAGGCGCGCAGCACGCAGCTTGGCGATCTCCAGATAGAAGTTCATGCCGATGCCGAAGAAGAACGAAAGTCGCCCGGCGAACTCGTCGACGTCCATGCCTGTCGCCAATGCCGTGCGCACGTATTCCTTGCCGTCGGCAAGCGTCAGCGCCAGTTCGAGCGCCTGCGTCGCACCCGCCTCCTGCATGTGGTAGCCGGAAATCGAGATCGAGTTGAACTTCGGCATGTGCTCCGTTGTGTACCCGATGATGTCACCGATGATCCGCATCGAGGGCGCGGGCGGATAGATGTAGGTGTTGCGGACCATGAACTCCTTGAGGATGTCGTTCTGGATGGTCCCGGCGAGTTGCTCCTGTCGCACGCCCTGTTCTTCGGCGGCGACGATGTACCCGGCGAGCACCGGCAGTACCGCGCCGTTCATGGTCATCGACACCGACACGCGGTCGAGCGGGATGCCGTCGAACAGGATCTTCATGTCTTCGACAGAATCGATCGCCACGCCCGCTTTCCCGACATCGCCGATCACGCGCGGATGGTCTGAATCGTAGCCACGATGGGTGGCGAGATCGAAGGCCACCGACACGCCCTGGCCGCCGCCGTCGAGGTTGCGTCGGTAGAACGCATTCGATTCCTCGGCGGTGGAAAAGCCCGCGTACTGGCGGATGGTCCACGGCCTTTGCGCGTACATCGTCGGCTGCGGTCCGCGAACGAACGGCTCGAACCCTGGCAGCGTGTTGGCATAAACGAGGCTCTTGGTGTCGGCCGCCGTGTACAACGGCTTGACCGGAATGCCCTCTGGCGTGTGCCACACCAAGCTATCGACCGGTTGGCCGCGCAGCGCCCTTGCCGCGGCCGCAAGCCACGCCCCGTAATCGGCGTCTTCGCTCTTTACCATGCCTAGTTCTCCCCTTTCCTGCTGCTGCCGGCCGATTAGCCAATTACCACATTGGCGGCGCAGTCGCGGCGCGGGCAGCCTTGTCAAGCGTGAATTTTACACCGCCCGACGCACTCTAAGACTGATTTGGCAATCGATCCTCAAGACACGGATTTTGCGTAGAATCGCCTCATGTCCGTTGCCGCCACCGCCCTGCGCGAGGTTTCGCTAGACGACAAATATGCGCTGGAATCCGGCCGCGTCTATCTCACCGGCGCCCAGGCGTTCGTCCGCCTCCTCATACTGCAACGGCAGCGGGATACCCTCACCGGCCTCAATACCGCCGGCTTCGTCTCCGGCTATCGCGGCTCGCCGCTCGGAGCGCTCGACCAGTCGCTCTGGAAGGCATCCAAGTTCCTCGAGCGCGCGCACATCAAGTTTCAACCGGGGTTGAACGAGGACCTCGCCGCAACCGCGTTGTGGGGATCGCAGCAGGTCAATCTCTATCCGCGCGCGAGGTACGACGGCGTGTTCGCCATGTGGTACGGCAAAGGGCCCGGCGTCGACCGCTGCGGCGACGTGTTCAAGCACGCGAATTACGCGGGAACGTCGAAGCACGGCGGCGTGCTGGTGCTGGCCGGCGACGACCACGGCGCGAAATCGTCGACGCTACCACATCAGTCCGACCATCAGTTCTCCGCCGCGCTGATGCCGGTGCTGTATCCGTCGTCGGTGCAGGAAATCCTCGACCTCGGACTGCACGGCTGGGCGATGTCCCGCTATTCGGGTTGCTGGGTCGGCTTCAAATGCGTCACCGACACCGTCGAAAGTTCGTCCTCGGTCCATATCGATCCGGCGCGTACGCAGATCATCGTTCCCGACGATTTTCCGATGCCACCGGGCGGCCTGTCGATCCGCTGGCCGGACGGCTTCCTCGCCACCGAGGCGCGGATGCAGGACTACAAGGTCTACGCGGCGCTCCACTACTGCCGAGTCAACAAGCTCAACAAGGTCGTCATCGATTCCCCGAAACCGCGGCTCGGGATCATTACCAGCGGCAAGAGCTATCTCGACGTGCGGCAGGCGCTGGACGACCTCGGCATCACCGAGACCGATGCGGCCGAGATCGGATTGCGCGTCTACAAGATCGCGATGACGTGGCCGCTCGAGCCCGAGGGCGTGCGCCAGTTCGCCGAAGGCCTCGAAGAGATTCTCGTCGTCGAGGAAAAACGGCAGATCGTCGAATACCAGCTGAAGGAGCAGCTCTACAACTGGCGCGATGACGTGCGTCCGCGCGTCGTCGGCAAGTTCGACGAAAAAGGCGAGTGGGTGCAGCCGCACGGCGACTGGCTGCTGCCCGCCGTGTCGGAGCTCACGCCGGCCATGATCGCGCGTGTCATCGCGCAGCGTATGCGGCGCCTCGACCTCCACCCGCGCGCGATGGAAAAGCTCAACGCGCGCCTCGACTGGATCAACGCCAAGGAGTCGGCGCTCGCCAAGCCCAACATCATTCTCGAACGGATCCCCTATTTCTGTTCGGGCTGTCCGCACAACACGTCGACCAACGTGCCCGAAGGCAGCCGCGCCACCGCCGGCATCGGCTGCCATGTGATGGCCATCTGGATGGACCGAAAGACATCGACGTTCACTCACATGGGCGGCGAAGGCGTGCCCTGGATCGGCCAGGCGCCGTTCACCGACGAAAAGCACATCTTCGCGAACCTGGGTGACGGCACCTACTACCACAGCGGGAGCCTCGCGATTCGCGCTGCCGTCGCCGCCAAGGTCAACATCACCTACAAGATCCTCTACAACGACGCGGTCGCGATGACCGGTGGCCAGCCGGTCGACGGTCCCATTTCGCCCGCCCAGATCGCACTGCAGTGCGCCGCCGAGGGCGTGAGCAAGATCGTCGTCGTGAGCGACGAGCCCGACAAGTATCCGTCCGGCTATTTCGCCGCCGACATCACAATCCGAGGCCGCGAAGACCTCGACGCCGTTCAGCGCGAGCTGCGCGAAACGCCGGGCTGCACGGTCCTGCTCTACGATCAGACCTGCGCCGCCGAGAAGCGCCGCCGGCGCAAGCGCGGAACGTTTCCCGATCCGGCGAAGCGCGTCTTCATCAACGAACTCGTCTGCGAAGGCTGCGGCGACTGCGGCATCAAGTCGAACTGCGTGTCGGTCGCGCCCGTCGAGACGGAATTCGGCCGCAAGCGCACGATCGACCAGAGCTCGTGCAACAAGGACTTCTCCTGCGTCAAGGGCTTCTGCCCGAGCTTCGTCACGGTCGAAGGTGGCAGTCCCAGGAAGCCGAAGAAGGCGGAAGCCGCCGAGTTTCCGGCGCTCCCCGACCCGGCATCGGCCGCCACGATCGAGCCGTACGGAATTCTGGTCACCGGCATCGGCGGCACCGGCGTCGTGACGATCGGCGCGCTCATCGGCATGGCCGCGCATCTCGAGGGCAAGGGCTGCAGCGTGCTCGACATGACGGGGCTTGCGCAGAAGAACGGCGCGGTCGTCTCCCATGTGCGCGTGGCCGACAGGCCCGAGCAGCTGCATGCAACGCGGATCGCCGCGGGCGAGGCGAAGCTCGTGCTGGCCTGCGACATCCTGACCGGCGTCGGCTACGAGCAACTGGCCAAGATGCAGAAGCGCGTCACCAAGGCGCTCGTCAACACCGCGCTTGTGATGCCGGCCGGATTCACGCGGGACCCGGACCTCGCGTTCCCCAGGGGTTCGATGGAACGCGAAATCGAGGATGCGGTCGCCCCGGGCGACGCGGAGTTCATCGACGCGACAAAGCTCGCGACGGGCCTCATGGGAGATTCCATAGCGACCAACCTCTTCATGGTCGGCTTCGCCTACCAGCGAGGCCTGTTGCCCGTCGGAGAAACGGCAATCGTCCGCGCCATCGAGCTCAACGGCACGGCGATCGAAGCGAACAAGCAGAGTTTCCGGTGGGGACGGCTCGCCGCCGTCGATCCGGCGCGGGTTTCCGCCGCCGCGATTCCTTCGGCAAAGCCCGAATCGCAGCGGCTCTCCGAATCGCTCGACGAAATCGTAGCTCGCCGTACGCAGTACCTGACGGCTTACCAGCACGCGGCGTATGCGAAGCGCTACACCGACCTGGTGACCAAGGTGCGCACCGTCGAAACGGCCAGGGCGCCCGGTGCCACGGCACTCACCGAAGCCGTCGCCCGCTATTACTTCAAGCTGCTCGCCGTCAAGGACGAATACGAGGTTGCACGCCTCTATGCAGAGACCGACTTTGCCGAGCGTGTCGCCGCGCAATTCGAAGGCGATTACAAGCTAACGTTCCACCTCGCGCCACCGGTCTGGAACAAGCCGGACGCGGAAACGGGCGAGGCCAGGAAGAGCGCCTACGGTCCGTGGATGATGAGTGCTTTCCGCGTGCTCGCAAGATTGCGGCGCTTCCGCGGCACCACGCTCGACATCTTGAGCAAGACTGCGGAACGCAGGGCGGAGCGCGCGCTGATCGACGCTTACGAATCGCTGATGGCGGAGCTCCTCGCCGTGCTCGCGCCGCACAACCACTCGCTCGCCGTCGAGCTGGCACGGATCCCCGAACACATCCGCGGCTACGGCCACGTGAAGGCGCGGCACCTGAAGGTTGCGAAGTCGAAGGAAGCGGAGCTTCTGGCCGCGTTTCGTGCAGCGACGCCGGTCGGACCCACGACAGTCGCGCTCGCGGCCGACTGAATCACGCCGCTGCGCCGGCGATGTGCGCGCTCGCGAGCTGCGAGCGTCGGGGAACCGCGAGAATTTTCTAGATCTTCAGGGCGCCGACAGCGCGCTTCGCGTGCTGCCTTGCCGAAGGATCGTCAGTGGCCGCGGAGTCGGCGGCGGGAGTCGGAAGATTGAGCCGCGGTCCGATCGTCGGCATTCCGTGCCCATGATCGCTGCCCGAAGGCTGCTTTGCCCGGCGTTCGACGACCTCGAATGGCAGCCAGATGAAGTCGTCCTGCTCCTCGATCGGCTCCTTCAGCCGGACCGTGTAGTTGGCGTCATCCGACCGCAGACGCAGGCAGCGGCCGACCATGAATTCACGTGCCGAGATGATCAGTGTCCGGAAGGGCATCGTCGGGCGCCTGTCGCTCTCCGGAAGATAAAGCGCAGCGCAGCGATGGCGCTTCTTGTCTACCTCCTCGGCAGTAAGTCCAACGTGTTCCTCGTCGTCGGTCATGGTGACGCCGAGCGGATTCTGGCCGACGTATTCGACACCGATATCGAAACGGTCTCCGATGCGCTTCTGGATCCGGCGCACGACCGCCAAGGTCCACGGCACATCGTCGTGCTCGCGAAACGCGACCAGCGCACCCGGAAGCACCCGGTTCGCATCACGGATCTGTCCCCGCAGCCCACAGCCCGAATCACTGCGGTCCTTGAGCTGCCAAACCTGGTGCGGCACACCGAATTCGTCTTCCGCTCCGGGCGCGCCCCGGCCGCCATTGTGGCGCATGGCCGCGGACGACGCCTCCGAGAATCCGCCGAAAACCGTGATCGTGATCTCTTCGACCTCCGGGACCTCGGGCACAAAGGGAGGTGCGACGATGGACTGCTTGCGCTCCTCGTTGCGCAGCATCCGCACGATGTGCGAGAGCCCGACGATGGCTTTGACCGCCGACGCCACAGGCTTGCGCTCCCCGCGACGATTGACCGATGCCGGCTTCGGCATGCAGATCGTGTTGAGCTTGCGCAGGAGCTTTAACTGCCGGCCGCGACCGAACAATGCCGGACCGTCGGCGGGACAGTCGCGATCGCGCAGCGCCACAATCTCGTCGTCGATGAGCTTCAACATCGGCGTCGGGTCGAGAGACCGAAGCACGCCCGCTGCCGACCGCGACAGCCGCATGAGCCCCTGAGCACCGTTGAGATCGACGACGAAACGCTGATCCATCCGATCGACCGCGCCGTCGGCTTGATTCGATTGTAGCGACAGCACGGAGGACCAGCGAGGGACGCGTCGGTTCAGCCAGAACACGTCGTAGGGCGAGAACTGACCGCCGTTGATCAGTTCCAGAAGCAGGATGTTGATGTACTCCTTCTCGAGCGTGCTCTTTTCGCTATGCTCTTCGTGCCATCGATGGGGTGTGAACGACTCGGCCAGCAGCCCCGCCGATTCCACGTATTGGTAGGCCGAATGAAGTTCGCTCCAGCCATCGGCAACGGTCCGCTCGGTGACAAAGGGCCGCAGCAGCACTTCGACCTGCCTGTGCTGGAACAACCGAAGGGCGACGACAGGAAGGTATTCTTTGGAGCCGCGCGCGGGAGTATCGCCGCGGAGGTGCTGCATGACTTGCGCGTAGGCGTGCCCGAACGACTGGGAGAGCTCGAAAGCCGCCTGCCAGGACTTCTTTTCCAGCGATTGCGGCTGCAGGCCCGCCGTCGCATAGTTGATGAGCAGCGCCTCGCCCAGCTTCCGCGCCCGCTGGTCGAGGGTTACGAGCGCCTTGATTTCGTCGCGGTTGTGGTTCTTGCTGGCCGCGAGGTCCGCGAGTGCCTCCGACACCGTGAGCTGCGACTCGAACGGATCGTTTCGCGGCAACAAGCGCCAAAAATGGTCAGCGGCCGCGGCATTGGTCAGCGGACCGGCGTCGTGGCGGTTGGACGGATTCAGGAATTCAAACATGGGGAATCCCTCGTCGGGGATGGGTCCAAATATGCACGATTCGTGCCCGCGAATCTCCTCGCCTCCTTCACGGCCGCGGGCCCGGCCCCGCCCGGGCTGGTGCCGGAAAAGCTTAGAATGGCGTCATGCTGGAGGTCGCGGACCGCGCGGATCCCATGTTGCCGGCCCGCGCATGGTTCGCCACCCAGGGGTGGACGCCGTTCGCATTTCAGGAAGAGGTGTGGAGGGCGTTCGCATCGGGGGCCTCGGGCCTCGTCCACGCGCCGACCGGGATGGGCAAGACCTATGCGGCGGCGCTTCCGCCGATGGTCTTCGGCACCGCCGATGAGCTCGGCGACGCACCCCCGCTCTCACTGCTCTGGATCACACCCCTGCGCGCGCTTGCCGGCGACACGGGTCTGGCACTGGCGCGCGCAGCGGCGGAACTCGCGCCACGGTGGACGGTCGACGTCCGGACCGGCGACACCGGCGCGACCGCGCGCGCCCGGCAAGGCAGGCGCCTGCCGACGGCGCTGGTAACAACGCCGGAGAGCCTCACGCTCTTCCTCGCCCGCGCCGATTGGCGCGAGCGCTTCGCGAATCTCGCCGCGATCGTCGTCGACGAATGGCACGAGTTGATGGGAACCAAGCGCGGCGTGCAGACCGAGCTCGCGCTCGCGCGCCTGCGGGGGCTCCATCGAGATCTGCGCGTCTGGGGTCTTTC
This sequence comes from uncultured beta proteobacterium, assembly GCA_963844005.1. GTDB lineage: Bacteria > Pseudomonadota > Gammaproteobacteria > Burkholderiales > Casimicrobiaceae > CAIWHR01. Next base: position 13,770 of record CAWJMQ010000031.1, on the reverse strand, counting down.
CGCGACGCTCGCCAACCTCGACGATGCCCTCGCGTGCCTGGTCGGTACGGCCGCGGTTTCCCGCGCGGCGATCGTCAAAGGCCTCGATGCGAAAGAGATCGACATCGACAGCCTGCGGCCCAGGACGATCGAGCGCTTTCCCTGGGCGGGACACATCGGATTGAAGCTCCTGCCGCAGGTGATCTGCGCAATCGAGCGCGCGAAATCCACGCTCGTTTTCACCAATGTGCGGTCGCAGACGGAGATCTGGTACCAGTCGATCCTCGAGGCGCGCCCCGACTGGGCGGGAACGATCGCGCTGCATCACGGCTCGCTCGAGCGCGAGGTCCGCGAATGGGTCGAAGAGGGTCTGCGCAACGAGCGGCTGCGCGCGGTCGTCTGTACGTCGAGCCTCGATCTCGGCGTCGATTTCGCGTCGGTCGATCAGGTGCTCCAGATCGGCAGCCCGAAGGGTGTCGCTCGCCTTCTGCAGCGCGCGGGTCGCAGCGGTCACCGTCCTGGCGCCGTTTCCCGCGCGCTCATCATCCCGACGCAGGCGCTCGAACTCGTCGAGGCGGCGGCCGCACGCGAGGCGGCGGCCGCGCGTACGATCGAGGCGCGTACGCCGGTCGTGGCGCCCCTCGACGTGCTGGTTCAGCATGTCGTCACCTGCGCGCTGGGCGGTGGCTTCCGACCGGACGACCTCAAGACCGAAGCACGCGGAACGCACGCGTACGCGAACCTCACGGACGCCGAGTGGCAGTTCACGCTCGACTTCGTACTGCACGGCGGAGCAAGCCTCAACGCCTACCCCGAATACCGCCGCGTCGTGATCGGCGACGATGGCGTTGCCCGCGTGACCGACGCGCGGATCGCGCGCCGGCACCGGATCGGCATCGGCACCATCGTTTCCGAAGCCTCGATTACCGTACGCTTCAAGAATGGGCAGGCGCTTGGGCACGTCGAGGAAGGATTCATCGCGCGGCTTGCCCCCGGTGACCGCTTCGTCTTCGCCGGTCGCGTCCTGGAGTTCATACGCGTGCGCGAACTCACCGCCTGGGTCAAACCCGCGAAAGCGCGATCGGCGCTGGTCCCGCGCTGGTCCGGAGGGCAGATGGCGCTCTCCACGCAACTCGCCGAAGCCACGCGCCAGTTGATTGCCGCCGCCAAACGGGGCGTGTACGGATCACCGGAGTTGCAACTCATTCGCCCGTTGCTCGAATTGCAGGCCCGCTGGTCCGCGCTCCCTGCCGGCAACGAGTGGCTGATCGAGCAGATCGAAACGCGCGAGGGTCACGCGCTCTTCTTCTACCCGTTCGAGGGCCGGCTCGCGCATCTCGGCCTCGCCACCCTGTTTTCGTACCGGTTGTCGCAGGACACGCCGCGCACGTTCAGCCTGACCGCCAACGACTACGGTTTCGGCCTGCTGTCGCCAACGCAGGTCCCGCTCACATTGGGCGATCTCGGCAAATTGCTCGCGGCGCCGTGCGTCGAGGCGGACATTCTCGCCGGGCTCAACGCCGCCGAACTCGGGCGACGACAGTTCCGCGAGGTCGCGCGAATCGCCGGTCTCATCTTCCAGGGCTACCCGGGCGAGCCGAATCCGGCGCGGCAGCTTCAGGCGTCATCGGCGCTGCTCTACGAGGTCTTCGCCGAATACGATCCCGACAACCTGCTGCTGAGGCAAACGGTGCGCGAAGTGCTGGAGCGCCGGCTCGAAGCGCCGCGCATCGCCGCCGCGCTCGCCCGTCTTCGCGGCAGTCGCGCGCTGTTGATGCGTCCCGCGCGGCCGACGCCGTTCGCGTTTCCGCTGCTGGTCGAGATGTTCCGCGACGAGCTTTCAACCGAGGCGCTCGACGCACGCGTCGCGCGGATGGTCGAGGCACTCGAGCTTGCCGCGACGGAATAGGCCCCCCAAGAGAAGTCGGGTCGGACTCGACTTTTCTAGAACGCGACCGCGGTGCGCCCTTTCAATCCCAGGTTCTGCCGCGCATCGTCCGGCGATGCAATCTCGAGGCCCATCGCCTCCACGATCTGGCGCGCCGCACGCACCTGCGCGGCGTTCGATTCCGCGAGCTTTCCCGGTCCGAGCCACAGGCTGTCCTCGAGTCCGACGCGCACGTTGCCGCCCATCGCCGCCGACATCGACGCGGCCGGTGACGGCGCAGGTGATGATCACTTTACGAGGGGCACTCATCTTCGCTCCTTCTTCAGTCGAGATCGGATTGTTCCCGCTTGTGCCGAGCAAGCGCCATCAGCCGGCGGTCGCGCCAACGTGTGCGCGCATCCAGAACACGGGCGCTCGCCGAGCTTCCGAGCGCCGACCCGACGCGAGCGGCGTTCGTCGCGTCCCAAACGGCAGGCTCGGGCGGCGCTGCGGCAAGCCTCCGGTAGAAACCTCCATAACGCGCGCAATAGTCGGCGACACCCCCGGGCGCATTGAGCTCGATCGTCGCCAAGGGCCCCATCAACGACCAGCGCAGGCCCAGCCCGTCGCGCACCGTCTTGTCGAGGTCCCCGGGGGAAACATAGCCCTCGCCGACGTCGAGCTCGCGAGAATGGCGTCAGGCGGCGCGTGGCGTCGAGTGCGGCGAACACCTCGCGCTTTGACGTCCAGCGTCTCCGGCACGTTCTCCTGCACCCAATCCACGCCCGCCAGCGATTCGTCCAGATCGGCCACATAGTCGACGCGCGCCAGCGCCGCATCCGGATCGGCGACGAGCCCGAATTCCGCCTGTTCGTCGAGGCTCGCCGCGATGTATCCCTGCGCAGCCCGGAGCTGTGCGGGGACGCGGTCGTTGATCCGCACGCGCCACCCTGCGCGTGCGAACACCATCGCCCATGCCCGTCCGATGAGGCCGGCGCCGATGACTGCTACGGTCTTTTCCATGTCCTCACATCCACAGTACGCGCCGGCGCACGTCGAGATCCTCGCGCAATGCCGAGGCCGCGCTCTGATGGGGGCGCACGATGCCGATGATGGTGCGGAGCAGCGTCGACTTTCCGGCGCCATTCCGGCCGAGAAACGCGACGGTCTCCCGAAGGCGTCCGCGCGGGATCGGACGGTCGTTGTCGCCGACCGGTCGCCGGGACCTACTTCTGCAGCGTCGCTTCCTCGATCAGTACCTTGTACGAATAGCCCGAGCCAAGATCCCTGTCGGTGTGCACGACACCCTTCACCAGGACGACATCCCCGATCTTTGCCTCGTCCCTGGTCGTCACCAGCACGTCGTTGGTGTTGTCGGCCGCGGACCCCGACCCGTCGCGCAGATGGATCCAGTTCTTTCCGAGGACTTCCGGCGTGAATTTTACGACCTTGCCGCGGACGACGATCGTCTTGTCCTTGAGCTCGGCGCTCCTGGTAACGATTTCCGCAACGGTCCGCGCGTTCGGGCCGGTGGCCTTCGCGACCTTGATGTCTCCCACGTCCGCCGGCTTCGAGACCCCGGCGTGCAGTCGCCGCCAGATCACCCCCACTGCCGGAAGCACTGGCGCCGGTGCCGGCCAGCGTCCCGAAGACGATCTTGTCGAACTTCCTGTTTAACGTCTTGCTCTCGAAGTTGCTCATGACCATCGGGTTTGCGATCGTCACCTGGGCACCCTTCCGGACCGCTGCCCGGTTGACGGCTGCCCACGTCTCGCCGTCCTTTGTCTTGAGGCGCAGGTACGTGTAAGCTATCGACGTCCTGGACTTCGAGAACCTCGCCGGTGAGCGAAGGCGAAGCCGAGGGCATTGCCGGGTCCGCAGCCCAGCCCGAAGGGACAAAAAGCATCACAGCGATCGCGAACAGCACTTTCATGACTCGCTTCTCCCTTCAAGGTGAAATTACGCAACTTCCGATGCGGTCGGCATCGTATCACCGTGCCAGTCTATCCGATGCATTGGTCGCGCGACCGACCGGGCGCGCCAGGCCGGCCGCGTAACCGAGCGAAACGCGACTGAAACAGCTATCATTTTGGCATGATCCCCATCAAGGTGCGGGAACCGTGACGACATCGCTCGTGTTAACCGTGATAGGCAGCGATCGCCCAGGTATTGTCAATCTGCTGTCCGATGTCGCCCAGCGCTTCGGCGCCAATTGGGCCGGCAGCCGAATGGCGAGTCTTGCCGGCCAGTTCGCCGGCATCGTGCATTTCGAAGTTCCTGACCAGCATGCCGAGTCGCTCGCCGGCGCTCTTCGCAAACTCGATTCCTCCGGACTGCACATCGTCATCGCGATGGGCGACTCGAGTGCGGCTTCGGCAGGACATCGGATTGTCAGGCTCGAACTCGTCGGAAACGATCGCCCCGGCATCGTGCGCGACCTGTCAGGCAGCCTGGCCAGGCGGGGTGTCAGCATCGAGGAGCTTCATACCGAGGTTGTCAGCGCGGCAATGTCAGCCGATCAGCTCTTCAAGGTCAAGGCGCTCCTCGCCGTGCCGATGGCGCTGGCCGACGACGACCTGAAACGCGAGCTCGAAGCCTTGGCGACCGAGATGATGGTCGACGTCGAGCTCGATGTGCAGGCGAAGGACGAGGCTGCCAGATAGAAGCGCGGTGACACATGACCACAGGCGCTGCGCGGGCCGAAATGGGGTGTCATCGGTCTGACAAAATCGTTGTCCATCGAACTCGGCCCCTTCGGCGTTCGGGTCAACGCGGTCTGTCCCGGATCGGTTGCCGGCGCGCGCATCGACAGTGTCTACGCGAACAAGGCGGCGGCACGCGGAGTCGCCCCCGAAGTCGTGCGCGATGAAGCCCTCGCCTAGACGTCGCTGCGCCGTTTCGTATCGGCCGACGATATCGCCAATGCCATCGTCTTTCTCGCGTCGCCCTGCGGCGCCAACATTTCCGGGCAGGCGTTGCCTGTCGATGCCGATACGCAGGCGCTCGTGTGAACGAGCCTCCAATGGCCGTTCGATTGTTCGATCTCGCTGGCAAGATCGCCCTCGTCACCGGCGCGTATCGCGGTCCCGGCTTCTCGATCGCCCGCGGCTCGGGCGAAGCCGGCGCGACCGTCGTGTTTGGGACGATATCATCGCGACCAATCGCGAATCTTCATCATGCCCAAAGTTACCGCACTGTATCGTTACCCTGTAAAAGGTTTCACGCCGGAACCGGTGGAGTACATCACCGTCTTGCCGGGCGGGCGCGTAGCTGGCGATCGCGTGCTTAATTTCCGTTTCGCCGATGCGCCGGTCGCCGACACTGCATGGTGCCGCAAATACCACGGCGTGGTGCTGGCGAATACGCCGGGACTCGCGCGGCTGAATGTGCGATTTGATGAGCGCACGCATCGGTTGACGATTTATTTCGGCACTCAAATGCTTGCAGATCATTCGCTGGACGAGGCCGGACGCCAGCGTGTGGTGGATGCGATCACCGACTATGTGCTGTCGTTGGATGAAAATCCATTGAAGGGACAACCTGAGCACCTGCCGCTCAAACTGGTGGGCGACGGCACGACGCCGCGCTATCAGGACAACGAAGCTGGGCAGGTTACATTACATAGCCGTGAGAGCCTGGCGTCCGCTGGCGTGGCGCTCGGTGATGCGAATCTCAACGAGCTGCGCTTCCGGCACAACATCGTGATCGACGGCGTGGCCGCTTGGGAAGAGCAATCCTGGGTGGGCGGCAAGCTGCGCGTGGGCAATGTCGCGTTTGAAACCGTGGTGCCCAAGGTGCGCTGTCTTGCCACGCACGCGAATCCGCTGACCGGCGAACGCGATTTGCAGGTCATGCAGATGTTGGTGAAGGCGTTTGCGCAGAAAGAGCCAACGTTTGGCGTAGGCATGCTGTCGGAGGCGGGTGGCGAGATTCGGGTGGGAGATACCGTCGATCTGGCGTAGATTCTCCGCGGCCATTAGCAAGTTGTGTTGGCAAGATTCTTAGAGGTGCGAAGCCGGGCGACCTTCCCGTGGAACCGCCGACGAAACTTGAATTGGTCATCAATCTCAGGACGGCCAAAGCGCTTGGCCTCACGATTGCGCAGGCTTGGCGTGCAGAACTGCGGGCTCCGAGAATATCTGCTTGTATGGGATGGTGCCCATGCCTTCAGGGCGCCACCGAGTAGACTGCAAAGTTCTGCTGCGCTTCCTGCCAGATCAGCGTGGTGGTTCGTCCCGGCGAAGGGAAATCCGGCACGGTGACGAGTTTCGATACCCCGGTCAGGAACTCGCCTGCCGGCACCGTCACCGTGAATGAATTGGCAGCGCCGATTGCCTGCCCGTTCACGTAGAGTTGCGCCGTGTGATTGCCGGCTCCGAGCAGGTTGAAATTGAACAGCAGGCCAAAGCCGGTGTTGGTGTTGCCCGCGCCGCACACGCCGGCTGTATCGGCCCGGCTCGAGCCGTAAGGCACCTTGACCGGCGCGTGGCCGTCAAGGGACATCCCGATATACGGTCCTGCGCACGACCATCCGGAGAACAGCCCGATACCGCTCTGATAGCTGGTCGGATTCGGATCTCGAGAATCGGTGGCGGAGCGCCGACGACGAACGACGTCGTCCCGGGCCATCGGCAACGCATGATATCGATGCCGACGACATACTGATCAGACTGCCTCCCACGGACGTCGTGAACTGGAACGTATACGTGAAGGGATACGGTCCCAGTCCGGTGGCACTGAAGCTGCCGAAGTTCGTCATGCCGCTCGCGGCGGGCGATGCGTACGCCGCAGGAGAGAATACGGCAACGCCATTGACCGAGTCGACCCTGGCTTCCGTTGCACCTCCCGGCGGGGTGCTCCACACCGCAGTGCGGGTCCCGGTCGAGATGCTCCCGCCACTGGCCGATGAGCACACCGGAGCGGCAAATGCGGTAAAGCCGTCATAGTAGGGCGCGGTTGCCGATGCTTCCAACGCAAGCCCCGTCAGCACGAGGCCGATCACGGAGGATGTGTTGCGATGCTGCGTAGTCGTTCGCACGGCACTCTCCTCAGATAATTCACAAGTTCCGCGACATTGTCCGCCTGCGCCCGTCAGGTTCCAAGCGAAATTCGATGTCACCTGGAAACGACGAGCCGGAGGCCAGATCCCAGGCATGCGGCACGGTTTTCAACAGCCTTCATGGGTGCGGCACAGACTGCTCTGCCACATCACGCCGGTTATCCACGATGACCTGGCCGGATAAGTTCGCCCGGGCGCGTTTGGATTTCCATCCTTGAGATCCGACGGATCGATGAGCACGCCGGTCGTTGGGTCAGGAATGACCTTCTGCACCGAACGCATCGGCTTCTTCGCGTCGAAATTGCCAGCCCATCGCCGCGGATGATTGGCTGAAACTTGTATCCGGGTCTGCAACAGTCCACGCTCCTGCTGCAGAGAACGCGAGTACCGTCGCCGCTGAATGCACCCAGTTGCGACCGCCGGATTCGGCGAAGCCGGGGCCGCCCGTCGAGCCGCGCTCGCCCAGGGAATGATCCTTGGAATCCTTTCCCATCCAGAATCCAAGCACGATGCCCGTCTCCGGATGGTCAGGCGGGCCTGGAACGAACAAGAGGAGCCACACGTCCGAGGTCTTGCCATCCGCATTGGTTGCAGTACCGGTCTTCCCTGCGATCTCGCCTGCTTCCTCAATCGGAAATGCGATCGTCCGCTTTCTCCTCTCTTCAGGTTTCATCTTCCAGACCGCGTCGCTCAAGGGATCCATTCCTGGGATGATCCCGGTCCTGAGTGCCGATGCCGTACCCGTACTTCCAAATCGAGCGGAGCCTTCAAGAGTTCAGTCATCGCGGCGGCTCGAGCTCGGATTCGGCGAAGGACTCCGCAACCAAGGAAGCGTGGGCCAAAGTCGCGGAGGCGAAGAGCGCGGATTCCACGGACAAGAAACCGAAGCCCGAGAAGCCCGCTACGCAGACCGACGAAGAAGTCCGCGAGCAAGCGCAAGCTGCGCGCCAAATCCGCGAGGGCTTAGGTGCACCTCCGCCGCTATTTGGTGGCGGGCTTGCTGATCTGGATCCCGGTCGGCGTCACGCTGCTCGTGTTCAAGGCGCTGCTCGATCTCATGGATCGATTGCTGCTCCTCGTCCCCGTGGCTTATCGGCCCGAAACGCTGCTCGGTTTCCGGATCCCGGGCCTCGGCGCGATCCTCGCGGTGGCCGTCTTGCTCGCGACGGGGATGCTTGCCGCCAACCTGCTCGGCAAGCAGCTCGTGGTTTGGTACGAGTCGCTGCTCGGGCGCATACCGCTCGTGCGCAGCGTGTACGGCGGCGTCAAGAACTTCTCTTCGGCGCTGCTCTCGGGCAGCAGCGGCTCGTTCAAGAAAGTCCTGCTGATCCAGTATCCGAGCAAGGGAATCTACCGAATCGCGCTGCAGACGTCGGAAGCCGTTCCCGAGATCCAGTCCGTGACCCAGCAGACCCTCGTGACGGTGTTCGTGCCGAACACGCCGAACATCACCGCGGGCTTCACGGTGTTCGTTCCGCGCGCCGACGTCATCGAGCTCACGATGTCGGTCGAGCAACGTCAATACTGCGATCGTTCGCCCGTCTGCGGTCACGAACTCCACCTCGAAAGTTGCTTGTTCGCCATAGGCGTGAACGACGGTGCCCACGTCGTCTTTCTGGAGACCATACTCAGCGACATCGTGGGCGAGCACGACGCAATCCAGTTCATCAATCATACGCAGACCTCCTCTTAATCATAGCGGAAACGCCGTCACAAAGCGAGGGCGATCGTCGGGCGGCTCCACGATCCACACGGTACAGAGCCGGGCGTTCTGGCCGGTTGGCGTACGAATGGCCCCTTCGACAACATATTTCGTTCCGAACGATGTCGTGATGGAATCGCGTACGTAGTGCTCCCGAGCGATCTGGAGCAGCAACGCTTCGAGCCCGTTCGCCATTGAGCAGCTTCATCGGTCATACGGAGCTAACGCATGCCGCCCCGTCTCGATCATCAATTATCGATTTTCAATTTTCAATTCTTCTTTGCCTCGGCCAGCGCCTCGGCCAGGAACCGGCCGGTGACCGAGTCGGCGGTTGCGGGCGACCATCTCGGGCGTGCCCTTGGCGACGACCTGGCCGCCTTCGTCGGCGGCGCCGGGGCCGAGGTCGATGATGTAGTCGGCGGCCTTCATCATTTGCAGATTGTGCTCGACGACGATCAGCGAATGGCCCACGGCCAGCAGGGCGTCGAAGCAGTCGAGCAGTTGCACGATGTCGGAGAAGTGCAGGCCGGTGGTCGGCTCGTCGAGGATGAACAGGCAGCGGCCGCGCTTGGCGGCTGCTCATGTAGCCGGCCAGCTTCAGCCGCTGGGCCTCGCCGCCGGAGAGCGTGTTGGCCGGCTGGCCGAGCCGCACGTAGTCCAGGCCCACGTCGATCAGCCGCTTCAGCCGGGCCTGCACCTTCGGCTGGCCGCGGAAGAACGTGAACGCCTCGCGGACGGTCATCTCCAGCACGTCGGCGATGTTGCGGCCGCGGTAGGTGACGTCCAGGATCTCGTCGCGGTAGCGGGTGCCGTTGCACTGGCTGCACTTCATGTAGACGTCGGCCAGGAACTGCATGTCGATCTGCGATGTAGCCGTCGCCCTGGCAGGCGCTGCAGCGGCCGCCGTCGACGTTGAAGCTGAAGTGGCCGGCGGTGTAGCCGCGCGTGCGGGCCTCGACCGTGTCGGCGAACACGGCGCGGATCTCGTCGAAGGCCTTCAGGTACGTCACCGGGTTGGAGCGCGGCGAGCGGCCGATGGGGCTCTGATCGACCAGGATCACGTCGTCGAGCTGGCCGTCGCCGAAGACGTCGTCGTAGCGGATACGGCTTGGGGGCGTCCTTGCGCAGCCGGCGGCAGAGGGCCGGATAGAGCGTGTCCTGCACCAGCGTGCTCTTGCCCGAGCCGCTCACGCCGGTGACCAGGCACAGCACGCCCAGCGGAAACTCGACGGTGATGTTCTTGCAGATTGTTGCCCCGCGCGCCGGCCAGGCGGATCCAGCCGTGGTTGGGCGCGCGGCGGCGGCCGTTGCCGCCGAAGCCGCGCCGGCCGGCCAGATAGTCGCCGGTCAGGCTGTCGGGCGATTGCTCCATTTCGGCGGGCGTGCCCTGGAAGACGACCTCGCCCGCCGCGTTCGCCGGCCCCGGGGCCGATCTCGATCACCTGGTCGGCCGCGCGGATCATCGCCTCCTCGTGCTCGACCACGACCACCGTGTTGCCGCGGTCGCGGAGCTGCCGATCGCGCCGAGCAGCCGGTCGATGTCGCGGGGGTGCAGGCCGATCGACGGCTCGTCGAGCACGTAGAGCATGTTGACCAGGCTCGAGCCCAGGGCGGAGGTCAGGGCCACGCGGCGGGCCTCGCCGCCGCTGAGCGTGCGCAGCGTGCGGTCGAGCGTCAGATAGCCCAGCCCGACCGCTTCCAGATACGCCAGCCGGGCCTGCGACCTGTTCGAGCATCATGCGGCCGACCTGCCGCTCCCAGTCGGGCAGTTCCAGGTCGCGGAAGAACGCGGCGGCGTCGCGGACCTTCATGGCCGCAGATCTCGGCGATGTTCCTGCCGCCGATCCGCGCGGCCAGGGCCTCGGGCCGCAGCCGCGTGCCGCCGCAGGCCGGGCAGGGCCGATAGCTCCGCCAGCGGCTCAGGAACACGCGGATGTGCATCTTGTACTTCCGCCGCTCCAGCCAGGCGAAGAAGCCGTCCAGCCCGCCGAACTTCCGCTCCGGCACGCCGTGCACGATCAGGTCGCCGCTGCTGCTCGGTCAAGCTCGCGAAACGGCACGTCGACCGGAAGGTCGTAGTCGCCGGCCAGCGCCAGCAGCTCCTTCAGCTCGTGGGCGTAGGCCGGCGTGTTCCACGGCGCGATGGCCCCGTCGCGGAGCGACTTGCCCGGGTCGGGCACGACCAGGTCCATGTCGATGCCGATCACGTTGCCGAAACCTTCGCACTCGGGACAGGCGCCCAGCGGACTGTTGAAGCTGTACAGCCGCGGCTCGGGCGCGGGATACTCGATGCCGCAATCCTCGCAGGCCAACTGCGTGCTGAAGCCGAGCCGCCGCCACGGCCGGCCGTCGATCGATCGTGCAGAGTTGCCGGCGAGCGGCTGAGGTCGGCGGCGTCGGACGTCGGCTCGATCGCTCGTCGACGAACACGTAGCACCGGCCGCGCCCCTTGGCGAAGGCCGTTTCCAGCGAATCGCGGAGCCGGTCGTCGGCTGGCGCTGCCGGCCGCGAGGCGATCGACGACGACGTAGAGCGGCCGTTGCGGACGGCTGCCGTGGCATCGCCGGCTCGCCGCGGCGATCGGCCGCGAGCGGCTCCTCGGCCAGATTGACCAGCCGACCGTCGACGATCGCGCGGACGAAGCCGTCTTCGCGCAGCGCGGCGGCCAGTTGCTCGATCGTCGTCCGCCGTCGGCAGCTCGCAGCGGAAAGGCGATCATGTAGCGCGTGCCCGGCGGGCAGCGCGGCGAGCGTCTCGGCGGCGCTCTGCGGCGTGTCGCGGCGCACCTCCTGGCCGCACTTGCGGCAGAACACGTGGCCGATCTTGGCGAACAGCAGCCGCAGATAGTCGCTCGTCTCGGTGGCCGTGCCGACGGTCGAGCGGCTCGAGCGGCTGGTGTTCTTGCTGGTCACGGCGATGGCCGGCGGAATGCCGTCGATCCGCTCGGCCTCGGGCTTTTCCAGCCGCTGCGAGAAACTGCCGCGTGTAGGCCGAAAAGCTCTCGATGTAGCGGCGCTGCCCTTCGGCGTAGAGCGTGTCGAGGGCCAGGCTGCTCTTGCCGCTGCCGCTCAGGCCGCAGAAGACGATCAGCTTGCGGTGCGGGATGTCGAGATCGATATTCTGAAGGTTATGGACCGCGACCCCGCGCAGCGAAATATGCCCGCCAGGCAGTCATTCGCTTCGGTCTCTCCCCTGAAAGGGAGGGCAAGGTATGGGGAAACTTCCATCATACCGAGATCCCGCAGACTGGGCAATCTGGCGATCACGCCCCCGACCGTAACCCGAGGGATCCAACGTCGCGCAATCGAGGCGAGACCCGATCGATGACGCTGCACCAGGGGCTTACGGTCGGTTCTCGTGGGCCTCGCACTCGGCGATGGAGGCCAGGGCGGACTGGATCAGCGGCGACAGAGACGGCCAGGCGTTGAGGATGACCGTCAGAAACGGGTCGCGGGACGAATCAGAGGTGGGCGGCACGGTGGAAGCGGTCGGAGAACGAAAGACTGCGCAACGCGCCGGCGGGGGCAGAATCGGCGGTGGGGGGCGGGGCTTTGGAGATCAGACGCAAGCCGCAAGGGTCGGTCGGCCGATAGAGGGAGGCCGGCAGATCTCGGCGTTGACGCCCACCGGCGGGGCCTGGGTAACTCGACCTGGGCTCGCGGCGTGGCCGCGGTCGGCTTTCCTGCACTTCCGGCGGGCTGCCGTGCTCGTCAGTAAAAAGACCGCCGGGGATCGGTATTCCAGAGGCCCGACTCGGCCATATCCACGCTATATCCTTCGAGCTTCGTGGGCAACGGCCGGTCGGAAATGAGGATTTCGCGTAACGGTTGAGGGGTCTCGTCGGGCGATTGGCAGGTCGCGGTGCAGTGGGATGCAGATGCCCGCTGCCGATTGGTTTCGGCCAATTGACGGATCAGGAGCGGGATCATCGTACGTTCCCCCTTGTGAAGGCCCACGCAAAGGCGATAGGCACCTCTTCGTCTAACGGCCGGATTGATCAGGCCGCCTCGCGTGCCGAGGCCTGGACGTCGTTCCAAGTCCGCTTGAACTGGAGTGCGTCGAGCAGTTCGGTCAGCGTGAGGGTCTTATTGTCCAACTCCAAGGGGATCTCCATGCCCGGGTCGCAGACGAGGTCCACGGTGCCATCCTCATTGACCAGCGGATCCAGATCGCGGAGCAAGCCGTCCTGGACCGCCTGACGGACCAGATGTCCCCGCGTGGCAGAGACGTCGTGGGCCCGGTCGCCCAGGCTGTCGGCCGCCCGCTTGGCCAGCGCGGGCAAGTACTCGCTCGGGGATCTCCACGTATTTGGGGACGTAGACTTTGATTTGCATCCTGCGGCTCCTGGTCTGGGCCTGGGGCGTCGCACAAAAGGTGCCTGTCCCCGTTCGCTGGGCTGCATCCGTACATCATCGGTATCGGCAAGGACAAGAGTGCCGATTACAGCGAAGAGACAGTTTTTCCAATTTCTACCCGCCGGCGACGCTGCAAGGCGCGGGACCCGGCAGGCCAGGCAAGGCATGAAGACCAAGCCGCCGCAGCCCGGACAACGCTGCAACGGACCGGCGGGCAAGACCAGATCGTCCCCGACGGCGGCGGGGTAGTCGAGGCCTTTCCCCCCTGGCAATGGCATGCACGGGTACCACGGCTGACCCCCGTGCGGCGAGCCACGTGGCGTTGCGAAAGGCCGTCGTCCAGCAACCGTCGGACCTCTTGAACGATGACAGGCGCAAGCATTGCTAGCATACTCCTTGCGAGGGGCAAGAGCCAACGAGCAACCCACGGAATTTGGCAAACCACGACCTGGTTTACCGACGATGTCCGGACGGAAAAACGACCCTTGCCGGCCGGGATTCGACAGCGTAGCATAAAGGGTAGCATATTTTCAAATATAATTTTGTCCACTATATGATCCTTTTATGATCGACTAGCCCAACATGGATCCAGTGGCTTTCGGCTGGTACTTTGACCCAAAGGTGCTCGACATTCGAGGCCGCCCGCGGTAGGATATCGCCTGGTCTTGCGGCGACCCCGACGGAGCCTGTTCTTTCCACGAGAAGACCATGACCTTAAAGGCCTACACCCCGACCGAGCTGGATGGATCTGCCCTGCGGCTGCTGGACCTGGCGGGCATGGTCCGGGAAATGTCGCGAAAAACGCGGC
>CAWJMQ010000030.1:0-132526 GCA_963844005.1 uncultured beta proteobacterium | reverse complement strand
TCGCATTACCTGTCAAGAGGGTGGTTTGTCATGGTTTTCCAAATCGATCCGGTGACGCGACACGAGCGGTGCAGCGACGATGAATCAGACTCATATCCGTGGATTGGCTACCACCGTTCATCGATTCGTCGCGGGGTCTGCCTCGCTCTAGAGTCATGGATCAATCCTTGCGGAATGCCGGTGTAGCAGCCTTGAGGGTTACCCCTATCGTTGCCCGTATCGCATCACCAGATCGATCTGGCCGCATGAACTTCGCACCCAAGTTAGCTCTGCGGAATTTTCGCTCGGGTCGACGCAATCGCCCACACGAAGCCGGCCAACTCGCGCGCCACCGCCACACAGACCTTGTTGATCTGCACACCTCTGGCGCGCAGCCGGGCGAAGCGCCTGCTGAGCCGCAACTGCGCTTTCCAGGCCACGTCGCGGATCGCTTGCGGCAGATCCTCCGCGCGCTGTTGCGCCCGCCGGCCGATACGCGGTTGGAACCGATAGTTCCACGCCGCCTCGGTGAGCAACCGTCGCGCATGCGCATTGCCGGTTTTGGTGATGCTGCCGCGGGCCACCCGCTCGCCACTGGAATGCTCCGATGGCACCAAGCCCAGATACCCCATCAGCTGCCGCGGGTGCGCGAAGCGCCCGATGTCGCCGATTTCCGCGACCAAGCTGATGGCGCTGAGCTGATCGATTCCGCGCAGCGCTTGCAGCGCCATGACCACCGACTCGAAGCGCCAGCCTTTGATCGCCGGCGCCAGCGCCCCAGTAAGCCGCGCCACGCGCTCGTCGGCCGCCGTGACCGCCTGCCAGTATTCCGTAAAGGCGGTTTGCGCACCCGTGAGCCCGAAGTTCAGCGTCGCCAACCAGCGATAGTAGGTCTTGCTCCACGAGGTCTTGCTGGCATAGCGCACATCGTGCCGCAGCAGGAAGCCTTTGAGTTGATGCCGGGCTTGGGTGCGGGCGTTGACCGCATCCTCGCGCGCGCGAGCCAGGTCGCGAATGGCCTCGTCCGCCGGATCCGGAATCCAGATTGCGCGCAGCTCCCCCGCACGGGAGAGTTCGGCCAGCCGCAAGCCATCCCGGCGATCGGTCTTGACGCGATCACCGGCACGCTTCGGGATCAACGACGGTGCAATCACCTCGCACTGATAGCCCCGCCGCGCCAACTCGCGCTGCAAACCATAGCCGGTGGGCCCAGCCTCATAGACCACCTGCACCGCCCCCGGCTCACCGTAGCGCGCCAAGAGCTTCCGCAACTTGCTTACATCGTGCGCGATGCTGCCGAGCAACCGCGCCGGCGCCCGTCCTGCTTCCGCCACTGCCACCGCAATGCTGTCCTTGTGCACATCCAATCCGACGAAAAACTTGATACCCTCATCCATGGCCGGTCTCCTTGTTGGTTGCTGACGACTCGTTCTCAGCATGTAGCTCGGCGCGGCTTGCCGCGCAACCTACGTCGCCGGAGACCGGCCGTCCCGCTGCTACAAAGCGACCATATTGTCTAGATGACGATGCTACGAAGGGCGATGATCACGTTGCTGCTGTGCGCAATGGCCGCACTGTCGGCGGCGGCGCAGGGCGCCGTCGTGGCCATGGTGACCGACCTCACGGGCAAGGCGACAGTTCTGAGCGAAGGCCGGTCGCGCGACGTGACCATCCTCGCCGAACTGGAAGCGGGGGCGAAGGTCCAGTTGGCCGCGGGTGCAACGCTCGTTGCGCTGTACCTCGAAGCGGGGGATGAGTACGCGTTCAAGGGACCCGCGACGATCGATTTCAAGTCCGCCGCGCCGGAGGTGGCAGGCGGTGCGCTGCCGGAGCGCCGTGGCCTGACGCTCGGCAAGGGAGGCAAGGGGATCCGTATCAAGCCGGTCGGCATGACGCAGGGGGCGATCGTGATGCGCGGTGTCCGGGTCGACGCACGCATTCAACTCCTCAACCTCAACAGGACGCGCACGCTCGAAACGCACCCGCTGTTCATGTGGAAGGAGTTGCAACCGGGCCTCAAGTACGCAATCGAGCTCGACGATGACACGGGGCGTACGGTCTTCGAAGCGCAGGTCGATGTGAATTCCTTCAGGCTTCCCGCGAGCGTGCCGTTGAAGGAGGGCGTTCCCTACACGTGGCAGGTGTCGGCCCGGCTTCCCGATGGCAGAAAATATTCGAGTTCCGCGGAGTTTGCGGTGGCCACCGCCGATCTTCGGGCAGAAGTGGAGAGATTGCGCCCGGCCGCGTCTGCTCCGCTCTCGAGCGGCATTGCCTTCGCGGCGTGGCTCGACCAGATGGAGCTGAAGGACGAGGCACGCAAGTATTGGAAGATCGCTTCGGCCGAACGCCCGGAAGATCCGCGTCTGAGGTCACTCGCCGGGCAGTGACCGGCATCCCGCATCGCGCCGCGCCGCGACACCGGGCAAGGGGCCCAAAGCGATGAAACCGCAGTGCCACGCAGTCGGTCGCGACTCATTTCGCGGTCGAGTTGTGTGGCTTGTACTGTCGGTGTTGGTCGTCAGGTTTTGGGCGGCGCCGGCATGGTCGCAGGAGGGGCCCCCAGACTTTCCGGGTACCGACCCGGACGATGGGCGCGAAGTCGTCGAGGCGGACGACGTCGCGCCAAGCTACGCGCTACCGCCGCGCACGCTCGACGACATCACGCAGGCACTGCAGCGATACAAGCCTGACCCGAAGAAGGCCGAGCGGGATCGCGTCGCGGCGCAGGCTTCACCGCCGGTCGCCGGTGACAAGCAGGCGCTGTTCTATTTCTATCTGAAGCGGTCGGCGGCGGCCGCCCGCATTGGACTGCTGAGCCAAAGGATCGCCGATTTGCGATTGGCGGCGAAAGCGGCGCCGACGCTGGAACATCGCAAACAGGCGATGCGCTTGCTGTCCAACGCCGAGGCAACGGGCGGCAATTTTCTTGCGGCGATCGCGATTACCGAGCGCGAAATGGCCGACCGGCAGATTGGACGTAGCTCTCAACGAACAGTGCACGCTTGCGTTTTACCGGGCGCAACTGGGCGATATCGCGGAAGCCAAGCGGAATATGCGAAGTTGCGAGTTCGGCTTTCAGCAACTCGAACGTCGTGGCCGAGCGGATCAGCTAGATTTCGCGTCGATGGCCCGTCTCGAGCGCGCGCGGGTCGCGGTATGGTCCGCCGAGGGCAATCTGGCCGACGCCGAGGCGGGGGCCCGTCGGGCGCTCGCCGATATGGAACTTTTCCTGCCAACGGTGCCGGGGCGCCGGCAGCAGGGCATCGTCGGCAGCTCGAGCGATATCGCACGGATGCGAACCGTGCGCGATGCCGACGAGCGCCGCCTGGCTGAAATTCTGCTTGCGCGCGGCAAGCTGGTCGAGGCCGAGATCATTGCTCGCAACGCGCTGCGCTCGCTGCTCGCCCGCCTCGGACTTTATTCGCTGGCGACAGGGCAGACATTGACGGTCCTTTCGCGTGTCGTGTTCGAGCAGGGCAGATTCAAGGACGCCGCCACCCTCGCTACCGCTGCCGTCGACAGCCTGGAACAAAGCGGAGCGGTTCCGGAATCGCTGCCGCTCGTCGAGGCGCGCAAGACGTACGGAGCCGCGCTGGCAGCGCAGCATCGGTGGGACGAGGCGATTGGCGAATTCGAGAAGATGCAGACGGGCCTCGGACGCGATCCGCTGCTCGCGCGGAAATATGGGGCCGGCGACATCAATTGGGCGTGGGCATTGATCAAGACCGGCAAGGCCGATTCGGCGCTGCAGATGCTGGAGCCTATGATCGAAAGAACGCGCCAGCGTCTGGGCGAGCGCAACTATCAGACAGCCGAACTGCGCGGCTTCTACGCGATTGCGCTGGCGGCCAAGCCCGAGAAGGCGCGCGCGTTGAAGGCGTTTGCCGCGGCAGTGGCGATCCTGCTCGAGCAGGCGCGCGCCGACGATGCGTCGGACAGCGGCGGAATTGCACGGACGCTGCGCCGCGTGCAGATTCTCGAGGCCTATATCGCGCTGCTGGCGGACGTTGCAGCCGCTGGCGGCATTGTGAGCGGCGTCGACCCCGTCGCTGAATCGTTCCGGCTGGCGGATGCCGCACGCGGTTCCGGCGTACAGCGGGCACTCACGGCAAGTGCAGCGCGGGCGGAGATCCGCGACCCGGAGCTCGCTAAGCTTGCAAGGAAGGAGCAGGACGGCGAGCAGCGAATTGCGTACGCTGACCGACACGCTCAACCGGCTGCTTTCAGCACCTCCCGATGAGCAGCTGCCCGCGGCGATCGGCGACATGCGCAAGGAAATCGAGGCGCTGCATGCGGCTCGCGTCGAGTTGAAGCGCGAAATCCAGCGGCGTTTCCCGGGCTACGCGAGCCTGGTTGATCCGGCACCGGCCACGATCGTGCAAGCGCGCGCGGCATTGCGGACAGGTGAAGCTCTGGTGTCGATCTACGTCGGCGACACGATGACCTACGTTTGGGCGATCACACAACAGGGCGAGCCGCGATTTGCCACCGTCGGTGCGGGAGACCGTGAACTCAACGCGGCCGTCAAGCACCTGCGCAGTTCACTCGATGTCGGCAGCCTCGACATCGATCGTTTGCCAATATTTGATGTCGCTGCGGCCTACGATTTGTTCAGGATCCTGTTGATACCGGTCGCGGCCGGATGGAAGGACGCGACGAGCCTCGCGATCGTGTCGCACCGGGCGCTTGGGCAACTGCCCTTCTCCCTGCTCGTAACCGAACCGACCACGCTGGCGGCTGCGGCGGTAAGGTTTGCCGAATACAAGAGCGTGCCGTGGCTGGTGCGCCGCGTCGCGGTGACGCAATTGCCGTCGGTCAACACGCTGTTGACATTGCGCCGGGTGCCTCAGGGCAAGAGCAACCGACATGCGTTCATCGGATTCGGCGATCCGATATTCAGCATGGATCAGCTTTCAGGCGCGCCGCACCAACCCCTGATCCGCGGGGTCGGGGCGCTGCGTAGCGCTTCGCTATCGCGGTCCGGACTGAATTCTGCGGACCTTGCGCAACTCGCCGCCTTGCCCGACACCGCCGAGGAAGTCCGGGACATTGCCGGCATGCTCAAGGCGGACATGGACAAGGATGTGTTTCTGGGCGTCGCCGCCAACGAGCGCAACGTCAAGAGCGCCGACCTCGCCGCACACGCCGTGATCGTCTTCGCCACGCATGGGCTCGTTCCCGGCGATCTCGACGGTCTCGACCAGCCGGCGCTCGCGCTGACGGCGCCGGATGTCGCGGGGATCGACGGCGACGGCTTGCTCAGAATGGACGAAGTCCTTTCGCTGAAGCTCGATGCGGACTGGGTCGTGCTGTCGGCCTGCAATACGGCGACGGGGGATGGCGTCGGCAGCGAAGGCGTTTCGGGGCTGGGCCGTGCCTTCTTCTTCGCCGGCGCCCGGGCATTGCTGGTCTCGAACTGGTCCGTCGAAAGCACGGCAGCACGAGCCGTCACCACGGAGCTTTTCCGGCGTCAGACTGCGCAGCCATCGCTGTCGCGGGCGGAAGCATTGCGGCAGGCGATGGTGAGCCTCATCGACGGGCCGGGATTTGTCGACGTCAAGTCGGGCCAGACTCTTTTCTCCTACGCGCACCCGCTTTTCTGGGCGCCGTTCAGCCTGGTTGGTGACGGTGGCGCGCGGTGAGTAAAGGTTCAGCGACCCAGCCTGTGGATCGAATCGTTGTCGGCAACATCGGTCAGATGCCGCGCCCGGCCGGGTGAGGGCAATCCGCCGGCCATGGCGGCCGGCGCCGTGGCGAACACGCCGGCGCGCGTGTCGGGGTTGGCGACTGCGCGCTCGAGCGCTTCCGCGTCGGCCCAATCGGGAATACCGGACGCGAGATGCAAGTAGATGCGGCCGGTCGCCTGATCGGCAAAATTGATCTCGCGAAACTTCTCGACGCACTGCCGGAGAAATCCGGTATTGCGTTCCGGTGCCAACAGGGTCCTGTCGGTGAACAGCGATCCAGGCGTGCGCGCGTCGACGTTGACCCTGCGGTACCGCTCGACATCGAGCAAACATTTGACGTCCAGCACGTTGAGGGTCTGGTTCGTCCCGAACGCGACCGTGCGCGGACGCTCTCCCAGTTCGACGCTGTTGTCGAGGAACTCGAACTGCACCCGCTTGTCCGCGCGCCGCACCCACGTGAAGAACAGGTCCGGCATCCCGGAGTACGCCTCGATCGCGTGTGCGAGCGTGTCGTCGACCGCCTTGTACCGGCCGACTTCCAGCCCGCGTTTCCAGGCTCGCTCGACGAGCGAGGCGGGCGGCGTGATCATGAAGAACAGGTAGACAGTGTGGCCGAAACGCGTCAGCAGGTTGCTGCCCGCCTCGTTCGAGTCGGGCGCGAAGCTGTCGAACCGGAAGCGATCGATGAGCAGGTGCGACATTTCGCCCCGCTGGGCCTTGCGCGCCATGTAGCGATCGAGCTTTTCGTCGACGATCTGCACTTCATCGCCGGTGAACGCGCCGCCGTACTTGTAGGCTGCTCCGAGCGTCGCGTAGTCGAGCAGTTGCTTGCGCCAGATGTCGGGACTGATCAGTGCGAATTGACTCCACTCGACGCCGATCTCGCCCGCGAGCTTTCTTTGCAGCGGACGCAACGTGCTCTTGCCCGACGCCGACGCGCCTTTGGTGTTCATCACTACCGGTCGCTCCTGGCGCGGCAGCAAACTGTACCCCTCGATACGGGCAGCCTCGGCGATCCAGGGCTCCATCAGGCGACCGATGGCGTCACCGCCCAGCCGATTGGATGCGAGGTCGGTGGCGAGCGATGCAATCAGTTCGCGGCTGCCCCAGACGCGGCCGTGGCGGACCAGCAGTGCAGAAACCACGCGGGCGAGCGCACGATACGCTGCTCTTTGCGTCTCGTCGCCGGTCGAGTGAGCCTTGCCCTCCCACTCGGCGACCGCGCGCCTCTCCCCGTTCGATCCGGCGTCGGCGAACGAATCCTTGCCGCGGCGGCGGATGAACAGCCCCATCAACCCGGCGCCGAGACGCTGGGGGCGTGGGGCGCTCGACGCCATCGGCGCAGGAAACAGCGGGGCCAGCTCGGCCTCGATCAGCGCAGATAGCTGTCGGCGCAGCGCATCGTAGGTTCCGGCGATTTCCTCCGATCTCGGCTCGATGTACCGCGAGAGGATGACGGCCGTGATCTGACGGAAATTGATACCGAGGTCCTCGATTTTCGAGCCGTCCGGTACCGAGATGTCGGCAGCGACGCGCACGAGCAGTTCATGCAGCGCGAGGCGTCGGGGCCTGAACGCGACGAGCTCGTTGATTTGCAGGCCCGTGAGGTCACGCATTTCCTCGATTCTGTCTACGCTCGCGAATACATTGTCAGGCCGAAATATCGTCGCCAAGGGTCGAAGGTCCGCGGGGATCTGGGACGATATCCCGGGGTTCCAGGGTCCGTACTGCGAAGCCGCTTCGTTGCCGGCGGGCGTCATGGTGTAGTTTGGGCGAGACAGAGTGACGACTGGCGCGACCCGCCGAACAAGGTTATGCCCGGATTCGCGGTAAACTCAAGCGGTGTCTCCGGATTTGTTGCCGTCAACCCGACCCGGTAAAGCAAGTTTGATCGATTGGTGGCCCATCGCCGTTTCCGCAGTTTGCGCCGGAATCCTGGTGCCGCTGGTGATTCGGGCACGCTCCATCGGCCACGACGAACCCGGAGGCGTGCAGAAGTTGCACCGGGTCCCGACCTCGCGCCTGGGCGGACTGATTGTCGTCGTTGCCTGCTTCGTGGCTCAGGCCGTGGCGCTCGATACCTCGTATTTCGCGTTGTCGACGTCACTTCCGCTCACTCTTGCGGCGCTGCCCGTCGTGCTTGCCGGCCTGGCCGAGGATCTCACTCGCCGCGTGCGCCCCCGGTACCGAATGGTCGCCGCGGTCGTCTCGGCGGCGTTTGCAAGCGTTTATGCCGGTGGCGTCATCCCTCGGGTCGATCTCCCCGAGATCGACGATCTCCTCAAGCACGTCTGGTTTGTGTTGCCACTTACGTGGTTCATGGTGGCGGGGGCTTGCAACGCGATCAATCTGATCGACGGCGCCAATGGCCTGGCCGGGGGCACGGCATTGATAATGTTTGCCGGCATCGCGTTGGCCGCAGGCGCGTCCGGCGACCTGTCGACGCTGGGCGGAACGCTGGCGGTGATGGGTGCGCTCGTCGGGTTCCTGCTCTGGAACTACCCGCGCGGACGAGTCTTCCTTGGCGATGCCGGCGCGTATTTCATCGGCTTCATGTACGCGGAACTCTCGATCCGGCTCGTCGCGGGCAACGAGAACATCTCGGCCTGGTACGTCATCATGCTGGCGGCGTATCCGATTGTCGAGACGTTGTTTTCGATCTACCGCCGGGTTGTCGTGCGCCGGACGGCTTCGATGGCGCCCGACGCGCTGCACATGCATTCGCTGGTGTTCCACCGCGTCGCGATGCCGATCGAGCGAGGGCTGCCAGGCAGTGACCGTGGTCGGGCCAATGCACGAACCGCCCGACGGTTGTGGTTCCACGGCGCGCTGTGCTTTGCGCTGGCCGTGCTGTTCCATGACGATACGCCTGCACTGTTGCTGTGTCTGGCGGGGTACGCGGCGTTCTACCTCAACCGATACAGGGCACTGGTACGGTTTCATGCGAAGCGTGCGCGGCGCGGGACGCCGTCGCCGGCAACGCGGAGAGACGCGTTGACGCGCTCGGATTTGTCGTGATGTTGCCCGGACAAGATCCAGATGCGTAACTTCGATACGCGCAAGCGGATACTCGTCACCGGCGGGGCCGGTTTCCTCGGCTCGCATCTTTGCGATCGGCTGCTCGGTCAGGGGAACGAGGTCCTCTGCGTCGACAACCTGTTCACCGGCAACAAGCGCAACATCGACCATCTGCACGACCATGCCCGCTTCGAGTTCATCCGGCACGACGTGACATTTCCGCTCTACGTCGCAGGTCGACGAGATCTACAACCTCGCCTGTCCGGCGTCGCCGATCCACTACCAGCACGACCCGGTCCAGACGACCAAGACATCGGTGCACGGGGCCATCAACATGCTGGGCCTCGCGAAGCGCCTGCGGGCGCGAATCCTCCAGGCGTCGACCAGCGAGGTCTACGGCGACCCGCAGGTCCATCCGCAGACGGAAAGCTACTGGGGCCACGTCAACCCGATCGGCATCCGCTCGTGCTACGACGAGGGCAAGCGCTGCGCCGAAACCCTGTTCTTCGACTACCATCGACAGCACGCGCTCGAGATCAAGGTGGCGCGGATCTTCAACACCTACGGTCCGCGGATGCACCCCAGCGATGGGCGTGTCGTGTCGAACTTCATCGTGCAGGCGCTGCGGAACGAACCGATCACGATCTACGGCGACGGCAGCGCAGACGCGCTCGTTCTGCTACGTGGACGACCTGGTCGCGGCATTCCTGGCGCTGATGGCGACGCCGTCCGATTTCACGGGACCCCTCAATCTCGGCAATCCCGAAGAGGTGCGAATCCTCGACCTTGCCCGGAAAATCATCGCGATGACGGGGTCGCGGTCGAAGATCGAAAGGAAGCCGCTCCCGGCCGACGATCCGGTGCAACGGCAACCGGACATCGCGCTAGCTCGCCGAGCATCTTGGCTGGGAGCCGCAGGTGCGGCTCGAAGAGGGCCTGGAAAGAACGATCCAGTACTTCGACGCATTGCTCGCGGAATCCAGCTCGTAGCGTGTGTGGCATCGCCGGCATCTATGCTTACCGCGATTCGGCGCCTCCGGTCGAAAGCGACGAGCTTCTCCGCATTCGCGAGGCGATGATCCGCCGCGGTCCGGATGGCGCCGGACTGTGGGTCGCGGACGATCGGCGAATCGGCCTCGCGCACCGTCGCCTTGCGATCATCGATCTCTCCGCCGCCGCCGCCCAGCCCATGGCCACGGCGGACGGGCGGTTCCGCATCACGTTCAACGGCGAGATCTTCAACTACCGTGAACTTCGAAAGGAACTCGAGGACAAGGGCTGCGTCTTTCGCACGAACTCCGACACCGAGGTGATACTGCATCTCTACGCGGAGCGCGGGCACGAGATGGTGCACGCGCTGCGTGGAATGTTTGCGTTCGGCATCTGGGACGAGTGCCGCCAGGAACTGTTTCTCGCGCGCGACCCTCTGGGAGTCAAGCCGCTCTACTATGCGGACGACGGCAAGACGTTTCGTTTCGCCACGCTGGTCGACGCGCTGATCAGCGGCGGGCTCATCGATCCCGGTGAAGATGTCGCGGGGATCGCGGGTTTCTACCTCCTGGGCTGCGTGCCCGAGCCGTTTACCGTCCATCGCGCGATCCGGGCACTTCCCGCCGGCGCGACGTTGCGCGTCGGCCGGGGCGGCGTTCGCGGACCGGCACGATACTTCGACCTCACCGATGAATTCCGGAAGGCCGAAGCGGCCCCGAGCAGGCTTTCTCCCGGCGAAATCGACGAACAGATCGGCGCGATGCTGCGTGATTCCATGCGTCATCACATGATCTCGGATGTCCCTGTTGGCATCTTTCTTTCGTCGGGCGTCGACTCCTGCGTCCTCGCTTCACTGGGCGCCGCGCTTGGCCCGGGAAAGCTCCACGCCATCACGCTTGGCTTTCGCGAATTTCAGGGCACTCCCGACGACGAAACCGCGATTGCAGAAGAAATTGCCGAACACCTTGGCGTCGAGCACGCAACGCAGTGGATCGAGGCTCGCGATTTCCACGACGAGCGCGAACATTTTCTTGCCGGCATGGACCAGCCGTCGACGGACGGGGTCAACAGCTATCTCGTGTCGAGGGCCGCGGCGCGATGCGACCTCAAGGTTGCGATTTCGGGGCTGGGTGGCGACGAACTCTTCGGCGGGTATCCGAGCTTTCGTGATGTGCCGCGTCTGCGACGCTGGGTCCCCAACGCGCCGACAGCAGGCCGGGTTCTGCGTTCGCTGTCGAACCCGATCCTTCGCCGGGCGACCTCGCCCAAGTACGCCGGAATGCTCGAATACGGATCCACGTACGCCGGGGCCTACCTGTTGCGCCGCGCGCTGTACATGCCTTGGGAACTTCCCGGGCTGCTGGGCCGCGAAAGAGCCGCTGCCGCGATGAAGGTGCTGAATCCGATGGAGGAACTGAACCAGTCCATCCGCGGCCTCAAGAACGAGCGTTGCATCGTCACGGTGCTCGAACTTTCGTGGTACATGCGCAATCAGTTGCTGCGTGATGCCGATTGGGCCGGGATGACCCACGGCGTCGAGATACGCGTCCCGTTCGTCGACGCGACGGTCATTCGAGCGCTCGCGCCCATCTTGGCCGGAACCAATCCCCCCACCAAGGTTGACCTCGCCAAGCTGATCGCCGGCCCGTTGGCTGCAGTTATCGCAGCGCGAAGGAAGACGGGTTTTTCCGTTCCGCTGCGACGTTGGTTGCGCGATGACACTCCCGTTGTTCCGCGCGAGCGGGGGCTGCGCGGCTGGGCGCGCGCGGTGGGGCGCCGCAAGGGTGGACACCGCTTCCTGTCATTTCTCACCGATGCCTTTGGCGGGCATGGTGGTATCGCGCTCTACAATCGGGACCTCCTGGGTGCGCTCTGCAGCTTTTCGACGTGCGTACAGGTGGTTGCGCTTCCGCGGCACATGCCGAACCCGCCCGAACCCATGCCCGCCAATCTCGCATTCCTTTCCAGGGCTGCCGGAGGCAAGATCCGCTACTTCATCGAAGCGCTCCGTGTTCTGTCCGGCGACCGCAGTCACGATCTGGTGTTGTGTGGGCATATCAACCTCATGCCCCTTGCGTGGCTGGCGAGCCGGATCCTCGATGTGCCGCTGATCCTGTTCATCTATGGAATCGACGCGTGGCAACCGACGAAGAGCCCCCTCGCCAACGCGCTGACGAGGCGGGCCCGATGGATAGTCTCGATCAGCGATGTCACCGCGCAGAAGTTCGGCTCCTGGGCCGGTATTGCAACGCAACGGATGCGGATGCTGCCGAACGCGATCCACGGCGAGTGGTACGGCCCGGGCGCGAAGAGCGTGAAACTGCTCGAACGCTATCGTCTGACCGGAAAGACGGTGCTGATGACGCTCGGACGGCTGTTGTCGGAAGAGCGCTACAAGGGACTCGACGAAGCGCTCGAGGTGATGCCGGATCTCCTTGCGGAACTGCCCGAGGTCGCTTACCTGATCGTGGGCGACGGGTCGGACAGAGAACGACTCGAGCGCAAGGCCCGGGCGCTCGGCCTCGCCGACCGCGTCGTGTTCGCCGGCAACGTTCCCGAGAGCGAGAAGGCGGATCACTATCGGCTTGCGGATGTGTATCTGATGCCGAGCCGCGGCGAGGGATTCGGATTCGCGTTGCTGGAGGCGATGGCCTGCGGCATTCCCGTGATCGCGAGCAAGCTCGATGGGGGAAGGGAGGCGGTCCGCGACGGTGCGTTGGGAATCCTGGTCGACCCCGACGACCGACCGGAACTCGGCCGCGCGATACTCGAAGCGCTGCGGCGGCGCAAGGGCACCGTGCCCGCAGGGCTCGAGCATTTCTCCTACCGCAATTTCGAAACCCGGGCGCACGCGCTGCTGACGCAGGTGCTGTCCGAGTCGGCGCAACCGGTGGGCGGAACGTGAAAAGAGCGTTGATCCTCGGAATTTCGGGCCAGGACGGTACGTACCTCGCGCGATTGCTTCTCGACAAAGGCTACGACGTTTTCGGCGGCTCGCGCGATGCGCAGATGAATTCGTTCGCGAACCTCGCTCGGCTCGGAATCCGTGACCGCGTTACGCTCGCGTCGGTGAGCCTGAACGATTTCCGCAGCGTCATCCAGACGCTCGGCAAGATCGCGCCGGACGAGATTTACAACCTCGCCGGGCAAAGCTCGGTCGAGCTGTCGTTCCAACAGCCAGTGGAAACGCTGGAGAGCATCGCCTTCGGCACGCTGAACCTGCTGGAGGCGATCCGGTTCAATGGCAAGCCCACGAAGCTCTACAATGCCGGCTCCTCGGAATGCTTTGGCGATCTGCCGTCCGGTCCTGCGGACGAGAAGACGCCCTTCCGGCCGAGAAGCCCCTACGCAGTGGCGAAAACGGCGGCATTCTGGGAGGTGGCCAACTACCGCGAAGCCTACGGACTCGTTCGCCTGCTCGGGCATCCTGTTCAACCACGAATCGCCGCTGCGGCCCGAGCGGTTCGTTACGCGCAAGGTGATCGCCGCCGCGTGCCGCATCGCTGGAGGGGCAAAGGAAACACTGCGGCTGGGCGACCTCTCGATTGCGAGAGATTGGGGCTGGGCGCCGGAATACGTCGAAGCCATATGGCTGATGCTGCAGCAGGAACAGCCCGACGACTATGTCATTGCGACCGGAGTGACGCATCGCCTGCAGGAATTCGTCGCGTCCGCTTTCGAGCGCCTTGGCCTCGACTGGCGTCATCACGTGGTCACCGATGCCGGGCTCGCCCGACCGAACGAATTGCGGATGAGCTGTGCCAATGCAGCGAAGGCACGAACGACACTGGGCTGGAACGCCAAACACCTCATGCCCGATGTCGTCCGGCTGATGATCGAGAACGAGATGAAATTCGGACGTGGTTGAACCGAACCATCGTCAACAAGGCCTTTCCAGCCCACTACGCGCGCGTCTATTGGAGTCATGTTGGAAAGAGATGTTTTGGTCATCGAAGCTGGCCGAACCGAGCGCCGTTACTGGGCAGACTTCTGGCACTACCGGGAACTTTTCTATTTCCTGGCGTGGCGGGACTTCCTGGTCCGTTACAAACAGACGGCGATTGGCATCGCGTGGGTCGTCTTGCGTCCGGTGCTGACGATGGCGATACTCACGCTGGTCTTCGGCAAGCTCGCCGGGCTGCCATCGGACAATGTTCCTTATCCGATCCTGGTCTTCGCCGCCCTATTGCCGTGGCAGCTGTTCGCCACGGCATTCGCCGAATCCGGCAACAGCCTGGTAAGCAACGCGAGCCTGATCTCCAAGATCTACTTTCCCCGTCTCGTGATTCCTGCGAGCGCCGTGCTCGTGAGCCTCGTGGATTTCGCCGTGTCGCTGGTGATCCTCGCTGCGCTGATGGCGTGGTACGGGTATGCGCCTGGGTGGCAGTTCGCGACGCTGCCGATTTTTACGCTGCTGGGCGTTGCGGCGGCCCTCGCCGCGGGTGTCTGGACCGCGGCGCTCAATGTCAGGTATCGGGATGTGCGTTTCATCATTCCGTTCGTGGTGCAGATGGGCCTGTACCTGTCGCCGGTCGGATTCAGCAGCTCGATCGTCCCGGAGAATTGGCGCATGGTCTACGCGTTGAATCCGATGGTCGGCGTGATCGACGGGTTTCGTTGGTCCGTGTCCGGAGGGCGTGCAGCGATCTTCGTACCGGGAATCGCCATGTCGACGCTGCTGATCGGAGCCATGCTCGCGGTGGGAGTCCGGTATTTCCGCAGGACCGAAAAGACCTTCGCCGACGTAATCTGACCATGATGCCCATTGCCATTCGCGCCACGGGATTGTCGAAGAAATATGTAATCGGGCACAGGCGCGGCGGCCCGTACACGACGCTTCGCGACGAGGTCTCGCTGGGTGCAAAGGCACTTGTCCATCGCCTGGTCCACCCATTTGCAGAGCGGCGGGCTGGCGATGGCGGCACCGAGTACGAGGAATTCTGGGCGCTGCGAGATCTGACCTTCGAGGTGCAACAGGGTGATCGGATAGGCATCATCGGGCGCAACGGTGCCGGTAAGTCCACGTTGCTCAAGATCCTTTCCCGCATCACCGAACCTTCGGCGGGAAGGGTCGAACTCAAAGGCCGAGTGACGAGCCTACTCGAGGTGGGCACGGGGTTCCATCCGGAATTGACCGGACGCGAAAATATTTTTCTCAACGGAGCGGTCCTCGGGATGCGCAGGGCGGAGATTGCGGGAAAATTCGACGATATCGTCGCCTTTGCGGAAGTGGAGAAATTTCTCGATACTCCCATCAAGCGATACTCGTCGGGCATGTACGTGCGCCTCGCATTCGCCGTGGCGGCCCATCTCGACGCCGAAATCCTGATCATCGACGAAGTGCTCGCGGTCGGAGACCGGCAATTCCAGGAAAAATGCCTAGGGCGGATTGAGGACCTGTCCAGCGGAGCCGGCAGAACGATCCTTCTCGTCAGCCACAATCTGGACGTGATCAAGCGAGTGTGCAAGCGCGGCCTATATCTGCGTCACGGTACGATCGCCTTCGATGGATCCTTCGAGAACGCGGCGGATGCGTACGTTGTCGATATGACGGGGAGCGTTGCGTCCAGCCCTCTGTCGATGCGAACCGATCGATACGGATCTCAACTGCTGTCCGCGAGCGGATTCAGTGTCGTGGACGCGCAGGGAGCGAGACGCGACGTGCTCGAGAGCGGCGGCGACTACACCTTCGTCATCGATTGCCGCAAGAACTCTTCGGTCGAGTTCCTGAAGGACGTAAACGCAGGGATCGAAATCAGGGACTCTCGCAACGTCACGGTATGGCTGGCCTTTTCGAGCTTTGCCCGTCACAGCTTTGTCGTCGGCAATGAACACATTTCCATACGCTGCAGCGTAAGGGACCTGAATCTTGCGGCGGGCAGCTACAGTGTCACGCTGTTCTTCTCGCATGGTGAGCATGACGTGCTCGACTGCATCCATGACGCAGCGTCGCTCACCGTGGCCGGCGGAGACTATTTTGGAACCGGCAGCCCTGGCCTCCCCGACCAGTGCAAGACCCTAACCCGCGTGGAATGGCAAGCTTCGAATTCCAGCCTATCGTGATGTCCGAGAAGGATCGCCATGACTGGTTCCGGAATCTGGCGAAGCAGCTGTGCCCGCCCATCTTGTGGAATGCACTGAAAGTCCTGACGAAAGGAGCGGGCCGCGATGTCTCCCGGCGCGAGTACTACGGGCTGCAGGAGCTGGATCGAAAGCTCGAGACGTATCTCGACATCGATGGCGGCTTCTTCATCGAGATTGGCGGATGGGACGGCGTCACATTCAGCAACACCCTCTACTTCGAACGCTTTCGCCATTGGCGGGGCCTGCTTGTCGAGCCCAATCCCGGCGATTTCCTGAATTGCCGGAAGAACAGACCTCATGCGATGACCGTTTGCTGCGCATGCGTTCCGTTCGGATATCCGGAACGATTCGTTCCGATGACTTACTGCGCGTCGATGACGGCCGCGCATTCCGCCGGCGGGTTCACCAGTCAGCTCCCCAATCTGGAGGACCATCTTCGGAGCGGGGAACAGTTTCTGGCCCCACACGAAATCCGTTTCGAATTCGGGGCGGTGGCGAAACCCCTTTCCGACATCCTCGACGAATTGAGAATCGATGTAGCGGTGGATCTGCTCGTGCTCGACGTCGAGGGATTCGAGCTCAATGTGCTTCGTGGGATCGATTTTTCACGACACGCCCCGAAGTTTGTCTGTGTGGAAGCCTGGGATCTTGCCCAGATAGAGAGCTATTTGCGCGAGAATGGATACGTGTTCATCGAAAGAGTGAGCAAGCACGACTATCTCTTTCGCAGAAATTGCAACGGACTGAACGACGGACCCACGAACTCGCCGGCGAGGGTCACTCTGAAGGGAGGATGAACCGCGTGGCGGAATCCGTTACGACGAGAGCCAAGGTCCAACGGCTGCTGCTTGCCGTCCTGCCGGAGTCGGTGGTCGATGACGGGCTCGCGCTGTGGCGGTCGATCTACTGGAAAAGGCGCAACTCCATCAGCTCGCGGAAGAATCGGCGAACCGTCGCGCGAATGATCGAGACCGGCGAGCCGATCCGTTTGGAGCTCGGCTCCCCGAAGCGCGAAGGCATGGAGAATTGGGTGGCCACCGATATCAACGGTGGCGGAGATCTCAAGGTGGACTTCACTCGTCCGTTGCCGTTCCCGGACAACTCGGTTCAGCGAATATATTCGTCGCACGTGCTCGAGCACCTTTCCTACCCGCACCCGATGGTGGATTTCCTCCGCGAGTGCCGTCGGATCCTGGAGCCGGGCGGAGAAATCAGCATCGCCGTGCCCAACGCCCGCATCTTTCTCGAGGGCTACTTGCGCCCGACCGAATTCGATATCGCGCGATATTGCACACATGACGTTGGCCTTGCGTACAAATCGAGAATCGATGTTGTGAATTTCATCGCCTACATGGGCGGAGATCACAAGCACATGTTCGATGAGCAGAGTCTACAGATCATCCTCACCGAGGCCGGATTCACGAATGTATCCCTTAGAGATTTCGACGGTAGGCTGGACTTGGCGGCGCGACGCCATGAATCGATCTATGCGGCCGGGATCAAATAGTGTGACAGGTGTTCGGTATCGCCCTGGCGCGGCCAAGTGCGCGCACTCCGCAATCGGTTGAAAATGCGAAGTGTGATCGAATGACTCCGCCCGTCCTCCTGACCGTTTTCAACCGTCCCGAACATACGCGCCGCGCTCTCGCGGCAATTCGACGCGCGCAACCCCGTGTCCTGCTGATTGTCGCGGATGGCCCCCGCGATGCGGACGAGGTGGAACTCTGCAGGGAGACGAGAGAAGTCGTCGAAGCAGTGGATTGGGAGTGCGACGTCCGGAAGGAATATTCGGCCGTAAACCTCGGCTGTGGCTTGCGAGTCCACACGGGCATCGACTGGGCGCTGTCGCAGTTCGAGGACGTGATCGTTCTCGAGGACGATTGCATTCCGACAGTGTCGTTCTTCCCGTTCTGCGAGACGCTTCTGGAGTTCTATCGGCGCGACGAGCGCGTGATGCACATCGGGAGCTTCAATTTCCAGGTGACAAATCCGGTGACCGACTACAGCTACTACTTTTCGAAGTACCCGCTCGCGTCGGGTGCCTGGGCGACCTGGCGAAGGGCCTGGCGGCACTACGAGCCGACGTTGGCCAGTTGGCCGGCGTCGAAGAAGGCGGGCCTCGTCCAGAGCTGGTGCGACGACCCTCACGAACAGCGTTATTGGACGGAAATCTTCGACCGAATGCACGAGGGCGCCACTGACGTCTGGGACTATCAGTGGAATTACACGTGCTGGGTCAGGAACGGACTTGCGATACTCCCCAGCGTGCAACTCGCGACCAACGTGGGATTCGGGAGCGACGCCACGCATACCAAAACCGAAATCGCGAGCCTGGTGCGCCCGCCGGGGGAGATCCATCGAATCGAGCACCCCCCATTCATGATCAGGAATTTCGAGGCCGATGCCTACGTATTCGAAAACAGCTTCGGCGGTGGCGCCATGAGGAAGGTCGAGTCCGGGAGCGCGAAGGTTCGCCGCCGATTGAGGCAGTGGCTCCGTCCGCTCAGGGCGGCGAGGAACATTCCCCGGGCGGCGAGGCGACAAGATCGTGTCACCCGGAAATAGCGGTCCTGGAGACCCCCGATGTGCGGCATAAGCGGTATGGTGGGATTCGCGAGCCGCGAGGTCGTGGTCGCTATGAGCGACGCAATGGCGCATCGCGGCCCGGACGATCATGGCGTCTTCGTCGATCGCAAGTATCCGATTGCGCTCGGCCATCGGCGCCTCAGCATCCTCGACGTATCTGCCGCCGGACACCAGCCAATGTCCTACCGCGATGAACGGTACTGGATAGTTTTCAACGGAGAGATCTACAACTTCCGCGAGCTTCGTCACCAGCTGGAGGCACTCGGGAACGGATTTGTGTCGAACAGCGATACCGAGGTCCTTGTTGCCGCCTACGCGCAGTGGGGCGAGAAGTGTGTCGAACGGATGCGGGGGATGTTCGCGTTCGCAGTGTTCGACCGGGGAAACTATGCATCGATTCCTCCTACGTTGTGTCTCGCGCGAGATCGGCTCGGGATCAAGCCGCTTTACTATGCCCTACGGAATGGCATGATGGTATTTGCATCGGAGATCAAAGGGCTCCTTGCGAGCGGGATGGTGTCGCGGCGAATCGACCGCCGCGCGGTATTCGATTACCTGGCGCTGGGCGCGATTCCGCAGCCGCGAACGATTCTCGCCGACGTCAGCGCGCTGATGCCCGGCCATGTCATGACGGTCACCCTGCCGCTCAACGTCGAGACACGACGCTATTGGGATATCGCCGAAAATGCAAGGCGATCATTCCCGGAAGCAAAGGCCATCACGCGTGAAGACGCCCGGAAAGAGCTGCGCGTATTGCTCGACGACGCCACGCGATATCACCTTCTGTCGGACGTGCCGGTTGGCGCCTTCCTGAGCGGCGGAATCGATTCGACGGCGGTGGTCGGCCTGATGAGCCGCGCCTCCGGAAATCCTGTCAGGACGTATTCGGTGGGCTTCGAGAGCAAGTCAGGGCAGCAGGATGAGCTCGCGTGGGCGAGGGTTGCGGCGACGGCCTTCGGTACCGACCATACCGAGGTGGTCGTCACCGGCCGGGACGTCGCCAACCGCTATGACGACCTGATCCGTGCCATTGACGAGCCGAGCCTCGATGGAACGAACACGTTTCTTGTTTCGAGCGCGGCGGGGCAGTCGGTCAAGGTCGCGCTCTCTGGCCTCGGAGGCGACGAGTTGTTCGCCGGCTATCGCCATTTCAAGGATTTCCACGCCGCGGCGCGCGTGGATTCGCGTCTGCGGTTACTGGGATCGGCGGGAAAGAAGCGGCTCCTGACGGCGCTGCCGGGACGCCTTCTTCGCGACAAGGGGATGCTCCTCATGGATCGCGTCGGGAGGTACGCCAATCTGCGGAATCTTGCCGCTGGCGACGAGCACGGCCGGATCGTCAATGCCAGTTTCATCGAGGATGCGGATACGCTGACCATCGTGGACCTCTATTCCCAGTGGCTTCGTCCCGAGCTCGATGTTGCCGCGGAGACGAGCTATGTGGAGCTCCGCGGGTATCTCGCAAATACGCTACTTCGCGATGTCGACGCCATGGCAATGGCCAACTCGCTCGAAGTACGGCCCGTTCTTCTGGATCATCCGGTCGCCGAGTTTGCGTTCGCCTTGCCGACGGAGCTGAAAATCGATAATCGGGAGAACAAGCCTGCACTGGTATCGGCCGTCCGCGATCTGCTGCCTGAGGCAATCGTTCGGCGCGAGAAGACCGGGTTCGAATTGCCGTTGGTCGAGTGGCTGTCGGGTCCGCTTCGGGCGCGTGCGCGTTCCGCGTTTGCTTCGCCGCTCGCAGCCAGTATTTTCTCGAACGAGTTCCTTGCGGCGGCCGCTGGGCAGCTGACCGAGTCCGGGCAACCGACCATTGCGCTGTGGGCCTATCTCGGACTGATCGAGTGGCTGACGACGTACAGGGTGGAATTGTGAGGCGAGCCGGCCGCAGGCTTCGGATCCTGCAGGTGGCGCCGTCCGACGTGGCCGGCGGATCCGAGCGATCGGCCGCCAATTTGCATCAAGCGCTTCGGGCGATGGGCAACGACAGCTGGTTGGCCGTGGGTACGAAGCGAACCGTCGATCCCGGCGTCGTCGAAATTCCGAACGAGGAACGGCGGAATGCCTGGGTCAGGGCATGGAACGGCTTTCGCAACAACCATGGAACAATGCTTGCGCGAGTTCGCGGATTGGGGCGTCTCACGTCCCTGCTGCGAGACTGCGGCGAGCCGATGCGCTGGCTCGGTGCCGAGCGCGGCTTCGAAGATTTCGAATACCCGGGAACCGCCCGGTTGCTCGATCTCCCTCCTTGCGCGCCCGATATACTCCACTGCCACAACCTGCACGGCGGCTACTTCGATCTTCGAGCTCTGCCGCGACTGTCCGCGCGCATCCCGACGATACTCAATGTGCGGGACGCGTGGCTCCTGAGCGGACATTGTGCTTTCTCGTTCGAATGCGAACGATGGAAGTTCGGTTGCGGCACCTGTCCTGATTTGAGTCTCTATCCCGCGGTGCGAAGGGACGGCACGGCGCACAACTGGCAGCGAAAAAGCGATATCTTCAAGCGGAGCCGAGTCTACGTTGCGACACCGTCGCAATGGCTGATGGACAAAGTGCACGAATCCATTCTGGAACCCGCCATCGTCGCAAGCCGCGTCATTCCCAACGGCGTGGACACGTCGATATTCAGTCCCGGCGACAAAGCAGCCGCTCGCCGCAACCTCGGCATTCCGAATGGCTCGCGTGTACTGACCTATGCGGCGAACGGGATCAAGGCCAACGTCTGGAAAGACTTCAAGACCTTGAAGGAGGTCATGCGCATCATCGGGAGCAAGACCGACTCTTGCGATACGATATTGCTCGCGGTGGGTGAGGAAGGACCGCTGGAGCGACTTGGAACCTCCGAGATCCGCTTTGTCCCGTTTCAGGATGGTCCGGCATCGATGGTGAAGTACTACCGGGCTGCCGACATTTACGTGCACGCCGCGCATATCGAGTCTTTCGGCAACGTGCTGCTCGAGGCGCGCGCTTGCGGAACCCCTGTCGTGGCAACGTCTGTCGGCGGGATCCCCGAACACGTGAACGCGCTCGAATGTGATTGGGCCGCGAGAGGCGTGCAGCTTTTTCGTCGTGGCGAGGCAACCGGCATGCTGACGCCCCCCGGAGACGGTGAAGCGTTGGCTCAAGGCGTTCTCCACCTCTTCGAGAATCCCGAGATCATGCGCGAGCTTGGCGAGAATGGGCTTCGCGATATCCGCAGCCGTTTCGCAGTCCCAGTCCAGGCGCAGGCCTTCGTCGGCTGGTACCAGGAGATCCTTTCCACATGACGGTACCGGTTCCTCCCGCCTCGAAGGTACGGTCCCAGCCGGAAATAACGGCGCCGCGGCCAGCCGAACTCCCGCTCGCGCCGACGGGCAGCAAGGGTTGGCCATGGGAGGTTCCCGCCAAATCCGAAATGTCGCGAGCCAATGGCTCGACAAACTGGCCGCGTATCACGAT
Source organism: uncultured beta proteobacterium (assembly GCA_963844005.1). Taxonomy (GTDB): domain Bacteria; phylum Pseudomonadota; class Gammaproteobacteria; order Burkholderiales; family Casimicrobiaceae; genus CAIWHR01. The sequence goes on along the minus strand of CAWJMQ010000030.1, from coordinate 110,738 downwards.
CGTAACGCCCTCCATGAATCAGGGTCGATATCTCGAGCAGGCCCTCAGAAGCGTGCTGTTGCAGGACTATCCCAATCTCGAATATATCGTCATGGATGGCGGGAGCACCGATCAATCGGTCGGGATTCTCGAGAAATATGGTTCGCAACTCGCCTATTGGCGCAGCGAACCCGATTCCGGTCAGGCAGACGCGATCGGTTCGGGGTTCGCGAGAGCGACAGGACAGATCTACGCTTACCTCAACTCGGACGATGTCCTATTGCCCGGAACCTTGCGCCACGTTGCCCGCATGTTTCTCCATTTTTCGAACACCGGGGTCGTCTATGGGAACAGGTTGGTCATCGATGAACACGGTGCGGTGATCGGCAGGCACATATGGCCCTATTTCCTGTCCCGATATCACTGGGCCGGCGGCCAGCCGTTGGCGCAGGAGTGCTGCTTCTGGCGCAGCGACGTGTACTGGCGCGTGGGCGCGATCGATCGCAGCAAGTTCTTCGTCATGGATTACGACCTTTTCTACCGCATGTGGATGGCAACCCGGTTTCGCAAGACGCGGGCATTTCTCGGGTCCCTGCGTGTTCACGGCGAATCGAAGAACTCCATGCACGCGGATGTGTGGCGGCAGGAATTGGCAGCGGCGAAATTGCACTATGGGCTTCCCGAGCCGGGATATCTCCGGATCCGGGCGACGAATCGCCTTGACCGCATCCAAGTCCTGTTCGACACGATCGCAGAACGCGCCGTCGGCAGTAAGATACGCGGCATCGATTGAAGCGATCAGACCAGAACATGGCATTGGCGGTTGACGCTTCTGGATCTTTGGGCGAGAAAGTACCTCGTCGTGCGATGACTGGAAGCACGGTCGCCGGCCTCGTCAGCACGATCATCCCGGTGCACAACCGGGCGAGCCTGCTGCGCGAGGCTGTCGCGAGCGTGCTGGCGCAGACCTACCGTCCCATCGAGATCATCATCGTCGACGACGGCTCGACCGACGACACGCCGGCCGCGGCGGACATCCTCGCGGCCGAACATCGCGGAGAGATCCGCGTCCTGCATCAGCGCAACATGGGACCGGGCCTCGCGCGAGAGGCCGGGAGGCAGGTGGCGCGTGGCGAGTTCATCCAGTATCTCGACAGCGACGACGTGTTGCTGCCGCGCAAGTTCGAAGGACAGGTGGCCGGGCTGCTGCGGCATCCCGAATGCGGGGTCGCCTATGGCTAGACACGCTATTGCGCGCACGGATCGGTGGCCCCGCAACGCCCGTGGAAGCGCACGGGCGAGCCTATCGAAAGGATGTTTCCGTCGTTTCTTCAATCCCGATGGTGGGAACGTCCACGCCGCTCTACCGCCGGGCTGCTGACCGACGCTGCCGGGCCCTGGCTCGGATTGTCGAGCGAGGAGGACTGGGAATACGACTGTCGCGTGGCCGCGATGGGTGTTCGACTCTTCTTCCTCCGCGAGTTCGTGTCGGAGGAGCACGAGCATGCGGGAGCTCGCCTCAGCGAGCGACGGATCGCGTTCTGCCCGCAAGCTGCGCGATCGCGCCCGGGCGCACGCGCTTGTGCTGGAGCATGCGAGGCGCGCCGGCATCGACGAGAACAGCGCCGAGATGCAGCACTTCGCCCGGGAGCTGTTCCTGCTTGCGCGCCAATGCGGAGCGGCGGGCCTCGGCCGGGAATCCCGCGATCTCTTCCTCCTGGCCAAGGCCGCCGCAGGCGCCGACCGCGCCAAGAAGTTCGATTTCAGGCTCTACGCATTGCCGCGGCCGTGCTCGGCTGGCCGCTCGCGGGACGTCTCGCTTGCGCGTCCGACCGGCTCCGCAATTGACGACCGCCCCGGAAATTTCGGTCGTCATGAGCGTCTACAACGGCAAGGGCCAGCTGCGCGACACCGTCGCAAGCGTGCTTGCCCAGGAGGACGCGGACCTCGAGTTCATCATCGTCGACGACGGCTCGACGGATGGCTCGTCGGCAGTGCTCGACGAAATGGCGCGTTCGGATCCGCGGGTTCGTATCATTCGTCAGGCGAATCGCGGCCTGACGCGCGCGCTGATTCGCGGATGTGCCGTCGCGCGCGGGCGATACATCGCGCGCCAGGATGCCGGCGACCTGTTTCTCCCGGGCAAGCTCGCTTGCCAGGCTGCGGCACTCGCCGCAAATCCAAGAGCCGCCATGGTTTCCTGCGGCGCGCGTTTCGTCGGGCCCGGTGGCGAGATTCTCTACGAATCGACAGCCGATGGCGGCGATGCGACCCAGCGCCTTCTGACGCTCGACGCCGATGAGATACGCGGTCCGTTCGGTCATGGCAGCGTTGTCTTTCGAAAGGACCTCTACGAGAGGGCCGGAGGCTACCGCGCCGAGTTCTACGTCGGGCAGGATCTCGATCTCTGGATCCGGATGGCCGAGCTGGGCGAGCACGTGGTGCTGCCCGAGGTACTGTTCCAAGCGAGCTTCGCGCCCGCCGCGATCAGCGGGCATCAGAGGTCGAGTCAGGTGGCGATCAGCAAGGTGATTCTCGAATGTGCGCGCCTCCGCCGCGCGGGCCGCAGCGAAGCCGCGGCGCTCGCGCGTGCGAGCGCGTTACGGCCGGATGGACGAGGAGCGAGCGCGATCGAGCAGGCACGCGCACTCTATTTCATCGGGTCGTGCCTGCGCCGGCGCGGCGATCCGCGTGCCGGGCGATACTTTCGGATGGCGCTGGGCGCACATCCGCTGCACTTGAAATCGGCGTTCAGGATGCTCCTGGGATGAGGCGATGGCGGAATCGCATCCATCGGTGCAAGCAGTTGCGAGAACGTCAACATTGGATGCCGATTGAATGAGCTGCTGTTGGACGGCACGAATCGCCCGATCGACGCGGGGCAGGTACTGCGCTCATGAACGAGGATTCCGCCAAATGCACACACGATTGCTGCCTGTCACCATCGCCATTCCGACCTATCGTCGCGAGCAGGTGCTGATCGATACGATCGAATGCTTGTTTCGCCTCGACCCGGGCGCCGCCGAAATCCTGGTGCTCGACCAGACGACCGAGCACACGCCGCAGACCGACGCCGTTGCTGCGGGATTGGACCGAAGGCGCCAGATTCGCTGGCTTCGCCTTCCCGAACCGTCGATTCCGAGGGCGATGAACCAGGGATTGCTCGCAGGCGCGCCAGGATGTCGTGCTGTTCCTGGACGACGACATCGTGCCGTTCCCTGATCTCGTCGCGGCGCACGTCGATGCGCACCGGGACGGCGTCAGGCTCGTCGCCGGCCGTGTCCTGCAGCCCTGGGACGACGACGTGCCCGCCGCTCGCTGTGGGCGGACAAGGGATTTTCGCTCGACGGAGGGCCGGGAGATCGACGACTTCATGGGCGGCAATTTCTCGCTGCGCAGAAAGATGCCCTCGCCGTCGGTGGTTTCGACGAAAATTTCGTTCGCGTGGCCTACAATTTCGAGCGCGAATTCGCGGACCGCTGGCGAGCGCAGGAGGCGGGATCCGATTCTGTCCCGACGCCGCGATCCGTCACCTGAAGGCGCCTTCCGGCGGCACGCGGAGCTTCGGCGATCACCTGACGACGCTCTTTCCGGCGCATTCGGTCGGTGCCTACTACTATCTGCTGCGCTCGCCGCTGGCCGAGGGCCGGATCGGGCGGTTCCTCGCGCGGCCGTTTCGCTCGGTGATGACGCGCCATCATCTGCGCCGCCCGTGGTGGATTCCGGTCACGCTGGTCGCGGAGCTGGCCGGCATGGTGTGGGCGCTGATGCTGCTATGCGCGCGGCCCGCGCTACTGCGCCGCGCGATCCGCCGCCACGGAGTCGAGTCGATGAGCTGGTGGGCCGTTGCCCTGGTGCTTCCCGCGGCCGCCATCGCCTGTTCGACTGGCGCAAGGGGCTGTTCGCCATGCTCGTCGTCGCGTTTCTGCAGGACCCGGTGCGCAAGCTCGAGCCGGACAAGCCCGTGTACTTCACGCTGCTGGTGGGCGTCGTCTTCGCCGTCGCCTATCTGCGCGCGCAGGTCAACAGCCGGTTCCTGCCGACGCAGATTCCGGGCTGGAAGCACTTTCTCCGGACGCCGTCGATCGCTGTTTGTGTTGCTGCTCGCGGCGCAGGCGGTGAATTCCGTCGTGCGCTACGGCAATCCGATCATCGTCGGCATCGGCGCGCTCTCGTATCTCGCGCCGCTGCCGGCGATGCTCGCCGGATACCACTTCGCGCTGAAGCGCGGGCGCGCCGGCGTCGAGCGCTGGCTGACGTGGTATCTGATCGGCGCGCTTGTCATGCTGCCCGGCATCGTGCTGGAGTACGCGGGCGTCGATTGGCCGGTGCTGGGCGACGTCGGCGAGGGTTCAGATGTACCAGGAAGACGCGATCCTGACGGCGCATTCCGGATTCTTCCGCGCGTCCGAAATGGCGGCCTGGCACACGGCGACGGTGGTCTGCTTTCTGCTGCTGTTGAGCTCGATGCGCCGACTTTCGACGCGGCAGATCGTCGTCGTGGTCGCGATCATCGTGGCGCTGCTCGCGATCGGCATCCTCACCGGCCGCCGCAAGATCTTCGTCGAGATCGTCATCTTCATCAGCGTCTACGTGTCGCTGCTCCTGCTCTTCGGCAAGGGCGGCGTCAAGCTGGCCGCCGCCGTCTTTGTCGGCGGGCTGCTGAGCTACGGCTTGGTCACGTGGTGGGTCGTGGACGACGCCCGCCGATTTCGCGACGACGGAAAGCCTGCGCTATCAGCGCTACGCGGAGCGCAGCGCGACGGTGGGATCCGACGTTGCGGATCGTTTCGTCGACCTGGGTCTCGAGCCCGTGCAGTGGGCGATCGAGGGGTTCGGCTGGCTCGGAGGCGGGCTGGGCATCGCCAGCCAGGGCGCACAGCATTTCGGCGGCGGCGCCGAAGTCTTCGGCGGTGCCGGCGAAGGCGGGCTCGGCAAGATCACCGCGGAGCTGGGCGTGCCGGGACTGCTGATCGCGCTGTGGTTCGGCTTCGCGGCGGTGCGCTACGGTTGGCACGTGCTGGTGTTCGTCTCGCGGCGCTCGGCGACGGTGGCGCGCCTCGCCTACGGGCTCGCCGCGTTCCTGGTCGCGAACCTCGCGGTGTTCTTCGTCGCCACGCAGGTCTTCGGCGATCTCTTCGTGCTGCTGCTGCTGGGGCTGGTCTCGGGGTTCTTCGTGGCGACGCCGGTGCTGGCCGAGCGCGAGCAGGCGCAGCCAGGCACCGCGCGCGACCCGGCGCCTGCGCGCCGGCCGTTCGTGAACGTTGCCGGCGCGGTCCGGCGGGCCGGACGACCTTGAGCCCGGGTCGAGCGAAGCGGCGAGGCGAGCGCGTCCGCGTGGCGCTGTTCGCCACGCATCCGATTCAATATCACGTGCCGTGGTTCCGGACACTGGCGGCGCGGCCGGAGCTGGAGCTGAAGGTCTTCTTCGGGATGATTCCGGATGCCGTCGCAGCAGGGCGTCGGATTCGGCGTCGGCTTCCACTGGGACATTCCGCTTGCTGGAAGGCTACGAGTTCGGAGATCCTGCAAAACGTCGCCGCGGCGGCCCTCGCTCGGGACCTTCGACGGATGCGACACGCCGCACGTGTCGCGGAGCATGGCCGCCTGGAAGCCCGATCTCGCCATCCTGACCGGCTGGCACTCGAAGATGCTGGTCCAGGCGTGGTGGGCGTGCGTGCGGCTGCGGCGCCGCGCATCGTGCGCGGCGAATCCAATGCGATGGGCAGACGCGCCGTCTGGAAGCGCGTGCTGCACCGGGTCTGGCTGCGCGGCTTCGACCAGTTCCTGGCGATCGGCAAGTCCAATCGCGACTTCTACCGGCAGGCCGGAATTCCGGATGCGCGCATTCATCCCTGTCCTTACTTCGTCGACAACCAGCGCTTTGCCGCCACCGCCGACGACCTGCGCGCGCGGCGGGCCGAGCTGCGCCGCGCGTGGTCGATTCCGGAGAACGCCACCTGCTTCCTGTTCTGCGGCAAGCTGATCCCCAAGAAGCATCCGCTCGATCTGCTGCTGGCGCTCGAGCGCGCCCGGGCGACGGGTGCGCCTGCGCACGTCCTGGTCGTGGGCGACGGCGAGCTGATGGCCGAGGCCCGCGCGCTGGTGGAGCGACGAACGCTGCCCGTGACCTTTGCCGGTTTTCTCAACCAGACGGAGATCGTGCGCGCCTACGTCGCGGCGGATTGCCTCGTGCTGCCGTCAGACACCGGCGAGACCTGGGGACTGGTCGTCAACGAAGCGATGGCATGCGGGCTTCCGGCGATCGTCAGCGATCAGGTGGGATGTGGCCCCGATCTGGTAAGCGAGGGAGTCACCGGCGCCACATTTCCGGTGGGAGATGTCGATGCGCTGGCGCAGCGGCTGATCGCACTCTCCGGCGATCCCTCCGCGTTGCGCGCGATGGGCGCACGGGCCCGCGAGCGCGTGCATTCGCAATACTCGGTGGAGCGCGCGGTCGAGGGAACGTTGGTGGCGATCGACGCGGCCATGGCGCGCAGATAGGCTGCCGATGCGTCTTCTGCACGTCGTGCCGACGTACCTGCCCGCGGTCCGCTACGGCGGCCCCATCCAGTCGGTGCACGGACTCTGCGCGGCGCTGGCGGCGCGCGGCCACGACGTGCACGTATTCACGACCAACGTCGACGGCCCCGGCGACAGCGCCGTGCCCCTGGGCCGGCCGGTGGACATGGACGGCGTGAACGTCTGGTACTTTCCGTCGCGGTGGCTGCGCCGGCTGTACTGGTCGCCGCCGATGGCGCGAGCGCTCAAGCGAGACGTCGGGACGTTCGATCTCGCTGCACCTGCATTCGGTCTTCCTGTGGCCGACGTGGGCGGCAGCGCGCGCGGCGCGAGCGGCGGGCATCCCCTACGTGCTGTCGCCGCGCGGAATGCTGGTGAAGGACCTGATCCGGTCACGCAACCGCATCGCGAAGACCGCGTGGATGACACTGATCGAGCGCGTCAATCTCGCGCATGCCGCCGCGATTCACGTCACGTCGGCGATTGAAAGCGCGGATGTGCGAGATCTCGGATGCCGCCTGGGCGGCCGCATCTTCGAGGTGCCGAACGGAGTCGCGCTGGCGCCCGTCATCCGAGGTACGGGGGCTTCGATCCGAAGCGAGCAGCGTTCTGAGTCCCCGTATCTCTTGATGCTGGGGCGCATCAGCTGGAAGAAGCGGATCGAACTCGCACTCGAGGCATTGTCGCTCGTCGACGGTATCCGCCTGGTGATTGCCGGCGGCGACGATGAAGGAATGATGGTTGCACTTCACGAGCGCGCGAGATCGCTGGGAGTTCTCGAGCGCGTGGAGTTTGTCGGGCCGGTCGGCGGCGAGCGGAAAGGTTCGCTCCTCCGGGGCGCGATGGCGCTGCTTATGCCGTCGCTGTCGGAGAACTTCGGCAACTGCCGTGTTGGAGGCGATGGCCGAGGGTACCCCTGCGATCGTCGTTCCCCAGGTCGGTGTCGCGGACGTGGTCCTGAAGGCGGGCGCCGGATTCGTCGTTGCACCGAGCGCGGAGGCGATTGCCGATGCAGTCCGGCAGCTGCAACGCAACCCGGAGATGCGCATCATCATGGGCGGCGCGGGCACAGGCGGCCCTCGCCGCGATCTACTCGTGGTCGGCGATCGGCGCGCGCATGGAAGAAGCGTATTGCGCGCTCGTGCCGGAGCACCCGGGGGGCTAGGCGGTTGACACATGCTCGATCAGATCACGCCACTGATCCTCACGCTGGACGAGGAGGCCAACATCGGGCGGACGCTGGAGCGCCTCGGCTGGGCGCGCGACATCGTGGTCGTGGACAGCGGCAGCACCGACGGTACGCGCGCGCTGCTGACGCGCTTCAGCAACGTGCGTTGCGTCGAGCACGAGTTCGAGAGCCATTCGCCGCCAGTGGAACTACGGGCTCGCCCAGACCGGCATCGCGACCGAATGGGTGCTTGCGCTCGACGCCGACTATGTGCTTTCCGATGCGCTGGTCGAGGAACTGCGATCGCTTGACGCCGGATCCCGAGGTGACGGGATATCGGGTCGCGATTCCGGTATTGCGTGTTTGGCAGAACGTTGCGGCGAACCCTCTATCCACCGATCGTTGCGCTGTATCGGCGCGCCGCACGCGCACTACATTCAGGACGGGCACACGCAGCGTGTGCAGGTGGACGGAAGGATCGAGGCGTTGCGTTCGACGATCCTCCACGACGATCGCAAACCCTGGCCGCGTTGGCTGGCGTCGCAGGCCCGTTATGCGCGACTCGAAGCGGAACATGTTGTGCAACAGGTCGTGGCGCGAGCTCGGCTGGCCCGACCGGTTGCGCAAGCTCCTCGTCGTCATGCCGCCGCTCGTCGTTCATCTCACTGCTTGACCGTCAGGCCGCGGCATTCTCGATGGCTGGCCCGGCCTGTACTACGCGTGGCAGCGGGCCGTTGCCGAGGCGATGTTGTCCCGAGTGCTCATCGAGCAGAGGATGAAGTCCGCCGTACTGAAGTGACGTCGCGCTATCCTTGCACTGCAGGGCCTTCAACGTTCGCGCAAACGCGCTCCGTGAGGGACTTGTCGGGAGGCTCCCCAAGTGGTCACGATACTCGGGATCAACGCATTCCACGGCGATTCGGCCGCTTGCCTGATTCGTAACGGCGAGATTGTCGCGGCCGCGGAAGAGGAGCGTTTCCGCCGGATCAAGCACTGGGCCGGATTTCCGAGCGAAGCCATCCGCTATTGCCTCGACGAGGCCAACCTGGCCCTGGCCGATGTCGACCATGTCGCCGTCAATCAGGACTCGAAGGCCAACCTCGGCAAGAAACTCGCTTACATGCTCGCCAAGCGACCCGAACTGGGCCTGGTACTGGACCGCATTCGCAACAAGCGCGAGCGTGCGGGCGTGGAAGCGGAATTCGGCGCGTGTCTTCCCGGGCGAGTCGTTTCGTGGCCGCGCCCACGCCGTCGAACACCACGTGGCGCATCTTGCATCGGCATTTCACGCCTCGCCTTTCAAGGAAGCCGCGGTCGTTTCCGTCGACGGCTTCGGCGACTTCGCCAGCGCCGCCTGGGGCGTGGGTCGCGGCACGCGGATCGATGTCGAAGAACGCGTCCATTTTCCGCACTCGCTCGGCATCTTCTACCAGGCGCTCACCCAGTTTCTGGGCTTCCCGGACTACGGCGACGAGTACAAGGTGATGGGCCTCGCTCCCTACGGCCAGCCAACGTTTCTCGGCGCAATGCGACGGATCCTGGCATTGGACAGGGATGGCGGCTTTCGCCTGAACCTCGACTATTTCCGCCACGGCCGGGAGAAGATCGACTACGAATGGGACAATGGGATGCCCAGGGTCGGAATGCTGTATTCGCCGACGCTGGTCGAGTCACTTGGCCCGCCCCGCGGTCGGGACGATCCGATCGAGCAGCGCCACATGGACGTCGCGCGCTCCGTCCAGGCCATGTACGAAGAGGCGTTCTTTCATGTGCTCAATGCGCTTCACGGGCGGCACCGGCTGGACTCGCTCGCGATAGCCGGCGGCTGCGGAAACAACTCGGTGGCCAACGGCAAAGTGACGGTGGTGACGCCATTCCGCGATGTGTACGTTCAGGCAGCGGCCGGGGACGCCGGCGGAGCCCTCGGGGCCGCTTTGGTGGTCTGGCACGAGCTCGGCGGCGAGCGTTGTCCCGTGATGAGTCACGCATATTGGGGGCCGCAGTTCGACGCCGCCGCGATCGGCGCGCTGCTGGAAAGCCGGCGCGAGGGCGTGGCGAAGGCCGGCTGCTTGGTCGAACGTGTCGACGATGTGGACGAACTTTGTCGCCGCGCTGCTGCCGCCATCGCCGACGGGCAAGTCGTGGGCTGGTTTCAGGGACGCATGGAGTGGGGCTCACGAGCGCTGGGCAACCGATCCATCCTCGGCGACCCGCGCCGCGCCGACATGAAGGACATCCTGAACCGCAAGATCAAGCGCCGCGAATCGTTCCGGCCGTTTGCTCCCTCGATTCTGCGGGAAGCGGTGCCCGACTGGTTCGAACGGAACGGCGACGTGCCGTTCATGATGCAGGTCTACCCGATCCGGGTGGAGAAACGTGCGCTGATTCCGGCGGTCACCCATGTGGATGGATCGGGTCGCCTGCAGACGGTCGATCGGAAGACCAACTCGCTGTATTACCGGTTGATCGAAGCATTCCGCGACCTCACCGACGTACCGATGGTGCTCAACACCTCATTCAACGAGAACGAGCCGGTGGTCTGCCGGCCCGAGGAGGCGCTGGATTGCTTCCTGCGCACACAGATGGATGTGTTGGTGGTCGGAGATTTTGTGATCCGCCGCACCGACGGGAATGGCTGAGAGGATGAGCGAAAATTCCGCAGAGCATCAGCGCGCGGGTACCACTTTCGGACTTGCGTCCATCGGTCGGATCAGGCCGCCTGCCAGGCCAATGTGTGAACGGGCGAGACGCCCGTGAGCATGTATTCACTGTTGTGCTATGTGACCCGTCACCCGTTGAACAGAGGCGGCCGTGCACGCGCATTGGGGCGAGTCTTGCGTTGGCAGTTGGCGAGTCGGTTCCGCGCGGGACCGATCGCCATGCCCTTCATAAATGATACTCACCTTTTGATCCGGTCAGGGATGGCCGGTGCCACTGGCAACTGGTATTGCGGATTGCATGAGCATGATGATATGGGATTTGCGCTCCATTTTCTGCGGGCGACGGACTGTTTTTTGGACATAGGCGCGAACGTCGGCAGCTACACGGTGCTGGCAGCTGGGGGTGGAGGAGCGCGCGTGGTTGCCGTCGAGCCCATTCCCTCCACGTTTCGAGCGCTGCGAGCCAACGTTCGATTCAATGACCTCGACGATCGAGTGACGCTGGTCAACGCCGGCCTCGGCGCCGAAGAGGGTATGGTACGGTTCACCAATGACCTCGATTCGATGAATCATGCGTTGGCCCCCGGGGAGGTCATCGACTCCGAGGTGGAGGTTGCGGTCGTGACCTTGGATGGCATCGTGGGTGCGGCATTGCCCACATTCATCAAAATCGACGTCGAAGGAGTCGAGGCCCTGGTGCTTGCGGGTGGGAAGTCGACGATGCGATCAGGAGTCCTGCGCTGTGTGCTGATGGAGATCAATGGTAGTGGTCGGCGGTATGGCGTGGACGACGAAGCGATTCACGCGCAAATGCGTGACTTCGGATTCATCGCGGCTCGCTATGACGTGCTCGCGCGTTCGGTCGCGGCTTTACCGGTCGATACCTGGAATCGCAGCGGCGGCAACACGCTTTATGTTCGCGATATTGGTGAATGTCAGGAGCGAGTGCGGAATGCTGCGCGTTTCCGGCTCGTCAATCGCGAGATCTGAACGAGCGTTGGCCTGCTCGTCTTGCTTGAATAACCGTGGCCACCACTGGCGATCCGTTTGTGAGTCGCAAGGTCTTGTTCGTTAACCGTTACGCCTACCCCGACCATTCGGCCACCGCCCAGCTCTTGTCGGACCTCGCCTTTGGCCTGGGCCGTGCCGGTCGTGATGTTGTGGTCATCACGAGTCGCCAATGCTACGACGACCCAGGCTCGGCGTTGCCTGCCCGCGAAAAGGTGGGCAATGTCGTCATTCATCGCATTTGGACCTGTCGCTTCGGGCGGGGGCGGCTGGCGGGGCGCGCATTGGATTACCTTTCGTTCTATCTGGGCGCTGCAGTCGCGGTACTGCGGATCGTCCGGCGTGGTGACATCGTCGTCGCCAAGACCGACCCGCCGATGCTGTCGGTTGTTGTCGGACCACTGGTGCGGCTCCGCGGAGCCGCAATGGTGAACTGGCTTCAGGATGTTTTCCCGGAGGTCGCTGTGGCGCTGGGCGTGCGTGGCTTTGGCGGCATGCTGGGGACCATCGCGTGCTGGCTGCGCAACGGGTCGCTGCGGCGCGCGACGATGAATGTGGTGATCGGTGAGCGCATGGCGAAGCGACTCGAGGCACAGAAGATTCCTCGCGAGCGCATCGCCACCATCCACAATTGGGCGGACGGCGTACTGTTGCGCCCGGTGGATCGAGGCACGAATCTGTTGCGGGCTCGATGGGGACTTGGGGACAAGTTCGTCGTCGCTTACTCGGGCAATATGGGCCGAGCACATGAATTCCAGACGGTGCTCGACGCGGCGGATGCATTGCGGGCGCAAGTGAACGTTGCGTTCCTCTTCATCGGTGGGGGCGCGCAGAAGGCCGGGCTCGCGAAGGCCGCGGCGGAGCGCAGGCTGTCCAACGTCGCGTTCAAACCGTATCAGCCGCGCGACTTGCTCGACCAGAGCCTGGGCGCCGCCGACGTACACCTCGTCACACTGCGGCCCCAACTCGAAGGACTCGTCGTTCCCAGCAAGTTCTACGGTATTGCCGCGGTTGGCCGGCCGACCATCGTCATCGGCGATCCGGATGGCGAGATCGGCGCTGTCGTTTGCGCAGCGGATTGCGGGTATTGCGTGTCGGAAGGTGATGCAGCGAGTCTCGTCGCCGCGATCGTGGCGCTGCGCGACGACTTTCCGTTGCGGGAACAGATGGGCGGCAACGCGAGGCGCCTGTTCGACCAGCACTTCGACAAACCCATTGCCATTGAGGCATGGCGCTCGCTTCTCGAATCTGTGGCGTGCGCGAGGTGATGCCAACGTTGGCAGCCACCCAATCCTGTTCAACGTTGCAGGAAGTCGGCGTACGCCCGCCGAATCCCTTCGTCCAGCCCGATCGTCGCGCGCCACCCGAGATCGGAGAGCTTGCCGATGTCGAGCAGCTTGCGCGGCGCGCCATCCGGCTTCGACGAGTCCCACTCGATACTCGCGTCGGTGCCGACGATCTCGCGCACACGCTCCGCGAGTTCGCCGATCGTGAGATCCTTTCCATAGCCGACGTTGACGAGCGGTGGTTCGCGATCGTTGACGATCGTCGCGAGCCGCTCCTGGGGGAGTTCCATGAGATGCACACACGCGGCAGCCATGTCGTCACTGTAGAGGAACTCGCGCCGCGGCGTGCCGGTGCCCCAGAGCACGACGGACTTTTCACTGCGCACCTTCGCCTCGTGAAATCTGCGAATCATCGCGGGCAGAACGTGACTGGTCCGAAGATCGTAGTTGTCACCCGGTCCGTAGAGGTTCGTGGGCATCGCGCAAAGGTACTGCGTGCCATGCTGGCGGTTGTATGCCCAGCACATCTCGATGCCGGCAATCTTGGCGACGGCGTACGGACGGTTGGTCGGCTCGAGCGGGCCGCTGAGGAGGTACGTTTCGCGAATGGGCTGAGGGCAGTCGCGCGGGTAGATGCAAGACGAGCCGAGGAAGAGCAACCGCTTCACCCCGGCGCGCCATGCCTCGTGAATCACGTTGGTCTGGATGGCTAGATTTTCCCGGATGAACTCTGCCGGAAAACAGCTGTTGGCGAGAATGCCACCCACTCTGGCCGCGGCGAGGAACACGACGTCCGGCTTCTCGGCCAGGAAGAGAGCCGCTACCGCGCGCGAATCGACGAGGTCGGTATCCGCGTGCGCGCGGGTGACGATGTTCGCGTACCCTCTGGCGCGAAGCGTCCGGACCAGCGCCGAGCCCGCGAGACCGCGGTGGCCGGCGACGAAGATGCGCGCGTCGTGAATCATCGGCCGTCGGCGGTCATCGCCCATCGGCGTTCACGGCCGGTGCAATGGATCTGCAGATTACAATAGGCGGCCGCAGCGACGCTACGACTTGCACTGCATGCCGGAATGGCGCCGCATCACGCCACCGGATCCCGCACCCCAAATGTCCAGGCACTCCGTCAAGCACACGCTTCTCTGGATATCGCTCGCGTTCGCGGTCACCGGGGTCGTCGCCGCGACCGCGCTGGCGTACGCGATATCCCGGGCCGGCTATTGGCTCGAAGCCGCCGGACGCGCTCCGGCTCGCGCCGACGCGATCATCATCCTGGGCGGCAACGATGGTGACCGAACCTTGCGTGCCCTCGCTCTCTACCGCGAGGGCTACGCGACGACGATCGTGCTGACCGGACTCGAGCACGGTACCGTTGCGCCGCCACCGCACGTCGCATGGCGTGTCGACTACCTCGTCGCCCAAGGGGTCCCGAGATCGGCGTTGCGCTTCGAGGGCGATTCGCGAAACACCTACGAGGAAGCGACCAACGTCCTCGCGCTGATGCGGAAGCAGGGTTGGCGGATCGTCATTGCGATCAGCGACCCGCCGCACATGCGCCGTCTTGCCTGGACATGGGAGCGCGTGTTCAAGGGGTCCGGCCGGCAGTATCTTCTGGTGGCTTCGGCGGCCGATTGGTGGTCGCCGGGAAACTGGTGGCGCGACGAGCATTCCGGTTCGTTCGTCATCAGCGAATACATAAAGCTCGCGTACTACATGGTCAAACGGTAGCGAGCTTCCGCACAAGTCGAAAACGGTCGCGACGGGGAATGTTGGGCAGCGGTTCACCTGCCACCGAACGAGGTCGGCGCCGCGCGCCGGCCGGGCCGTGTCACGCATCGTTGCGCTTGGGAACCGTGTGGCCGTGCCGCTGGACGAGCTCGTCGCGCTGCGCGATGCGAAGGTCTTCGCGCACCATCTCCGCGACGAGTTCCGGGAATTGGACGTCCGGAGTCCAGCCGAGTTTGGTCCTGGCCTTGGCCGCATCGCCCTGCAGCGTGTCCACCTCGGCCGGTCGATAGTACCGGCGGTCGACGCGGACGACGGTTGCGCCGGGCTCGAGTTGGGTGTCGTGCCCGCGGTCGATTCCAGCAATTCGTCCGACTTCGTCGGGCCCGCTGCCTTCCCACGCCAGCGCCAGCCCGAGCTCGGACGCGGCGGCGGTGACGAACTCGCGAACGCTGTGCTGATGTCCGGTGGCGATGACGAAATCCTCCGGGGTGGGTCTGCTGGAGCATCAGCCACATCGCGCGGACGTAGTCTCTTGCGTGGCCCCAGTCGCGACGCGCGTCGAGGTTGCCAAGATAGAGGCAATCCTGAAGTCCGAGCACGATCCGGGGGAGCGCGCGGGTGATCTTGCGGGTAACAAAAGTCTCGCCGCGAATCGGGGATTCGTGGTTGAACAGGATTCCGTTGCACGCAAAGATGCCGTACGACTCGCGGTAGTTGACGGTGATCCAGTGCGCATACAGTTTCGCGACGCCGTAGGGCGAGCGCGGATGGAATGGCGTGCTTTCGTTCTGCGGCGACTCGCTGACCAGGCCGAACATCTCCGACGTCGAGGCCTGATAGAAGCGGGTCTTTCCTCCGAGCCCGAGGATTCGAATCGCTTCCAGCAACCGCAATGCTCCCATCGCGTCCGAGTTCGCCGTGTACTCCGGCTCTTCGAACGAGACGGCCACGTGGCTCTGCGCCCCGAGGTTGTAGACCTCGTCGGGCTGGACTTGCTGCATCACGTGGACGAGGCTCGAAGAGTCCGTCAGATCGCCGTAGTGCAGAAAGAATCGGCGGCCTTGGATGTGCGGATCCTCGTACAGGTGATCGATCCTGTCCGTGTTGAACAGCGACGTCCGGCGTTTGATGCCATGCACCGTGTATCCCTTCGCCAGCAGAAATTCCGCGAGAAAGGCGCCGTCCTGGCCGGTGATGCCGGTGATGAGTGCGGTCTTGGGCATGTCGGGGTTGCCGTATTCTGCCGCAAGAGACGAGCGGCCTGCGAACATTCGACCCGGGACGGTTCGCCGCTGACCCCGAAGGAAGTCACGCGGACTGGCGCGTCGGCGCTGGCAGTTCTCCCGAGTGAATGGACGCCCGGATGTTGTGCATTTGGTCGGAAACGCCCCGGCTTACCCACAATGGCACAGCGCTTGCATGGCTCTATGAGGGACGTTCTGATAACATTCCCGCCAGTCGCGTTGCCCTGCCACGAGGCCCCATGGTTACGACCACGATCGGCCGCTCCAATCTGGTCGGCCACCTCCTGCGGCAAACGCGGCGGTGGCGGCGCGCCGTTGTCGCCGCGCTCGCCACCTTCGCCGCCCTCGCGATGCTTGCGCCACCCTCCGCGGCGCAAGGTACCTCGCCTCGCTCAGATCATGGATTGCCCGCGGTGACACCCACTGCAACGGAGATACAAGCCGTACCTTCCGAGCGGTCTGCGCCGGGCGCGGTGCGGATCGATCCGGTGGAAGAGGATTACCGGATCGGCACGCAGGACTTGATCGAGGTGCAGGTTCTCGGGATACAGGATCTCCGTCGGGAAGCCCGCGTCAACGCCAAGGGCATGATCGGGATGCCGCTCATCGGTGCAGTTCGGGTGGCCGGTCTCACGACCGCGGAGGCGGAGGCGCTCATCGCCGGCCTCTACAGCAGGAACTACCTGCAGAACCCCGAGGTCTCGGTTTTCGTCAAGGAGTTCACGCGGCAGAACGTGACGATCGACGGTGCCGTGGCGAAGCCGGGCATCTACCCGTTGAAGGGGCCAACGACATTGCTGCAGGCGCTCGCGAACGCGGGCGGGCAGGGTTCGCTCTCGGATCTTTCCGACGTCATCCTGTTTCGCGTGGAGGAGGGCGAGCGCCGGGCGATCAAATTCGACGTCAGCAAGATCCGGAGCGCGGAAGCGCCGGATCCCGTGCTGCAACCCGGTGACCTGATCGTCGTCAATCGTTCTACAGCCCGAGTGGCTGTCCGGGACTCGTTCTTCGGTGACCTCCTGGGCATCTTCAACCCGTTCAGCTACCTGCCACGACCGTAGCAGGCTAGACCTCCGATGCCCGAAGAAGGCCGCATTTCCGACCCACTGGGTTCGTCGCCAAGGTCGGCATCCACCGCGCTCCAGCTCCGCCGCGAAACCGAACTTTCGACCCTGCTCTTTCCGCCGGAGGCCGCGGCGGCCACCGCGGACGAAGAGGTCCACTTTCGCGACCTGTGGCACGTGGTCGTCAAGCGCAAGTGGTCGATCCTGGCGTTCTTCGTGATCGTGGTCGTCGCGACGGCGATCGGGACGCTGATGCAGACGCCGATCTTTCGCGCCGAAGTCACGCTCAAGATCGATTCCGAGGCGTCCAAGATCATCCCGTTCAAGGATGGCGTGCAGTTCGATACCACGGATCCGGATTACTTCCAGACCCAGCTCGAATTGCTGAGGAGCCGCTCGCTTGCAGAGCGCGTCGTCGCGCAGATGAACCTGAAGCCCGTGGTCGTGAGTGCGCCCCCAGCAACGCCCTGGTGGGAGGAGCTCTTCCGCAAGGAGGACCCGAAGGACCGGCCGCTGTCGGCGGCCGAGGCGACCAAGGTCGCAACTCGGGGCGCGGCCGACGCGTTTCGGAGCGGGCTGGTTGTCATACCCATCCGCAACACGAAGATGGTCAAGGTGTCGTACTCCTCGGCGAGTCCCCGGCTCGCGGCCGACGTCCTCAATTCGCTCGCGCAGAATTTCATCAATTTCAACCTTGAGCAGCGCTACGATGCATCGTCGTACGCGAAGACGTTTCTCGAGGAGAAGCTGGCCGAGACCAAGTCCAAGCTCGAGAGCAATGAACGGGCCCTCATCGACTTCCAACGCGAGAACGGGATCATCAACGTCGACGACCGGCAGACCGTGCTATCCACGACGCTGGCCGACTACAGCGCTGCCGCGAACCGAGCGGAACAGGAGCGGGCAAAGGCCGAATCGCTGTACGAATTGATCAAGACGAACCCGGAGTCGGCGCCCCAGGTGCTCGAAAGCAAGACCGTTCAGGTGCTGAAGGAGCAACGGGCGAAGGCCCAGGCGGAGTACGCCGATCTCCTGAAGATCTACAAGCCCGGATTCCCGAAGATGCAGCAGTTGCAGGCGCAGATCAACGAGATCGAGAGAGGCATCAACGCCGAGATCGATGCAGTGAAGCGGTCGGTCGAAACGTCGTACCAGGGGCTGGTCGGACAGCAGAAGGGGATCAACGCCAAACTCGAGCAGACCAAGAAGGACGTGCTCGACCTCCAGGGACGCAGCATTCGCTACAACATCCTGAAGCGCGACGTGGACACCGATCGCGCGATCTACAACAGCCTCCTGCAGCGGCTGAACGAGGTCGGCGTGACGGGAGGAACGGGCGCAAACAACGTCACGGTGGTGGATCGGGCCGAGGTTCCGACGTCCCCGTTCAAACCGGATCTTCGCCAGAACCTGATGGTTGCGACGCTCCTCGGTCTGATCGGCGGCATTGCGCTCGCTTTCTTCCTCGAATACCTCGACGATACGGTGCGCACGCCCGAGGACATGGAGAAGCTCACACAGCTTCCGGTGCTGGGCGTCGTGCCGCGAATGCAGCGATCGAATACCGCCGACGGCCGGTCGCTGGCGCTGATCGCGCACGAAGACGTCCGATCGACCTTTGCCGAGGCCTATCGCTCGGTGCGGACGGCGTTGCAGTTCTCGACGCGCGAGGGCGCGCCCCGGGCGTTCATGGTGACGAGTACCGCGAAGGGCGACGGGAAGACGACAACGGCGCTCGCGTTGGCGATCAACAGTGCGCAGACGGGCCGCCCGGTTCTGCTAATCGATGCCGACATGCGGCATCCCGCGTTGCACAAGGCGCTCGGTCTCGACAACGCCCGCGGCCTTTCGAACTACCTGTCGAGCGATGTGCCGGCGCTGGGCGTGGTCCGGACGACGGACATTCCGAACCTTTTCGTGATTCCCGCCGGTCCGATGCCGCCCAATCCGGTCGAGTTGCTCTCGGGGCCGAAGCTACTCTCCCTTCTGGGACAGCTCGGCGCATCGTTCTCGCAGATCATCGTCGATTCACCGCCGGTGCTCGGCCTCGCGGATTCCATCGTGCTCGGCGACCAGGTCGGCGCCGTGCTCTTCGTCATCGCCTCCGGCAACACGCGAAAGGCTCACGCGCGCGCTGCGTTGAAGCGGCTTCGCCAGGCGAGCGTCCATCCGCTGGGTGCCATCATGACCAAGCTCGATCTCCGCGATGGGATGTATGGTTATGAGAGTGCGTACTACTACTATCGGAGCACCAGCGATGAGCCGCCGGCGCTTCCTTCAGCCTAGGCCGACCTTGGTGTTCGGGTCACCGTTCGCCGCGCGAGCGCGAACATGACCGGGCCGGCGAATCCCGACCTGATCGCCCATTTCCTCCGGCGGTACTATCGCGATCCCCTGCGATACTACACACCGGCGCCGCCGTTGCCGGAGGCGCAGGGCAGCCTCGATGCCGTGCTTCGCTTCGCGCTGCGTCAGGGATTCGAGCTCGCCGATCCGTCGCTGCGCACACCCGTTGTTGCCGCCGAGCTCGAGCGCGCCGCGGCGTCCTACATCCGGAAACGCTTCTTCCACGAAGGCGCGACGCATTACGAAATCCTGGGTCTGCCCCCGGGGGCGTCTCCGGAATCGATTCGCGAGAACTTCCGGTTGCTCATGCAGTTGATCCACCCGGACCGTCACGCCGCCGATACGCAATGGCCGGAGAGCTTCGCCGCGCGAACCAATCGCGCGTATTCGGTGCTCAGGAACCCCGAATCGCGCGCGACCTACGACAGCGAGCTGCAATCTGTCGCAACGTCGTCGTCACGCAGGACCGAATCCGGCGCTGGCTCTGCCTCACAGGCCGGCGCGCGGGGTGCGTCGCCTGCCCGTGCCGGACGAGCGGCACGACGGCCTGTGCTCACTGGATGGCTGACGGCCGGCGGCGAATATGCGCGCGAACACGCCGCCGCCGCGGCGTTCGCATCGACGATCGTTGGCGCGGCGTTGATCGTCGGTTTCGTCGCATGGGAGGGGCGCGAAGCCACCCTTGTGCGCGAGACGCAGGTGCCGCGAATTGCTGCGGTGCCGGCCGAGCGCGCGGTGTCCGGCAAGGTGTCGCTCGTGGCGTCCGAGTCGGGTCCGGAAATGTCCGCACCGTCTGCCGCCGCCGACCGCCGCGGCGGTGACGCCGTCCAGCATCGAAGCTCCCGTTTCCCGAAAGCCCGCTGCTCAACCGCTGACCGCCATCGACATGGACGCGTTCAAGGACTCCCTCCATGTGGCCCGCGCGGACGCCGCGCGGCCGCCCCCAGTTCCTTCCGCGACACCAATTTCTCCCGCTTACGCAACCGAAAGCGACGGTGTCGCAGCGCGTGCCGAACCCGCTGCCGCCGACCCGCGTCCTTCGACGCCATTGCCTCTCGCGACCGCCGAAATCGAGTCGCTCTTCGCGGCTTTCGTGGAATCGTACGAGAAAGGCCGCCTCGACGCGTTTGCCGCGTTGTTCGATGACGACGCCGACACGAACGTTCGCCGCGGCCGGGCCGCGATCCGTGGCGAATACGACGAGCTGTTTCGCCTGTCCGATTGGCGCCGGATGCAGCTTACGAGGATCAACTGGCGGCGCGTCGGCGATCGCGCGTATGCGAAGGGCGAGATCGCCGTCAGGATCGGCTGGCACGACGGCCGCGAGGTCGAGCAGCGCCTTGCCGTCGACATCGAGCTCGTGCGACAGGACGGGCGGACGGTGATCGCGAAACTCCTGCAGCAGCCGAAAAATTGAAGACGTGCGGATCGACGCCGCCCCGAAAGGCTCGGGGGTGGTACGCAGATGAGTACGCAGATCTCCAACCTGCCACGCAGCGCCGTGACGGGATTTGCCGTCGTCGTGGCCGCGATGCTCGTTTGGCGTGTGCTGGTCACCGGCGTCGACGCCGTTTCCGAGCGAAGAACTGCGACGCGCGGAGACGCCGCGTCTTCGCCATCCGCATCGGCGTCGTCGGACGAGCGATGGCGGCGGCGTCTCGCGCGCAATCCTGCCGATGGGACCGCGTTGTCGATGCTTGCGCTTGAATTCGAGCGGCAGGGCAAGCGCGACGAGGCCGGCGCTGCGATGAAGGAGGCGCTGCGCCTCGCTCCCGCGGACCCGCAAACACTGCTCCAGGCAGCCAGTTACTTCCTGCGTGTCGGCGACGATGCGCAAGCGCTCTCGAGCTTGCGGCGTGCGGCGGATGCTTCCGCCGGCAACGTCAACGTCATCGTCTGGCAGATTTTCCTGGCGGCCCTCGACACCGGACGCCATCGCGACTTCTTCGACGCCATTGCGCGCGACAACCCTCCGTGGTGGCCGGGGTTCTTCCGCCAGGTGTGCGAGCACGCGGTCAACATCGCTGCGTTGCAGGCGGTGTTCGCGGTGCGCGTTGAGGCCGCCAACGCGACCGCGGACGAACGGCGCTGTCTCATCGAGCGTCTGCAGCGGAACGGCCTTTGGACCGGCGCACACCAGCTCTGGCTGAACGGCCTTCCGGTCGAGCAGCGGCAGCGTGTGGGCCACATCTTCAACGGTGATTTCGAGCTGCCACTCACGGATCTGGGGTTCGACTGGAGGGTCGTGGCCCAGGATGCCGTGATCGTCGCCACCGAGCCGAGCGAAGGCATGACCGGCAAGCATGCATTGAGCATCAACTTCGTCAACACGCGCTACCTCGCGCCGCCCGTCTACCAGTACCTGATGCTGCATCCGGGTCGATATGTGCTCGAGGGCCGCGGTCGCACCGATCTCGAATCGCGACTTGGACTGCAGTGGGGTCTCTACTGTCAGGATGCGTCGGGGCAGGAGCCGCGCGAGCTTGCCCGCAGCGGTCGATTCGGAGGTGCGGAGGACTGGCGGAGCTTTCGCCAGGATTTCGCGGTACCCACGGATTGCCCGGTGCAGCTCTTGCGCGTGGAGCTTGCCAATCCCAAACGCGATTCGCCCGTGTCGGGCGCTGTCGCGGCAAGGCTCATCGGACGCGTCTGGTTCGACGATCTGCGTGTGCGCGTCCTTGACTAACGCGGGGGCAGGTTGGTAGCCTGCCTATCGGATGTATCCGCGTCGTGAAGTCCAGTAACGAGATTGAGGAGTTGTCCGTGAAAGCTCGAGCGATTTCCGGTTTGGCCACGTGGGCAATCGCGCTCACCGCCGCCTGTATCGCTGGGCCGGTCTTTGCGCAGCAGCAAGGTTCGGTCGCCAGATTGACCGGCGTCCAGGGCAATGTGCTGGTCAGCCAGACCGACGGAATGGCGGCGGCAGCCAACGGGCAGAAGCTCGCGCCCGGCGTCCGCATCATCACGACGGCCGGCGCGAAGGCGACGGTCACCTACGACAAGGGATGCACGGTGAATCTCGGCGAGAACCGGCGGTACACGGTTCGCGAGCAGGCCGAATGCGCGACGGCGAAGGCGCCGCCGCTGGGTGTTGCCACCGGTTACGCCGTCCTGGGCGGCGTGCGTGTCGACAACGTCGGTCAGAGTGTCATCCGCGGCAATCTGGGTGTGAGTCCTGGAACGGGAATCGGTGGATTTCCCCAAGGGCGTGTGGTCGATGGAGAAATACAGCCAACGAATGCGCTGGCGAGCCAGGCTCAAAGGGACGTAGCTACCGCGGACGCAGATCTGGCGGCGCAAACGTGCAACGTCAATCTGACGGGTCAGGATCTCGGTGGACAGACGCTTACACCGGGCGTCTATTGTTTCCCGGCATCGTCGGCACAGCTGACCGGGGAGCTCGTTCTCGATGCCCAAGGCGATGCCAATGCGGTATTTGTTTTCAAGGTCGGGACGACGTTATCGACGGCGCCGAAGTCTGCCGTGCGCGTGATCAACGGCGAATCGTCGGGCGACGCGAACCTGCAGGCCGCCGCCGCGCGCGATCAACGGCGCCCCACGGGGCTCTGCTACGTCTACTGGCTCGTCGGCGAGTCGGCCACGCTCGGCAAGGAAAGCACATTCATCGGCACGATCATCGCCCGCGCGAGTATCAATGCGTCGGGCGAAGCAAGCGTTTACGGCAGGGCCCTGGCAAGGACCGGCTTGGTGGCACTGGATACGAACGCGGTCGAGATTCCCTCATGTTTCCTTCCATTGGCTTTGGCGCCGGGCTCCGCGGCGACAGTGGCCGACACCGGCAACATTATCGGACTTGGCGGTCTGATTGTCGGCGGCGTCGCCATCGCCGAGGCCGTGAGAAATCAGCCCGCGCCGCAACCCATCAGCCCGAATTGATCTGCCATCGAAACTAGAACACCGAAGAGCGTGGAGCCTGCGGGCTCCATGTTCTTTTATTGCTTCGCCCTCTACCTGTTGCTGGCACCGTTGTACAAGGCCGGCAACCGTCCGGTACCGCTGCTTGTGCTCGAGCTTGCGGCGATCGGCATCCTCTTCGTGATCCTGATCGTGCATCGCGCGCCGCTCGCCGTTCCCCGCGCGTTGGCGACGGCGATCGCCTTCCTCCTGGTCTACCCGCTGGTGCAGCTCATACCATTGCCCGAAGGATTGTGGCGCCTGCTGCCCGGTCACGCCGAGTATGCCGTCGTACGCGAACGATTCGCCGCCGCGGGTGGGGCAGGCAGCTGGAACGCCATATCCGTCATTCCCTCCGCGACGGAGTACGGCTGGCTCGCGCTGCTGCCGGCGCTCGCCTGCCTGTTCGGCGCAAACCGTCTGGCGCCGGCCCGCGCGGCGCAACTGCTGCTGGTGATGGCCATACTGGCGGGTGTCGAGGGACTGCTGGGGCTGCTTCAGGTCGGCCCGAGTGGTGGCGGAATTCTCTACCTCGGCAATGAGGAGCCGGGCCAATATGTCGCGATCGGCACGTTCGTCAACCGCAACCATTTCGCGGCGATGCTGGCGATGTCGCTGCCGGTCATCGTCGGGCTTCTGGTTTTCAGCATGCGTCCGGGACGGCATCGAAGGAAGCGGCGCGTCAAATCCATTCCTGCGGAGGCCATCGCCCAGCGGTCAGTCCTGTTTGCATCGGCCGTGATGATTCTCGTTTGCATGCTGTTTACACGGTCGCGCGCCGGCATCGGGTCGGGTCTCGTCGGACTCGTTTGCTCGGGAATCGTCCTCGTGCGCGCTCGCGCCGCCAGCGTCGGCACGACACGCACGCGAACGGCGAGTTTCATCGTCGCCGGCCTCGTCGTGATCGCGGTTCTGATCGCTCTCGCCATCGGCGCCGGGCCGATCCTCAGGGGGTTGGAGCCCGAGCAGTTGCAAGGCAGCGCCGATTTTCGCTGGACCGTCTACCTGGCAACGCTGCGCGCCGCATTCGAATTCCTGCCGTTTGGCAGCGGGCTGTCGACATTTGCCGGTGTTTTCCCACGCTTCCAGGAAACCGACGTCGGCGGTTATATCGACCATGCACACAACGACTACCTGCAGGCATTGATGGAGCTCGGCCTTGCGGCACCGGCGATCGTCGCATTGTTTCTCGTGGCCTACATAACGCGCATGATCGAACTGCTCCGCGCTGAAGGCGGTCGCAGCTTCACGTTGCTGCAACTCGGCGCGGGTCTCGGGATGCTGCCGATGATCCTGCACAGTCTGTTCGATTTTGCACTGCATATCCCGTCGAACGCGATGTGGTTCGCCACGTTGGCAGGTGTGATGTTCCACATGGGCGTCAGCCCGCACGAACATGGCGACAGCGAAATTCACAGCGGACCGATTGAACACCAATGATCGACCTCCACTGCCACCTGCTGCCGGGCATCGACGACGGCGCGCCCGACGAGGCGGCGTCGCTCGCAATGGCGCGCATCGCAGTCACCGATGGCATTCGCACGACGGCGTGCACGCCACACATCTATCCCGGCCTCTACGAAAACGACGCGGCAGGGATCGCGACGCGCGTGGCGAGCCTACGGCGCAGACTCGCGGACGAGGGGATCGAGCTCGAGCTGACGATCGGCGCCGACGCACACCTGACGCCGGAACTGCTCGGGCGGCTGAAAGCGGGGACCGCACCGACGCTGGCGGGCGGGCGCTACTTCCTGCTCGAACCGCCGCACCATGTGGCCCCGCCGCGGTTTTCGGAATCGATGTTCGAATTCGTCTCGGCTGGCTATGTCCCAGTGTTGACTCATCCCGAACGCCTGACGTGGATCAAGGCGCACTACGCGACGTTTGTCGCGTTGGTGAAAAGCGGCGTGTGGATGCAGGTGACGGCGGGCAGTCTCACCGGGCGCTTCGGCGAAGGTGCGAAGTATTTTGCCGAGAAGATGCTCGACGACGGTCTTGTGCACCTTCTCGCCACGGATGCACACGGCATCCATCATCGTGCGCCGCTGCTCGCCGAAGGGTCGAAGGCCGCGGAGAAATGGGTCGGCGCCGAGGAGGCGCAGCGGCTCGTCGTCGACCGGCCGAAGGCTATTCTCGAACACGTTCCACCGCGCGAGATTGCGCCGATACCCTCCGCGCGGGACGATTGGGTCGACCCCGAGCGACGCGGGTTCCTTGGCCGCCTGATCGGGCGCCGGCGCGGACACTAGCCTGCTGGAAGCAGTCGGCATCGCCAGCACGTTCGCTACAGCGAGCCCGACAAGATCCCGGACCTCGCCCAAACTGCACTCCGATCATGCCGATTTGTGGCATTCACTTGGTACACGGCAGGGAAATTGCTTTGTGCCTCCGTGGATATGCCCTGGCCAAGGCGCATGGGGGTGGCGGGTCGCAACCCGCGAAAACAATGCCGAGCGAGATCAATGCAACTGCCTGTTTTCTTGAGAAATATTGAAGCTGCCGCAAAGGTGCCGCGGAATTCGACGCGGTCTGAGAAGACGACACGCCGCGACTGGCGAGCGCGCTACCCCGCGCACGAGTGCCGGCGAGCGGCAGTAACTCCGAGAAGCGAATCCCGATCCTCGCAGCCAATGTGACCACGCGTCCTCGCCGACGCCTTCGATCCCGGAACGTTCTGCCTGAAACCCATGAAGTCCAGGCCTCATTTCGACCGCTGCTGGAGCTAAGAGAACCTCATCCCGATCCGCCATGTCGCGCCTCCTTTCCATCCACAGCCTCCAAAACCGGATCCTCGCGTTGTTCGTCGCACTGTTCGGCGTGGTGCTGGGTGCCGGCTTCCTGTTGATCAACGCGATGGGCACGACCGCCGCACGCAGCGCCGTCATCGAGGACGTCGTTGCAGGTGCGCGCGTGTTCGAGCGGCTGCTCGAACTCGATACGCAACGTCTGGTCGAGGGAACCCGCCTTCTTGCTGCCGACCCTGCATTCCGCGACAGCGTCACCGCTGGCGATGCCAACGTGGTCGCGCCGATTCTTGCGAAACACGGCAAGCGCATGAACGCCACCGTGGTGCTGCTGATCAGCCCTGACCATCGCATCGTCGCGGGTACGCTCGAAGCGGAAATCGGCCGCCGCATCACGTTCCCGAAGCTTCTCGATCGAGCGGCTCTCGTCCAGCAGGCGACGGGCATCGTGCCGATCGGGGGCCAGCTCTACGCGCTCGCCGTTGTTCCGGTCATGGCGCCGCAGCCGGTCGCCTGGGTTGCCAGCGGCATACGAATAAACGACGCTCTGGCGCAGGACATGCGCAATCTTACGGGCCTGGAAGTCTCCTTTCTCGCGCGCCGTGAGGAGGGCGAATGGCGGATCCACGCGAGCACGCTGCCCAAGCCGGATCAAACGGCATTGGCGCGTGACGTCACCGCGAACCGTCTGTCCCGAAGCGACAGCGAGGGCAATGCGGAGTACGGCGACGATGTGGTGAGCCGGGTCGTCAATCTCGCCCCGCGCGCCGACGACGGTGTGGCCGCCGTGTTGCAAATGCCAATTGCCTCGTCGCTCGCCTCCTTTCGCGAGATGCAGCGTTGGCTTGGCTTGATTTCACTCTTTGGTGTCGTTGCATCGGTCATCGCGGGTCTCGCGCTCGCGCGCTCCGTCACCGGGTCTGTGGGCGACATGACGTGCGCTGCGCGACGCGTCGCGGCTGGCGACTACACGGCGATCGCGGCCAACGCGCGCAAGGACGAGATCGGCGAGCTTGCGACGGCATTCCGCAAGATGCAGGAAGGGGTCGCCGCAACCGTGTTGAGAATTACCGATCTTGCACATCGCGACCCGCTGACGGGATTGCCGACGCGGGTGCTGTTCGTGGATCGTCTGGAACAGGCGATCGCGTTGGCGGCGCGTGCGGGCTCGCCCGTGGCGGTGCTGGTCCTGGACGTCGACAACTTCGATCACCTCAACGATACGCTCGGCCATCGGTTGGGCGACCTGTTGCTGCGAGAGGTCGCGGCGCGGCTGCGCTCCGGTATTCGGCGGGTCACCGACAGCGTCGCGCGGATCGGCCCCAAGGAGTTCGCGATCATGATGCCCGGCAGCCGGGCAAGTGACGCCCAGCGCGTCGCCGAAGCGGCGCGGCGCGCGTTCGAAGTGAAGATGACGCTCGACGGCCACATCGTCGAGGTTCGCTCCAGCATCGGTATTTCGGCGTGTCCGGATCACGGCAGCGATGCCACGAAGTTGCTCCAGCACGCCGATGTCGCCATGCATGCGGCGAAACGCGACCAGCTGGGTGTCGCGGTTTGGGACGAGCGGTATGACAAGCACGGCGACAAACGCCTATCGCTGATGACCGATCTGCGCAACGCGGTCGACAACAACGAGCTTGGGCTGATCTATCAACCGAAGGTGGCGCTTGGGGAATCCGGCGAGTACTTCGTCGAAGCTTTGGTTCGTTGGCAACACCCGACCCGCGGGCTCGTCCAACCCTCCGAGTTCGTCCCGCTCGCCGAACAGACGGGCTACATTCGCGCGATCACGCAGTGGGTGCTCGGCCGGGCCATCGCCCAGTGTGCCGAATGGCGGAATCGCGGATTGCCGATGAACGTATCGGTCAACATCTCGGCGCGCGACGTGATCGACAGCGAGCTTTCGGCGCGGCTCACCGAGATGCTCGAGCGCGAAGGTTGTTCCGCGCAATGGGTTACGCTGGAAGTCACCGAGGGTGCGATTGTCGGCGAGCCCGGTCATGCACTGAAGAATCTGGAACGCCTGCACGAGGTGGGATGCAAGCTCGCTGTCGACGACTACGGGACCGGCTATTCGTCGCTTGCTTATCTCCGGCGCCTGCCTTTGGATGAACTCAAGATCGACAAGTCGTTCATCATGGGCATGGCCGCCGACGCGAGCGACGCGTTGATCGTCCGCTCGACGATCGAGCTGGCGCACAAGCTGGGCTTGACGGTGGTTGCCGGCGGGGTCGAAGACGAGGCGACGCTGGAGCAGCTGCGCGAACTCGGCTGCGACAGTGTCCAGGGTTTCCTGCTGAGTCGGCCGTTGCCGGCCGACGACGTACCGTCCTGGGTGCGCGAGTCGGACTGGACGCGCCCGGCGCGAGAGAAGGGATCGCTGCGGCGCGTCGTTTAGTAGCAACCCCACGGCTTGCCACGACACCCGAGCGCCATTACGCTCGGCGGGGTGCTGTCGATTCGTCAACTTGGCAAGACCTACGCAGGGCCGCGGAAGCGTAGCGTCCTGACCGGCATCGATCTCGAGCTCGGTCCGGGCGACTATGTCGCCGTGATGGGCGAGTCGGGCATCGGAAAGTCGACGCTCCTCAATCTCGTCGCGGGGCTGGATCGTCCCGACGCCGGTTCGATCGTCCTCGATGGCGTCGACCTCACGACGCTCGACGACGACGCATTGACGGAGCTGCGCCGCGTCCGGATGGGCTTCGTCTTCCAGGCGTTTCACGTGCTGCCGTACCTGACCGTTGCGCAGAACGTCGGGCTCCCTTTGTCGCTGATCGGCGCACCGGACGCCACTGTTGCAGGGAGGGTCTCGGCGATGCTCGTGTCGGTCGGACTCGCGGATCGCGCCCCCAGCATGCCGCGCGAACTATCAGGCGGCGAGCTGCAGCGTGTCGCGATCGCGCGCGCGCTCGTCCATCAACCGCGGGTCGTGCTCGCCGACGAGCCGACGGGCAATCTCGATCCGGAGAGCGCCGGTCAGGTGTTGCGGTTGCTGAGGGACCAAGTCGTCGGGAATCGCGCTGCCGGCATCCTGGTCACGCATTCGCGCATGGCCGCGGAGACGGC
The DNA here is from genome assembly GCA_963844005.1 of uncultured beta proteobacterium. Taxonomy (GTDB): domain Bacteria; phylum Pseudomonadota; class Gammaproteobacteria; order Burkholderiales; family Casimicrobiaceae; genus CAIWHR01. Next base: position 82,005 of record CAWJMQ010000030.1, on the reverse strand, counting down.
CGACCGCATCCTGATGCTCACGCGCGATGGGTTGCGCGAGGCCGCGCTGAGGTAGAGGACGAAGCGAGCGATGGTCGACGCAGGCATCTCGGCGGCGGGCGCGGTCTTTCGCGGATCGCTCGCGCAGAATCGCCTGCGCACCGCGCTCGCGGTGCTTGCGATCGCGCTCGGCGTCGCGCTCGGCTATGCGGTGCAACTCATCAACCAGTCTGCGGTCAGCGAGCTCGTGCAGGGGGTTCGCACGCTCTCGGGCGACGCCGACCTCGAGGTGCGGGGGCCTCGCGCGGGATTTGACGAGACCCTCTATCCGCGGATCGCGCGGATGGCCGAGGTGGCCGTGGCGAGTCCAGTCATCGAAGTCGACGCGAAGATCCCCGGCCGCGACGAAACGCTGCGAATCATCGGGATCGATGCTTTCCGCGCGGGCTTCATCAACCCGGCCCTGATCGCATCGACGTCGGATCGGCTCGACACCCTTCGCCCCGAAGCATTGTTCCTGAGCCCGGCCGCGATGCGCGACCTCGCGGTAAAGCCCGGCGACACGCTGCTCGTGCAGGTCGCCCTTGCCGACGTGCCGCTCCGCGTGGCCGGCGAGCTTTCGGCGGCGGCAAACGCGCGCTTCGGAGTGATCGACATCGCCGGCGCACAGGTCGCGTTCGACCGACTCGGCCGAATAAGCCGAATCGATCTGCGGCTGCGGCCGGGCGTCGACATCGCCGTCCTGGTGGAACGGTTGCGTCAGATGCTGCCACCGGGAGTGGCAGCCCTCCGGCCAGAGACCTCCGTGGCGGCATCTGCGAGCCTATCGCGATCGTACCGAGTCAATCTCAACGTGCTCGCCTTGGTTGCGCTCTTCACAGGTGGGCTGCTCGTGTTCTCGACACAGGCGCATTCGGTGGTCCGGCGGCGCGCGCAGTTCGCGCTGTTGCGGGTGCTGGGAGTGACGCGCCGGCGCCTCATCGCACTGATCGTCGCGGAGGGAGCGTTGGTGGGCGTTGCGGGCAGCCTGATCGGGCTGGCGTTCGGATTCGCACTGGCCCAGGTGGCGATGCGGTGGGTCGGTGCGGATCTCGGTTCCGGGTATTTCCGCGGCGTCGCGCCCGCGATCGCGCTCGAACCGTGGGCGTTGGCGGCGTTCTTTTCGCTCGGTGTTATCGCCGCAATGTTGGGTAGCCTCGCGCCCGCGTTCGAAAATGCGCGCACCTCGCCGGCGCAGGCACTCAAGGCAGGCGACGCGGAGCGCGCGTTGGCGCGTCTGCAACCGATTTGGCCAGGCCTCACGATGATCATGATTGGTGCCGCCGCTACCGCTTTGCCGCCGGTGGGGGGACTGCCGCTATTCGGTTATGCGGCGATCGCGCTGCTGTTGCTCGGAACGCTGATGCTGATGCCGCGCATTGCGGTGCTTGCGCTGAAGCTTGTTCCCGGACCACGCGGGCAGGCGCCGAGACTCGCGATTGCGCAACTGCGCGGTGCGCCCGGCCAGGTGTCAGTGAGCCTCGCGGCGATTGTCGCGAGCGTCGGCCTGACAGTCTCGATGGTGATCATGGTCGCCTCGTTCCGTGATTCGCTCGACAACTGGCTCGAACGAATCCTGCCTGCCGACATCTACTTCCGCGCAGCGAACGGTGGCGATACCGCGTATCTGTCGGCGGATACGCAGGCGATGATCGCGGCGCTTCCAGGCGTACGGCGTGCCGAGTTCCTGCGCGAGCAGCAACTGATGCTCGATCCGTCGCGCCCCCGGATCATCCTGCAGGCGCGCGTTATCGATCCCGCCAATCCGGCGGCAGGTCTGCCCATCATCGGCACGCCGCTTGCGGTGGTGCCCGGAGCGCCGCCGCCGGTCTGGGTCACCGAGGCGAGCGTCGACCTGTACGGCTTCACTCCGGGCGAGGTCATCGCGGTGCCGATCGCCGGAAAGATCGAGCGCTTTACTGTCGCGGGTGTATGGCGCGACTACGGCCGGCAGCAGGGCGCTATCGCGATGGAACGGAGTCGCTACATCGAACTGACCGGAGATCGCACGGCGACCAACGGTGCGCTGTGGCTCTCCGAAGGTATCGACCGGCCAGCCATGCAAGAGTCGATCCGAAACGGGATCCCCGGCGGCGAGCGACTCGAATTGCTGTTGCCCGGCGAGATCCGCAGCGTCTCGCTGCGGGTTTTCGATCGCACGTTCGCGGTCACCTACGCACTGGAGTTCGCCGCAGTCGCGATCGGGCTGGTCGGTCTCTCGTCGTCGTTCGGCGCGCTGGTGCTCGCACGGCGACGAGAGTTCGGCGTTCTGCGCCACCTCGGGATGACGCGGCGGCAAATTGCGGCGATGCTCGCCACCGAAGGCCTTGCCGTGAGCGGTATCGGCCTCGCCGTCGGGCTGGCGCTCGGGTTCGCCATCAGCCTTGTTCTCATCCACGTCGTGAACAGGCAGTCGTTCCACTGGGGGATGGAGCTCGCGCTGCCGTGGCAATCGCTTGCCGCATTCGGAGTCACTCTGCTTGCGCTGTCGACGATGACCGCGCTCGCGAGCGGCCGACAGGCGATGAGTGAGGATGTTGTGCGGGCGGTGAAGGATGACTGGTGAGCGGAGGCACGGCAATGCGGGAGGAGGGCGGATGAAGCGGCGTGGGTTCCTGGCGCTGCCGCTTCTCGCTGTCTGCAGCCGTGCCCTCGCCGACGACTATGGCCGCGTCGAGCCTGGCCGCGCACTCGGCTTTCCCCGCGATCACGGCAGTCATCCGGAATTCCGGACCGAGTGGTGGTACATCACCGGATGGGTCGAAGACGCATCGGGCAATGCCTACGGCGTGCAGGTCACTTTCTTCCGCAATCGACCGCGGGTCGCAGAGGCGAATCCGAGTGCGTTCGCCGCGCGGCAGCTCGTTTTCGCGCATGCCGCGCTGGCCGATCCGCGCCACGGACGGCTGCGACACGACCAGCGTGCGGCGCGCTCCGGGTTCGGCCTTGCCGGCGCCGAAGCGACGTCGATGCGCGCCTGGATCGACGACTGGTCGCTCGAGATCGCCGAAGGCGCGTATTCCGCGCGAATCGACGCGCGGGAGTTCGCATTCGATCTGCGATTCGCGCCGACGCAGCCTCTGCTGTTGCAGGGCGACGCGGGGATTTCGCGCAAGGGTCCGGCGGCCGCGCAGGCGAGCTACTACTACAGCCTGCCGCATCTCGCTGTGACCGGCACCGTGACCGTCGCGGGCGCGAACGTCGCCGTCACCGGCCGCGCTTGGCTCGATCACGAATGGTCGAGCGAAGCGATGGCACCCGGGGCGGTCGGTTGGGACTGGACGGGGATCAATCTCGAGGACGGCGCGGCGCTGATGGCGTTCCGGATGCGCGACAAATCGGGCGGGACGCTGTGGGCGGGTGGAACGCTGCGTGGAGCCGATGGTCGCGTTCGCGCGTTCGCGCCGGACGAGGTCCGCTTTACGCCGTCGCGATCGTGGCGCTCGCCGCGCACCGGCGTCGAATATCCGGTCGGAATGACGGTCGTCGCCGACGGCATCGAACTCGCGCTCGTCCCACTCTTCGATGACCAGGAACTGGATTCGCGGGCGAGCACCGGCACGATCTACTGGGAAGGTGCGGTGCGGGCCCAAGTGTCAGGGCGAGAAGCGGGGCGCGGCTACCTGGAGCTCACTGGATACGGGACACCTCTGCGCCTGTGATCGCGCGCATGGTCGCGGTGCGTTCAAGCGAGCCGGACGATCCGTCCCTCGCGCCACGACGTCGTGGCTGCTTCCGCGAGCTCGAGCGCCTTCAGTCCATCGTCGATCGTCGTGCGCAATTGTTCCTTTCCGGCAAGCACCGCAAAGAAGTGGGCCAGTTCGTTGGCGTACGCGGTCCGGTAGCGCTCGAGGAAGAAATGCAGCGGAAGGTCGCGAAGGACGGCCGTCGAAGTGCTCGCGGTCACCGCTGTTGGCGCGTGGTTGCCCGCCTGCAGCATCCCGCGACTGCCGAGGACTTCGAAGCGCTGGTCGTAGCCGTAAGCCGCGCGCCGGCTCGTGTTGATCTGACAGAGCCGCCCGCGCCTGGTTCGAATCGACACCGCGGTCGAGTCGACGTCACCCGCCTCGGCAATGGCCGGGTCGACGAGGCACGAGCCGTTCGCGTGCACGGTTTCGGCTTCGTCCTCCAGGATCCAGCGAAAGATGTCGAAGTCGTGGATCAGCATGTCCTTGAAGATTCCGCCCGAGCTCTTGATGTACGGGATCGGCGGCGCGCCGGGATCGCGGCTTGTCACCACGAGCATTTCGGGCGCGCCGATCTCGCCGGCGGAGAGCCGCGCCTTCACCGCGGCGAACGTCGGGTCGAAGCGGCGCTGGAAGCCGATCATGCAGGTGACGCCGGCGCGCGCTACCGCGTCCGCACAACCGCGTGCGCGCTCGATGGCGAGGTCGACCGGCTTTTCGCAGAAGATCTGCTTGCCCGCCGTGGCCGCCGCAAGGATCAGGTCGGCATGCGTGTCGGTGGACGAACAGATCAGCACGGCACCGATCGCCCGGTCCGCGAACACCTGGGATACCGTTCCGGTCTCCGCACGGTGCTGCGCGGCGAGAGCCTCCGCGGCGACCGCATTCGGGTCGACGACGTACCGCAATCGCGCGTTCGCTTCGCGCGCGACATTGCCCGCATGAATCTTGCCGATGCGGCCAGCACCGAAGAGTGCGACGTCGATCATGGATTTCCCCCTTGGGCTGCCGGGGTCGGCACGCAGGGTTGCACCGCCACAGCAGTTACTCTATGTTACCGGAAGCGTGCCGATTCGACCGTGCGCTTCAAGACGCGGACTTCTTCCCTTCCGATGAAAAACAACACGCGTTTTGCCGCCGGGCGGCGCTTCGATGTCGTCTGTCTCGGCCGGCTGGCCGTCGACTTCTACGCGCAGCAGATCGGCGCGCGGCTGGAGGACGTGGCGAGCTTCGCCAAGTACCTAGGCGGCTCGTCGGCGAACACCGCCTTCGGCTGCGCGCGGCTCGGTTTGAAGGCCGCGATGGCGGCGCGTGTCGGCGACGATGCGATGGGCCGCTTTCTCACCGAAACGCTTCTCGGTGAGGGCTGCGACGTCTCGCACGTGAGCGTCGATCCGGCGCGCCTCACCGCCTGCGTCGTGCTCGGGATCAAGGACCGCGATACGTTTCCGCTGATCTTCTACCGCGAGAACTGTGCGGACATGGCCGTGACCGAAGACGACGTCGCGGAGGACTTCCTCGCGCAGTCGAAGGCGCTTCTCATCACCGGTACGCATCTCTCGACACCCCACGTTCACCGTGTGAGCACGGTGGCGCTCGCGCGCGCGCGCCGCAACGAGGTGCGCACCGTTCTCGACATCGATTATCGGCCCGTGCTTTGGGGACTCACCAAACGCGGCGATGGCGAGACACGCTTCATCGCCAGCGAGACGGTCACCGCGCATCTGCAGGCGATCCTTCCGCTCTTCGACTTGGTGATCGGCACCGAAGAGGAGTTCGCCATCGCCGGCGGCAGCACCGAAATCATCGCGGCGCTTTCCACCGTGCGCAACGTCACTGCTGCAACCCTGGTCGTCAAGCGTGGACCGATGGGTTGCGCCGTGATCGACGGCGCGATCCCGCGCTCGCTCGACGACGCGTTCAACGGGCGCGGCGTCACCGTCGAGGTGTTGAACGTGCTCGGCGCGGGCGATGCCTTCTCGGCCGGTTTCCTCTCCGGCTGGGTTCGCGGCGAGGCGTACAACGACTGTTGCCGTTACGCCAACGCATGCGGGGCGCTCGTCGTATCGCGGCATGGCTGCGCGCCGGCGATGCCGACCCGCGTCGAGCTCGACCATTACCTTGCCAACGCCGACCGTATCCCGCGCCCGGACCGCGACGAGGAGCTGTCGCGCCTGCACCGCAAGACCGCGCCGAAAAAGCCGCGCCCCGAGCTCTTCGTCTTCGCGTTCGATCACCGCGACCCGTTATTCGAACTCGCGCGCGCGACGGGTGCCGACGAAAGGCGCCTGTCCGGCCTCAAGAAGCTTTTCGTGCGCGCAGTGGCCGAAACGGAGGCGGCGCGTGGCCTCACCGGGCGCGTCGGCCTCCTGTGCGACGATCGCTATGGCCAGGATGCGCTCAATGCCGCAACGGGTCGCGGCTGGTGGGTCGGACGCCCGGTCGAATGGCCCGGATCCAATCCAGTAGTGTTCGAGCATGGGCGCTCGATCGGCACGGCGCTGATCGGCTGGCCGGTCGAGCAGGTCGTGAAGTGCCTCGTGCCGTTCCATCCTGACGACGAGATCGAGAACAGGCTGGAGAACGAGGCGCAGGTGAAGGCGCTCTACGATGCGGTGCAGGTTAGCGGACACGAGCTCCTGATAGAGATCGTGCCGCCAAAGGAGTTGCCGAAAGGCCGCGACATCGTAATGCGTGCGATGAAACGGCTGTACAACCTCGGTATCTATCCCGAGTGGTGGAAGCTGCCGCCGCCCGAGGCGGCCGAGTGGCCGGCCATCGACGCGCTCATCGCCGAACGCGATCCGTACTGCCGCGGCGTGGTACTTCTCGGACTCAACGCGCCCATCGATGTCCTCGCGCGGGGATTCGCCGACGCGGCGAAAAGTCGCGCCTGCCGAGGCTTTGCCGTCGGGCGCACCATCTTCCAGGATCCGGCGCGCGCATGGCTTGCCGAGGCCATCGACGACGCGGGACTCGTCGCCGGAGTGCGGAAGAACTTCGAAACGTTGATCGACGCGTGGACGGAGATTCGTCCGAAGGGAAACCCGGGATGAGCACGATCCGATTGACGATGGCGCAGGCGCTGATCCGCTTTCTCGCGGCGCAGGGAACCGTCATTGACGGACACGAGGTGCCGCTGTTCGGCGGCGTATGGGCGATCTTCGGCCATGGCAACGTTGCCGGCGTCGGCGAAGCGCTTTACCGGCATCGCGCCTCGTTGCGGACGTACCGCGCGCACAACGAACAGGCGATGGCGCACGCGGCGATCGCGTACGCGAAGGCGCACTTCCGGCGGCGGATGATGGCGTGCACGACGTCGATCGGGCCGGGCGCGACGAATCTCCTGACGGGGGCGGCGACGGCACACGTCAACCGGCTCCCGGTGCTTTTCCTGCCCGGCGACGTGTTCGTTTCGCGTGCCCCCGACCCGGTGCTGCAGCAGGTCGAGGATTCGCAGGATGGCGGAATCTCGGCCAACGACTGTTTCAAGCCCGTGTCGCGTTACTTCGATCGGATCAATGCGGCTTCACAATTGCTGACAGCATTGCCGCGCGCGATCGCGGTGCTCACCGACCCCGCGCGGTGCGGCCCGGTGACGCTCGCGCTCCCGCAGGACGTGCAGGCCGAGGCGTATGACTACCCGGCCGAGTTCTTTGCGCCCACGCTCGTCCGCATTCGCACGCCGTCGCCGGACGGTTTCGAGCTCGATGCGGCGGCAGCGCTGTTGCGGGAAGCGAGAAGGCCGTTGATCATTGCCGGCGGAGGCGTGCTGTACAGCCACGGCGGCCCGGGGACGCTACGCCGGTTCGCCGAGACGCACCGCGTGCCGGTGAGCGAAACGCAGGCGGGAAAGAGCGCTCTGCCGTGGGACCATCCCCTTCAGGCGGGGCCGGTCGGCGTGACCGGCGGAACGGCGGCCAACACCCTCGCGCGGGACGCCGATGTCGTCATCGCACTGGGTACGCGCCTTCAAGACTTCACGACGGGTTCGCATTCGCTGTTTCCACAGGCGAAGGTGTTGGCAATCAATGTCAACGCATTCGACGCGCTCAAGTGGCGCGCCACGGGCGTGATCGGCGACGTTGCGACGACTCTCGATGCACTTGCAGTTCCCCTGACCGGATGGACAGGCAGTGCGGCGTGGCAGGAGAAGGCCGTGCGTGAAGCAGAATCGTGGCGAGCCACGGTGTCCGCGATCGTCGGCGTCCGCGAAGTTGCCCCGCCGGCATTGCCCTACGATGGCGAGGTTATCGGTGCGGTCCAGCGCACGCATCCGGAGTCGGCAGCGCACGACATCGTCGTTTGCGCCGCGGGCACTCTTCCGGGCGAGTTACACAAGCTCTGGCGCGCTGCGCGGCCCGGTGGGTATCACGTCGAGTACGGCTATTCCTGCATGGGCTACGAGATCGCCGGCGGGATCGGCGTCAAGATGGCGCGTCCTGAGCGCGAGGTCGTCGTGATGGTCGGCGACGGCAGCTACCTGATGCTGAATTCCGAAATCGCAACGTCGGTAATGCTCGGGACGAAGCTCGTCATCGTCGTGCAGGACAACGAAGGATATGGCTGCATTCACCGTTTGCAGCAGGCGTGCGGCGGCGAAGGCTTCAACAACCTCTTCGACGACTGCGTGCAGGGACCGCTGGGCGCGCCCGCGATCGATTTTGCCGCGCACGCACGCGCGCTCGGCGCCGTCGCCGAGCACGTCGATTCGATCGCGGCGCTAGAAGCCGCGCTGGTCAGGGCGCGCGCGGCTGATCGCACCTTTGTCGTCGTCATCGACACCGATCCGTTGCGATCCACGGCGGCGGGCGGCTGGTGGTGGGAAGTCGGTGTTCCGGAGGTCTCGGAGTCGGACAAGGTGCGCGCCGCGCGAACGGAATACGAGCACGGAAAGCGCAGTCAAAGGCCGTGAGATGAGCTTCGACGTTCGCATCGGCATCAATCCGATTTCGTGGACCAACGACGATCTGCCGGCACTTGGCGGCGAGACGCCGCTCGAGACCGCACTGTCCGAAGGCAAGGCCATCGGTTACGAAGGTTTCGAGCTTGGCAACAAGTTTCCGCGGGAGCCGGCCGCGCTCAAGTCGCTGCTCGCGCGACACGGACTCGCGTGCGTTTCCGGCTGGTATTCGGGACGACTCGCGCGCGGGACCGTGGCTGCCGAAATCGCCTCCGTCGAGGAACATCTCACGCTGCTCGCGAAGAACGGCGCGACAGTGATGGTGTACGGCGAGGTCGCCGATTCGATCCAGGGCCGTCCGGAGGCGTTGTCGCGGCGGCCGCGATTCCGATCAGATGCCGAATGGGCAGAATACGGCGAGCGTGTAACGGCTTTCGCGCGGCACCTCCTCGCGCGCGGGGTGCGCCTCGCGTACCATCATCACATGGGCGCGTATGTCGAGACGGCGGACGATGTCGACCGCCTGATGAAGTTGACTGGCCCCGAAGTGGGGCTGCTGCACGACACCGGTCACGCGACGTTCGCCGGCGGGGATTCGCCGACGGAGTTGGAGAAGCACGTGTCGCGGGTCTGTCACGTGCATTGCAAGGATGTGCGCCGGAATGTCGCCCGGATGGCGCGCAACCGCGGCTGGAGCTTTCTTCAGTCGGTGTTGAATGGTGCGTTCAGCACACCGGGCGAAGGCTGCGTCGATTTCGCGGCGGTGATCGCGATCTTGCGCGACGCCGGCTATCGCGGTTGGCTCGTCGTCGAGGGTGAGCAGGATCCTGCGGTTGCGCGCGCGTACCGCTATGCCGACATGGCGTATCGTCTGCTTGCGGCGCTGGTCGCAGGGAAGTCGGATGCCGAGGCACGCGATGCGGCCTTGCAAACGGCGTGCAAGGGGGTGGCGTGAGCCCGCGTCTTCTCGTCAAAGCGGCGCGCACCGGTCGCACGATCGCGCGCGTCACGCCGGAATCCGCAGGCTGGCGTTATGTCGGCTTCGAGGCGATGTGGCTCGCGCCCGGCGAAAGCTATGCAGCCGCAACGGGTGCGCGTGAGCTCTGCATCGTCGTCGTTGCCGGTCGCATCAGCGTAAGGAGTGGCGCATTGGCTTGGGCGGATCTCGGCCAGCGCGCGAGTCCGTTCGAGGACGTCCCGCCATTCGCGGTGTACCTGCCCCCCGGGCGCGACGTGTACGTCACCGCGCTCACCGATGCCGAGATCGCGCTTTGCTCCGCTCCGGCAACGAAGGGCGTCGCGCCGCGGGTGATCGAGCCGGCCGCGATGCGGCGCACGGTGCGCGGGCTGGGCTCGAACACGCGCTACATTCGCGACATTCTCCCGCAGGACGAACCGGCCGAGGCGCTGCTGGTTGTCGAGGTGATCACGCCGCCCGGGCACTCGTCGAGCTACCCACCGCACAAGCACGACACCGATGCAGTGCCCGCCGAGAGCTCACTCGAAGAGACGTACTACCACCGGCTCGACCCTCCGCAGGGTTTCGCCTTCCAGCGCGTCTATACCGACGATCGCTCGCTCGACGAGGCGATGACCGTTGAGGACCGCGACGTCGTGATGGTGCCCCGCGGCTACCACCCGGTCGTCGTCCCTCACGGATATACGTCGTATTACCTCAACGTGATGGCTGGCCCGCAACGCGTCTGGCATTTCCACAACGATCCGGCGCATTCATGGATGCTCGCGCCGACGACTGAGCCGTAAACGCTCGCTTCGCCTGCGCTTGCGTCGCCGCCGGAATTGCGAGCGTTCAGCTCAACTTCACCGCATGACCCGTCCGCGCTGCTTCCTGAATCGCCTGTACGGCCGCCAGCGTTCTGGTGGCGTCCGCTCCGGTGATCCGCGCTTCCTCTTCGCGCCGGATCACTCGGCAAAAGTGCCGGAGCTGCCGCACGAGCGGGTCGACTGCAGCCACCTCGATTCTTTCGCATGACAGCGGTGAGCCCCACCCCTTGGCGGCGCCATAGCGCCACAGCTCGAGTTTCGGCACCGTAAGCGCGCCCTCGGTGCCCGCAACGAGGTAGCAGTTTTCGTCGTTTCTCGGATAGAAGGGATTCTCGCCCGACGTGAGTTCCCAGCTCCAGGGCGCAGCCGCGGTGTCGGAAACGGTGAGCGTGCCGAGGGCGCCGCTCGCGAACCGCAGAAGGACGACCGCCGTATCTTCGACCGCGAAACCGCGAACCGCGTTTGAGACCATGGCCTGCACGGAGTCGATCTCACCGCAGATGAAGCGCAGATCGTCGATGTCGTGGACCGCGTTGGTGAGTACGGGCCCCGCACCCGGCTCGCGCCGGTGCGCGGCCTCGAAATAGTCGCTTGCCTTCAACAGCATCCACTGCGCCGAGATCGCGGTGACTCGTCCGATGCCGCCAGATCGGACGATCTCCCGCGCCTTCTCGATGAGGGGATTGTGCCGCCGATGATGTCCGACGAGGAGCGCCACGCCCGCGCGCGCCGCGGCCTCGGCGAGCTCTGTGGCCGCCTCGACCGTGTCCGCCAGCGGCTTCTCCACCAGCATGTGCACGCCGCGCTCGGCGCATGCGAGGCCTCCCGGGACATGAAGCACATTGGGCGTGGCGATGATTGCCGCTTCCGGACGCACGCGGTCGAGCATCTCGGTGTAGTTTGCGTAGCAAGGAACACCGAGCTCTTTCGCGTACGCGGCGGCTTCCGGTGTCGGATCGGCGATGGCGACGAGCTTGCACGTGGGCTCGGGTCGCATCGTGTCGATGTGCTTGCGACCAAAGAGGCCGGCGCCGATCACCGCGATCGAGACGGGATTCATACTTGAAACTCAACGAGATGGTTGATGGGCTGCGGAATAGTTACCCGCCGGGCGACAGGTTGGTGCAACTGCGGAATGCGATGCTACACCGGCCCCGGGCGGCGTCACCTAACCAAAGTGGGGAGAATGACCAGCGATTTCTTGCCTTCACAATAGACAGATTTCTGCTGTAGAGTCGACCGCAGGCGGCCATGGGTGGGATAGGACATCGATGTGGGGCGACGATGCAATCAACGATATTCGTCCCGGCAAGATTCTCGCCACTGCATTGACCCGGAGAAGCGAAAGCCATGGCGCACCCGATCGGTCTTGCCGCACTGACGGTCCTCGAACTCACCCCGCCCGAGATGGTTTCGTGCGCGGTCGGCGCTGGCTTCGATTGCGTCGGTCTGCGGCTCATTCCCGCAACGCCCGAAGAAGTGCAGCATTCGATGATCGGTGATACGCCGCTGGTGCGCGAGACCGAACGCCGACTGAAGGACACCGGCATGCGTGTCCTCGACGTCGAGATTTTCCGCTTGCGCCCCGATACCGTCGTCGCCGACTATGAGGCGGCGCTGGCGACCGGTGCGCGCTTCGGTGCGAAGGAAGCGCTGATTGCGGGCAATGATCCGGATGAAGCTCGCCTCACTGCGAACTTCGCGATCTTCTGCGATCTCGCACAAGAATTCGGCATCGGCGCCAATCTCGAGCCGATGCCATGGACCGACTGCAAGAACTTCGCCCAGGGTGTGCGCATCGTGACGGCCGCCAAGCGTGAAAATGGCGGCGTCCTCATCGATCCAATCCACTTCGATCGGGGGGGCAGCAAGGCCAGCGAAATTCCCGGCGTGCCGCGGGCGCGATTTCGCTACATGCAGCTGTGCGATGCGCCAGCCAATCGACCGACCGACATCGAGGGATTGCTCCATCAGGCGCGTGCGGAACGGCTGATGCCCGGCGATGGAGGTCTCGATCTCACCGGCATACTGCGCGGGGTGCCCGCCGAACTCCCCATCAGTCTTGAGATCCCGATGGAGACGTTGGCCAGGACCGTCCCGGCGGTCGAGCGGACGAAGCAGATGCTTGCCAAGACGCGGCGCCTTCTCGAGGACCTGTAGTGTCGTTGGAACCCATTGTTTCAACCCGTTGTTTCCGTCGACGGGCCGTGGCGATGCGCTTGTGCATATCGGACAGGGCAACGTGGGTAATCTGGCCTCCGAGGTCGAAATTTGTTCTCCCGGTCCGCGTCTGGCCTAACTTTCGGCAGGTGCCTGATGTCCTCGCTTCGCGGTAGCTTCCCGTAGCTTTGAAGAAGGCGCGGCAGCTGACCGTTGTCCTGAAGGAGGGATCTTGGCGACGCCCGACCAAAATGCACGTGGCGTTGTGCATGCAGGGCATGGCCGCCGGAAGTTCCGGGTTGGTTGGTCCATTGGATTGTGTCTGCGGACCCAACCAACTTGATCAATATCGGAGGAGACCCAAATGTCTAGCCCCACGGAACATGAACCGCATGCCCGGCATCAAACCACCAAGGCGACCGCCAGCGGCTGGATCGGCTCGGCGCTGGAGTATTACGACTTCTTCATCTACGCCACTGCGGCATCACTGATCTTCCCGCAGCTCTTCTTCCCCAAGGGAGACCCCACGGTGGCCATCGTCGCCTCGCTTGCGACCTATGGCGTCGGCTACGTCGCGCGACCCATCGGCGCCTTCTTCCTCGGGCACTGGGGTGACACGCACGGCCGCAAGACGGTGCTGATCGTATGCATGTTCCTGATGGGCATCTCGACGATGGGGGTCGGACTCCTTCCGACATACGCGCAGGTCGGCTGGCTTGCTCCGTTGCTCCTCGTTCTCCTTCGGCTCATCCAGGGCTTCGCGGTCGCCGGGGAGATCTCCGGCGCGAGCTCGATGATTCTCGAGCACGCGCCGTTCGGCCGGCGCGGCTTTTTCGCGAGCTTCACGCTGCAGGGCGTGCAGGCGGGGCAGATTCTCGCTGCGGCGGTCTTCCTGCCAATCGCGCACTACATGTCGCCGGAGAACTTCAGCTCCTGGGGTTGGCGGATCCCCTTCCTGCTCAGCGTCGTCGTCATCATCGCGGGCTACATCATTCGTCGCGAGGTCGACGAGACCCCGGCCTTTGCCGAAGAAGCCGAGCACCACGAGATCCCGAAGTCGCCGATCATCCGAGCCATCCAGGAAAGCTGGCCCGACATGATCCGGGTCGTCTGCATGGCGCTCATGAATGTGATCCCCGTCGTCACCGCGATATTCGGTGCCGCCTACGCGGTCCAACCCGGATACGGAATCAACTTCGAGAAGGACTTATACCTTTGGATCCCGGTGCTGGGCAACATCCTGGCCGTCATCGTCATCCCCTTTGTCGGTAATCTGTCGGACAAGATCGGTCGCAGACCTCCGATCATCATCGGCGCGCTCCTTTCCGGGCTGATGTCTTTCGGCTACCTGTACGCGATCAGCATCCACAGCGTGCCAATGGCGATCGTCATGTCGCTGGCGATGTGGGGCGTGGTCTACCAAGGCTACAACGCCGTATTTCCGAGCTTCTACCCAGAGATGTTCCCGACACGCACCCGGGTCTCCGGGATGGCTATTTCCCAGAACATTGGAACAGCCGTCACCGCGCTGCTTCCGGCGCTGTTCGTCACCGTGGCGCCGCCTGGTGCTACGGACATCCCGATGAAGATCGGGTCGATCACTCTCGCGATCACGATCGTCGCGGCGATCGCCGCCTGGAGCGCCCGGGAGACGTATCGGGTGCACCTGAACGACCTCGGTGACACGAACGCCGTTCCGGTGCCCAAGGCGGAGTACGACCGGATGCGCGAGCAGACCATAGCCGACGCGAGGTTGGCGAAGGCGTCTGCCTGAGCAGCCTTGCAAGCCGGGCCCTGCGGGCTGCAGGGCCTGGCCGGGGATGGTCAGGCGACGCGCGAGGCTGATCGCCTAGACCGACAGCGGATCTGCCGTCGCGCGAGCCTCGAGCTTGGCGAGCTGCTCGACCGCGGCAATGACCAATGGCAGCGCGTCGGCGGTCCCGGCGGGCGTGTAGCGCAGGGCGAAGTCGGCGAGGAACGGGTCTTCGATCATCAGGCCGTGGGTGCGCGGCGGGATTGTCGAGAGCGCAGCTTCCATGCATGCACGCGATGGGGTCTTGATGAATTCGTCGGCGTCGAGGGGGAAGACGAAATCGGCGGGCGTCCGCGCGAAGGCGTGCCTGACCAGTAGCGTAGTGATCTCGACCTGTGCGTATCCGGGCATCGTGTTGGCGAGCACGCTGACCGGTAGTCCCTCCCGCGCGAGCGACGCAAGGATCCGGACCGTGTCGTCGGCCGAGCCGTGGTCGACGATAAACAGCCCATCGAGCCGCGTGAGATTGTGCCGGACAAATGCCTCGATGATGTCCGATTCGTTGCGCACCATCGCGACTCCCCAGAGCTTCAACCCTGCCGCCCTTACGTCGTGGTGGACACGGAGAGCGTGGTGCCGGCCTCGGCACCATGCACGCGCTGCGACCGGGCGCGCGCCGCCTCTCGCAACGCTAGCCGCTCACCGAGTGCCAACACCTGCGCCAGTGGGTACGGGACGCGCGGAGGGGTATGAGCAAGCACGAACGGCGCAAGGAAAGGATCATTGACGCGTGCCGTGAAAGCGGGATCGACCGAGCGCGCGCGCGGCATGCCGGCGTTGACGGCAGCGGAATCGACGAACGATGGCATCAATGCGCGGCCGACGCGGACCTCCCGGTACACGATGTCGACCCACGATCCCGCGGATTCGGGACGCCCGGCAGCCTGCGCGGCCAGCCATTCAACGGCGCAGTCGGCCGACACTTGGGCGCAACTGCGGACCGGAACGTGGGCAATGGCGAGCGTCGCCGATGGGAGGGGCGCGGGGGGTAACGGCGGCGTCTCCCTCGCGATCCGCAAAGGCGCGCGGCACGGCAAGACGCGATGCCGGATGTGGCTCGATCGCCGCAATTTCCTGTCAGACTTACGTTCCAGAAATTGCGCATTTCGGTCCTGTCGCAACGACCGATCCGCTTGCGCCGTTCTCGACGGCGCGCCGACTCGCGATCAACCTCGTGACGCTTCACAGCTAGTCCCTTCCCAATGGAAAACGGAAACTCACTCCGTAGTAGGTGAGTCCGTCGTTGGGGAGCTTGATCTTGCCGTTCGAAACGTGTTGAACGAACGAAGCAATCTCGTATTGGGGGTTGTCGCCGAAGGTCAAGCCGACCAAGAACCGCTCTCCGAACTGGAACGCGGTGCTCATGCGATGTGAAGCGTCGGGCGAAATGGCGATGGCGGTGTGCGAAATGCCCTGGATGCCGACACCGACCTCGATGAATGCGTTTTGCCAGGAGCCTTCGGCGGGACGCCACCGAAGATAGGGCGTCGCGTTGCCATTCCAGAGGGACCGATTGGGTACGCCGTGGTCGTTCCCCTCCCAGCGCATGACGTCGGCGCCAAGCCGTGCGTCGAGCCCGTAGTGGGAGAGGCTGTCCGCCCACTACGGCAGGCGCCAGAGCGCGCCGACACCGAAGACAGTGACGCCTTGACCGTAGCCGCCGGTCGCGGTCAGCCAATCGGGCGCCGGAATTCCTTCCGCCGCCGCACAGAAGGCCATGACCTGCAGCGCCGCAGCAAGGCCGACACGGCGCCAAGCCTGTGGCGGGAGTGGCCGCGCCGCGTCGATTGCTCTCGATGCTTCGTCCCGACACCGTTCATCGCGGGAGGCGACGCGCTGGCGCTCGAGGGAATGTGCCGACGCGCGTTTTCCCATCCGCGAATGGTACCAAAGGACACCGTAACGACCCGGAATTGGCGTCGCCCGCAGACACCAGGTATCAATTCGGGTCGGTATCGCTCCGTCTATGCGGGCAGCGAATAGCCTGCCGCGCGGGCCTCGCGATCGATCTCCGCGAGGACAGCGTAGTCGGCACGCGTGACCGGGGCGATGCGGCGGACGCCGAGTGCGTCGAGGTGCGCGCTTGCATCAGGATCCTCGTGCAAACAGGTGAGAGAGGCGACGAGCCGCATCGCTTGCGCTTCGGGAAGACCCGCGGCGCACACCAGCGGCGGCATCGGCGCGGTTGCGGTGTCGCCGATCGATCGAAAGCGTGATGCCGTCTCGGCGTCATGTCGCTGCAGCAGCCACCACCAGTATGCGTCGATGGCGATGACGTCGACCCGCGCGTCACCGAGAGCAGTGAGCGCCGCGCGCGGGTGACCGAGCGGACCGACGGACTCGGTGAAGAGCAGTGGTCGCTTCGCGGATCGAAAGGCGAAGAGCGCATGGCGCGGCGCATTGAATCCGGAATGTGAATGCTCGGCCGTCCAGCCGATCCGATGGCCGAATGTCGATGCGAGCGTATCGAAAGCAGATTCGGCGCGCACGAGCCACGCGGAGCGATAAGTCGCACTGTTATCGTCACAACAGATAGTGACCGGTGCGGCGAGGGGTCGAACGTCTGGATAGCGCGACGCGAGCGGCAAGCCGCACATGAACGCAAGAGCCAGATCGCTGCGTAGCCACAGGTCCACGAGCGATGCCGGTGCCGCGTGGGCGATGCAGTCGATTTCGACACCGGCATGATGCGCTGCGCTCCGCATCAGTGCGTGCCAGTACGCGCGCACCGCCGGCGTCACGTCGTACATCCGCGTGCACGCGATCCAGCTCACCGGAACCGCAACGTTTGGCCGAGGCCGAGGCGTTGTGCCTTGTCGATCATCGCGCAGCCGAGCGCGATGTCGGACAGCGAGAGCCCGCGATGCCAGAAAAGGATCGTCTCGTCGTCGAGTTCGCGCCCCGGCCTCAGTTCCGCGACGATCTGCCCGAGCTCGGCATGCAGGTTGCCCTCGTGCAACTTGCCTTCGTCGACGTGGCGGCGCAACGCGCCGAACGGCATTCCCTTCCGGCATTGGCCCCAGTCGTCCACGACGATCTTGTCCATGATGTCGGTCAGCGTCAACTCGACCGCGCTCATCGTGCCATAGGGGACGACCAACGCGCCCGGTTTGATCCACGCGGTGAGCAGGAGCGGCCGTGGTTCCGGAAGCCGCGACGCCTCGACGACGATGTCGGCGCCACGGACGCATGATTCCCAATCGTCGGCAATCACGACTGGTTTGTCGAGGTCGCGGACGAGCGTCTCGGCGAACGCACGCCGGCTTTCCGGTCGACGAGAGTGTACGCGAATCTCGTCGAAATCGAACAGATGGTCCAGCAGCCGCACGTTCCAGTACGCGGTCCCGCGTGCGCCAACGTGGCCCAGCACCCTGGAATTCTTCCGTGCGAGGTACTTTGCGCCGATGGCCGTCATCGCGCCGGTCCGCATGTCGGTCAGCGACGATGCATCGAGGATCGCGCGCGGGACGCCGGTCTGCGGATCGAACAGGTTGAGAACGGCGAGTTCCGACGGCAGTCCGCGCTGCCAGTTGTCTATGAAATCGCCGACGACTTTGACGCCGGCGAGTCCCAATGGCCCGACCACGCCGCGCAGCACGTTGAAATGGCCTTTGGTCGAACTCTCGGGAACCAGGTGCACGCGCGGTTCGATCACCGCCTGGCCTCGACCCTGCGCGCGCAATCCACCCTCGACGGCGACGAGGATTTCTTCGTCGGTGAGGGCCAGCGCTTCGATATCGGGGCCGTTGAGGTAGACGAGGTCGATCGTGGGCATGGGCGGCGGAGTCCGTGGCACTTCGTGCAACGCGATAGTAAACTGGCCGCCGGTTTCAAAGAAGAATCCGGGGCAGTCCATTGTTGATCTGGACTGCTTGTCCAGCGCTCGACCGTTTGTATAGTCGGTGATGACGGATGGAAAGAACGGCCTCCACGACCCGGCTCGTCGAGATCTTCGGCACTTCGGTCGATCTCGAAGCGCCGTCCGACGCACGCGCGCTACGTGGCTATCGAAAGAGCCGCCTGCACGAGGCGTTGGTGCGCCGCGATCTGGCGGCGATCGTGCTCTTCAACCCGATCAATATGGCGGCGCCGGTCGCGGTATTGCCTTTGACCGGCTCGATTTCCGGATGATCGCGGATGCGAAGAACAGCCTCCTATTCCAGCGCCATTGCACGAAGCATGGCCACGATCGTCTCGACGTCCCGGCCGTTTTCGCGGTCTTCCTTGAGCGCCGGCACGGCCGCGCGGATCGCTGCATGAAGTGGTGCGGTGCCTTCGCCAAGGCACTTGGGCTTGCGCAAATCCACGGCCTGCGCCGCGACCAACATCTCCAGCGGAACCAGGCGCTCCAATGCCGCGACTTGGTCCGCAAGCTTGGCGTAGACCAGCGGCGCTTGCGGGCTGTGGTCCTCGACCGTCTCGCTGACGGCGAACTGGTCGAGCCCGGCGGGATTGGCGTGACGGCGGATTTCGCCATAGAGCGCCACCGCGGTTTTCTGCATCGACACGAATCCGGCCGAGGCGCCGCCGATCGGAGTCAGGTAGCGCGGCAATTGGGTCAGCTCGCCCTGCATCAGTTTGACGATCCGGCCGACCGCCATCGCCGCCACGGATGAAAGCGCCATCGCCAACGTGTCTCCGGCGAGCGAGAGTGCCACAAGGTGGAAATTGCCGGTCGAGAGCATCTCGTCGTCCGCCGCGAGAACCAGCGGGTTATCGGCCGCCGCGTTGAGCTCCAGTTCGCAGGCCGCGACGGCGCGCTCCATCGCGTCGTGTGCGGCACCATGGACCTGCGACAGGCAACGGAAGCTGAGCGCGTCCTGGATCGAGCGCGCTCCGGCGTCGTAAAGCGACGATCCCTCCAGCAGTTCCCGGAACCGCCGCGCGGCGGCGACTTGACCGGCCGCAGGGCGCGCGGCGGCCAGGCGTGGATCGAAGATCGCGGGATTGGCGGCATAACCCTCGAATGACAGCGCCGCCGCCTGATCGGCCAGGCGAAGCACCCGCCGCGCCCACTGCAGCGCCAGACCGGCCATCGCGGCGGACAGCGCATTGCCGTTGCACAGCGCCAACCCGTCCTTCGGTCCCAATTCCGCCGGCGCGAGACCGGCCGCTTGTAGCGCCTCCGCGCCTGCCAACACGCGCCCTTGGTGCAGCGCCTGCCCGCGTCCGATCACTACGAGTGCGATGTGCGCAAGCAATCCCAGGTCGCCGGCGCCGATCGAGCCCCAGCGCGGCACGACCGGCGTCACGTCCCGGTTGAGCATCGCGATCAAGAGGTCGAGCACTGCAGGCGACACGCCCGCTCCCCCCAGCGCCATGGCGTTGGCGCGCGCCAGCATCGCCGCGCGCACGGTGGCGCGCGGCAGCGGCTCGCCGACTCCGATGGCGCGGCCGACCACGAACTGGATCTGGAAAGCGGGGATTTCGTCCGGCGCGAGGCGATGCTTGAGATTGCCGCCAAGTCCGGTATTGAGCCCGTAGATCGGTCGCTCACCGGCAGCAAAGCGTTCCACCACCGCCCGCGCCACCGCCACTCGCGCACGCGCCGCCGCGGCCAGCGATACGTCACCCGCGCCCTCTGCGATGCGCGCCAGGGTATCGATGTCGAGATTGCTGCCTGTCAGAATCAGATCGCCGCTCATCTCCGTTACCTCGCGATCGATAGGTGTTGCAATCACACGAGCCGGAGTATTGGAGGTTCGGTTGCACGGGTCAACCGTCCGCAATTTGCGGCACCCGGCCGAATCCATTTGCCGTAGGCTTTCCGACCGGACTGCGACGGGCCTTTAGCGCGAGCCGGTCTTGTGGAATGTCGCGGGACGGGTCACCATTCGATCCACAAATCAAGGCTGCAGCTGGTTATCGATGGACCGCAGCATCGCCTCCAGGAGATCCCCATGACGACCTCCCATTTCAATCGCCGCGATTTCCTCACCACCGTCGTCGGTACCGCGCTCGTCTATGCGCTCGATGCGCCCGCGCAGACCGGTCCGCGTCCGAACATCACCGTGCGTATTGATCGCGATCTCGCCGTGCTGGACCCCTACGATCGCAAGGGGCCTTGGGACGGCAACGTCACGCGCGTTGTCCATCAGCGTCTGATGAAACAGAAGCCGAACTCGTCCGAGCTCGAGCTCGATGCCGCGGCGGAGATCAAGCAGGTTTCGCCGACCGTGATCGAGTTCCGTTTGAAACCAGGCCAAATGTTCACGGACGGGTTCGGCGAGATGACCGCCGACGACGTCAAGTTCTCGTTCGAGCGCATCGGCCTGCCGGCGAAGGACGGCAAGGAATCGACGTACAAGAACGATTGGCTGCACCTGCAAGGCGTCGAGGTCAAGAGCAAATACGAAGGCCGCATCGTGCTGACGCAGGCGCGCGCCAATCTCTTCGATGTCGTGATCGGCGACGTCTCGGGGTGCATCGTTTCGCGGAAGGCGGTGGGTGAGCGCGGCGCGGACATTGCCACGAAACCTGTCGGGTCGGGACCGTATCAGGTGGTTTCGTTCGAGCGCCAGAAGGGCGCCACACTGCGTCGCAATGCCGCGTATACCGGCCGCAAGCCCTACTTCGAAGAAATCGCGATCCGCTTCATCTCGGACGCGCGCACGACCGACCTCGCACTGCGTTCCGGCGAGCTCGACTTTGCAGTCCTGTCGCCCTCCGCCGCCGAACCTTTGCGTTCGGTGCCGGGGCTAACGCTCAGCGAGCAGCCGAGCATCGCCTATGTTTGGCTGGGTATGAACGTGGAGAAGGCGCCCTTTACCGACGTGCGCGTCCGGCAGGCGATTCGTCTCGCGCTCGACGTCGACCAGATGCTGACGGCCGGTTACAACGGCAAGGCGCCGCGGCTCAATACGCTATTGCCGCCGCAGATTCTCGGCCACTGGCACGAGGCGCCCGTCTATAAGCGCAACATCGCGGAGGCGAAGAGCCTGCTCGCTGCGGCCGGAGTGTCGAACCTCAAAGTCAAGCTGTTGATCCTGAACCAGGCGGCCTACCAGAACATGGCGTTGGTGGCGCGCGCGTTGCTTGCCGATGTCGGTATCACCGTCGAGGTCGACTCGCAGGAGGGCGGCACCTACTGGAATTCCGGCAAGGGTGACGTTGGCAAGAACATCGATCTCTTCATCGTTCGCTTCAACGGCAAGCACGATCCGAATTTCATTATGCAGTGGTTCGTCTCGCGGCAGATCGGAGAATGGAACTGGCAACGCTGGAACAGTCCGGAATACGACGCGCTGTATACGCAGTCGGCGAGTGAGCTCGATCCGGCCAAGCGCCGGCAGTTGGTGGTCGACGCGCAACGGCTGATGGACAAGAGCGCAGCCTTCGTCTGGCTGACCAACGAGGTCAACACGCTCGTCTACCGCACCTGGATTCGGCCGGCGGGAGTACCGGGGTGGATCGACTGGCAATACGACGACTGGAGCGCCGCGACCTGACGTCGCGCCCGCGTCTGGCGGCAGGTCACGATGTCCTCGAGAGGTGCGACGCGTACCGAAGAGGCGATGCGCTATCTCGCGAGCCGTCTCGTCACGACCGTGCTGATCGTGATCGGGGCGATGGTGTTGCTGTTCACGCTGTCTGCGGTGGTTCCCGGTGATCCCGCGACCACGCTGCTTGGGCCGCAGGCCACACCGGAATTGGCGCGGCGTTTCATTGTGGAGATGGGGCTCGACCAGCCGCTGCACATTCGCCTGTGGCGTTTTTTCGCGAATGTCCTGACGGGCAATCTGGGCGTCGACGTTATCTCCGGTCAGCCGGTCGGAAGTCTGATCCGCGAGGTGATCCCCTATACGCTGATACTCACGTTTTCGGCGATCGGTCTGGCCGTGTTGATCGGCGTGCCGCTCGGCGTCTTCGCGGCCACACACCGCGGCTCGGTGCTCGACAATGTCCTCGCGTTTGTCTCGGTCGCCTTCATCGCCGTGCCGAGCTTCGTGATCGCGATATTCCTGTTGCTCATTTTCGCGATCTGGCTCGACTGGCTGCCCGTGTTGGGCGCGAGCCGGACCGGCGCGCTCGGCGACGAGATGAAGCGCATGATCCTGCCGACGCTGGCGCTTGCCTTGGGCTGGATCGGATTTATCGCCCGGCTGGTACGCACGTCGATGCTCGAGGTGTTGGCCGAGCCTTATATTCGCACGTCGCGCGCATACGGATTGTCCCGTCGGCTGGTTACCTACAAATATGCGCTGAAGAACGCCTGCATTCCGACGATCACGATCCTCGGGATGGGCATCGGCCGGCTATTGAGCCAAGGGGTGCTGGTCGAGATCGTGTTCGCGCGGCCGGGACTTGGGCGCCTCATCTACAACGCGATCTCGGAGCGCAATTATCCTGTCGTGCAAGGCGCAGTTCTGGTCGTCGTGGTGTTGTTCGTGTTCGTGAACCTCCTCGTTGATTTGTCGTACTCCGCCATCGATCCACGCATCCGGCATGAGACCTCCAGTCGCGGAGCCGCCGGATGACGGCGCTGCGAGGCGCCCTTGGTATCATCCGTCGGGTCTGCGCCACGTTCATTGGAGCCACGGGGTTCGCCATTGTGGCGGTCGTGCTCGTAGCGGCGGTCTTTGCACCTTGGGTTGCCCCCAGCGATCCGGACCGGCTCGACGTAATGAATCGCTTTGCCGCGCCTTCCACCGCGCATTGGCTCGGCACCGATCATCTTGGCCGCGATCTCTATTCGCGCCTCGTGCACGGTTCGACGGTGGCGATGAGTGTGGCACTGTCGGCGATCGCCGGGGCGCTCAGCCTGGGAACGCTGCTCGGCATCTTCGCCGCTTATTTGCCGGCGCGCCTGGAGCGCTTCGTTCTGATTGTCTTCGACGTGATCTATTCATTCCCGAGCATGGTTCTGGCGCTCGCCATCGTCGCCGTTTTCGGCCCGTCGACCGTGATCGTCGTGGCGATTGTCGCTGTCACGCTGACGCCGCACTTCGGTCGCGTGGCGCGCGCCCAGGTACTGACGCTCAAGAGCGCTCCCTTCCTCGAGGCCGAGCGAATACTGGGTGCTTCGTTTCCGCGCATTGTCGTCTACCACATCCTGCCCAACATTCTCGGGCCGCTCGTGATCCTCGCCTCGATGGATATCCCGGTGGTCATCACGATCGAGGCCGGGCTGTCGTTTCTCGGCCTGGGCGTGCGCCCGCCGCTGGCGAGCTGGGGCACGTTGATTCAGGATGGCTACCAGTTTCTCTCCGACAGTTGGGTGCCGGTGGTGGTCTCCAGTTTGGCGCTCGCCTTCGCAACGCTCGGCTTCACGCTGTTCGGCGAGGCACTGCGCGATGCGGTTGATCCGCGCATCCGCCAGGAGCGCTGACGCATGACGCAGCCACTGGTATCGATCAGGAAGCTTGCGCTCGAAGCGTCTACGACACGCGGCACTGCCCACATTCTGCGTGGCGTCGATCTCGACATCGGGCGTGGCCGCATCCTCGGCGTGGTCGGCGAATCGGGTTCGGGCAAGTCGAGCCTTGCGGCGTGCCTCGTCCGCCTGCTGCCGGCGAACCTCTCCCGCATCGGCGGCGAAATCCTGTTCGACGGTACCGACCTTCTTCGGTTGGATGAAGCAGCAATGAATGCCTATCGC
Organism: uncultured beta proteobacterium; assembly: GCA_963844005.1. Taxonomy (GTDB): domain Bacteria; phylum Pseudomonadota; class Gammaproteobacteria; order Burkholderiales; family Casimicrobiaceae; genus CAIWHR01. The sequence goes on along the minus strand of CAWJMQ010000030.1, from coordinate 58,042 downwards.
GGCACGCGGATTGCCATGATCTTTCAGGATCCGATGACGGCACTCAATCCGCTCTTCACGATTGGCACGCATCTCATCGACGTTGTGCGCCGACGCGATCCGGGTCTGGCCCGGGACGCCGCCGCGACCCGCGCGATCGCGGCGTTGCGCAGCGTCGGCATCGCGGACGCGCCGCTGCGACTCGCGTCCTATCCGCACCAACTTTCGGGTGGGATGCGCCAGCGCGTGATGATCGCGATGGCACTGCTGGTTGAACCGACCTTGCTTCTCGCCGATGAGCCGACAACGGCGCTGGATGCAACGGTGGAAGCGCAGATCGTGGCGTTGCTGGAGGGTCTGCGCAGCAGCTTCGCCGGCTCGATCGTCTTCATTTCGCACCATCTCGGCCTCGTCGCCCAGCTCTGCGAAGACCTGTGCGTAATGTATGGCGGCACCATCGTGGAGACGGGCCCGGTCGCCGCGGTGCTGGCCCGGCCGCGCCATCCCTATACGCGCGCGCTGCTGGCATGTGAGCTCGACGAAGATACCGCAGACGGCCGTCTCGTTTCGATCCCGGGTGAAGTGCCGGACCCCGTTGCCGAGCACGTTGCGTGCGTGTTCGCCCCGCGTTGCCCGCATGCGATCGACGCCTGTCGCAATTCCGTTCCCCCGCTGCGCGATGCCGGTGTAGGACGACGCGCGGCATGCCTGCGGTTCGAGGAGCTTGCGTGAGCACGGCCTCTGCGCTGGTCGAGTTCACCGGTGTCAGCGTCGTTTTCGATGGGAAAGTGCGCGCGCTCGACGATGTCACGCTCACCATACGCAAAGGTGAGATCATCGGGCTGGTCGGCGAATCCGGCTCGGGCAAGAGCACGTTGTGCCGGGTGCTGGTGGGGCTCACGCCACCCTCGTCGGGAATGGTGAGTGTCGGAGGCCAACAGGTGCACCGGCAGCTCGCGCAAGGACGGCTCGCCTTCCGGCGCCGCGCGCAAATGCTGTTGCAGGATGCCGTTGCGTCGTTGTCGCCACGCATGACCATCGGCCGCACGCTGGAAGAGCCGATCGCCATTCACAAACTGCCGCGCGCCGAGACGCTGGAGCGGCTCGCGGCGATCCTTCGGCGGCTGGGCCTCCCGCAGGACGTGCTGGCAAAATTTCCGCATCAGATCTCCGGCGGTCAGGCGCGACGGGTCGGCGTCGCGCGGGCGTTGGTGATGCACCCGGAGATCGTCGTCGCCGATGAGCCGACCGCCGGGCTCGATGTGTCGGTGCAGGGTGACCTGCTGAACCTGCTGCTCGATCTCCAGCGCGAGTTCGGACTCACCTACCTGCTGGTCAGCCACAACCTCAATGTGATTCGACGCGTTACCGGGCGCACGGCGGTGATGTATCTGGGACAGATCGTCGAGGAGGCGGCGACACCCGACCTCTTCGCGGCGCCCGCCCATCCCTACACCGCCGCGCTGCTATCGACCAACCCGGCCGTCGATCCGGGCAAACGGCACAAGCCGATCGTGTTGCAAGGGGAGATTCCGAGCGCCGTGAATCCGCCCGCGGGCTGCCGCTTCCATACGCGGTGCCCGGTGGCGCAGAACCGGTGCACAAACGAACCGCCGGCGCTGGTCGAGCTCGGGGCAGCGCGCAGCGTGCGCTGCCATTTCCCGTACTCCCTGCTCGCCGCTCGCAGCGCTACTTCGTCGTCGGCATCATGAACTCGGCGCCGGCGCGGATGCCCGACGGCCAGCGCTGCGTGACCGCCTTTTGCCGCGTGTAGAAGCGCACGCTTTCGGGACCGTAGATGTGATGGTCGCCGAACAGCGACGACTTCCAGCCGCCGAAGCTGTGGAACGCAACGGGCACCGGGATAGGAACGTTGACGCCGACCATCCCGATCTGGACACGCTGGACGAAGTTGCGCGCGGTATCCCCGTCGCGCGTGAAGATCGCTGCGCCGTTGCCGAACTCGTGCGCATTGACGAGCGACAGCGCCTCCTCGTACGTGTGGACGCGCAGCGAGGACAGCACCGGGCCGAAGATCTCGTCCTTGTAGATTCGCATGTGCGGGGCGACGCGGTCGAACAGCGTGGGGCCGACGAAGTATCCCTGCTCGTGGCCGGAGACGGTCAGCGTGCGGCCGTCAACGACCAGATTCGCGCCTTCAGCGGCCCCGCTCTCGATGTAGCCCGTCACCTTGTCGCGATGCGTGGCGGTGACGAGCGGCCCCATCTCGGCGCTCCTGTCGTCGGACGCACCCACCTTCATCGCGGCGATCTTCGTCCGGACGCGGCCGAGCACGCTGTCGGCGATGGCGTCGCCGACGAAGACTGCCACCGAGATTGCCATGCAGCGCTCACCGGCGGAGCCGTAGGCCGCGCCGACCAGCGCGTCGGCGGCCATCTCGGGATCGGCGTCGGGCATCACGACCGCGTGATTCTTCGCGCCGCCCAATGCCTGCACGCGCTTTCCGTGCGTGGTGCCCGTGGTATAGATATACCGGGCGATCGGCGTCGAGCCGACGAAGCTCACCGCCTGGACGTCCGGATGGGCGAGCAACGCATCGACCGCCTCCTTGTCGCCATTGACGATGTTGAATGCGCCATCGGGCAGGCCGGCTTCCTTGAGCAGCGCCGCGAGGATCAGAGCAGCCGACGGGTCGCGCTCCGAAGGCTTAAGCACGAACGTGTTGCCGCACACGAGCGCCATCGGGAACATCCACAGAGGCACCATCGCCGGGAAGTTGAACGGCGCGATTCCCGCGACGACGCCCAGCGGCTGCCGCAGCGTGTACGCATCGATCCCGGCGCCGACGTTTTCGGTGAACTCGCTCTTCAGGAGCTGCGCGGGCGCCGCACGCATATTCGACGATCTCGATTCCGCGCGAGAGCTCTCCGCCGGCATCGGAAAGCACCTTGCCGTGCTCGCGCGAGATCGCGGCGACGATTTCGTCGGCACGTTGCTCGAGCAACGCCTTGAACTTGAACATGACGCGCGCACGGGCGAGCGGCGTCGTCGCAGCCCAGCCGGGGAAAGCCGTCCTCGCAGCGTCGACGGCGCGAGCGACTTCGGCGGCCGTCGCGAACGGGACGCGGCTACCCAACGTTCCCGTCGCCGGTGTGTAGACGTCGCCGAAGCGGCCGGACGTGCCCGGTGTCCGCTTGCCGCCGATCCAGTGAGCGAGTATGGGGACGTCGACTTGGCGAAGGGCGGGCGTGGCGGTCATGGCAGTACCTCCGAAGACAACGCCACGCTCGCAACAGCTGCTCGGCCGTGGCGTTCGGACGAATAGTTTAGCGCTTCCGCGCAAAGGCCGCGAATTGCGCTTATTAGCCGGTAAAATGCCCGCCAGGTGCAGACCAATGGCCGCAGACGAAAATACAATGCGGCGCCGCACCCCAAAGGACAGTCGATGAGTCGCAAGGTCTTCGTTGCCGGTGTCGGCGTGGTTCCATTCTCAAAGCCGGGTACCAGCGACACCTACGACATCATGGGCGCCACGGCTGCGGCCGCGACGCTGTCGGACGCCGGCGTCGCCTATGTCGATGTGCAGCAGGCGTTTGTCGGCTACGTCTATGGCGACTCGACGGCCGGCCAGAAGGCGCTCTACCGCGTGGGCATGACCGGCGTTCCGATCTTCAATGTCAACAACTACTGCTCGACCGGATCGACCGCGCTCTTCCTGGCGCGGCAGGCGGTGGAGAGCGGCGTTGTCGACTGCGCGCTGGCGCTTGGCTTCGAGCAGATGATGCCCGGCGCTCTGGGTATCCATTTCAACGATCGCCCGACGCCGTTCGACGACTTCAACCGCGAGACGGACGCGCTGGTGGGAGCGCCCGACGTGCCGATTGCGATCCGCTATTTCGGTGGCGCAGGCCAGTCGCACATGCAGAAATTCGGCACGAAGCTCGAGACGTTTGCGAAGATCCGTGCCAAGGCGAGCCGGCACGCGGCGAACAACCCGTTTGCGATGTTTCGCCGGGAAGTGTCCGTCGAGGAGGTGATGGATTCGCCGATGCTGATGCCGGGCGTGATGACGCGCCTGATGGCATGCCCGCCGACCTGCGGCGCGGCTGCGGCGGTCCTGGTCTCCGAGGCGTTTGCGAACCGCCACCACCTCGATACGACCGTTTCGATCGAAGCGCAGGCGATGACCACCGACACGCCATCGACGTTCGCGGCGCACGACATGATGCAGCTCGTCGGCTATGACATGACGAAGGCCGCGGCGGGACAGGTATACGAAGCCTCGGGTGTCGGTCCGGAGGATGTCGACGTGATAGAGCTGCACGACTGTTTCGCGCACAACGAACTCATCACGTATGAGGCGCTGGGGCTGTGCACCGAGGGCGGCGCCGAGAAATTCATCGAAGACGGCGACAATACCTATGGTGGAAAGTACGTGACCAATCCATCGGGCGGCCTCCTGTCGAAGGGACACCCGCTGGGTGCGACGGGCCTCGCCCAATGCTTCGAACTGACGCAGCAGCTGCGTGGAACGGCCGACCGCCGTCAGGTCGAAGGCGCCCGGCTCGGACTGCAGCACAACCTCGGACTCGGCGGGGCCTGCGTGGTCACCCTGTACCGCGCCAATTAGCGGGCTCTGATTGCCGGATACAAGGTGAACAGCTGCCGACCTCCGCGGGTCGACGAAGGGCCGCAATCGTTTCGCACTGCCGCCGACTTGGGGCCATAGGATGAATCGCGTGGCAACACCCTATCCCCACCTGCTGGCTCCGCTCGATCTCGGGTTCGTGACGTTGAAGAACCGCGTGTTGATGGGATCGATGCACACGGGGCTCGAAGAGGCTCCCGACGGCTATTCGCGGATGGCCGCGTTCTACGCCGAGCGCGCCCGCGGCGGCGTGGGCCTCATCGTCACCGGCGGCGTTTCGCCGAATCTGTCGGGCCGGCTCGAACCGCGCGCGTCGCAGCTCTCGTTTCCATGGCAACTCGCGAAGCACCGGATCGTCACGGAGGCCGTGCACGCGGCAGGCGGAAAGATTGCGCTGCAGATCCTGCACGCCGGGCGTTACGCGTATCACCCGCTGTCGGTCGCGCCGTCGGCAATCCGCTCGCCGATCACGCCGTTCAAGCCGCGGGCGCTCACGCAGTCGGGGATCCGCAAGACCATCGCCGACTACGCGCGTTGCGCTCGGCTCGCCAGGCGAGCGGGATACGACGGCGTCGAGATCATGGGTTCGGAGGGCTACCTCATCAACGAATTCACGGCGCCGCGAACCAATCACCGCGACGACGAATGGGGCGGTGCGGTGGATAACCGGATTCGCTTTCCCGTCGAGATCGTCCGCCGCACCCGTGAGGCCGTCGGCACCGATTTCATCATCATCTACCGGCTGTCGATGCTCGATTTGATCGATGGCGGTGGCACGTGGGACGAAGTCGTCGCGCTCGCGCGAGCGGTCGAGGCGGCGGGTGCGACGATCATCAACACCGGTATCGGTTGGCACGAGGCGCGGGTACCGACGATCGCGACGATGGTGCCGCGAGCCGCGTTCGCCTGGGTGACGAAGCGGCTCAAGGGCTCGGTGCGGATCCCGCTCATCGCCACCAACCGGATCAACGATCCCGCCGTGGCAGAAGAACTCCTCGCGCGCGGCGATGGCGACATGGTGTCGATGGCGCGGCCATTTCTCGCCGACGCCGAATTCGTCGTCAAAGCCGCCGAAGGCCGCGCCGACGAGATAAACACGTGCATCGCCTGCAATCAGGCGTGCCTCGACCAGATTTTCACAAGGCAGATCGCGTCGTGCCTCGTCAATCCGCGCGCCTGTCACGAGACCAAGATCGTGTTGAAGCCGGCGGCGCGAAAAAAGTGCATCGCCGTCGTCGGCGCCGGCCCGGCGGGCCTCGCCTGCGCCACGACCGCCGCAAACGCGGGTCATCGCGTCACGCTGTTCGATTCCGCGCCGGAAATCGGCGGGCAGTTCAACCTGGCGCGGCGGATTCCCGGCAAGGAGGAGTTTGCCGAGACGCTTCGCTATTTTCGCCGCATCATCGAACGCACGGGCGTCGTTCTGGAACTCAATCGTCGTGTTGGCAGCGGCGATCTCGTCGATTTCGACCATGTCGTGCTGGCGACCGGCATCGTCCCGCGCGTGCCTGCGATTGCCGGCATCGATCACCCGAAGGTCGCGGGCTACACCGATATCGTGATGGGTCGCCGGGAGGCGGGAAATCGCGTCGCGATCGTCGGCGCGGGCGGCATCGGGTTCGACGTCGGCGAATTTCTCACCCACAACGGCGTCGACGACGAGGCACAAGCGTATTTCGCGGAGTGGGGCATCGACACGGAGTATCGCGAACGGGGCGGAGTTCGGCCGGCCGAGGGTCGTCCCCCGCCGCGTGAAGTCTGGCTGCTGCAGCGGAAGGCTACCAAGGTCGGCGAAGGCCTTGCGAAGACCACCGGCTGGATTCGGCGCACGCTGCTGAAGAAGCGCGGCGTGACGATGGTTCCCGGCGTCGAATACGAGAAGATCGACGATGCCGGGTTGCACTTTCGCGTGAACGGCATGCCGGAGCTGCTCGACGTCGACACGATCGTCATCTGCGCAGGGCAGGAGCCGCGCCGCGAGCTGTACGATGCCGTGCGCGGCTCGGGAGTGCCAGTCACGCTGATCGGCGGTGCGGATGTCGCAACCGAACTCGACGCCCGGCGCGCAATCGCACAGGGAACCGAGGTCGCGCTCGCCCTATAGGGACATTGGCATGGCTCCCGCTATTTCCTGCATGCTCGTGCGACACCAATGCCGACGAAGTAACGGTCCGTTTCGTGACGATGTAAGATAGCGGCCGCAATCGGGCTTGCGAAGCGCGCCGTGCGCATCGCGAATGGCCGGATAGGAGTAAACCGAGGAGAACGAAGATGGGTCTACTGGATTTCGTGAAGGATGCGGGGGAAAAGCTTTTCGGAACGGGCAAGGCGAAAGCGACGATGCAGGAGGCCGCTGCCGCTCCCGCGGACGAGGCCAAGATCAAGGCGGCCAACGACGCGGCAGGCGATGCGATCGTCGCCTACATCAAGTCGCAGAACCTGTCTGCCACCGGCATGGTCGTGGCGTTCGACGGGGCTACCGCGACGGTGACCGTCTATGGGGTTGCGCCGGACCAGGCGACGATGGAAAAGATCATCCTCTGCTGCGGCAACGTGTCCGGAGTCGCGGCCGTCAACAACATGATGAGCGTCGACCGCAGCGAGCCCGAAGCGACGTACTATACGGTCGTGTCCGGCGACAACCTGTCGAAGATTTCGAAGGCGCAGTACGGCGACCCGAACAAATACATGAAGATCTACGAGGCGAATACGCCGATGCTGAAGCACCCGGACAAGATCTATCCGGGGCAGGTGTTGCGGATTCCTCCACCGTAGGCCGGGTACCGCGTTGATGGAGGATCCGTTGCTCGTGGCACAAGCCCCGCTATCCGGCGACGCCACGACGAGCGAGAACCGCCGCGAGCAGATGATCCCGGCCCCGGCGACGCACGCGCCGGGATCCTTGTCCGTGAACGGCAAGGGCCCCGGCGACGACGACGACGACGATGACGGCGACGTGCCCGGCGGGAGCGGCGGCAACATCGAGCCTGACGACGACGAAGGCTACGACGATGATGACGACGACGACGAGGAGGAGCCGCTTCAGGTCAGTCGATGCGGCTTCGGATCCGCGTCGGAGGCGACAGTTCGTCGCGCTGCACCATTCTGTGGTAAAATAACATTTGTGCGGTGATCTGCGAGTTTCTGACGGTTGCCCGCCGCACGCGGCAGTCCCCAGGCAATCGGATCATCGGCTTCTAATCTCTCGGTTCATACTCCCGGCAGTCCGAGTCTGAACGGCAGCATCCGGTTAGCGACGATGGCTTTGCAGTCTGTCGACCCGGTGGCGGCCGTTGGCGCGCGCCCGAAGCGTCCTTCCTGACGGCGGTTCTCGCCTTGGGCCGACGTGCGGCGCCGTTTTCTTTCCCCGCTATTCCGGATTTTTTGGGCACGGGCCGCCAATTGGCGACGTCCGATTCTTGCCCGCGCCCGCTCGGCGCCAGAAGCGCTTCCGGGCTGCTTGAAGGGATGGACATGACATTCGAAGAACTGAAGCTTGCGCCGGAGCTGCTGCAGACGCTTGCCTCGTGCGGCTACACCGAACCCACGCCGATCCAGGCGCAAGCGATTCCGTCGCTGCTCGCGGGTAGGGATCTCATCGGCTCGGCGCAAACGGGGACAGGCAAGACGGCGGCATTCGTGTTGCCCGCGCTGCAGCGGCTCGCAGCGTCCGGCACCCGCGCAACCGCAGCGCGCAGCGGAGTCGCGTCCCCGCGGATCCTGGTGCTGGCGCCAACGCGTGAACTCGCGCAACAGGTTGCCGCAGAGGCCGTCCGTTACGGTCAAACCCTCCGCGTGAACACCGTTTGCATCTACGGCGGAGCGCCGTATCCGGTCCAGAACCGGGAGCTCGCGCGCGGTGCCGACATCATCGTCGCGACGCCGGGCCGTCTTATCGATCATCTGGAACGCGGCCGGATCGACCTGTCCGGGCTTGAGATGCTCGTCCTCGACGAGGCGGATCGGATGCTCGACATGGGCTTCGTCGACGATGTCGAGCGCATCGCGCTGCTGGCGCCGAAGACGCGCCAGACGGTGCTGTTCTCGGCGACGTTCGACGGCGCGATCGCGCGGCTGTCCGCGCGACTGATGCGCGACGCCGTGCGCATCGAAGTGAAGGGTGACGTCGCGGCGCCCATCGCGATCGAGCAGCGCGTTCACTTCGCCGACGATCACTCGCACAAGCACAGGATCCTCGATCACCTGCTCGCCGACATCTCGATGACACAGAGCATCGTCTTCATCGCGACCAAACGCGATGCCGAGTCGCTCGCGCAGCGGTTGAAGGGTGAGGGTCATGCCGCGGCCGCGCTGCACGGCGACATGAATCAGCACGAGCGCACGAGAACGATTCTCGACATGCGTCGCGGACGCGTGCGCACGCTGGTTGCGACCGACGTCGCGGCACGAGGCATCGACGTCGCCGGCATCAGCCACGTGATCAATTTCGACCTGCCGCGGCAGGCGGGAGATTATGTGCACCGGATCGGTCGTACCGGACGCGCGGGGGCCGCGGGGATCGCGGTGTCGCTTGCGAACCACGCCGAACGCGGGGCGCTCCGCCAGATCGAACGGTTTACCGGCGCCGCAATTGCAGCCCACGTCATCCCGGGGCTGGAGCCCCGCCGGCGCGAAGACCGGGCAATCCCTCGAACGGGATTCGCAAAGCCGCAGTTTCGCGGCGCCAATGCCCCCGCAAATGCACGCCCGGCGTCGCGCTGGGATGACCGGGCCCGCGTGACCACAGGTACCGCGCGACGCCGCGATCGGGACGGCGGAAATTCCACACCGGGATTCCGAAGCGGAGGATTTTTCAAGAAGGGCGGCGATCGGCCGCGTTGAGCCAATTTGGGGAGCGGAACATCGTGGTGCTCGTCAACGCATCGCCCAATACGCGAGAAATCGGTCGTCGACCCAGGCGCCGCTTCCCCACGCCTGTTCGCGCCACGGCAACCTGTCGAGCAGCGCCCGCAGCGTTGCAGGTGGCATGTGCTGCACAACGTGAATGGGCAGTCTGAAGTGCGTGCCAAGGCATTCGAGGGCGTAGCCGATCGAGATTATCTGGTAACAGGTGTTTCCGGTACCCAACACGCCGAGTGGTTGCGCAGGGTCGTTGGGCATCCACGGATCGATCGGCATGCCGCTCTGGGGATCCAGTGCGGCTTGCAGCAGCGCGATCCACTCGTCCTTGGCAAGCAGCGGGGGAACCGCGCCAAATGCGGCCGCGATCTCCACGGCATCGCAATTCGGGCGAAAGATTCGCGGGCCGTCGCCGGGGGAGTTGATGTATCGAAGCTCGCCGTTTACCCGGGACTCGCACCGCTTCAGGATATCTGTCCATTGTGAGGCGACGCGATTGCCAAATGCGGTGAGCGTCGAGGCAGTGATCGAGCGCTGCGTCAGGGTGGCCGGTGTCTGCACCGAAGACGATTGCCTCTCGGCCTTCGGCTCGCGCCGATCCCGCACGATGTGGGCCGGATTGCCGGCGACGATCGCGTAGTCGGGCACATCCTTGGTGACCACTGCACCAGCCGCAATGATGGAGTTGCTCCCGATGGCAACACCATCCAGCACGATCGCACCCGAGCCGATCCACACGTCATCACCGATGACGATACCTTTTGCGCTTACCCCCTGTGTGTAGATGGGGCGCGAGGCATCGTCGCTGTTGTGGTCGAAACCAAGCACGCTGGCATGCGCGCCAATGCGCACGCCGCTTCCGATGCGCACATCGCCGCGAACCGTCGCAAACGGATTGACCGTGCTGTTCGCGCCCATCATGACGTTGTCGGTGACATAGGCGTAACCGGCAATGTACGAGCCGTCGCCAATGTGCACGCGTGCCGGGATGAATCCGGCTAGTGGCGATATGTATGCCCGCCCCCCGAATGTGACCAGACCCGTGGCTGCGAGCGCGGCCTGATGCGCCAGTTGGGCCGCCTGCTCTTCGGGTTTGGCATGGCGCCAGAATTGCCAAGGACAGAAATCGAATTTGTTCGCGAAGAGTGTCATGCTGGATTGCGATCAGAAGCGTTCCAGATACGTCCGGGGACCCCGGCCCCGGTCAGGCATTTCAATCACGTGTGGCCGAGCATTGGGGGTTCGGTCGTGAAGGTCAACCGTCGTTTCTTGGCGCCAATCGGGCGAATGATGCGAACGCCGCCCGAACGATCTGTGCGCCGGACGCGCACGCGTAGTCGGTTTCGACGAGTCGACGCGCGTTTTCGGACAGGCGGGTGGCGAGCGAGGCATTGGACAGGAGTTCGGCGCATGCTCCGTGAATGCGTCCGCGCTGATACCCTTGCCAGATCGAGGCGCGACTACTACGCTTCACACCGAAGCAGATCGCTGCGCATGAACAACGGTACCCTTGGTTTCGAGCGCGCACTCGGGCGCATCGGTGCATCGAATCCGGCAATGACAAGCGGATCGGCCGGGGTTCGTATTGATGGGCCGTCGAGGTTCGCGGCGCGGATCGGCGGGGTCCTCTGCGTCGCGCTGATCGCAGGATGCGCCGGAATCGAGCCCGCTCCGCAGCGCGAAGTGCCACCGATCTCCGCACCGCCGGACACGACTGTGTCGTCCGAGCCGAAGATCGTTCCGACTGCGCCGCCGCCCGAGTCGCTCCAAGTGACCGGCACGGAGCGCGCAGCGGCGGCGTCGCCGATGGTCACGCCGGCTGCGCCAGCTGCACGGCCCGCGGGTCAAAGCGCGCCCAAACCCGACGCCTCGACCCCCAAGGCGCCCGCGAAGGCTCCGTCGCCGCCTCCGTCCGCCGCGCAGCTCCCGAAAAAGGAGACAACCGCACCGGTCATCGCAAAGCCGGCAGCGCCGTCGCCGCTGGATATCAAATCACTCGAGACGCGGCTCAAGGAGACGAAGGCAATCGGCGTGTTCACCAAGCTGACGCTCAAGAATCAAGTCGATGACCTTCTGGATCAGTTCCGGGCGTACTACCAGGGACGGCTCAAGACCTCGCTGGCCGAGCTTCGGCGATCGTACGATCTATTGGTCCTCAAGGTCCTTGCGCTGTTGCAGGACGCCGACCCGCCGCTCGCCAATGCGATCGCCGCGTCGCGTGAATCCATCTGGGACATACTCTCGGATCCCGCGAAATTTGCAACCGTCTAGGTAACTTGGTGGAGAGTGGCCGTGAATGATCGCTCGAGAGGCTGGATGCTGGCCGCTCTGTTGATGACAATCTGCGCAGCGCCCTCGCGCGCCGCGGACGACGCTGCGCTCCTCAAGGATTTGACGTCGGTGATCGCACTTCTGGGGATGCCCTGCGGCCAAGTGGTGAGCGCCGTACGGCTGAACGACAACGATCACATTGCGACATGCCAGGACGGAAACCGCTATCGCGTGTTCATCAACGCGGAGGGCAGGGTCGTCGCACAGAAGCAGTAGACGCCGCAGGGTCGCATCGGCGCGGGAGCGGTTGGGTCGAAGCGCGACGTCGTGGGGACGCAGCGAGAGGCGGCGGGCGCATGGGCCGTACCCTCCGTCGCGGGTGGTGCGGCCGAGTGCGGCCTTGGGTGGCCGCCCGTTGGCCGCACCGGGTACCCGCAGGAGGGTCGATTGCGGACCCCTAAGCCAGCGGTCTCTCGCTGCGTGTCCACAACCCTGACGAACTAAACTGCGGCGATCACTCGCGATTCCACCCCGTCCGATGTTCGGTCTCGAACTGGGCGCGGTCGCGGGCGAAGAACTCGCGCAGCTCCTCGCGCCCCGCCTTTGCTTCGGACAGAATCTTCGCTTCGTTGCTGAAGTGAGGTATCAGCGCGTTCATCGTTGCCACGTTGTGACGCCGGAACCAGTCCGCCATTTCGCGCGCGCGAAAGCGGTCGATCCCCAGGGTCTCGAGAACGTGGCGGCCCGTGCGCAACGCGGACTCGAACGTCTCGCGTTCCGCCACGGTCACACCGCGTGAGCGTAGCGCGACGTAGTGCGAGACGTTGCGCGCCCGTGCGATGATCGGAAGATCGGGAAAATGCTCGCGCACGCGATCGGTCAGGGCGAGGCTGTCGGCGATATCGTCGATCGCATTCACCAGCAACCGGGCGTCCGCCGCGCCCGCCGCGCGCAGCAGGTCGAGCCGGGTGGCGTCGCCGTAGAACACCTTGTAACCGAACTTGCGCAGCAGGTCGATTTGCTCGGGATCGTGATCGAGCACGATCGCACGTATGCCGTTGGCGAAAAGCAGGCGACCGACGATTTGCCCGTAGCGCCCGAAGCCAGCGATGATCACGGGATTCCCGGATTCGTCGATGGCGTCGGCGGCACGCTCCTCCTCGGATGCGCGGCGCGCAAGAATCCGGTCGAGGCAGAAGAGCAAGAGCGGCGTTGCCGCCATGGAGAGTGCTACCGCCATCGTCAGCCGGCCCGCCCAGTCGTCGGACAGCACACCCGACGCCCGTGCGGCCGCGAAGATGACGAAGGCGAACTCGCCGCCTTGCGCCAGCAACGCCGCAAAGAGCCAGCGCTGCCGCGACTCCACGCCGACGGCGTGCGCGACCAGCCACAAGGTCGTGAGTTTCAACGCGAGAAGGCCGGCGAACAGTGCCGCGATCGTAACGGGCGTTCGCGCCAACAGCCCGAAGTCCATCGACATTCCCACCGAGATGAAAAACAGGCCGAGCAGCAAGCCCTTGAAGGGCTCGATGTCCGTCTCGAGCGCATGCCGGTATTCGGAGCTCGCGAGCAGTACGCCCGCAAGAAACGCGCCCAGCGCCATCGAAATTCCCGCGAGCGTCATCAGTTGCGCGATGCCGATGACCAGGAGCAGCGCAAACGCGGTGAATACCTCGCGAATGTTGGCGGCGGCGACAATGCGCAGTACCGGGCGCGTCAGATAGCGGCCGATGACGAGGACCCCGCCGATGGCGCCTGCGGCCTTGGCAGCCTCCTGCCATGCCGGCGTTTCCATGCTCGCTGTACCCGCGGCAAGCAGCGGCATCGCCGCAAGCAGTGGTATGGCTGCGATGTCCTGGAAGAGCAGGATGGCAAATGCGCTGCGGCCGGTGGGCGTGGGCGTCAGGTTGCGCTCGTTCATCGTCTGCATCGCGATGGCAGTCGACGACAGCGCCAATGCGAGCCCCGCGACCAGCGCGGCTTGCCACGGCAATCCCAGGGCGAGACCGCCGGCCGCCAATGCCGCGCCGGACAGCGCCAGCTGCAGGGTCCCACCGACGAAAACGGCCGAGCGCATTGCGCTGAGCCGCTTGGTCTCGAGTTCGAGTCCGATGACGAACAGCATGAGTACGACGCCGAACTCGGAGAAATGCAGGATCGATTCGACGTCCTCGACGAATCCCAACCCCCAGGGTCCTATCGCTGCTCCGGCCAGCAGATACCCCAGGACCGAGCCCAAACCCAGCCAACGGGCGAGCGGCACGCAGATGACTGCGGCGGCCAGATACACCAGTGCATCGCTCATCACGAGTCGGCCCTGGCCGGCGCCGGAGCCACACTTCCGCGCCACGACGTCAGCCTGTTCGCGAGCGCCGCCGCGTGGTGGGACAACCGCGATTCGTCGATCGAATCCGCGCCGTCGACGACGTAGGGCGTCTCCCAGTGCATTCCGCAAAAGCGCGCGGTCTGTTCGACCACGGGCATGAAAGTGGCGAACGGGTGTCCGTGCATTCCGCCCGTGCTGTAGGCGCGCGCATCGCCACCGATCGTCGGCACCCACAGGCAATGCTTGCCCTGAAGAGCCGTGCCGCCTTCGCCGTAGGCCCAGCCGAACTCGAGCACCTTGTCGAACCAATGCTTGAGCAGCCCGGGGACGCTGTACCAATACACGGGATGCATCCACACGATGAGCTTCGCGCGCAGCAGCGCCTGCTGTTCCCCGAAGACGTCGATATCGAAATCGGGATAAAGGTCGTAGAGCGAGCGCAGATCGAGATCGGGCAAGCCGCGCAGCGCGTCGGCCAGCGCGCGATTGGCGCGCGACCGGCTCGAGTACGGATGAGCTTGAATCACGCAGATCATGCTGTCATGCGAGCTCGCCTGGAAGACAGGGCCGATGCGATCGAAGACAATTATGACCTGACAATACGGCTTGTTCCACCAACGCTTCCGGCGCCGGCGCCGGGTTCCGTGTCAGGAGTTCATTCCAGTCCCCCGAATCGCAGGTAGAAGTCCGATGAAGCGGGCGGCAGCACGCCACGCTCGTTCCGAAGTGTCGCGACCAGGTGCCGCTCGGCGGCACGATGCGTCAGCCGGTAGAAGTCGCGGCACAGCGCGTAGGCGGCGGGGCCGGGCCAGTCGAGCGGCAGAAGCGCCGCCGGAAGTTGCGGGTCGCGCAACAGCACGCGCCGGTACGCATGGATCAGCAGCGTGCGGACGACGAACGACTGACCGGGATTGTGCGCAGTGGTGTCCGTCCGGCGGAAACGCTCGATGACGTTGCCAAACCGCGACAGGAACTGCCGGTAGTGGGCCGCGACGGCGGCAAGGTCCCACGCGCGCGGAACCGCCGATGCGAGCGAGGCCGCGCCGAGCGTGGCATCGTCGCTTGCGCGTGCAACGACGATGCGGCCGGAGAGTCCCAGCGCAGATGCGATCCGCGGCACCGCAGATCGCATCTGCGAAGGCCGGACATACACGCCGGGGGCGAGCGTGCCAAAACCTTCCCATCCCAATTCCTGGGCGAGCGCCCGGCGCTGCGCTGCGGTCGGTCCATTCGCGACGACGATCTCCCACGTGTCGTCCCAACGCTCGACAGGCGGAGCATAGATTCGGCGATAGGCCTGCTCGAACCGCCTTGCGCCGTCGCGTGTCAACCGATAGAGACTTTGCCGGCCGATCGGCCTCGCCGCCAGCCATCGCTCGCGCGCGAGGCGAAATACGCTCGTCCGGACGAGCCGTTCGTTGATTCCGAGCGAGCGAGCGAGATCGATGAGGCCGGCAAGCAGCACCGCACCGCCGTGGGGGGCGATCGCGTCGCCCCAGATGGTGATGATGAGCGACGGCGCGCGCGGCGGCGCCGACGCAATCTCGCGGCGGATCCAGCGGTGGACCTTGGGGTCGGGCGGCGGTTCAAGGTAGGCGGCGTCGCGCATGGATCGGAGCCAGGCGCCCGGAGACCCCGGGCGACGTGATACATACTCTACACGATAGCAAAAATATATGTATCATAAGAGTGGAGTGCGGAGTGCGCCGCGGTGGGTCGGGGTAGCTGGTCCTTGCTTCGGCCGGCTTCCGACCCGATCGCCGCGAGAGAGGCAGAGGAGGAGACGTCCATGTACGCACAGATGGTCGATACCGGCGTCAAGGCCGTGCAATCGAGCGACGATATGTCGCCCGAGGATCGGACGTTTCAGGCGCGGATCGATGCCGACGTCAAGATCGAACCCAAGGAGTGGATGCCCGACGCATATCGGAAGACGCTGATCCGGCAGATTTCGCAGCACGCGCATTCGGAGGTCGTCGGCATGCTGCCCGAAGGCAACTGGATCACGCGCGCGCCGACGTTGAAGCGCAAATCGATCCTGATGGCCAAGGTCCAGGACGAGGCCGGTCACGGGCTCTACCTCTATTCGGCCGCCGAGACGCTCGGGGTGTCGCGTGACCAGATGGTCGCCGATCTGCACGCTGGCCGCGCCAAGTATTCGTCGATCTTCAACTACCCGACGCTGACGTGGGCCGACATCGGGACGATCGGGTGGCTCGTCGACGGCGCCGCGATCATGAATCAGATCCCGCTGTGCCGCTGTTCGTTCGGCCCCTACGCGCGGGCGATGGTCCGCATCTGCAAGGAAGAGAGCTTCCACCAGCGGCAGGGATACGACATCATGCTGTCGCTCGCTCGCGGGACACCAGAGCAGAAAGCGATGGCGCAGGATTCGCTGAATCGCTGGTGGTGGCCGTCGCTGATGATGTTCGGTCCGTCCGACGCGGAGAGCGTCCACAGCGCGCAATCGTCGGCATGGAAGATCAAGATCCTGTCGAACGACGAGCTCCGACAGCGCTTCGTCGACCAGACGGTGCCGCAGGCGGACTACCTCGGCATCACGGTGCCCGACCCTGATCTCAAGTGGAACAGCGAACGCGGCCACTACGATTTCGGCGCGATCGATTGGGCCGAATTCCATAGCGTGATCAAGGGCAACGGCCCCTGCAACCGCGACCGTATGAAAACGCGCGTCAAGGCATGGGACGACGGCTCGTGGGTCCGCGAGGCGGCGATGGCGCATGCGGAGAAACAAGCGATGCGGGCCGCCCGGCAACTGGCTGCATAGGAGCCTGTCGGACTTACTTTCCCGTCGCATACGCGAAAGTAAGTCCGACAGGCTCCTGGCTCGGCGCGGGAATCGACAGATCGAAGGAGGTTCGATGAAAGAGTGGCCGCTGTGGGAGATCTTCGTTCGGAGCCAGCACGGTCTCGCGCATCGGCACGTCGGCAGCCTGCACGCGCCGGATGCCGAGATGGCGATCAAGAATGCGCGCGACGTCTACACCCGGCGCAACGAGGGCGTGTCGATCTGGGCGGTGAGGTCTGCCGACATCGTCGCATCCGCCCCGGGCGACAAGGAAGCGCTGTTCGAGCCGGCGAACAGCAAGGTCTACCGGCATCCGACATTCTTCCCGATGCCGGACGACGTGAAACACTTGTGAGACAGGCGGCGATTGCGATGAAGGATGACCAGGCGCTGTTCCAATACCTGCTGCGGCTCGGCGACTCGCCGTTGATCCTCGCGCAACGCCTTGGCGAGTGGGTCGGCCACGGCCCCGCGCTCGAGGAAGACATCGCGCAGACCAACGTTGGCCTGGACCTCCTCGGGCAGGCGCGACTCTGGCTTTCCTACGCGGGCGAAATCGAAGCCCGTTTTGCGACGGCAGGCCGCAGCGAGGATCAGCTTGCCTTCCTTCGCGACGCCGGGGACTTCCGCAATCTGCTCCTCGTCGAGCAGCCGAACGGCAACTTTGCCGATACGACGGTGCGCCAATTCCTGTTCGATGCCTGGCACCTGCTGGTCTTGCGCGGGCTCGCGGGGTCGACGGAAGCGAATATCGCCGCGATCGCGGCAAAGAGCGCGAAGGAGGTCGCCTACCACGTCGAGCGCTCCGGGGATTGGGTGATCCGCTTGGGCGACGGCACCAAGGAATCGCGCGCGAAGATGCAGGCGGCGATCGACGACCTCTGGATGTACACGGGCGAGATGTTCGCGCCAGACGCGACCGAGCTTGTCCTGATCGAGGCCGGAATCGCCGTCGACGTTCGGGCGCTTGCCGCGTCGTGGCGGCAGCACGTCGATGCGGTATTTTCGGAAGCGACGCTGGAGGCGCCCGGCGAGACGTTCATGCAGCAAGGCGGCAAGCGCGGCGTGCATACCGAGCACCTCGGGCATCTGCTCGCCGAGATGCAGGTGCTGCAGCGCGCCTATCCCGGGGCACGCTGGTGAGCGTTCCGGTGATGACGAGCGACCGGGTGGCGTCCGCCGCGGCTGTCGGGGGCGCGGCGTCCGTCGACGCCCGCCCGACGATCGGAGCTGATGCGCGCCCGGCGATCGGAGCTGTCTGGCAAGCGCTCGCCGCGGTGCCCGATCCCGAGATACCGGCCGTGTCGATCGCCGAGCTTGGCATCCTGCGCGGTGTCGAGTGGGACGCCGACGACCCCGCTGCAGCGGTGGTTACCGTCACGCCGACCTACTCGGGCTGCCCGGCGACCGAACTCATCATGACGTCGATCCGCGAAACGTTGACCGCAATGGGCGTCGCTCGCATTCGAGTCGAGATCGAACTCGCCCCGGCTTGGACGACGGACTGGATCGGGCCGGAGGGAAAACGCAAGCTCCGTGAATTTGGCATAGCCCCGCCCGACGGCGTGCGCGCCGTGTCCGCGGCGGCGAGGATCGACGTCGCCGGCATCAGTCCGCTGCGCCGCTCCAAGGTTGCCATCGGGTGTCCTCGTTGTGGCTCGAAGGAGACCCGGCTCGTGTCCCAGTTCGGTTCGACGGCATGCAAGGCGCATTACCGCTGCCTCGCATGCCTCGAGCCGTTCGACTACTTCAAGCCGCACTGAGGAAAGGGACAGTGAGCAAGTTCCACCGCCTTTCGGTGTCGAAAATCGAGCGCGAGACGCGCGATGCCGTGGCGATCACCTTCGCCGTGCCTCCGGCTTTGGAGAGCTCGTTCCGCTTCGCGGCAGGCCAGCATCTGACGCTACGCGCCGACATCGGCGGCCAGGATGTCCGTCGCTCGTACTCGATCTGTTCGGGCGTGCAGGACCGGACACTGCGGATCGCGGTCAAGCGAAATCCCGGCGGCGTATTTTCGGAATGGGCGAACGAAACGCTGAAGACGGGCGAAGGCCTCGACGTGATGCCACCGATGGGGCACTTCAACGTGCCTCTCGCCGCGGTCAACCACAAGCACTACGCCGGATTCGCCGCGGGCAGCGGAATCACACCACTCTTGTCGCTCGTCAAGACGACGCTCGCGGCGGAACCCTCGAGCGACTTCACTCTCTTCTACGGCAACCGCGCCTCCGGAACGGTGATGTTCAAGGAGGAGCTCGCGGCGCTGAAAGACACTTATCTCACCCGCTTCAACCTTGTCCACGTGCTTTCGCGCGAGGCGCAGGACATCGATCTCCTGCACGGCCGGATCGATCGGGCGAAAGCCGACGCGCTGATCGCGCATTGGCTGGATCTCGACGGCGTCGACACCGTATTCGTCTGCGGGCCCGACGGAATGATGCAGGCGGTGGCCGAGGCGTTGAAGGCGCGCGGCTATCCCGACGCGAAGATCCGGATCGAACGCTTCGCGACCAGCGTACCGAGGCGCGAGCACAAGCCGGGGAAAGCGCCGGAGCCTGGCCACACGTTGTGCGAGGTCACCGTGGTGCTGGAGGGTGCCACGAAGACGTTCACGCTGGAAAAGGGCAAGGAAAGCGTCCTCGAAGCGGGCCTTAAGTCCGGCGTCGAGTTGCCGTACTCGTGCAAGAGCGGCGTGTGTTCGACCTGCCGCGCGAAGCTTACGGCGGGCGAGGTCGACATGGATGTCAACTTCGCGCTCGAGGACTACGAGGTCGCGCGCGGCTTCGTGCTCACGTGTCAGAGCCATCCGGTGACCGACAGCGTTACCGTCGACTACGATCAGACCGCATGATGCCCAGCCCGGCGACCTCGGCCGGCGGATCGTCCGGTAGCAACCCGCACCGCGTGCTAGAGTTTGAGCGACGACCAGCGAAGGAGTCCGCCGTGCCGCATCCGCTATTCGAACGCCACGCCGCAATGCTCGAGCGCGCGGTTGCGGCGATCGCCGATCGTGGCTATTGGAGCGCTTACTCCGAATCGCCCAGTCCGAAAGTCTACGGCGAGGGTGCGGCCGAGGGCGGCAAGGCCACCTTCGATTCGCTGCGCGACAAGCCTTTCGCACTCGGTCAGCCGGGTACCGTCGGGACCGTCGGCCGGGAGGTGTCGCCTTTCGGGTTCCCGCTGGGGATCAGGTACCCGAAACCCGATCTCGACGCGCTGTTCGCCGCGGTCGCGAAGGCGCAACTTCAATGGCGGAAGGCCGGGCCGGAAGCGTGGGTCGGCGTGTGCGCCGAGACTCTGAACCGGATCAACCGGCAGAGCTTCCTCTTCGCCAACGCGGTGATGCACACGACCGGGCAGGCGTTCATGATGGCATTCCAGGCGGGCGGCCCCCACGCCCAGGATCGCGGTCTCGAAGCCGTGGCGTACGCATGGGCCGAGATGAAGCGAATACCGGCCGAAGCCTATTGGGAAAAGCCGCAGGGCAAGAACGAGCCGCTGAAAATGGAGAAGCGCTACCGGATCGTCCCGCGCGGCATCGGTCTCGTGATCGGCTGCTGCACGTTTCCGACCTGGAACGGATTCCCGGGCATGTTCGCCGACCTCGCCACCGGCAACGCCGTCGTCGTGAAGCCGCACCCGGCGGCGATCCTGCCGCTCGCGCTCACGGTGAGGATCGCGCGCGAGGTGCTCGCCGAGGCGGGTTTCGATCCCAACGTCGTCACGCTCGTCGCGCATGAGCCCGGCGACGATGTCGCGAAGACGCTCGCGCTGCGGCCGGAGGTCAGGCTCATCGACTTCACCGGCAGCGCGGCGAACGGCAACTGGTTGGAGGCGAACGCGCGCCAGGCGCAGGTCTACACCGAGAAGTCGGGCGTCAACCAGATCGTCGTCGACTCCGCCGAGGACTTCAAGGGCGTCGCGCGCAACGTAGCGTTCTCGCTGTCGCTGTACACCGGACAGATGTGCACGGCGCCGCAGAACATCTACGTGCCAAAGGGAGGCATCGATACCGCGGATGGGCGCCTCACGTTCGACCAGGTCGCCGCGGGCATCGCCGAGGCGGTGCAAAAGCTCCTCGGCGACCCCGCGCGCGCCGTCGAAATCCTCGGTGCGGTCGTCAACGATGGCGTGCTGAAAAGGTTGGAAGCGGCTCGAATGCTGGGCACGATCGCACTCGACACGCAGTCGATCGTGCACCCGCTCTTCCCGCAGGCGAGGATCCGCACGCCGCTGATCGTCAAGCTGACCGCCGCCGACCGCGACGACTACCTCGCCGAGTGGTTCGGGCCGATCGCTTTCGTGATCGCGACCGACTCGACGGAACAGAGCCTCGCGATCGCACGCGAAGCTGGGACGACCCACGGTGCGCTGACGATGTCGGTGTACTCGCGCGCCAAGGACGTGATCGACCGGGCGATCGACGTCGCGGAAGACGCCGGTGTCGCGCTGTCGATCAACCTGACCGGCGGCGTATTCGTCAACCAGTCGGCCGCATTCTCGGATTTCCACGGTACCGGCTCGAACCCGGCCGCGAACGCGTCGCTGACGGATTCGGCGTTCGTCGCGTCGCGGTTCCGTGTCGTGCAGCACCGCAGGCACGTTTAGCCTGCTAGGACGGGTGGGCGGACCATGAGCTACGAAAACATCCTCTTCTCCCTCGAAGGCGGCATCGGGCGGCTGACCCTCAATCGCCCTGACCGGCTCAACAGTTTCAACGACGCGATGCACGCGGAGGTTCGCGACGTGCTCGAGCGCGTCAAGGGCGACGCATCGGCGCGCGTGCTGCTCCTCACAGGCGCGGGACGTGGCTTTTGCGCGGGCCAGGACCTCGGCGATCGCGCGGTGGCGCCCGGCGCCGCGTCCGTGGACCTGGGCGCATCGATCGAGCGCAATTACAAGCCGCTGATTCTGGCGCTGCGTGCGTTGCCATTGCCCGTCGTCTGCGCGGTCAACGGCGTGGCTGCCGGCGCCGGCGCGAACCTCGCGCTCGCATGCGACCTCGTCATCGCCACCAAGTCCGCGAGCTTCGTTCAGGCCTTCTGCAGGATCGGCCTCATCCCCGATTCCGGCGGTACGTACTTTCTGCCGCGGCTGGTGGGCACGGCGCGGGCGATGGGGTTGGCGCTGCTCGGCGACAAGCTCACCGCCGAGCAGGCGGCGCAATGGGGGCTGATCTGGCAATGTGTCGACGATGCGGAGTTTCCGGGCGTCATCGAAAAATTGCTCGCGCGGCTGGCGCAAGCGCCGACGCGAGGGCTCGCGGCGATCAAGCAGGCGATGCAGGCGGCCGCCGGAAACTCGCTCGCTGCGCAGCTCGACGTCGAACGTGACCTTCAGCGGGCGTTGGGTCATGGCGACGACTACCGCGAAGGGGTCGCCGCGTTCGCCGAGAAGCGGCTACCGCATTTCACGGGCCGTTGACGGTTCGAGCGAGATGACCGTCGCGATGCCGGCTGGCTCCACCGTCGCCGTCATCGGCGCGGGAGCGATGGGGGCGGGCATTGCGCAGATCGTGGCGGTGAACGGCCACCGCGTCCAGTTGCACGACACGCGCCTGGGCGCGGGCGACGCCGCCAAGAAGGGCATCGCGGACGCGCTCGCGCGGCAGGTTGCCAAGAGCCGGCTCACGCAGGCGGACGCCGACGCCGCGGTCGGACGAATCGCGACCGTCGTCACCCTCCCCGATGTCTGTGTCGCACAGCTCGTGATCGAGGCGATCGTCGAAGATGTCGACGCTAAGCGCGAGCTTTTCGCGCGGGTCGAGAACGTGGCGGCCCCCGAGTGCATCCTCGCATCGAACACGTCGTCGATCTCGATCACGGCGCTTGCCGCCGGCCTGAAGTATCCGCACCGGGTCGTCGGCATGCACTTCTTCAACCCCGCGCCGGTGATGCCGCTGGTCGAGATCGTCAGCGGCCTCGCGACATCGCCCGAGGTGGCCGAGACGCTGTACGCGACGGCGCTGGCATGGGGCAAGACGCCGGTCCGGGCGTCGTCGACGCCCGGATTCATCGTCAACCGCTGTGCGCGGCCGTTCTACGCCGAGGGGCTGCGATTGCTGGCCGAGCGTGCCGGCGACGTACCGACGCTCGACGCGGTGATCCGCGAGGCCGGCGGCTTCCGGATGGGGCCGTTCGAATTGATCGATCTCGTCGGCCTCGATGTGAATCTCGCCGTGACGACGAGCGTCTGGGATGCATACTTCCACGATCCACGCTATGCGCCGTCGGCGCTGCAGCAGGAACGCGTGGCAGCGGGCTTCCTCGGCCGCAAGTCCGGGCGCGGGTTCTACGACTACGCGCCCGGTACGGTCAAGCCCGGGCCGCAGACCGAGTCGCCGCAAACTGCGCCGGCGCGCGTCACCGCGCACGGTGACCTCGGCCACGCGATGGATCTCCTGGATCGAATCGCGGCCGGTGGCGTCACGGTCGAGCGCGCACGCGGCGATTCGCGCTTTCCGGGCGGCGCGATCCACGTCGCGGGCGAGGCGGGGGGTGCATGGCTCGCCCTCACCGATGGGCGCACGGCGACGGCACGCGTCGTCGATACCGGCGTGCGCGACCTCGTGCTTTTCGATCTTGCGCTCGACTATGCCGCTGCGCGCCGTCTCGCCGTCGCGCGTGCGGATACCTGCAGCGAGGCCGCATGCGCATCGGCGGTTGGCGCACTGCAGGCCGCGGGCGTCGCGGTTTCACGTCTCGACGATGCTGCAGGGCTCGCGGTGATGCGAACCGTCGCGATGCTCGCGAACGAAGCCGCGGACGCCGTCGTGCAGGGGGTCGCGCTGCCGGGCGCGATCGACCTCGCGATGGAGAAAGGCGTCAATTATCCGCGTGGACCGCTCGGCTGGGCGGATGCGATCGGCGTCGCCACGGTCCGCGACGTCCTTCGCAACCTCGCCGCGCACTACGGCGCGGATCGCTACAGGACATCACCTCTCGTCGCTCGTCGCGCAGCCACCGGGGAGAAGCTCGTTGGGTGAACATCATCCGGCGCTGGATGCGGCCGAAGCGCGCGCGCGTGCCGAGCGCGTTGCGGCGTCGATGTACGCTCGCGACACGGCAACGCAGGCGCTCGGCATCCGCTTGGTGAACGTCGGCCCCGGATTTGCCGAGTTGACGATGGCGGTGCGCGCCGACATGCTGAACGGCCATGCGATTTGCCACGGCGGTTTCATCTTCGCGCTTGCCGACAGCGCGTTTGCCTTCGCCTGCAACAGCTACAATCTCAACACCGTCGCATCGGGCTGCGCGATCGATTTCACATCGCCCGCAAGATCGGGCGACGTGCTGACGGCGCGTGCGCACGAACGCCAGCTCTCGGGACGCACGGGGGTCTACGATGTCGAGGTCACAAACCAGCGCGGCGAGACGATAGCGCTGTTCCGTGGCAAGAGTTACCGGATCAAGGGTCATCTGATCGAGGAACCCGCCGGAGGGTGAGACCGTCACCCTCGACCGACGCATAGACTAGACCGTTGAGGAGGACGCCCGTGCGAGCGGGGCGAAGCCGAGGCCCGAAGGGCGCGACCGGGAGCGCGGGCGGCGGCCGACCCTCGACCGACGCATAGATAGACCGTTGAGGAGGCCGCAAAAATGCCCGTCAAGCAACCGATGCGCAGCGAGCTCGAGCCGATCGAAACCGCGAGTCGCGACGAGCTGATGGCACTGCAGCTCGCGCGGCTCAAGTGGTCGCTTGCGCACGCGTACGAGCATGTCCCGCATTACCGGCGAAAGTTCGACGCAGCGCGTGTCGCGCCGGGCGACCTCAAGGTGCTCGGCGACCTTGCGAAGTTCCCGTTTACGACCAAGCAGGACTTGCGCGACAACTATCCGTTCGGGATGTTCGCCGTGCCGCGCGAGCAGGTCGTCCGCATCCACGCATCGTCGGGGACCACCGGAAAACCGACGGTGGTCGGCTACACCGCAAAGGACATCGACACCTGGTCGGCAGTGATGGCGCGCTCCATCCGCGCCGCGGGCGGACGTCGCGGTGATATCGTTCACGTCGCCTACGGCTACGGTCTATTCACGGGAGGGCTGGGCGCGCACTATGGTGCCGAGCGGCTGGGGGCCACGGTGATACCGATGTCGGGCGGAATGACGGAGCGGCAAGTGCAGCTGATCCAGGATTTCAAGCCGGATATCATCATGGTGACGCCTTCGTACATGCTGGCGATCGCCGAGGAAATGGAGAAGCAGGGCATCGACCCGCGGGAGGCGTCACTCAAGGTCGGCATATTCGGCGCGGAACCCTGGACGCCCGCGATGCGGATGGCGATCGAGGCGAAGCTCGACATCGACGCGATCGACATCTACGGGCTCTCCGAGATCATCGGTCCGGGCGTCGCGCAGGAATGCATCGAGACGAAGGACGGCCTCACCATCTGGGAGGACCACTTCTATCCGGAGATCGTCAATCCGGAGACGGGCCAGGTCGTGCATCCCGGCGAGAAGGGCGAGCTCGTCTTCACGTCGCTGACCAAGGAAGCGCTGCCGATGATCCGCTACCGCACGCGCGATCTCACCCGGCTCCTGCCGCCGACGGCGCGGTCGATGCGCAGGATGGAGAAGATCACGGGCCGTTCCGATGACATGCTGATCATCCGCGGCGTCAATGTGTTCCCGACGCAGATCGAGGAACTGATCCTCGGGCAGCCGGAGCTGGTCCCGCACTATCAGCTCGAGATCACGCGATCGCATATCCTCGATGAGATCACGGTGCTGGTCGAGCGTTCGCCGGCGTGCGGCTCGGCGCAAGGCGACACCGCGGGCGCCAAGCTCGCGCATCTCGTCAAGTCGATGATCGGCGTGACCGCGGAAGTTCGTGTCGTCACGCCGGGCACGATCGAGCGCTCGCTCGGCAAGGCCAGGCGCGTCATCGACAAGCGACCGCGAGGCTAACGCCGTGTTCGGCGCGGTCGGCATCGCACGATCGGTTACCATTCAGGATCATCGCGCGCCGACGGTGGGCCCACCTGGCAACGAGAATGCCCATGAGTGAGAAGAAATTCGCGTCACAGGCCGACCTGGTCGAGAAGAAAGTCAGTTTCGACAAGCTTTCCGAGCATGCCTACGCGTATACCGCGGAAGGCGATCCCAATACCGGCGTCGTCGTCGGCGACGACGCGGTGATGGTGATCGACACGCAGGCGACGCCGGTGATGGCGCAGGACGTGATCCGGCGCATCCGGGAGGTCACGGCCAAGCCCATTCGCTACGTGACGCTCACGCACTACCACGCGGTGCGCGTGCTCGGCGCGTCGGGATACCGGCCCCAGCACATCATCGCAAGCCGCGACACTTTCCAGCTGATCGGCGAACGCGGCGAGCAGGACATGAAGAGCGAGATCGAGCGCTTTCCGCGCCTGTTCCAGGCCGTCGAATCGGTACCCGGGCTGACGTGGCCGAACCTCGTGTTCGAAAAGCGGATGACATTGTGGATGGGCAAGCTCCGGGTCGAAATCATGCAGGTGGGCCGCGGACACACCAAGGGCGACACCGTGGTCTGGTTGCCCAAGGAGAAGATCCTGTTCTCGGGCGACCTCGTCGAGTACGAAGCCACGCCGTACACGGGCGATGCGTACCTGACGGATTGGCCGTCCACCCTCGAGGCGATCGCGGCGCTCAATCCGGAGAAGCTGGTTCCGGGCCGAGGCAGGTCGCTGACGACGCCCGAGGAGGTCAAGGCCGGTCTCGACGGCACGCGGGAATTCGTCACCGAAATGTTCGAGTCGGTACAGCGCGGCGTCGAGGAAGGCAAGGATCTGAAGAGCGTGTACAAGGAAACGTATGCGGCGCTGCAGCCGAAGTTCGGCCACTGGGTCATCTTCGACCACTGTCTGCCGTTTGACGTGTCGCGCGCGTACGACGAGGCGACCAAGTACCGCGATCCGCGAATCTGGACGGCGGAGCGCGACAAGGAGCTCTGGGAGGCGCTGGAAGGGGAGTGACCAAGGAGCCGGTCGGGCTCCCGCGGTCCATGCGCAGGTTCGAATCCGACGATGAAGACGCACACGAATCCTGTCTTTGCCTACGTGCGCGCGGCGGAGCTCGACGCGCGCGGTGCCAGGCGGCCCGTCGTCATCGTCGGCGCCGGTCCGGTCGGTCTCGCCGCGGCAATCGATCTCGGACAGCGCGGCATTCCGGCCGTGGTGCTCGACGACGATCGCACGGTGTCCGTCGGCTCGCGCGCCATCTGCTACGCGAAACGCGCCTTGGAGATTCTCGATCGACTGGGCTGCGGCCAGCCGATCGTCGACAAGGGTGTCGGCTGGAATGTCGGCAAGGTCTTCTTCCGCGACGAACTCGTCTACAGCTTCGACCTACTGCCCGAGCCAGGCCACCGGCGTCCCGCGTTCGTCAATCTGCAGCAGTACTGGTTCGAGGAGTATCTGGTGAAGCGCGCCCGCGAGTTCGGCGGTGTCGACTTGCGTTGGGAGAGCAAGGTCATCGGTGTCGTGCCGCACGCCGACGGCGTTGACGTCAGGGTCGCGACGCCCGACGGCGAATACGCGCTCGCCTGCGACTGGCTGATCGTCGCGGACGGATCGCGGAGCCCGGTGCGGCAAATGCTGGGCCTCGGATGGGAAGGACAAGTGTTCCGCGATCGGTTCCTGATCGCCGACATCCATATGAAGACGGATTTCCCGACCGAACGCTGGTTCTGGTTCGATCCGCCGTTTCATCCGAACCAGTCCGCGCTGCTGCATCGCCAGGCCGACGACGTGTGGCGCGTCGATTTTCAGCTGGGCTGGGACGCGGACCCCGACGAGGAGAGGAGGCCCGAACGGATACTGCCGCGGCTCCGCGCGATGCTGGGCGAGAGAACCGAATTCGAGATCGAATGGGCGAGTGTCTACACGTTCCAGTGCCGGCGGATGCATCGCTTCCGCCACGGCCGCGTAATCTTCGCCGGCGATGCCGCGCACGTGGTGTCGCCGTTCGGCGCGAGGGGTGCCAACAGCGGCATCCAGGACTCCGATAACCTGATCTGGAAACTCGAGCTCGTGATGAAGGGGCGGGCGCCCGACCCGCTGCTCGACACCTACGATACGGAGCGAACGTTTGCCGCCGACGAGAACATCCTGAATTCGACGCGGTCGACCGATTTCATTACGCCGAAGAGCAAGGTTTCACGCACGTTTCGCGACGCCGTGCTTTCGCTCGCGAAGAAACACGCCTTCGCGCGCCGGCTCGTCAACAGCGGTCGCCTGTCGGTGCCGGCGATCCTCGCTCATTCGCCGCTCAACACGCCGGACCGTGACGCGGATTTCGCGGCCGGAGCGGGCGCGATGATTCCGGGTGCGCCTGCCGCCGACGCGCCCGTCGTGGGCCCGGTCGGAGACTGGCTGCTCTCCTACCTGGGCGACGGGTTCACGTTGCTGGTGTTTGGCGACGCGGTGGAGCCGCTCGATATCGCATCGCTGGCAGGCGACCGGATACCGTGCAAGGTCGTCCAGGTGGGTGGCACGACGGCGAGCGGAGCAACGCACGTCGAGGACGTGCAGGGGCTTGCCGCGTTGCGTTACGACGCCCACTCCGGCACCGTCTATCTCCTGCGGCCGGACCAGCACGTCTGCGCGCGCTGGCGCAGGTTCGACTTGCCGAGCGTGCGCAAGGCGGTGGCTCGCGCGACCTGCAATGTCTGAGGATGGATGCCATGGCAACACTCAATACCAAACCGAACATCGCATCGCCCGATGATTTCTACGAACGGCTGATCGCGATGCATCGCGGCCTCTCCGATGGGGACAGCGCACTCGTCAACGCCAAGCTCGTGCTGATTCTTGCCAATCACATCGGAGATCCCGAGGTGCTCGCACAGGCGATGGCCGCGGCGCGCGATGGCATCGGGACCGGCTGAACACGGCCACCTGCTCATTTTCACGGGGGGCGCATGAAGCACTACATCCGTTTTCCGCGCGCCGACGGCACGCACAGCCGGCAGGCGCACGCCGACCTGCCGGCGGGGACCTTCGAGCGCGAGATGGGCAAGGAAGGCTTCTTCGGTCCGGCGGCGCATTTCCATCACCGGCATCCTCCGACCGCGTGGGACCGTCTTTCCGGCACGCTCCGCCCGCATGCCTACGATCTCGGCAAGCTGCCGGCAACAGGGAATTCGCCGTGGGACGCGACGCCGTTCATGCACAACGGCGACGTGAAGATCCGTCATTGGACGACGGACCGGGCGATGGACCGCCTCGTTCGCAACCAGGACGGCGACGAGCTCCTGTTCATCCACGACGGTGCGGGGGAACTCTACTGCGACTGGGGTCGACTCGATTATCGCGACGGCGACTACCTCGTGATCCCCCGCGGCGGCATGTGGCGGATCGCGCCGTCCTCGACGACGACGATGCTGCTCGTCGAATGCACGGAGGGCACGTACACGATGCCGGAGAAGGGCATCGTCGGCCCGCACGCGATCTTCGACCCGGCGATCCTCGACGTGCCCGCGATGGACGCGGCGTTTCGCGCGCAGCAGACCGACGACCCGTGGAAGGTGGTCGTGAAGCGATCGGGCCGCCTGTCGACGATCGAATATCCGTTCAATCCGCTGGATGCCGTAGGTTGGCACGGTGATCTCTGCGCTGTGCGCCTCAATGTTCGCGACATCCGTCCGCTGATGAGCCACCGCTATCACTTGCCGCCGTCGGCTCATACGACGTTTGTGGGCCGCAACTTCATCGTGTGCACGTTCGCGCCGCGGCCGATCGAGTCCGACCCCGGGGCGCTCAAGGTCCCGTTCTTTCACAACAACGACGACTATGACGAATTCATCTTCTACCACCGCGGCGATTTCTTCAGCCGCGACAACATCAAACCGGGGATGGTCACGCTTCACCCGTGCGGGTTCACGCACGGCCCGCACCCGAAGGCATTCCAGATCGGGGCCAGGCACGCGCGCGCGGAGACCGACGAGTACGCGGTGATGATCGATACGCGCTTTCCGCTCGAGGTGGCGCCGCTGCCCGAGGGTGTCGAAAATCGCGAGTATGTCGACTCGTGGAAGGTGAAGCCGGCGTAGGAATCGGTCCGGTGTCCGCGGTTCACGCGCCGCTGACGCTACAGCAGCGGACTGAACAGTCGTGCGAGGTTCCAGCCTACCTGGCGGTAGAGGGGCTGCGCGCTCCACGTGTCGCGATCGAGCCACTCGCCGTCGCGGAAGTAGCGTTCCTGGACGTCACGCAGCCGGCCGCAGACATCGCGGTCATACACCAGCAGCACGACCTCGGCATTGAGCGCGAACGAGCGCATGTCCATGTTGGAGGAGCCGATCCACGCAACGTCGTCGTCGATCGTCGCGTGCTTGGCGTGAAGGAAGCGCTTGCCGTAGCGGCATATCCTGACACCGCTCTTCAGGAGCTCCGCGTAGTACGACTTCTGGGCATTGGAGACCAGGACCTGATCATCCTGCGCGGGTACGACGATCGTCACGTCGACGCCACGCAGCACCGCCGTCGTCAACGCTTGCAGCAGGGCTTCGTCCGGGATGAAGTAGGGTGTCGTGATCACCGCGCGCGCACGCGCCGCGCTGACCAGCGCAACGATCAGGCGCTGATTGTTCGGGCTCGGATAGAGCGGACTCGATGGCAGGACCTGCGCCGGCACGGTTCCGGCGACCTCGGGGTCCGGAAAAGGGTCGCCCGTCGCCAGAGGCTTTCCCGTCTCGAGATACCAGTCCTGGGCAAACACCGATTGCAACTCGAGAACGACGGGACCGGTGACGCGGACCATCAGCTCTTCGTACGTGAGCCCGGGCTTGAAATTCGGATCGACCAGGTTCAGCGATCCGGTGAAGCCGATGCGTCCGTCGATCACCGCGATCTTGCGATGGTTGCGGAGATCCATTCGTGCACCGCGCCGTCGCAAGAAAGCGATGCGCATGGTTTCGTTGGCCTCGATGCCCTTGCCGCGAAGGCGCGGCAACATCGCTTCGAACCGGACACCGCGTGAGCCGAGTGCGTCGGCGAGGACGCGGCAGACGACGCCTCGCGCCGCCGCGCGTTCGAGCGCCGCAATGACACGGCCCGCAACCGGATCGTCGGCGATGATATAGAAGAGGAGATGCACGTGCGTCCGCGCGGCATCGATGTCGGCGACCAGCCGATCGAAGATGCCGTCATAATCCGAGAGCACCTCGACGGCGTTCCCGCCCAGGATCGGCAGTTCGCCGAGCCTTTCGGCGAGGCGCACGCCCGGGGCGATCGAGGGGTCCTGCTCCGGGTGGAACACGTTGGGGTGGCCGAGAAGCCTTGCGCGGATCGGGCGTGCGAGCTGGCCGAATTCGACGGCACGCGTCAGGCGCCATGCGGGGAGCCGCCTGCGGCCGAACACGAGATAGAGCGCGAGGCCGAGGATCGGTTCGAACAGGATCAGGAGCAGCCAACCCTTCGCCGCGTCGGGCGAGCGGCGGAAGGGAACGACGATCACCATGGCGATCCTGATCACCCATTCGGCCGCGATGAACGCCGCAAGCCATATCTTGGGGTCCGGCAGGAAATTGAGGGGCATCGCTGCTCCGATCCACCGCGTCGGCATCGTGGCCGAGGCGCGCTGGGCATGCGGTGGGGGCGGGAGGGAGGGTGACAATGAAGCGAGCCGATTCTAGCATCGGCGGAGAACCCATGCAGCGCGCACCGCTGCGGCTCCGCTGGGTGGTGCCCGTCCTCGGCATAGCGCAGATCATTTCCTGGGGCAGCCTGTACTACCCGATCGCCGTGCTCTCGGTCGCCGTGCGCCGCGAGTTGGGGTTGGGCGACATCGAGGTGTTCGGCGGCTTCACCGTCGGTCTCTTCGTGTCCGGACTCGCTTCGCCGGCCGCAGGCCGGCTGATCGATGCCCGTGGCGGGCGTATCACGCTGGCCGGCGGCTCGGCATTGGCATCGGTCGCGCTTGCGGCGCTGGCCTTTGCGCAGGGTATGGCGACGCTGACCGCGGGATTTGCGCTCGGCGGACTGGCGATGGCCGGCTGCCTGTACGATCCGGCGTTCGCGACGCTGCACCGGATTTCCGGCGCCGCGTATCGCAAGGCGGTGACGGCATTGACGTTGTTCGGCGGTTTCGCAAGTACGGTGTTCTGGCCGCTGTCGCAATTTCTGCTCGACGCCGTCGGCTGGCGCGCGACCTTCGCAATCTATGCGGCGTTGAACCTCGCGGTGTGTTTACCGCTGCACCTGTGGGTGCTGCCGCGCGGGCCCGGGGCAGCGTCGCATCCAGTGGCACCGCCAGAAGCCGCGCCTCGCGCGGAGTTCCGCCACCGAGCCGTTTTCGCGTGGCTTGCGATGGCTCTCGCATTCGCCGGATTCGTTTCGTCGGCGCTCTCGGCGCACGTGATCGGCTTGCTCACTTCTTCGGGCCTGACGGCGCGCGACGCGGTGCTCGTCTCGTCGCTGATCGGTCCGATGCAGGTCGCGGGCCGCGTCGCGGAATTCACGTTTGGCAGCCATCTGCGTCCGCTCACGGTCGGCACGCTCGCGTTCGGATTGCTTGCGCTCGCACTTCTGCTGTTGACGCAAGTGCGCGGCGTCTGGATTGCCGCGCTGGTTTTCGCCGGTCTGTATGGATGGAGCAACGGCGTGATGACGATTGTTCGCGGCACCGTGCCAGGCCAGCTGTTCGGCCATCGCGAGTTCGGCGCGTTGCTCGGGCGCCTTGCGCGGCCGCAGTTCATCGCCAAGGCGATTGCGCCGCTCGCGTTGACGCTCGTCTTCGCGATCGATCCGGCGCGGACGCTTTCGCTGTATGTGCTGGCCGGCGCGGGATTCGTCGCGTTGATCGCCTATCGGCTCGCGGTCCGAGCCAGCGCGGGGGAGGACGGCGGACCGTGATCTTTGTGCGCGGAAAAAGGAAGTGCGATCGGGCGGCTGGATTTTCGAGACCACCCGAACCTCCGGCTAGCCCGGCGCCGACCACTCGCGCCAGCGCTTCCAAAGCCACCAGGCAACGAAGGGGATTCCTACGATCGATAAGATGCCCCAGATCATCGTGGCATAGTCGGACGCCGGTTTCGCGGGCGGCAACAGGTCACGGTCGCGCAGACGTTCCGGGAACGGGCGATCGGGTACCGGAACGATCTGGGGGACGGCAGGCATCCTCGACTGGTATTCCCAGGGCGTGACCACGGGCGCGTCGCCGAAAACGCGGCTCGACGGAAACTGTGGGAACCGGACGAACAGGATTGACTCGACGTCGTCGGCCAGCATGCTCTCGAGTTTTCCCTGGGGTTGCAAACCTGCTGACCGCGCGTTGGCAAGCGCGATGAGACTCGCGCCGGCCTCTTCGAACGCAGCTGCCGGCATGAGCCGGGTCTGCTCCTCGTTGAGATAGTCGAACGCGACGCAAGCTTTCGAGATCGACCGTTTGGCGACGACGAAATAGGGGAAACCGAGTGCTGCAACGAGACGGCTGGCCGGTCCACGGGCGGGGATCGACCAACCCAATGTCCGCAGGACGTCGACGCTGATGCTGGTGCAGTTCATCGTGGCGTGCCGGTACGGAAGCTGATGCCGCCAGAACTGGTTGTAGACGCGGTTCAATGCCGACTGCACGAGCGCAGGAACGCGGTCGTCGCCGAGAACGGCGACGATCATGTGCGACGGACGGTACCAGCCTTGGCCGCTGTTCAGATCGGCGAGGTAGTTGTCGAGTGGCACCGGTGCGGCGATGATGCCCTTCTCGCTCTCGGTATCGAGCGCGTAGAAGTTGTTCACCATCCAGTCTCCGATGGCGCCATCGTTCTGGACGCGGCCCGTGACGAGTGCGAAATGTCCGGCATGCGCTTCGTCGTCGTCGCCCTGCGCGCCATTGAGGATGATTCCGACGACGGGGTGGCCCGGTTCCGCTGCGGCGCGCGCCGGATCGCGCTGCCAGAGGTTGGACGCGGCGAAGGGGCTGCGAGCGCCCCCCGCGGGTTCGCTGCGCACGAGGGCGCGCAACGCCTCGGCGGGCGGGCGGTCCGCCGCCAGCGGTTGCGCGGAGGGTATGCCGTCGATCCTGAAATCCTCGGGCCAGAGGGTTCGGGCGATGACCGCGCCGTGGACCATACGGCCGCGAATTTTCACGCTGCGCTCGTGAAAGAAACGCGCCGACGAATCGTCGAAGTACGAACGATTGAGCGGGATCTTCGGAGTGAGCGACATGCGCAGGCGTCCGCGCGCAACCTCCAGCGAACGGGCGTCCGTTGCAATCCGCGCACCCGCGATGACGTGCGACGCCGCAATCCAGACGAGCGGCGGATACTCCGGTGCCGTCTCTATGGGTCGCGCGGAGTACCACGCGCGAAGATCGTCGAACACGCGAACGCCGGCCGCGTACGACGCGACGGGCACGCCGTCCTTCGGAACCGCAATCGTTTCGCGCTCGAAATACCAGAGCGCCTGCGGTATCGTCGGGCAATCGCCGCACCGGCCGTCGGTCACCCGGAAATCGGACGCGGGGTAGAGGCCGAACGCCGTGCCCGGGGCGACCGCCGAGGTCATTGGACCAGCGGGATCCTCAGCGGACGACGACACGCGGCGCGCTCTGGGTCACTTCCCCGATGACCGCGGCCCGATCGTGGCCCTCGGCACGGAACACGGCGAGCACCGCCTCCACGGCGCACGGCGCGCACGCGACGAGGAGACCGCCGGACGTCTGCGGATCGGTGAGCAACGCGCGCTCGACCTCCGCGAGGCTTCCCGCCGGGTCGACGTGCTGCCCATAACTGCCCCAGTTGCGCGACGATGCACCCGTGACGATGCCCGCGCCCGCGAGTTCCGACGCGCCAGGAAGGAGCGGGATCCTTGCGAATTCGATCGTCGCGCCCGCATTCGACGCGCGGCACAGTTCGAGGAGATGGCCCAGGAGGCCGAAGCCGGTGACGTCGGTCAACGCGTGGACGGACGGCATTCCCCCAAAGGCGATACCCGGCGTGTTGAGGAGCGTGGTGCTCGCGAGCATCGCCGCATACCCGTCCGGGGAGAGCTTTCCCTTCTTGAGCGCCGCGCTGAGGACGCCGACGCCGAGCGGCTTGCCGAGAACGAGGCGATCGCCCGGCAGCGCGCCCGCGTTGCGTTTGAGATTCCTGGGGTCGACGAGACCGATGACGACGAGTCCGTAGATCGGCTCGACGGAGTCGATCGTGTGGCCGCCGGCGATGGGAATGCCGGCCTTCGCGCAGACGGATTCTCCACCGCCGAGGATGCGGCGAATCGTATCGACCGGCAGCTTGTCGATCGGCATCCCGACGAGCGCCAGCGCAAAGAGAGGCGTGCCCCCCATCGCGTAGACATCGGATATCGCGTTGGTCGCGGCGATCGCGCCGAAGTCGTTCGGGTCATCGACGATCGGCATGAAGAAGTCTGTGGTCGCGACGATCGCCTGGTGCTCGTTCAAGCGATAGACGGCAGCGTCGTCGGACGTTTCGATCCCCACCAGAAGCGCCGACGGGATTGGCGACGAATCGGCATTCGCGATGATCTGCTGCAGCAACGCAGGTGCGATCTTGCAGCCGCAGCCGCCGCCGTGGCTGAACTGCGTGAGGCGGAGTGGTGGGGAATCGGAACTGTCCATCTTAGAAGCGGGTCCGTCGATAGATCACGTGTACGAACGCACAGGATTGTGTCGAATGCGCGAAGCGAAGTGCAGCCTTCGCGCCTCCCCAAATGGCGCGGGCCATCGGCGACGGCCGACGACGCGGACGGAGGTACTGTGCATTTTACCGATTGACGCAGATCAAGGTTGCCCTGATGCATCCTTTGCGGACTTCCGGCGCGGGCGTAGCATCGATTGCGGCCGACCCCTGACAGGCGCCGGCGCGATCCGTCCATCGATTCGCGCAACCCCGCGGTCCTGCGGTGCGCGGCCCAAAGAAGGACTATGCGAATGTCCGTTTTCGAAATCGTGACCCGCGAGGATTACTCCGACGTCACCTACATGCTGGAGGTCTCCCATCCGATGATGGCGAAGGCGGCCAAGGCCGGCCAGTTCGTGATCGTGATGGAGCACGAGCACGGCGAGCGCATTCCGCTGACGCTGGCCGATTTCGACGAAGAGCAGGGCACGGTCACGCTCGTGATCCAGGCCGTCGGCAAGACGACGCGCGAAATGCAGCAGCGCTGCCAGGTTGGGACGAGCCTGTACGCGATCGTCGGACCGATGGGCATTCCGAGCCACATCGGCGGTCCGAAGAAGGTCCTCTGCGTGGGCGGCGGCCTCGGTGTGGCCCCGGTCTTCCCCCAGGCTCGCGCGTATGCTCGCAACGGTGCCTACGTGATCGGCGTGCTGGGCTTTCGCAACCGCAGTGTGATGTTCTGGGAGGACAAATTTCGCGGCGTCTGCAACGAGCTCATCGTCTGTACCGACGACGGCTCGGCCGGCCTCAAGGGTCTCGTGACCCAGGGCATGCAACAGGCGCTTGCTCTCCACGCCGATATCGACGAAGCGCTCGCGATCGGGCCGCCGGTCATGATGAAGGCCTGCGCGGAAGTCACGCGGCCCCGGAAGATCCACACGATCGTGAGCCTCAACCCGGTGATGGTCGACGGCACCGGAATGTGCGGCGGCTGCCGCGTCAAGATCGGCGATGGCATCAAGTTCGCGTGCGTGGACGGCCCCGACTTCGATGCCCACGACGTGGACTTCGACGACCTGATGTCCCGCCTCGGCCGGTTCCGTCCCGCCGAGCAGGAGGCGCTGAAGAAGTGGGAGGAAGGCTGCCGGCTGGGCAGCACCACGGCCGGCTCCGGCGAGCGGTACTGACTCCGATCCGCGGACGCTGCATCGACAGGCAGACAGTCACCCTAGAATTGCGAGCCCCCATGGCGAAAAAGAAAACGATCCGGACGATTCCGCAGGAGCGGACGCCGATGCCCGAGCAGGATCCGAAGCAGCGCGCAAAGAACTTCAAGGAGGTCGCCTGCGGGTACACGATGGAGTATGCGCTGCGCGAAGCCGAGCGCTGCCTGCAGTGCGCCGACGCACCCTGCGTGCGCGGCTGTCCGGTGGGCATCGACATTCCCGCGTTCATCCAGAAGATCAGCGATAAGCATTACCGCGGTGCGTACGACATCATCACGGACACGAACCTGCTCCCGGCGGTCTGCGGCCGCGTGTGTCCGCAGGAGCACCAGTGCGAGGGCGTGTGTACGGTCGGCGACACGCTCGAGCCCGTCGCGATCGGCCGCCTCGAGCGCTTCGTCGGCGACATGGCCATTCGCGAAGGCTGGGTCAACCGGCCCCATATCGAGCCAAGCGGCTTCCGCGTCGGCATCGTCGGCTCGGGGCCGGCGGGAATGGCCTGCGCCGCCGATATGGTGAAGGCCGGCTGCGAGGTCATCGTCTACGAAGCCTTCCACGAGCCCGGCGGTGTGCTGAAGTACGGAATTCCCGATTTCCGGCTGCCCAATTCGGTCATCGACGTCGAGATCGACAAGCTGAGGCAACTCGGCGTGCGCTTCGAATGCAATACATTGGTCGGCCGGCTGTTCACGGTCGAGCAGATGATCACCGAGATGGGCTTCCATGCGGTGTTCCTCGGCACCGGTGCCGGCTACCCGAGCTTCATGGGCATTCCCGGTGAATCGCTGAACGGCGTGTCGTCGGCGAACGAACTCCTCACCCGCTGCAATCTGATGCGGGCCAGGGATTTCCCGAACGTCGACACGCCGCTGCAACCGGGCAAGCGGGTCGCGGTGATCGGCGCCGGCAACACGGCGATGGACGCGCTGCGGGTTTCGCTGCGCCTCGGCGCCGAGCACGTGTACTGCATCTATCGGCGCAGCAAGGCCGAAGCGCCGGCCCGGGTCGAGGAGATCCACCACGCGGGCGAGGAAGGCGTCGAGTTTCACTGGCTGACGAGCCCGGTCGAGGTGCTGGGCGACGACCGGAACCGCGTGCGCGGCATGCGCTGCCAGAAGATGGAGCTGGGCGAGCCCGATGCCTCGGGTCGCCGCCGCCCTGTTCCCGTGCCCGGCAGCGAGTTCGAGTTCGAGTGCGACAGCGTCGTCTACGCGATCGGCACCAACGCCAATCCGATCCTCGGCCAGACCGCGAAGTTGAAGCTCAACAAGCGCGGATACATCGAGACCGACGAGAATCTCGCGACGTCGATCGCCGGTGTCTACGCGGGCGGCGACATCGTGACCGGTGCGGCCACGGTGATCGAAGCGATGGGGGCGGGGCGCAAGGCGGCGCACTCGATGAAAGCGTGGCTGGGGTTGCGCGACACCGATGTCGTGTACGCGCCCGAAGCGCCCTATACGGACCGGCGCTTCGGCTTCGCGCCCGTCGAACATGGCTACGCGCGAGTGCATGTGGGATGAACGGCCACCATGCCGCTGAAACAAGCGGCCCCGACGCTCTGGAGCAACGATGACCGATGCGACAACCCTGGCTCCGGCCGCGATCCGCGCAGCGGCCCTGCCTCCCCAGCTGCGCGCTGCAGAGACGCTGACCGAGCATATCGTCGAGGTCATAAGCGACTCGGGCGAGGGTGCGCAGCGCTGCGGCCAGTCACTCGGCGCCATCGCGGCGA
Source organism: uncultured beta proteobacterium (assembly GCA_963844005.1). Classification (GTDB taxonomy): domain Bacteria; phylum Pseudomonadota; class Gammaproteobacteria; order Burkholderiales; family Casimicrobiaceae; genus CAIWHR01. Next base: position 19,669 of record CAWJMQ010000030.1, on the reverse strand, counting down.
AGACCGGCAACGGAATCTGGACGACCGAGATCATTCCTGCCGAGATCCAGCCGCCGGCGCGCAGCGTCGCCGGCGCGTCGGGCATCCGGATCCGCATCGGCACGAAGCAGGTGACCAATGGCGGCGACGAAACCGAACTCGTCGTCGCATTCAACGAGCAGGTACTGCTCGGCCGCGTGCGTGCCGGCGAGCTCAAGCCCGGCGCCCAGATTCTCCTCGAGAGCATGTGGCGCGAGCATCGCGACCCGAAGGTCGTCGCCTCCTACGTCGAGACGGTCGACATGTTGAAGGAAGCCGGATTCCGCGTCTACGAGGTGCCGCTGGAACGCGAGTGCCATAAGTTGGTTGCCGATCCCCGCAAGGGCAAGAACATGTTCGTGCTCGGCATGCTGTGCAACCTGTACAGCCTCGACCCGGAGCTCGGCCGCGAGCAGGTCGCGCTCACGTTCGGCAAGAAGGACCGGAAGGTTATCCAGGTCAACCAGGGGCTGTTCGATGCCGGCTTCGTCTGGGCCGAGCGCAACCTTGATTTCAAGTACCGGATTCCCGGGGTCCGATCGACGGAGCCGCAGATCGTCGTCAATGGCAACACCGCGCTGGCACTGGGGGTGCTGGCCTCCGGTATGGACATATGCGCCATGTATCCGATCACGCCGGCGACGTCGGTCTCGCACTACCTGTCCGACGTGTTCGAACGGGTCGGCGGCATCGTCCACCAGGCGGAGGACGAGATCGCGGCCTGTGCGTTCGCGATCGGTGCCTCCTACGCCGGCAAGTGCGCGCTCACGATTACGTCGGGGCCAGGCTACTCGCTGAAGCAGGAGGGCATCGGTCTCGCGGTGATGGCAGAGATCCCGCTGGTCGTCATCAACGTCCAGCGCGGCGGGCCGTCCACCGGTCAGCCGACCAAGCTCGAGCAGGGCGACCTGCTCACGGCGATCTACGGCAGCCATGGCGACGCGCCGAAAGTGGTGATGGCCGTGTCGGGCATCGAGGACTGCTTCTACTCGATGATCACGGCGCGCAAGATCGCCGAGATGTTCAACACGGTGGTCGTCGTGCTGTCGGATGCGAGCCTAGCGACGGCGCAGCAGCCGTTCCCGAGACCGCAATTCGACTCCGACTGGCTCGCTCCGCCCCTCGACCAGACGCCGGTCCCCGAAGGCACGAAGCCCTACGACTGGGATTCGCTGACCGGCATCGCCCGCCGCTTCGTCCCGGGGCAGCCGCACGGCATGCACACGCTGACCGGCCTCGCGCACGATCGCGGCAGCAAGGTCGCGTACGACCCGGAGATCAACGAGGAGGGACTGCGGAACCGCAGCCTCAAGATCGCCGCGCTGCAGAAGACGCTGAAGACCCCGCCGGTGTTCGGCGACCCGGAAGGCGATCTGCTGGTCGTCGGCTGGGGCAGCATGAAAGGCGTGATCGAGGAAGCGGTCGAGCGGTTGCGCGCGGAAGGGTGCAAGGTGTCATCGCTGCACCTCACGTTCATCCAGCCGATGCCTTCGGGCATCCGCGAAATACTCAAGCGCTTCAAGCGCGTGATGACGATCGAGGCCAACTGGGCCGATCGTCGCGAGGACGAGCTGATCGACGAGGACAACCGGCGCTACGCGGCGCTGGCGATGATCCTGCGTGCACGCTTTCTCGTCGACGTCGACTGCTGGACCCAGTCGCGGGGCCAGCCGATCAAGCCTTCCGCCATCGTGCGCGTGATGCGCGACAAGCTTGCCGAGTAGCCGGAGAACCGCCATGACCATGCCTGTCACCCAGTGCCTCATCAAGCTGCACGAGGCTCATCACAATCTCGAGGACTACCAGGGCGGCGTGCCGCGCTGGTGCAGCGGCTGCGGCGACAACGCGATCCTCGCGGCAGTTCAGCGGCTGTGCCGCGACGAGAACCTCGCGCCGGAGCGCACGGTATTCGTTTCGGGCATCGGCTGTTCCTCGCGCTTCCCGCACTACATGAAGACCTACGGGTTCCACGGCATCCACGGCCGCGCGTTCCCGATCGCCGAAGGCGTGAAGATGGCGCGCCCGGATCTCGCGGTGTTCGTCAACACCGGTGACGGCGACTGCTGCAGCATCGGAGCGGCGCACTGGATCCACGCGATCCGTTACAACATGAACCTGACGGCGATCCTGCACGACAATCACGTGTATGGGCTCACGAAGAAGCAGGCGTCGCCGACCTCGCCCCGCGGGCTCAAGAGCAACACGACGCCGCGCGGGTCCACGCTCGAGGCGCTGAATCCGCTGACGGTCACGCTCGGCGTGACCAACGCCTCGTTCGTCGCACAGGCGGTCGACTGGATTCCCGAGCTCCTCTACGACATCATCCGCCAGGCGTACCAGCACCGCGGCTTCTCGTTCGTCCGCATCATCCAGCGCTGCCCCGAGTTCCTGCCGAAGATGTTCGAGCCCTGGCTGCACGACCCCGGCCGGACGCTGCTGCTGTCACATCCGAACGGCCTCGCGATCTCGCCCGAGCTGTCGCGCACCTACCGGAACCAGATCGAGCACGATCCGCTGAACCTCGACCGCGCGCGCGAGATCGCGTCGTCGGAGGACCCGATTCCGGTCGGGATCCTCTACCACAATCCCGCCATCCCCTGCTACGACGACCTCCGCGGTGTCGGACCACTGCGCACCGCCGAGCAGATCCGCGCAGGGCTCGAATCCGAGCTCGACAAGGTCACCGTGTGGCCGGAGGACGACAGCCCGGCGCGCGAGGCCGCCTAGGCGTGCCCGATTCGAATCACGCCGCTCACGCACAGCGATCCGCTATGGACATGGCCGCCCGGTATCACGAGCAACGCCTTTTCTTCTCGACCGGACGGAGGCACGGCGAGGGGGTCGATGCGATCGACGGTCTCCCGCTGCGGCCGGCCCTCCTCGCGCGCTACCGCGACCTGACACGCCTGCGCTACGACTTCCCGCTGGTGCTCGTCGACCGCGGCCCCGGTGCGGGAACGTTGCGCTCGGTATCCTCGGTCGTCGACGAGGTGCTGCAGGAGATTGCGCCGCGAGGGCTGGACGGCGAGCGGCTGCGCAAGCACGTGTTGCGGCTCGAACGCGAATTGCGGGTACTGCTTGCGGCTGGCGCGCGCGGCACCCTATCCGAGCTCTGGACCGAGGCCGCGCCGCGGCTTGCGGCACCGAGCGACCCTTCGGCCGAAGCGGTGCTCACACACCTCGCCGAAAAGCTCCGGCTCGACGGCGAAGTCGTCGATTGCGATTCCTCAGCGCCCGCCCGCGTCCTGACCCATATCTGGCGGGCCGCCCAGCAGCAGAAAAGCAGAATCTTCCGCAGCACTGTCGAGCGACTCGTGATCAGGCTCTCGGACATTCTGCGTGCGGCGTTCATTCACTCGGAGGCAGGACAGCGCCCGGATGCGCTGCGCGCTTCGCTGGGCGGCGGCCACCGCGATTCCTTCGACTTTGCCGTGATGTCGCGCCTGGTCGCCCGCGGCGTGCCCAAGGACGAGTTGCCGGCGGCGCGGCGCCGCCGCATCGAGGATGCCCTTGCAGTGCTGAAGGCACAGCCGTTCTATCCGGACCCACGGCTCGCCGGCCGTCCCGGCGCTCCGCCGTCGTACGATTTCCGCTATGACAACTGCGCGGCCGCTGCCGTCGCGTACCGCGAGCGTTTGCCGAACCTTGCCGGCATCGTCAAGGCAATCGCGATCGCCGAGCTCGAGTCCGCCGGCGCCTATGTCGAGGCGCAGCACGATGCCTTTTTCGCCCATTTCGAGGCGCGCGCGCTTTCGGCGGACGACATCGCGCTGTTCCCCGATTATCTCGTCTGCATCCCGCCGGACCGGACTGACGCGCCGGAGAACGCCGGAATGATGGAGATGCTGTCCGCCGGATTGCCGGTCAAGGTGCTGATCGAGGCGACCGACCTTCTCGAGGAGGCATCGGTCGGGACTGGGCACTTCGCATTCGGCGTGCGCAGCGTACGTCTCGCCAACACTGCGACCGCGCTGGGCGGCGTGTTCGTCGTGCAGACCGTGAGCTCGAACCTGTACGCGCTGCGCGAACGCCTCGCGAAGGCCTTCGCGCATCGAGGCGCGGGCCTCGTCAGCGTCTACGCGGGCGCCGGCGCGGTGGGCGAGCTGCCGCCGTACCTGACCGCGGCTGCGGCGATGGAGTCGCGCGCGTTTCCGGCCTTCACCTACGATCCTTATGCGGGGGACAATCAGGCGGCGCGCTTCGCGCTCGAGGACAATCCGCAGCCGGAAGCCGACTGGCCGGTCGCACCCTTCGAGTACGCGGATGAGAACGTGCAGCGCGTGATCGAAGAGACACCGTTCACGGTTGCCGATTTCGTGCTCTGCGACACGCGCTACGCGGGGCATTTCGCGCGCGTTCCACGCGATCGCTGGAATGGCGCGATGGTCCCGGCCGACGAATGGCTCGCGCGCGAACCGAAGGATGTCGGCGAGGCGATTCCCTACGTGCTCGCCGTCGACTCCGACGACGTGCTGCAGCGGGTGATTGTCGACAACCTGCTGATGCAGACCGTAGCCCGCTGCAGGACCTTCTGGCATCGGCTGCAGGAGCAGGGCGGCATCCACAACTCGCATGCCGAGATTCTGCTCTCGCGCGAGAAGGCGAAGTGGGAGCAGGCGAGGGCCAAGGAACAGGAAGCGTCAGTGGCCACGAGCGCGACCCCCGCCGGCGGAGCGGCCGAGCTGGCGCCGCCGGCATCGACGTCTGCGCTCGCCGTGGCCGCTGCCGAGCCGGCAGCGCAGGAACGCAACCCGGACGAGGCGTGGATCGAGACTGCGCGCTGCCCGAGCTGCGACGAGTGTCAGAACATCAACAACAAGATGTTCAAGTACAACGACAACAAGCAGGCGTACATCGTCGACGTCAAGCTCGGCACCTACCGCCAGATGATCGAAGCGGCCGAATCGTGCCAGGTGTCGATCATCCATCCGGGCAAGCCCTGGAACCCGAGCGAGCCAGGACTCGACGAGCTGATGAAGCGCGCGGAACCTTTCCGATAGGAGTCTGTCGGATTTGCGCTCGCATATGCGACGCACGTTGGGCGCGATCCGCTGATCGCCGGGTGTTTCGCATCACTCGTCGCCGCATCCGTCGATTGGTCCGCAAACGAGCCGTTGCGTGCGCGATTGCCGCCTTGATGGTCCACCGAAAAGATGGCGAAAAAACCACGCCTCGCGCGTGGTAATCCGCCTCGGCTCGGCGAATCCCTTTCCTACCGGGACGCGCAGGCGTAGCATCGCGGCAGCGTACCCACGGTTGCGGCCTGCGTCGTGCGAACACAGCCGCCATGCGGGAGGCCGGCCTGGCGGGCCACTTGGAGACGAAGGTCTTGAAACCGACGGATATCGCGAACCCCGACTATTTCCACAAAGTCGTCGATTGTCAGTGGGCCTGTCCGGCCCACACCGCCGTACCCGAATACATCCGCTTGATCGCGGCAGGCCGTTTCGGCGATGCGTACCTGGTCAACTGGCAGTCAAACGTTTTTCCGGGAATTCTCGGACGAACCTGCGACCGTCCCTGTGAACCGGCGTGCCGCCGCGGGCGCGTCGAGGAGGGCGGCGACACCAAGAAGATCAGACCCGAGCCGGTTGCGATCTGCCGGCTGAAGCGCGTTGCGGCAGATTACAAGGAAGACATCCGCGACGGCCTCCCGAAGCGTGCCGCGAAGCGCAACGGCAAGCGCATCGCACTGATCGGTGCGGGCCCGGCGTCGCTCACCGTCGCGCGCGATCTGGCGCCGCTCGGTTACGAGTGCATCGTGTTCGACGGCGATGACCGCGCCGGCGGGATGATGCGCACGCAGATTCCGAAATTCAGGTTGCCCGAGACCGTGATCGACGAGGAAGTGGGCTACGTGCTCGACCTCGGCGTCGACTTTCGCTCCAATCGGCGGATAGACAGCCTGGGCGCGCTCCTCGCGGAGGGCTGGGACGCCGTCTTTGTCGGGTGCGGTGCGCCGCGCGGCCGCGACCTCGATGTGCCGGGACGCAAGGAAGCCGCCGCGAACATCCACATCGGCATCGACTGGCTGTCGAGCGTGTCCTTCGGTCACACGACGACGATCGGCAAGCGTGTCGTCGTGCTGGGTGGTGGCAACACGGCGATGGACTGCTGTCGCAGCGCGCGGCGGCTGGGCGGCGAGGATGTCCAGGTGGTCGTCCGTTCAGGCTTCGACGAGATGAAAGCGTCGCCGTGGGAGAAGGAGGATGCCGCGCACGAGGGCATCCCAATCCACAACTACCACGTGCCGAAAGCCTTCAGGCACGACAAGGGAAAGCTCACGGGCGTGGTGTTCGAGAAGGTCGCGGCGCAGATCGACGCCAAGGGTCGCAGACAATTGGTGCCGACCGGCGAGCCGGAAGTCCATTTCCCCTGCGACGACGTGCTGGTCGCGATCGGGCAGGAGAATGCCTTCCCGTGGATCGAGCGCGACATCGGCATCGAATTCGACACGTGGGGCATGCCTGTGGTCGACAAGGTGACGATGGCTGCGACCCGGCCCGGCGTGTACTTTGGCGGCGACGCCGCGTTCGGCCCGAAGAACATCATCTGGGCGGTTGCGCATGGCCACGACGCGGCGATCTCGATCGACAACTTCTGCCGCGGCGAGGACATCGGGAAACGGCCACCCCCGCACACGAACCTGATCTCGCAGAAGATGGGCATCCACGAGTGGAGCTACGACAACGCGATCACGCCGCAGAAGCGCCACAAGGTGCCGCTCAAGGACAAGGTGATCGCGCTGGCCAGCATCCGCGTCGAGGTGGAGCTCGGCTTCGACCTGAAAGTCGCCTACGCGGAGACGCAGCGCTGCCTTAATTGCGACGTGCAGACAGTGTTCAACGACAAGCTCTGCATCGAATGCGACGCCTGCGTCGACATCTGTCCGATGGATTGCATCACTTTCACCGAGAACGGCGACGAGGCGGAGCTGCGGCCGCGCCTCACTGCGCCGGCGATGAACCGGACACAGGATCTGTACGTGTCCACGCCGCTCAAGACCGGCCGCATCATGGCGAAGGACGAAGACGTGTGCCTGCATTGCGGGCTGTGCGCCGAGCGCTGTCCGACGGGCGCCTGGGACATGCAGAAATTCCTGCTGGTCATGGCCCACGCCGGCGAGGTCCTGCGCCCGGCGTCATCGCCAATGCCGCTGGGCCCGTCCGTGCAGCAGGCGGCGGACTGATCGATCGATGAAACCGATCGCCCGCGTCAACGATTTCGTCGTCAAGTTCGCCAACGTCAACGGCTCGGGCTCGGCTTCCGCCAACGCGCTGTTCGCGAAAGCGGTACTCAAGATGGGCGTGCCGGTCGCCGCGCGGAATATCTTTCCGTCGAATATCCAGGGCTTGCCGACCTGGTACGAGGTGCGCATTGTCGAAGGCGGCTGGCGCGGCCGCCGCGGCGGCGTCGACCTGATGGTGGCGATGAATCCCGAGACGTGGGACGAAGACGTCCTCGAGATCGAGCCGGGCGGCTACCTCTTCTACGACTCGACCAAGCCGCTTCCGAAATCGAGGTTTCGCGATGACGTCACGGTCGTTGCGATGCCGTTGATGGAGATCTGCAACGCCACGTACACCGATCCGCGGCAACGGCAGCTCTTCAAGAACATCATCTACCTGGGGGCCCTCGCGGGGCTGCTTGCGATCGATCCGGCGGTCATCGAGGCGCTCTTGACCGAGCAATACAAGGGCAAGGCGCCGCTGCGCGAGTCGAACGAGAAGGCGTTCCGGCTGGGTTTCGACTACGCGGCGGCGAATTTCGATCCGATCGGTCTCAAGGTCGAACGGCGCGACAAGGTTGGCAACCGGATCTTCGTCGACGGCAACAATGCGGGGGCGCTCGGTGCCGTCTACGGCGGGGCGACACTCTGTGCTTGGTACCCGATCACGCCGTCATCGTCGCTGGCCGAGGCGTTCGCGTCCCATTGTCAGCAGTATCGTGTCGATCCGGCGACGGGCCGGAACCGATTCGCGATCGTTCAGGCCGAGGACGAACTCGCATCGATCGGGATGGTGATCGGAGGCGCGTGGAACGGCGCTCGCTCGTTCACCGCGACGGCCGGGCCCGGCATTTCGCTGATGCAGGAATTCATCGGGCTCGCGTATTTCGCGGAGATCCCCGCGGTGATCTTCGACGTCCAGCGCGGCAGTCCATCGACCGGGATGCCGACGAAGACGCAACAGGCCGACCTCCTGATATGCGCGTACGCGTCGCACGGCGACACCAAGCACGTGCTTCTCTTTCCCGAAGACCCGAAGGAATGCTTCGAAATGGGCGCGCAGGCGTTCGACCTCGCCGACCGGTTGCAGACTCCCGTCTTCGTGATGATGGACCTCGACATCGGAATGCAGGACTGGCTCTGCGAGCCGTTCAGCTGGGACGACAGCCACCGGCTCGACCGGGGTAAGGTGATGACCGCCGAGGCGCTCGAGGCCGGCAAGGAATTCGGCCGCTATCTCGACGTCGAAGGCGACGGCATCCCGTATCGCACTTACCCGGGCACGCATCCTAAGCGCGGCGGGTATTTCACGCGCGGCACGTCGAAGGACCGCTACGCGCGTTACACAGAGGACGGCAACGCCTACGTCGACAATATGCAGCGGCTGCTCAGAAAATTCGAGACGGCAAAGGAACTCGTGCCGGCACCGGTGATCCATCCCGCGGCCCAGCCGACGCGAGCCGGCGCGATCTGGTTCGGCTCGACCGGTGCGGCAATGGCCGAATCGCTGGTTGCATTGGCGCAGGAAGGCATCTATCTCGATCAGATGCGCGTTCGCGCGTTCCCGTTCGCGGACTCGGTCCTCGAGTTCGTCGACGGTCACGATCACCTGTTCGTCGTCGAACAGAACCGCGATGCGCAATTGCGGATGATGCTCGTCAACGAATGCGGCATCGATCCCGAGAAACTGATCCCGATCCTTCACTACGACGGCAATCCGCTGACCGAGCGTTTCGTAACCCGCGAGATCGCCGAGAAGGCGCGGCTTTTCAACGTCACGCCGCTACGAAAAGTGGCGCGATGACCGTTGTGCCGCGCCTCTGCGACCGGATTCATGCTCGGACCGAACGGACCGCCATGATTCTCGACTGACCGACCCGACCCATGACCTACCTGACGAAGCCCAAACTCCATCATCCCGGACTGCCGAAGAACGCGCTCGGGCTCACGCGGCGCGACTACGAGGGTGCGGTGTCGACGCTGTGCGCCGGGTGCGGTCACGATTCGATTTCCGCCGCGATCGTCCAGGCGTTCTTCGAGCTCGCGATCGCTCCGCACCGCGTGGCCAAGCTCTCAGGCATCGGCTGCTCGTCGAAGACGCCGACCTATTTCCTCGGCGCGGGCCATGGGTTCAACAGCGTGCACGGGCGGATGCCGTCGGTGGTGACCGGCGCTGCGCTGGCGAACCGCGACCTCATCTACCTCGGCGTTTCCGGCGACGGCGATTCGGCGTCGATCGGCCTCGGGCAGTTCGCGCACGTAATGCGACGCGGCGTGAACATGACCTATATCGTCGAGAACAACGGCGTTTACGGCCTCACCAAAGGGCAGTTTTCGGCGACGGCCGACAAGGGATCGAAGGCGAAGCGCGGCGCGGTGAACCGCGACGAGCCGATCGACCTCGTCCAGCTTGCCCTGGTGCTGGGTGCGACGTTTGTCGCCCGGGGCTTCTCGGGCGACAAGGCGCAACTCGTCCCTCTGATCAAGGCGGCCGTCGAACACAAGGGCGTGGCGTTCATCGACGTCGTTTCCCCGTGCGTCGCGTTCAACAACCATCCGGGCTCGACGAAGAGCTACGACTACGTGCGTGCGCACAACGAAGCGGTAAACCGCCTCGACTTCATGCCGATGCGCGAACCGATCACGGCCGACGTGCCCGAAGGCGCGGTGACGAGCGTGGTCCTGCACGACGGCGGCATCGTCAGGTTGCGCAAGTTGCACGCCGAATACGACCCGCACGACAAGGTCGGCGCGCTGGCCTATCTCGAGGCGCACCGCGCGCAGGGCGAGGTCGTTACGGGCCTGCTCTTCGTCGAGGATGATCCGACCGACCTGCACGATGCGCAGAACACCGTTGCAGTGCCGCTCAACGCGCTGTCGGACGCCGAACTCGTCCCCGGGAGTGCCGCACTCGCCGCGTTCAACGCCTCGCTGGCGTAGCAACAAGACAAGTCTCAGGCTGGAGTTGCCGGGGGTCGCTCGGCGGCATTCGGGGTAGCGCGCCCTCGCTGCCATCGCGCTAGAATCGCCGGATGCGCAAGTTCGTCACGATCCTGGGGATCGCCGGCGGTCTCGTCCTGCTCTTGCTCCTGGGCGTCGCGATCGCCGTCTGGGCGGTCGATCCCAACGAATTCATCGGCCCCCTGCAGGCACGCACCAAAGCCGCGACCGGGCGCGACGTCACGATCGGCGGGGGCGTCGAACTCAAACTCGGACTCGTGCCGAAACTCGTCGCCAGGGACGTTCGCATCGGAAACGCGCCGTGGGCCAAGACTCCGGACATGCTTGCCGCGAAAAGCGTCGAGGTCGAAGTCGCGCTGCTTCCTCTGCTGCGGCGGCGATTCGAACTCGTCCGGTTCAACCTGGTCGAGCCGCGCATCGCGCTCGAAACCAACCCGCAGGGACGCGGCAACTGGGAGCTTCCCGCGACACCTGGTGCCGCCGGGGCGCCGAACGCCGCTTCCGGCTCCACCGTGCTCGGCGTCGACAACCTTGCAATCACCCGGGGCGAGTTGACCTATCGCGATGGCGCGACGGGCTCGGAAACGGTCGTGGTGATCGACGAACTGTCGCTCAGCGCGCGGGATGCGCAGTCCCCGGTCAACGCGGAGTTTCGCGGCAAGATCGACGGCATCGCCGTCGCACTCACTGGCAATCTGGGGCCGCTCGCGACGCTCGCCGAGCGCCGGCTGCCGTATCCGGTTTCCGTGCAGGGCGAAGTCGAGGGAAAGAAGGCGGCGGCCGCGTTCAAGCTGCGCCGTGCCGAGGGTCTTGTCGAGCTGCAGGACATCGACGTCACGTCCGGTGCGAGCAACGTCAAGGGCCACGTGGAAATTCGGGAAGGCGCGCCGCGCGCGACGTGGACCGTCAATCTGACGTCGCCGTCGCTTGCCGTGGACGACCTTCCATTGCCCCGCGCCGTGGCGCCGGCCACGAAGAAGGCGTCTGCCGGCTCCTCCGCGGCGACGCGCTTCGTGTTTGCCGACACGGCGGTCCCATTCGGAGCGCTGCGCACGAACAATGCGACTGGAGAGGTGACCATCGGTCGCCTCGTGCTTCCGGGCGGCCGGGCGCTGGACCGGATCCGCGCGCAGTTCACGCTGCGGGACGGAAAGCTCGACGTTCCGGCCCTGCAGGCTTCGGTGTTTGGCGGAACGCTTTCCGGCAGTCTCTCCGTCGACGCCCACGGACCCGCGCCGGTGATCGCACTCCGCGTCGATGGCCGCGAGCTCGATCTTGCCGCACTTCTCGCGGTGGCCGGCGTGACGCGTGAGGTCCGCGGGGGAAAGACGCAGGTGGCGATCGACGTCACGATGCGCGGAGATTCACCTCGCAAGTGGGCGAGCGGAGTCAACGGCCGCGTGCGCGTGACGGTCGGGCCGGCGACGCTCGTCAACACCAAGCTCGACTCCGCGTTGGCGTTCGATCGCCTGGTCCAGGAGGTCAATCCATTTCGAACCGTCGAGTCGTTGACCGAGCTCCGTTGCGCGGTGGTCCGTTTGCCGCTTGCGGGCGGTGTTGCGCAGATCGATCGCACGATCGCAGTCGAGACGAAACAGATCGACGTCTCCGCGAGCGGGACCCTCGATTTCCGGAGCGAGACCCTCGATCTCTCCATCCGGCCACGGATCCGCCAGGGGATCCCCGTTCAAATTCCGCAGATCGCCGAACTCGTGCGATTCCGAGGAACTTTCACCGCCCCGGCCGTCACTGTCGATGCCGTTGCATCGGCTGCCGCGATAGCGCGTATCGGCGCCGCCGTTGGAACCGGCGGCCTCTCGATGTTGGGCGAGTCGCTGGTCGCGAACAGCGGCCCGGGCGCGTGCGACGTCGCTGCCGGAAAAACGCCATCGAAGGCGACGGAGTCCGCCTCCACCACGACGAAGCGCGGCGCTGCGCCAACAGGCACCGAAGACTTGGGCAAGGCACTTGGGCGCCTGTTCGGGCGTTGATTCGCCTCGCTCTGAACACGTTGCGCTTGTCGTTCGCTGGATGCGGAGGAAGGCGACCGCAGAATCATCTGCGCGGACTCTGACCTCGATCAACCGGTCTGGCTTGTCTGGGTCTGCCCACGCGCGTACGATCGGCGGCAGGATGGTCAGCAGATCGAGACGTCGTGTTATCGCGCCGTTGGTTAGTGTCGCGATCGTTTTCGCCCAGTTGGCGCTGACGGCGCATGCCTGTGCGTTCCACGGTTCGGCGACGCTGCTCGCAGCGGCGCATGCCGCGTCGCGGTCAGAGGTCGTGCACCATCCGTGCACCGAGTCAACTGCGGCACCGAAGTCGCCGCAGGCCAATACCTGCGAGGTCCATTGCACGGACGGCGCCACGCTCCCGGTCTCGCCGGATGTGCCGTCCGTCACACTCGCTGCACTCCCTGTACCGGAGATTCTGCTCGTTGCACGCACGGCTACGGAACGGGCCGCGCGCGCGTCGACGACCGCGCTGCCCGGCGCGCCCCCGGCGGCAATCGCGTTCTGTCGCCTCCTGATCTGATCCCCACGTTCGCCTGAAGCCGGCCGCGATTCGCGCGCCGGTTCGTTCAACGCGTTCGTGGAGGATTCATGCTGTCAGATTTGACCTTGCCGCGCGCCGCCGTAGCGGATCCCTGGCGATTCCTGTACGCGCTGTTCTTGATCGTCGCAGCGTCGTCGTACGCGCCGGACGTGGTGGCTGCCGGCGCATCGCTCTCCTACGCCGAAGCGCTTCGCCTTGCACTCGCGCAGTCGGGGCAGCTCGTCTCGCAACGCGCGATGGTCGACGCGGCGCATGAAATGGCGGGTCCCGCCGGTGAATTGCCCGATCCGAAGCTCCGGATCGGCGTCGACAACGTGCCGACCGACGGCCCTGATCGCTGGACGCTCAACCGCGACTTCATGACGATGACCAAGGTCGGCGTGATGCAGGAGTTTCCGCGCGAGGAGAAGAGGAAGCTGCGGTCGCAGCGCCTCGAGCGCGACGCGGCGCGCGGCGCCGTAGCGGTTGAATCGACACAGCTCGCGGTGCAACGCGAGGTGGCAGCTGCCTGGCTAACCCGCCGCTTTGCCGGGGATACCGAGCGGACGATCGCGGACCAGATCGCCGAGGCCGAGCTCGCCCTCGCAACGGCCGGCGCCGCCTATCGTGCGGGCAAGGCAGGACAGTCCGAGCTGATTGCCGTGCAGAGCATGCTCGTCGAGCTCAGGAATCGTGCGACGGACGCCGCGGCGCAGTCACGGCGGGCAACGATCGCGCTCGCACGCTACATCGGCCCGGACGCCGAGCGTCCGCTGGGCGATGCCCCGACCTGGGCCGCCTGCCGGTCGACCGGAATCGCCTTTCCGACATCGACATGCAGCCCGACGTGCGGCTCGCGCAAGCGCAGGAAGCGATCGCCGCGACCGACGCCGATCTCGCGCGCGCGGCGAAAGCGCCCGACTGGAGCGCTGAACTCACCTACGCCGTGCGCGGCTCGCCCTATTCGAACATGGTCTCGCTGATGTTCTCGATCGACCTGCCGTGGTCGCCCGGAACGCGGCAGGACCGCGAGCACGCGGCGAAACTGAAGGAGCTCGACGCCGCGCGCGCGATGCGCGAGGACGCGCAGCGTATGCGCGGCGCCGAAGTGGCGTCGATGCTCGCCGAGTGGGAATCGGCGCGCGCGCAGGCGCAACGGATCACCGACGAGCTGCTGCCCCTCGCCGCGCAGCGCCGCGAAGCCGCGCTCGCCGCATACCGCGGGGGCAGCGGCGGGCTCGCCGCCGTTCTCGACGCGCGCCGGAGCGAGCTCGACGCTCGCCTCTCGCTCATTCAACAGGAACAGGCTGCCGCAAAGGCCTGGGCCTGGCTCCAGTTTGTCCTTCCGATCACGGAGAGATCATGAAGACCACAGTGCCAAACGAGCGCGGTGCGAAAGTTGCATCGCTTGTCGCCGTCGTCGCCGTTGTCATCGCGGGAAGCGGCGCCGGATACTGGTTCGGAATGCGCCAGGCGCGACTTGATCATCCGCAGACGCAAGGCGCAATGACTACGCCGGGGACTTCAGCACCAACCGACGTGGGCAACGTTTCCGACGGGCGCAAGGTGCTTTACTGGCATGACCCGATGGTGCCGAATGCGAAGTTCGACAAGCCGGGCAAGAGTCCGTTCATGGACATGCAGCTCGTGCCGGTGTACGCCGATTCGGCGTCCGGCGATGCGCGCGTGACGATCAGCGCGCGGCAGGTCCAGAACTTCGGCGTCCGCACGGCGAACGCGATCGAGGGCACGCTCGATACCGGTTTCACCGCGGTGGGCGCCGTCGGCATCGACGAGCGCGCGCTCGTTGCCGTGCAGGCGCGAAGCCCGGGTTATGTCGAGAAGCTGCTCGTACGCGCGCAGTTCGACAGCGTGGCGGCGGGCCAGCCGCTCGCGGACCTCTACATCCCCGAATGGCTGGCCGCGCAAGAGGAGCTCCTCACCCTCAAGGCGAGCGCGCAGCCTGGCGCCGCGCAGCTTGCCGACGCGGCGAGGCAGCGCCTGCGCCTCTCCGGCATGCCTGACGCCGAGATCGCACGCGTTGAAAGCGACGGAAAGCCATCGGCGCGCGTGACGGTCACTGCGCCGCAGGCCGGTATTGTCTGGGAAATCGGCGCCCGCGACGGGATGGCTGTGATGCCGGGCGTGACGCTGTTCAAGCTCGCTGGCATCGGCACCGTATGGGTGACCGCAGATGTTCCAGAAGCGCAAGCCGCGCTCGTCCGAGTCGGGGCGCCCGTCGAAGCGCGCGCCGCCGCCTATCCGGACCGCGCGTTCAAGGGAAGCGTCGGCGCGCTGCTGCCGGAGGTGAATGCGCAGACGCGAACGGTCCGCGCGCGGATCGTCCTCGCGAATCCGGGTAGCGCCCTGAAGCCCGGAATGTTCGCGACGGTCACCTTCGGCGCCACGACAACGATGTCCTCGGTGCTCGTGCCGGTGGAAGCATTGATCAGGACCGGGAAGCGCAGCGTCGTGATCGTCGACGCCGGCGAAGGCAACTTCGTCCCAGTCGACGTCGAAGTCGGGCGCCAGTCGGGCGATCTCGCGGAGATCGGCAAGGGGTTGGTCGCCGGGCAGCGCATCGTCGTCTCCGGTCAGTTCCTCGTCGATTCGGAGGCGAACCTCAAGGGTGCGCTTACGCGGATTGCCGCGTCCGGCCAAGAGGGGAGTCTCATCACCACGCAGGCGCCCGAACCGAACGCGGGACGGAAGGCGTCGGCCGCGCCGGCGACGGCTGTGCATAAAGGCGAGGGCGTCGTGCGCTCGCTCGGCGATGAACTCGTCATCAAGCACGGTCCGATCGCCTCCCTCGGAATGGGTGCGATGACGATGGCGTACAAGGCTCCGAAGGGCGGAATTCCGAAGGACGTGAAGGCTGGCACCAACGTCAGATTCGAATTCGTCGTCACGCCGCAGGGCGATATGCAGCTCACGTCGATCGTGCCCGGAGGAGGTGGCACGAAGTGATTGCGGCACTGATCCGCTGGTCGGTCGCAAACCGCTTCCTCGTGCTGCTGGCTGCGGTGTTCGTCGCCGTGGCCGGTATCTGGGCGGTCCGGACAACGCCACTCGATGCGATCCCGGATCTCTCGGATACGCAGGTGATCATCCGCACCACGTTTCCGGGCCAGGCGCCGCAGATCGTCGAGGACCAGGTCACGTTTCCGCTGACGACGACGATGCTGTCCGTGCCGGGCGCGAAGGCGGTGCGCGGCTATTCGTTCTTCGGCGACTCGTTCGTCTACGTGCTCTTCGAGGATGGGACCGACCAGTACTGGGCTCGCTCGCGGGTGCTTGAATACCTGAACCAGGTACAGGGGCGGCTGCCTGCGGCGGCGAAGCCGTCGCTGGGACCGGATGCGACCGGAGTGGGCTGGATCTACGAATACGCGCTCGTCGACCGCAGTGGGGGAAATGACCTCGCGCAGTTGCGTGCGCTGCAAGACTGGTTTCTCAAGTATGAGCTGAAAGCGCTGCCCAACGTCGCCGAAGTGGCAACCGTCGGCGGCATGGTGCGCCAGTATCAGGTCGTCGTCGATCCCGTGCGTCTCAAAGCCTACAACCTTCCCGTGGCCAAAGTCATCGCGGCCATTCGCGGGGCCAATCGGGAGGCCGGTGGATCGGTGGTCGAGCTCGCCGAAGCCGAGTACATGGTTCGAACGCGCGGCTACCTCAAGTCGCTCGAGGACTTCCGCTCGATCCCGGTGCAGGTGTCCGAAGGTGGCACGCCAGTGCTCGTCAAGGACGTCGCGCGCGTGCAACTCGGACCCGAAATGCGCCGCGGCATCGCCGAGCTCGACGGCGAAGGCGAAGTTGTCGGTGGTATCGTCGTCCTGCGTTCCGGCAAGAACGCGTGGGAGACGATCCAGGCCGTCAAGACCCGGCTCGAGCAGTTGAAGCCCGGATTGCCATCGGGCGTCGAGATCGTTCCCGTCTACGACCGGTCGGCGCTGATCGAGCGCGCGGTCGATCACCTCGAAGGCAAGCTGGTCGAAGAGTTCATCGTCGTGGCACTGGTGTGTCTCGTCTTCCTGCTGCACCTGCGCTCGGCGCTGGTGGCGGTGGTGTCGCTGCCGCTCGGAGTGCTGGCGGCATTCATCGTGATGCGCATGCAAGGTGTGAACGCCAACATCATGTCGCTGGGCGGTATCGCAATCGCCATCGGCGCGATGGTCGATGCGGCGATCGTGATGATCGAGAACGCGCACAAGAAGCTCGAGGCGTGGAAGGACGAGCACGGCGGGGAGCCGTCGAGCGGCGAGAGGTGGAGCGTCATCACCGAAGCTTCCGTCGAGGTCGGTCCCGCGCTGTTCTTCAGCTTGATCATCATCACGCTGTCGTTTGTCCCGGTATTCACGCTCGAAGCGCAGGAGGGCCGGTTGTTCGCTCCGCTCGCGTACACGAAGACGTATGCGATGGCCGCCGCCGCGGGTCTCGCGGTGACGCTCGTACCGGTGCTGATGGGTTACTTCGTGCGCGGGCGTATCCCCTCGGAACGGGCGAACCCGCTGAACCGCTTGCTGATCGCCGGATATCGCCCGTTGCTCGCCGCTGCGCTCGACTGGCCGAAATCGACGCTGGTCGTCGCCGGGCTCGCGCTCACGGCGACCTCATGGCCGGTATTGCAGCTCGGCGGAGAATTCATGCCACCGATGGACGAGGGCGATCTGCTCTACATGCCGACCGCGCTGCCAGGCCTTTCGGCGGGGAAGGCCGGCGAACTGCTGCAGCAGACCGATCGGTTGATCAAGACGGTTCCGGAGGTTGCGCGAGTGTTCGGCAAGGTCGGACGCGCCGAAACGGCGACCGATCCCGCGCCGATGGAGATGATCGAGACGACGATCCAGTTCAAGCCGAAAGAAGCGTGGCGACCGGGAATGACGACCGCAAAGCTCGTCGATGAACTGGACCGCGCGGTTCAGGTCCCGGGACTCTCGAACATCTGGGTGCCGCCCATTCGCAACCGGATCGACATGCTGGCGACCGGCATCAAGAGCCCCGTTGGCATCAAGGTGTCGGGCCCCGATTTGGCCGAGATCGATCGTGCGACGCAGGCGATCGAGCGCGCCGTCAAGAACGTCCCGGGCGTCACTTCGGCTCTCGCTGAACGGCTCGAAGGCGGCCGCTATCTCGATGTCGTCGTCGACCGAGCGGCGGCGGCACGTTACGGCCTCGATGTGGTCGAGGTGCAGGAGATGATTGGCGCCGCGGTCGGCGGCGAGAATATCGGCGAGACCGTCGAGGGTCTCGCGCGGTTTCCGATCAGCGTGCGCTACCCGCGCGAATTGCGCGACTCGGTCGAGGCGCTGCGCATGCTGCCGCTCGTCACCGAGCGCGGCGCGCAACTGCCGCTTTCCGCCATTGCGAGCGTCCGCATCGTCGACGGCCCGCCCATGCTGAAGAGCGAGAACGCGCGCCTTTCCGGTTGGGTCTATGTCGACGTCCGTGGCCGCGATCTGGCGTCGGTCGTCCACGACGCGAAGAGTGCAGTGGCACGCGGCGTGAAGCTCGCGCCCGGTTACTCGGTGTCGTGGTCGGGTCAGTTCGAGTATCTCGAGCGGGCGAAGGCGCGCCTTGCGTACGTCGTGCCGGCGACGCTTACGGTGATCTTCCTGCTGCTCTATCTCGCGTTCCGACGGATCGACGAGGCGCTGCTGATCATGCTCGCGGTGCCATTCGCGCTCGTTGGCGGCTTCTGGTTGCTGTGGGCGCTGGGCTACGCGACGTCCGTGGCGACCGCTGTGGGATTCATCGCACTCGCGGGTGTCGCGGCCGAGTTCGGCGTCGTGATGCTTCTCTATCTGCGCCACGCGTGGGAAGCGCGGCTCGCGCGCGGGGAGCCGGCGACGCGCGCAACGCTCGTCGCAGCGATCGAGGAGGGCGCCGTACTGCGCGTGCGCCCGAAGGCGATGACGGTCGCCGTGATCATGGCGGGCCTGCTGCCGATCATGATCAGCGAAGGGACCGGCGCGGAGGTCATGCAGCGAATCGCCGCACCGATGGTCGGCGGGATGATCACGGCGCCGCTGCTGTCGATGCTCGTGATTCCTGCGGCGTTTCTGCTGCTGCGCGGCCGCGCGTTGCGCTAGGCGCCAAGAATATTGACGGGTCGTCGCGACCCGTTGCCGATGCCGATGCGGTGCGGTATGCGTCAGCCTTCCGCGAGTCATGCGAATTCCTCCGGCGAACACCGGTCGAGGCCGGCAAATGGGCGATGACATACAATTCCGCGAAGGGCGGAATGCCAGGGCGTGGTATCCCGCCGGAAACGAACGTGCAACGGACCCGCCCGAGCGTGGACGGTTCCGGGCCGGGATTTCGATCGGGGTTGCGTGATGGGATGTCTGACGACTCATGTGCTCGATACCGCGCACGGCCTGCCTGCCGCGCGGATGATCGTCGGCGTCGCCGATGCGCGAGCGAACTATCACGTCCCGTTGCTCGTCTCCCCGTACAGCATCTCGACGTATCGGGGTAGCTGATCTTGGCAGTGGCATCGTTTTCGGCGCGATGGATCACCGCATTGCTGGTCGCGGCCCCGCTCCTTTGGTTGCGCGCCGACCCGCTGCACGCGGAAGCAGGCGATTACGTTCTCCGACCGGTGCCGGAGAGCGAATCCGATGAGCCCACCGCGCGTCCCGATCCGAAGTTCCAGTACATGTTCGGCTTGCCGGCAACGTGGCCCGCCTCGATACATTGGCGGTACAACCCTGCGAACGCGCCTTCGCAATTCAGCTCGAACAAGGCCGGAGCGATTCAACAGATCATCGCGGCGTCGGCGAAATGGACGGCGGTCTGCGGCGTCGAGATCGTCTACGACGGCGAAACGACCACGCCGCCGAATAGCCTGATCGACGACCGGCCCGATCGCAAGAATGTTGTGGGCTGGGCGACCCTCGACGGAGGCAGTGCAGCGATCACCTACTC
>CAWJMQ010000029.1:0-169371 GCA_963844005.1 uncultured beta proteobacterium | reverse complement strand
GTTGGGCCAACTGCCCTAAAGATTCTATGGTTCATGTCAAGGGATTCGTGAGGCGCGCAGGATCGAATTCGGTTTTGTAGGTATAGATCGACCAGGCGGTGCGGGCAATGCGTCGGGCAAGGATGACGAGGGCCGCCGTGCCGGATAGTCCCTTGGCCCGATAATGCTCGTAGAGTGGGCGCCACGTCTTGGTCTTTGCTGCCGACATCGCCGCCAAGAAGAGCAGCCTGCGCAGTTCGCCCGGTCCGCGTTTGGAGAGGCGGCGTTTGCCGCGATGCTGTCCCGAGTCATCCGGTCGCGGGTCCAGGCCAGTGAAGGCGACAAAAGCATCGGCGCTCTTCACCGGCACACGCTCCAGGGTGTTGACCAGAGCGGTGCCGATGACCGGGCCGACGCCGGTGATCGTGCACACGCGCGTAAAGTTCTGTTTGCGATCAGGACTCGCTTCGACCAACGCCTTGGTCCGCAGGTCAATGCGCGCGATGAGTTGATTGAAGCGTGTTCTTAAAGCCTTGAGCTCGTCGGCGAATCCGCCCAAGTCATGGAGTGACATTTCGACGGCTTCGCGCAGGGAGATGAGCGTAGCGCGGCGCTTGATGAGTCGATCAATCTCGCGTTGCTGCGGCGTGGGCGGGTTCCAGACGTGCAGCTTGGTGTGTTCGTGGGCGATCATGCGCGCGATGAGCTCGGCATCCACGCGATCGGTCTTGCCCCGCAGTCCAACGGCCTTGGCGTAGTGGTGGGTGTCCTTGGGATTGAGCAGGAAGACTCGGAACCCGAGCTGGTGGGCAGTCTCAGCGAACAACTCATGATAGGTGCCGGTGGATTCCACGCCGATGCGGCTGCCGGCGGGCAGGCCCTTGAGAAAGGCCAACACCGCAGCGCGCTGATTAGCGACCTCGCACACCGGGAAACTTCCTTCCGAGCAGGCCACCACGATCGCGTCCTTCGCGACATCGGCCCCGATATTGAGCACTGCGGATGGGCTTTGCATGACGGGCCTCCGTTGACTAAGCTTAACGGTGCCGGGGTGGAACACACCTGCGTCAGCTTGCGTTCAAATCGGCGGTCGGAGCCGCTAGATTCCTCATCGACGCTTGGTGGTGTGGGTGGGAGGATTCTTTAGAAGTCTGTCTCTCGAGGGTGAGAGCAGATGCGGTCATTGGCCCCTCCACCCCGGCTGCTTCACTGTTTCAGAAGACAGCCAAAAACACCATACAAGCGGTCAGTGAACGGGTACATGGCCACTCGAGGGGAATGTCACAAAGCGACCGTCACCGGCCAATCAACAGCGCATCTCCGCAGCGACATCGCATCAACGTTCCCGCTCGCTGTTACGATGACGAAATCGGCAGGAAACTCTGAGTTTCCATAGGGAGATCTTGGTCATGAAACGGTTCGCAGAGCGCATTTTTCTCGCCTGCGCGCTCATCTGGCTGCCGGCCACCGCCCAGGCCCAGCCGTTCCCCACCGGCCCGATAAGTCTCGTCGTTCCGCTTGCCCCGGGTGACGCCGCGGACATTGCCGCGCGCGCCCTGGGCGAAGAGATCTCGAGGCTGCTGAAGACGCCGGTGCTCTCGATCAATCGTCCCGGCGCCGGGGGCGCGGTCGGGACCAACAGCGTCGTCCAAGCCAGAAAAGACGGTCACACGATTCTGTTTGCGCAAAATAGCGCGCTTACCTTTCGTGCCATTCTCGACCCACAGTCGGTCACCTACGATGCGCTCCGGGATCTGGTGCCACTCGGCACCGCCTCACGCACGCCGACCATACTCGTCGTGCGCAGCGACGCACCGTACAGGAATTTCGCAGAGTTGATCGAATACGCGAAGAACAGGCCGGCCCAGGTGCGCATTGGTCACCCTGGCTCCGGCTCAGTCGGTGATTTCTGCGTGCAATTGATCAACGCGCTCACGGGTGCGGAGCTCGTGCCGGTTCCCTATGCCGGCGCTGCCCCCGCCATCGTCGCATTACGCGGAGAACACATCGAAGGCGCCCTGCTGTCGCTCGGTGCGCTGAGCGCTCACATCAAGTCAGGGGCGTTCCGGGGCCTCGTCGCTTCGAGCCGGTTTCCCGAGTTTGTCGACATACCCACGATGCGCGAGCTCGGCTATCAAGAGGAATTGTTCGGCATCTGGTTCAGCTTTCTCGCGCCTGCAGGGATCCCCGAAGACGCGAGGAAGGCCCTCGTCGGCGCGATCGAACAGGCGGTGAGAGCACCCGCTATCGCGGCAAGACTGGCGTCGCTCGGCATCTTGCGGAGCTACGCCACACCCGAGCAGACCGCGGCCGAGATCCGCGCGGAGTTCAAGCGTGTGGGCGAGATGGCCAGTAAGACCGGTTTGGTTAAGTGAAGCCGGTCATGAAGGCGCCGAAAGAGATCTATTGCAGCAGGGCTGCCGCGGCGGCGCGCGCATCCGGTACCACGTCGTAGGTATAAAGGCGCTTGCGGAATTCGGCGTGCGCGGCGAGCTCTGCGTCGCGGACACTGAGATCGGCGTTGGCCGAATCGAGACGCAGTCCATTCTGCCGGGCGCCGAGCTGAACCTCCGCCACACGCTCGCGACGCAATCGCTCGTAGGCAAGCAGCGACGCCGGGACTGCCGATGTGTCCCCCTGGGCCAGGATCGTCGCGAGCGCCATGCCGTCCTCGATCGACTGGTTGGCCCCCTGACCTAAATGCGGCAGCATTGGATGTGCCGCGTCGCCGAGCAGCGTCAACCGACCCTTGGTCCAAGTCGGTAACGGCTCACGGTCGTAGAGCGCCCAGCGAAATGTCTTGTCGACTTGCTGCAGTACATTCCCGATGCGCGGGTCCCAACCTTCGAACTCGCGGCGCAACACCGCTGGATCCCCAGGCGCGGACCACGATTCCTTCATTTCCTCATCGGTTGGCACGAAACCGACGTAGTTGACCATCGTTCCGTGCCGAACAGGGAAGACCAGGAAATGCTTGGACGGACCGGCCCACATTTGCCAGCGGTCCATCGGCCAGTTCGGCAGGCGCTCGCGCGAGACCAGACCTCGATAAGAAATGGTGCCGTGAAAGACGGGCGTCGAGGGCGGAAAGACGTAGGAGCGCAGTGCGGAGTGTATTCCGTCGGCGGCAACCACAACTTCGGCCTCGGCGGTGGTGCCGTTGGCGAATTCGACGCGGGCTACGTCGCCGTTCTGCTCCAAGCCGATAGCACGGTGGCCGGTATGGACGATCCCGGCGGGCAGGTTGGCAGCGAGGAGATCGACGAAGTCGGCGCGGTGCATGCCAAAGGTCGCGTTCCAGCCGGAGGCGTCCGACACCTGCACCGGGGCGATCGGCGTACCGTCGTGGCGAAAGTAGTGGGAGCCCGGACCGACTCGCGCGCCCCATTTCTCGACGGCGGGCCCGAGACCCACACGCTCCAAGTGGCGCACCGCATTCGGTGTCACAAAGACCCCAGCGCCGACCTCGCCCAGTGCGGACGCCTGCTCATAAACTGAGACGCGCAGCCCCTGCCCGATCAGCGCATTGGCGGCGAACAAGCCGCCGATGCCGCCTCCGATGATCACGACGTTTGGCCGAGATGCCATATCAACTCACTCGAAAATGGTTCAACACGGCATTGTGCATGCACGACAGGCACAGGGCGACGAGGGGGCTAACTAGGATCAGAGTCACATGTCCTTCATAGACCGCGTTCGATCAAGCCCGCTCTATGCGAACCTATTAAATATTCAATCCGGCCGCGATCTCGCGTCACTGGGCCGGCGCGCCGGGATGCAGATCCAGCAATCGATCCGTGTGCTCGCGGACAGTGTGATCGAGTAACGCGCGTCTGCTTTGGGTCGCGAGCTTCGCCACGCGAAGCGGGTTCTCGCCGTGCCGGGTGAGTGCGACTGGCGCGGGTCGAGCAGATCGCGAATGGCTGCTCTCATCTGGCGCACTTGACCGCTTTGGGTCGTTCACGCCCATCCGACTCGAGGCGCCGGCAGGCCGCTCTGCGGGCTACAGCCGACCTTCAAACCTCGGTGACAACTGTGCGTTAGTTAGCGGTCCCTTGGACGAATCGTTTCGATGCCCGTGACCGGCCACTAGCAGTAGTTCGAACATCATGCGCAGATGTGTACATAGCGGTCGTTACGATCCTGTGGGACGAGCCTCTTGCGGCTCCCCACGCAATCAGAAGTGGCTCCAGTCCGCCGCGGCGTAGGCCATCCGCCTTATCGCGGGGATCGTACGGCGGGTTTTTTCCTGTTGCATCGGCACCGTCACGGAAGTCGAATGGCTGCATGGGATTTAGGCAGTTTCCGACCGCTCCCCTCCTCAGCTTGCGCGGCCGCGCCACGAGGCGTTTAATCGCCTGCGAGTTGATCCACCAACAAACGGAGCGAAAATGCCACTACCACCGGGAACCTGGAAGGCCAACGTCAATGGAACAGAGGCGGATCTGAAGATCGGCGGCGTCGATGAGGCCGGTCTCTTTCCCGTGAATTTCTTGAACGTCGATACGCAAGGATTCTGGAACGAGGCATCACAAACCATGACATTCGGGCTCGTTGTGATCTTCGTAGGGGGTGGCGGCACAGGTATCGTCGCGTCTTTCGATGCGTGTCTTTTTCGATCTCCGCTTAATCCGCCGCCCGGGCGCGATGTTGTCGCTACATTGGCTGGAAAATTCCGCGTCAGCGCAGGGAAGTTACCTGCTGGCTCATTTCCCGGAATTCCGACATCGCGACGTACCGAATTCGGGTGGTTCGCGCAAATCACCGAGGCCCTTTGATGTGGTTTAGAACGATACTCAGGCCACGGTTGGACAAGCACTTTCGGGCGGCGATCGTGCCATGTGTACAGCGGACTATGGTTGACCGAAGGGGTCGCATCGCGTAAGCGTAACGCCGACGGGGTAGACCAACAAGTTAGCCACGATTCGACGTTGCGTTGCCCGGAAGCGGTTGGTCATGACCGGTAACTTCGGGTCGATTCGCGAAGTTGCTGACCGGCCGAAAGCATCACCTTCGAGCCGCGCCAGCAGGGCGCCAGCAATCACCTTCCGGCTTCGGGGGCACTTCGACGATTCGATTCACCCACTCACGAGCATCGTCTGCGGCGCTTTTCTTCCGTGCGCTCGCACCCGGCCTCGCCGCTAGGAAATTACCTACCAGAAAATTCCCCGTGTGCCCTTATCGCGCGATCGGTTCGCTCTGAGAAATGGATGCGCTCGACTTCCACCGCTAGCCGTTCTGGCGCGCACGCCAAACCGATCGTCGTGACAGAACCGATCCTCGATGACCCGTCGCGATTCGCGGAGGCGATACGGTCCGATATCGAATTGTATTCTCGGGCAACGAAGCATGTGGGAACTCGGTGACCCGGTGATCGGGAGCCGTGCGCCTACAGCAACACATTCACTTCAGTATCCGCAATCGCAACGTGCGACCGCTTCGGTTTAGACAGTCTCTGGACAACGACCCAGGAAAGTCATAGAGTTCAAGGAGGGGGAGAGCTCGACGTACAATGGAGCTCCCAGTACCATGCCGCAAGACTCGGTGATGGGTCTTCGCCGCCGCGTCGCAGGTGAGTCCGACTCCCTGCGCTGCCCCGATGTGTCAACCCTCGTACCAGCCGGCAGCCGTACTCTCATCGCGGCTCTGCCCGCCTCACCTGAGGCCGACGACACCGCATCGCGTTCTCATTGTCGCCAGCCGACAGGGTTCCGGACGACCTTTCTCGAGAGGAGATTCTCATGGCAATTACCGGAATTGCAGCAAAGAACCTTCAGATCGGCGCCATCAACACGGACGCTTCGAGCAGCACCTTTCTGACTTTTGGCGCTTCGTCGGTGTGGGCTCAGGTGGCGTTGTCACGCGTTGCCGTGAACGATGATGACGGAACCGCAATAGCGAGCGTGTCGAGCGTCGTGGAAGGCGGGAAACCAAACCGAGCACGGCACCCGGCATCTTCGCCGGGTTCCCGAACAAGAACTGTACGCGCGCTGACTTCCTGTTGCAGGTCGTCGATTGTCAGGCCACTGCCGTCTGTACAGTCTTCTTTTTCGGGTAGGCGTTGAATCGATGAGCGTGACCCACAGTCGATATTGTTCGTGAGAGTCGAGTCCCATGACAAAGGAGAGACCATGACAAACGTTCAGAATCCCGGCGAATTCGAGCATTGGAGTATGGCCGTTGTCTATGATCCGGAGAGCGGTGACATCGTTCACAAGCACGAGTCAATGAGCTTGCGTGGCGGGGACCATCCGGGCAAAGAAGAGCTTGAAAAGGACGCACTGGATCAGGCGTCGCGAGCAGGACGGAATACCGCCAGAGTCTCGGTACTGCACGTCGACCCGCAAAGCGTAAAGGCTGACGCCCACTACAAGGTCGATACGAAGAACAAGAAACTCGTCGAAATACCGCAACCAAAGGGCAAGAAGTAGCGGAGGTACCCGTGGCGAACTTTTACGCGGGGCTCTGGATATCGGGTGCTGACAAGAACTACTACTCCATTGGGCACGATCTCGCGAGCTTCACCTTGCAGGCAACCGAGCGCCACAAGGCGGGCTACGCTCTCATTGGCATCCGCACCTACGGGTCCGGGAAATCCCGTCTCTGGGCTGGTGTGTGGCGCGCCGGAACGGACGCCAACTACTTCTCCGTGGACAAAGACATCACGGAGTTCACCGACCTTGCGACCAAGCGCCACGACAAGGATCTGCGCCTCGTCGACATCCAGACGTATGTCGAGGTCGGAAAAAGGCTGTGGGCCGGAGTGTGGAGGGCGGGCACGGACCCGAACTATTTCTCAGTGGACAAGGATCTCGATGCTTTCACCCAGCTTGCAAACACGCGACACGACCAGCATCTCAGGCTTACGCGGATCCGGACCTACGGTTCGGGAGCGGGGCGCAAGTGGGCCGGAATCTGGCACGCAGGCACGTACTCGAACTACTTCTCCGTAGACAAGAACATCCAGAGCTTCGTCGAGCTTGCGAACGAGCGGCACAAAAAGAATCTCCGGCTGGTCGACATCGAGACGTATGAAGAGGATGGGCAACGCCTGTGGGCCGGCGTTTGGCGTGCGGGAACCGAGGCCAATTACTTCAGCGTGCAACTGGACGAAGAGAAACTCCTCGGGTTCGCGCACGAGAGAAACAAGAAGCAGCTTGTGATCATCGGACTCTGCGTCTATCCAACGATGTGCGATGCCAAGGCGTTCAATCAGGTGGTGATGCCGGCCACATACACGACCGACGATGGGAAGACGCAAACGGGGAACCCCTACAACTACACGATCCAGAGCACGGTAAACCATTGTGAAGGGCTGCCCGGTTCATGTGGCACACCGGCAAGCGGTGCGGTCGTCACCTACCGCTGGCCGGTGGACGTCGAAGGCACCCAAAGGTTCGCGCGCGTGAGCTCGATCACCGTCCCCGACCAGTTTCTCATGCACGGATTCAGCGACCCCGGCGTGGACCGCAAGGGTATCTGGCGATACGGCAACGGCGGGTGGCATCACGCCGGAGATTTTGCCAAGGGTGGGGCAACCTTCAAGGTCAAGGCTGCCGCGAACGGCCAAGTGATTTTCATCGGATACGACCCCTGGTCCGGCAACACCATCGTGGTAAGTCACACCGTGGGTGGCGAACAGGACGCGTATCGCACGGTCTACATGCACATGCGCAATGGATCCACGGCCGACTGCGCCGCCGCGTGGAACATCTCCGTGCCCTTCGTCCAATCTCTCAGCAACGCGACACAGCTCGCGAACTACACGAAGCATCTCACCGATACGGGCTGCGACCAGAACCCGGCGCTGCGCAGCCCCGATCCCGCGTACTGGGGAGATGACACAGAGCAGATCGATCAGACGCTCCTCATGACGACGGTCTCCGCAGGGACGATACTCGGGCAGGCGGGCTGCACCGGTCCCGGCGGTCAGGGCAAGTCAGGCGCACCCAATACGCATCTCCATATCTTCTGGGTGCGGCGCGACCCCGCGAATAGCCTCTGGTATTTTTTCGACCCGTACGGCATCTATGCTCGCCCCGAGCACTACCCTGCGGGAATTACAGACAGCGTCCCGACGGGATGCCTTCGCTATCCGGTCGCATGGAAAGGCGGCGGTCCACAGTATCCACCGTGAAAGTGGCGCGGACGAGCCGACCCCGATGATCTTCCCTGGCCACTTCACTGAATCGCATAGGAGCCGGACATGAGCCAGCCGGGCGCGGGCGGCATCGGCCCAGTTGCCGCAGTATCTCGCTCGCCGGACAAGCTCGACGCATTCGCCGTCGGCAACGATGGCGTCGTCTATACGGCTGCGTGGCAACCGGGAGACACTGCATGGCGCGGGTGGTGGCCGATTACCGGTGTGAAGGCGGCGCCGTGCGCTCCGGTCTCAGCCGTTTCGCGGTCGAAGGACAAGCTCGACGTTTTTGTCGTCGGCCTGGACGGACACGTCTACACCGCCGCATGGCACGCGGGCGACTCGGCGTGGCGAGGATGGTGGATGGTCGGCAATCTCGTGACAGTGCTACATGCGCCAGTCACGGCCGTCTCGCGGTCGCTGGATATGCTGGACATCTTCGCCGCAGATAGCGATGGCCGGCTGTGCACCGCCGCATGGCAACCGGGCGATACGACATGGCGCGGATGGTGGCAGATCGCGGGAGGCATCGGCCCGCCGGGTGCTCCGATCGGCGGTGTGTCGCGCTCGGCGAACAAGCTCGATGTGTTCGCCGTCGGGCTCAACGGGCGCGTGTACACGGCTGCGTGGGAGCCGGGGGACACTTTGTGGCGCGGTTGGTGGGAGATCGGAAGTCTCGAGAGCGTGGCGCGCTCTCCCGTGACTGCGGTCGCCCGGTCCCAGGACAAGCTCGACGCGTTCGTCGTGGGCAAGGACGGCCACATCTACACCGCCGCATGGCAGCCGGGCGATACGGCTTTCCGCGGATGGTGGCGCATCGGCAATGACAGCGCTCCTCGGCGCAGCACAGTCAACGTCGTCTCCCGATCGAAAGACAAGCTGGATATCTTCGTTACCCGAGCCGACGGAAGTATCGCAACTGCCGCCTGGCAGCACGGTGATACGGCCTGGCGCGGATGGTGGCATCTTGCCGGCGGCATGACATCGCCCGGCGTGCCTGTCGGTGCCGTGTCGCGGGGGATCGACAAGCTCGATGTGTTTTGCATCGGCCCTAACGGACGCGTCTATGCTGCCGCATGGCACGCAGGCGAAACCGCGTGGCAAGGATGGTGGACGATAGGATCGCTCGTTTGCGGAATGAGCGACCCCGAAGTCGGTGCATGGCATGAGGTTGGCCTGGCTTTCTCGTCGGAGAACACGGCCTGGTCCGAAGAGGCTCAGGGAATGACTACCGATGGTGCGGCCTGGTTCCTTTCTTCAAACGGCTCCAAGACCATCCGCAAATACGGCCCGGGTCCAAAACTGATCGGGCAGATCGAGGTGGCTCAGGGCAAGCAGGGTGGTCACGTGGGCGCCCCCGGGTGCTTCCGCGGTTGGATCTACGTTCCAGTGCAGAAACCGTACGGTGTCTGGAAGACACCCACGGATTTGTCGGCGCACCAGTGGCTTCCAGCGTCCACCACAGACAACCGCTTCCCGTGGTGCGATGTCAATCCGCTCAACGGACGCCTCTATACATCGATGTTCGATATCTCCGAAGGCCAGCACGCGACGCTGCTTGCGTATGACCGGGATACGCTCGGGCGACGTCCGGAAGACGACATCGTCCTCGGTCCCGCGCCGATCTATCTCGACCGCATTCAGGGAGCCGTTTTCACAATCCGCGGACGGGTCATCATGACGCGCACCGACCCAAACGCGCTCCACTGCTTCTCGGCTCTCACCGGCCACTGCTTCGGCGCCATCAAGCTCGACGGCGTCGAGATGGAAAGCGTCACCGTGAGGCCATGGCAGTTTGCGGGAACGTCTGCGCACGTGCACGTGCTGGAACTGGATAACGACGCGTCACTCGACGATTGCTACCTTCACAGCTTCCACGTTCCCGACCCCGAACGGCTCTGATCCTCGTGGCGGGCGAACGTCCGTTATCGAGAAACGCGACTGACCGGAACGGGTCGATCTCGGTCATTGCGGAGAGTTGTTGCCTTCATAATCTGAGCAGCCTTCAAACTGGTCGCGGCGCAAAATGCCTCCACCTCGGCCTTGAACCGTTCGTGGTCGGCGTCCCTCTCTGCCTCAACGGCAAGGCGTTCCGCTGGACTAAACAGTTCAGCGTTCCGCTTTTGAATTTCCTCAAGCGGCACACAGGGCGATCGGCTGAGGATACGGCGAGGTTGTCCTCCAGCCGCTGCAATCGCTTCTCGTAGTCAGCCATTGCGGTTCTCCAATACATCGATCCGACGCTCGATCTCGGTCAGTTCCAGCACCTTTCCGATCTGGCCAGCACGAACACCAGGCGCTGACCCTCCTGGCTGTCGCGCTTGCCGGATTCCATCTCCCGGTAGATCCGCGCCATCT
This sequence comes from uncultured beta proteobacterium, assembly GCA_963844005.1. Taxonomy (GTDB): domain Bacteria; phylum Pseudomonadota; class Gammaproteobacteria; order Burkholderiales; family Casimicrobiaceae; genus CAIWHR01. The sequence goes on along the minus strand of CAWJMQ010000029.1, from coordinate 158,894 downwards.
CGACCCGGACGCCATCCAGGCTCGTTAGCTGAGGCTTGCGCCGTGCCGGGGTAGGCACCAGCGCCAACGTAGTGCCGTCGATGGTTTGCGGGGCGCGGACCGTACCTCTAAGGGTCATTTTGGCGGCTCAAAATATACCAATATCGGCGCCAAAAATTGATGGCACCCTGGCAGGAAGATTGCCGCAGCAGACCCCCACCCCCGTCGACTCGGTCGGTCGAATCGACCCGCGGGGCAGCTCGCGACGCGGGAAGGCGCCTGGTTCAAATCCGCACGTGCAAATCACGGAACAAGTCGCGATGGCTCGAAGTATAGCCTACCGTTACCCGGCGTTACCCAGTCCGAAACGAAAACGGCCTGCCCGAAGGCAAGCCGTTGATTTGTTTGGTTGCGGGGAAAGGATTTGAACCTTCGACCTTCGGGTTATGAGCGCGACCAAAGCCCCCTCGGAGGGCGTGCTTCATAGTGTAGCAGATGGCACCAGATGGCAGGAAATGGCGCACGAGTGCAGAAAAATTGCAGAACGCCGCGACGCGCGAGATCATCGGGTTTTGTACTCGATGATCTGCCGCCGCTAGAATCTCGCCATGTTCGCCGACGACGACGCTATCGACATCGAATTCGATCCGCCCGATCCCGAGCGCGTCTATCGCAACTATTTGGAGACGTGCCGGCGCCTCGGCGTCGAGCCGGTACGCTCAGATCGCAGGGTATCCGATCCATGAGCTGCCTCGAGATAATCACGACGGCCAAGGACATCCTTCTAGGGCTTGCCGCAGCGATAACCGGCAGTCGTCGGATTGCAGAGTTGGTGGCGCGAGCTCAAAGGGAAGGCTGAGTACGATGTCGCTCGCAATCTGATTATTGCAACCTACAAATTGCGGGAGGCACTCAGGCAATATTCGTTCGCCGCTGCTAATGGCGTACGAGTTTCCGAAGAGACACGATTTCGGTAAGGGCTCAGATACGGAAGAGGCGGAAGCACTCCGGCACGTATACGGCAACCGATGGAGCCCGGTATCGGCAGCAGTGACGGGGTTTGACGCGCGCTCCCTCGAGGCTGAAGCCCTATGGGGCCCTTCGATACGCGAGAAGATCGAGGTGCTACGCCAACGCCTAGCAGCCCGTCGGACTTGAGGTCCGCGATTTTCGGTTGGTTGGCCCGCGACGACTCATTTGGCGGCTGCGTTGGGATGAAACGGAAGAAAGTGCGTTATGAAGGCGGAAGAGAGCGATGTGATGTGGTCCAGTCTGGTTTCGGCGAGGGAATCCTGCCGCGCTTCACGCGCCGAGGACGTTCATTCGCTTCATGTTCCACGCCAGACAGACCAAACTCCATTCACCTCGTGCGCCGTTCATTCCGCGCAGCAGGAATTGGCGGAATTTCATGACGTGCTTGATCAATCCGAACACCGGCTCGACCGTGCATTTGCGCAACGCGTACCACTTGCGCCCGCGGCGGGTTTGCCAGGCACGGAGCTCTGCTACGTCGTCGTCGAGCAAAGCCACAAACCGGCCAGAGCGCTTGGACTCGTGCTGCGATGGTCGTGCTCGCGGCGCTGACGTTCGTCGTCGCGGCGCAGGGCTAGAAGCTAAACCGCTAATCACGCCAGACGCGAATTCGACTAGCCGCTGGAAGGTTGATTCGGTCCGTAATAGATGGTCATCGGTGCTTCCTCCGGCGATCCGGCGCTAGTGCCTCGCTGGCGCCGCGCGGCCCGCGAGCGTCTCCGACCATGGCGCATATCCCCCGCAGTGGCATGCGCAGCGAGCACTACCTATTGGGGCTTGACAAGTGGAGCAACACAAGACATAGTGCTATTATGTCTGACAGTAAATCAGATGATCTAACAGAATTTGCCCGCTACTTCGTGCGGCCCGGCAACGCCACGCACCGCCAGTACGAAGCCCTGCGCGCCTACTTCGTCGAAGCACTGCCCTCCCACGAAGTCGCCCGCCGCTTCGGCTACACCGCCGGCAGCTTCCGCGTGCTGTGTCACCAGTTCCGCGCCCAGCCCGAGCGCGCTAGCGATCAGCGACTGAGTGTTCGCGGATGTGATCTCGGCCAACATGGAGCTACTGCATACGATTAGATGCTGAAGCACCAATCATCGTTTGGGGCCGGCTTGCGACTCACGGTCCGGCGGTCGATGCGGTCATGTCGAAGCTCGGCCCACGCAGGGCCGCCGTGCCTAACGGATAGTCAGGCTATCTGGCGCCGGTGTGAAATTCAAGCCCGAACGCGACGGTAAGTTGGTGGCCCTTACCGCCTATGGCGAGGTGCCAGTCACCAAGGAGATGCTAGCCTCGCGTGGATTGGCATTTACGCGGGCGCGGGCGAGCAACGCGCTGGTCCCGAGGCAGAAGGCCAAGCAGTTTGAGGAAGAGCTGACCGACATGGCGCGCGTGCATTACGGTTACGCCGGGCAGTTTTTGACATTCTTCGTCGACGACAACAAGTAGTGCGGTCTCGGGCGGTCGCAGATCGTAGTCCAAACCGTTCCGCCGATTCAGCTCCCACTCGCGGGTGCCGTCGAACACCACCGGTACCCGGTACGCCGACACGCGCCTATTTCAGTGCCAGCACAGGCCCCGCTCCTGATCCAAGCCTCGTCCTGCCGCCTTTGATGATCGCCAAAGGGTTGGATTAGCAAGTCGCGCTGGCCATTGGCTCGATTCAACAAGCACTGCGCGATCAGGTCTTCGCTGGGTCCGGAGACCTTGCGCAGCTATTCAGCCACGTTCGCTATTACTCAGCAGTCGGCAATATAGGCGACAGAGGGGGCGCGGAAGAATGAGCGAACAAGGTGAGGCATCCAGTTTTGCGAGTTGCTCCTCAACGTCCGGTTTGGAGATTTCTCTGCGCTTGGTTCATAGGACCGCTCTATAGGCACGCAGACAACCACCGCTGCCAGCGACAGCGCCGCACAGTTCCTCCTCCCTGCGGATCGTCGGCCATTCCCCGCGCCAGACGCCGTTACGGTACTTTGCGCCCGATCGTCACCGCGGGCAATAATGCCCAATGGTTCCGCGCCTCGAGCTCTTCCCCTTCCGCTACCGTGACCCGCGCAGCGGGAAGTGGATCCGCGCGCGTTACGTCGCCGAGCTCCAAGAGATCAAGCAGCGATATGTCGAATGGGAAATCATCGGGCCGCCGGAGATCCGCGGTGTGGACCCGAACACTCGCTACTTCGCTCCGAACTTCAACGCGACGATGAAGGCCGAGCTCCGGCGATTCAGGGAGCGACCGCCAGAGCTGCAGCCGGTGGTCGACGCGCTCGAAGCGTTCCTGGTGCAACTGTTCCTACGGCGCTACATTACCTACTGCGCCAGACGGCACAGGTTCGCTGCGATGAACGGGGCGGCGCGACTGTACCGCGACCTAGCAACGACGTCGAAATAGAAGCCAGCGCGCCGCGCGATGGACCCGCTGACATGGTTCGGGCTGTTCGCTGTTACTGCAATGGTCGTCTGCTATGCTCTGGAACGACGGGGCCGTGGATACGTCCTGGGTTTTGCGGCCTCGTGCGCCCTTGGATCGATTTATGGCTTCCTCCAAGGGGCTTGGCCTTTTGGCGTTGTGGAAGCGATTTGGTCGGTCGTCGCGCTTAGACGCTGGCAGCGCGCGGCCTGACCTGCTGCCATGGACGCCAACCTCGCCCGCATCAAGGTGGCGCTCGCCGTGATGAGCAACGCCGAGCTCGACGCGCTGATCCAGGCCACCTACAAGGTGGACCAGATCGCTCCCGGCCTACTGGCGTGGCTGGACTCCGCGTGCGCAGCGGCGCAATGGTTACCACTACGAGCTGCAGCCGCCCGAGGCCGCGATCCCGCCCGAGGAGGACGCCGTGAGCATCGCGGCGGCGACCGCGCTGCGCGATAACTTCGCCAAGGAGTCACCCGCCGTGCGGGCGCTGTTCGATGCATTGCTCGAACTGCTCACGGGCGGTGACGAGCGGAAGCACTAGGCGTCATCCGCGGCGGCGTTCGGGGCGAAACCGATTCCCACGTAACCCGGGCGTAACCCCGACCAAAAACGAAAACGGCCTGCCAAGTGGCAAGCCGTTGATTTGTTTGGTTGCGGGGACAGGATTTGAACCTGTGACCTTCGGGTTATGAGCCCGACGAGCTGCCAGACTGCTCCACCCCGCGGCAGGATTCGCACTATACCGGAGAGCGCCGTATCGCGTCAAACAGCGGATGAACCAGCCGCGTGTCCAATTGCAGCAATCACGTTCATAGCGCCTCCGTTTCGGCGGTCTTGGGCCGCCACACGAGGAGCCTCGCCTCGATCTTCGTGACGATGACGTCGAGTACGAGCGCGCACGCGGTGAGGACGACGATCCCCGCGAACACAGTATTAATGTCGAACACGCCTTCCGCCTGCAGGATCAGGTAGCCCACGCCCTTGGCCGAGCCGAGATACTCGCCGACGACAGCGCCGACGAACGCCATGCCCACGGACGTGTGCAGGCTCGAGAACACCCACGACGTCGCCGACGGCAAGTAGATATGCCGCAGCAGCTGGCGGCGCGACGCGCCCAGCATTCGCGCGTTGGCGAGCACGGTCGGGCTCACCTCCTTCACACCCTGATAGACGTTGAAGAAGACGATGAAGAACACAAGCGTGACGCCAAGGGCGACCTTCGAGGTAATCCCGAGCCCGAACCACACGGCGAAGATCGGCGCGAGGATCACACGCGGCATCGCGTTCATCGCTTTGATGTACGGATCCGCGAGCGCGGAGGCCGTCGGTGACAGCGCGAGCCACAACCCTACGCCCAGTCCCAGCACGCTGCCAGCGACGAACGCGAGCAGCGTCTCGACGAGCGTGATGCCGAGGTGCGGGTAGATCTTGCCGCTCGCGAACCACTCCCAGGTCACTTTCAGCACCTGCACCGGCTTGCCGAAGAAGAACGCCGTATTCTTCGCGAATTCCTCGGAAACGAGGCCCGGCGTCGTCAGCGCGTACCAGACCGCGAATAGCGCGCCGAGCAGAAGTGCGTGATACACCGCGAGGCGCGCGGATTCAGGCTTGCCGGCTTTGCGCATAGCCCTTCAACACTTCCGCCTTCATTGTTCGCCAGATGGATTCGTGCAGCTCGACGAAGCGCGGCGTCATCCGTATCTCCGCGACGTCGCGTGGCCGCGGCAGGTCGATCGCGAACTCGCCAATCGGACGCGTCGCCGGTCCCGCCGAAAGCACGATGACGCGATCGGAAAGCGAGATGGCCTCCTCGAGATCGTGCGTGATGAACAGCACCGACTTCTTGTTGGCGCTCCACAATTCCAGCAGCTCGTTTTCCATCAGCTGGCGCGTCTGGACGTCGAGCGCAGAGAACGGCTCGTCCATCAGCAGGATCTGCGGATCGAGGATCAGCATCTGCGCGAGTGCGACGCGCTTCTTCATCCCGCCCGACAGCTGGTGCGGGTAGCGGTGTTCGAATCCCGCAAGACCGACCCGCGCGAGCCAATCACGCCCTTGCGTTTCAGCGACGTCCGGTGCCGTGCCCCGAAACTCGAGTCCCGCGGTGACATTGGCGAGCGCGCTGCGCCAAGGCATCAGCGCATCGCTCTGGAACATGTAGCCGGCGGAACGATTGAGGCCTTCGAGCGGTGCGCCGAATACGGCAACGCGGCCTGTCGACGGTGCGAGCAGGCCCGCGGCGACATTGAGCAGCGTGGACTTTCCGCAGCCCGTCGGGCCCACCACCGATACGAACTCCCCCGGCGCCACCACGAGCGTCGCTTCCTGTACCGCAGTGTAGCGTCCGGCTTCCGCACCTCTCGCGGTGGCGCGTGCGGCGAATGTGCACGTGATTCGATCGAGGGCGAGCGCCGGTGCCCTCGAGGCAACGGGCGAGTTGGCCGCGATGCTTCCGGCTGTCGCCATCAGCGGAATTTCTGCGCCGCTTTCTGCTGGAACGTCATGTTCACCGTCTTGGCGACGTTGATCGTCGCGCTCTGCACTGTGGGATCGAAACTCTGCAGGTCGCGCAACACGTTGCGGCCGGCCTCCTCCGAGATGAATCCGTCGTGTTTGAACGCCTCGATGTTCTTCTCGAGCGCCGCCTTGTACAACGCGCGGTCAGTGTAGTACTCGGGAGGCACTGCCGCGACGATCTGGTCGGGCGTGGATGCCTGGATGAACCGCAGCGCGCGCATCATCGCATTCACGACCGCCTGCGCGGTATTCGGGTATTTCTTCGCGAAGTCGACCGGCACGTAGATGCACCCGGCCGCGTAGGCGCCACCATAGACATCCTGCATTCCCTTCGACGTCCGCGTATCGATTACCGGGACGATATCGCCGGCTGTCTCCAGCATCGTGATGACTGGATCGAGGTTGGACATCGCATCGATCTCGCCGCGCTTCATGATCGCCACCGCGCCCGCCGTCGCACCCACGCCGATGATCGCGACATCGTCGGGCTTGAGGCCATCCCGCGCGAGCAGGATGTTGACGAACATGTTGGTCGACGATCCCGGCGCCGTCACCCCGATCTTCATGCCCTTGAGGTCCTTTGGCGACTTGTACTGCGCGGCCTTCGCCTTGCTCATGCCGAGGACGATGCCCGCATACTTGCCCTGCAGAATCAGCGCCTCGATGTTCTGGCCCTTCGCCTGCTGCGAAATCGTGTGCTCGTACGCGCCCGACACGACGTCGACGCTGCCGCCGAGCAACGCCTGCAGGGCGCGCGCGCCGCCGGGGAAATCGAGGATCTCGACGTCGAGTCCTTCCGCCTTGAAATAGCCCTGCCGCTCGGCGATCGTCAGTGGGAGATAGTAGAAAAGCGGCTTGCCGCCGACGCCGATGGTGAGCTTCGGCTTTTCCGGAGCTTGCGCACGGACCGGGGGCGACCCGACGGCAAGACATGTGGCAAGGATCGCCGCGAACACAGACCACCGACGCATGAGTCCCTCCAGAGGAGGCGCCATCGAACGGGCGCAGGCGCGATTGTACTCTGGGCTGCCGAGTCCTTCGGAGCGGAGCAGCGGCGTCAGACGCTGCGGCCGGTGCGACGCGCCGCGTTGCCGCGGTCGAGCTCCTTGAGTTTTTCCGCCATTTCCGGGCCGACGAAGATCTGCGGGTTCGACGGCGGAGTGTGCCCGCCCGCCTTTTCGCGTTCGGCGACGCGCGCGCGCGCTGCCTCGAATCCGCTCAACAACGAATCCGATTCCGCGAGTCCGTGCTGGAAGAGCGCTTCGCCGAAAAACGTCGCATCGCTTTGGTGTCCGCATCCGAACGATGCGCGATCCGTTTGCGACGCCGTGAGGACGAGCGTGTAATCATCCTGCAGCGCGTCGATGAAGCCGCCGGAGTAGCACGCAGACACCACAACGATTCGCCATTTGATACCCGCGGCGTCCAGCAGTCCTCGGAGCGCCGGCGCCGTGAGCGGAGCGAGCTCGAGCGGCGGCAGAGAGACCTCCAGCACGTGCCGGCGGCTACCGTGGCTCGCGAGATAGACCATCACGACATCCTGATCGACATCGATCGTCGAGCCGATCTCGTTCAAGGTCTCGCGCAGATTTGTCATCGTGGCCACCGGTGTCTCCAGCAGCGTGCGCGGGTTGTTGATCAGTGCCAGCGAGCGTCCGTCGGTGCCCCAACGATCGTCCATCACCTTCTGCGCGGCAAGGACGTCCTTGCGGAAGACGTCCTCCCGCGCGTCGCCCGCGAATCCGACGAAATAGAGATCCGTGACGTTCGGCCGCTCGTCATCCAGGCCCGAAAGCGCATCGTCGAGCAAACGCTGCTGCGCGGCGAGCACGGGCTCTGACGCGGGATTCGGATACCGCGGATCGACTTCGCCGGCACCCGAGGCATCCTTCCACCAGCCGTCGTTCGGTGCGATCGACTGCGCGAACCAGATCGGCGCGATCAGCGCGAGTCCACCGAGGACAGCGCGCCACCACCGGCCGGCGCCCATCGCAGACAATGCCACGGCGATCGCGCGTGCGGACAACGCGAAGACCCACGCAATCATCAGTCCGTCGAACGCCGTCCAGAAGAAAGCCGACGCCGGCATCGCCTCGGGCATGAGGTAGGGCACCACACGGAGGACTTGCAGCAACGGGAAGCCGGCGAGCACCAGCACCGGCAACTCCATCAAGAGTGTCCCTTCGCGGAAAACAAGCGTGAGTACTGCGGCGGTCAGCAGCAGCACGCCGGCGCCGAAGATCTCGTTCCCGAGCCCGAACCACGAAAAGTAGCCTTCGGCCCCGAAGCGGACCCAGTCGATGCCGAGATCGAGCAACGCCGACACAACGAGCAACAGCAGCAATTGGGCGACATCGACCCGGAACGCGAGCCGCGAAACCCGCAGGAACAACGCCAGTCGCAAGCCGGCGGCGAGGTTCCGAAAAAGATTCGCGAATTGAAGGCGGATGTGCATGTAGGACGTCGGGCGCTTGCGCGCGACGGCCGGAGAGTCGTATCAGGCAGCCGCGCCCGCGTGCGCAGCGATGTAGGCCTTGACGCGGGCCACATCGGGAGGCAGCACCACGTATTGTTGCGGGCGCTCCTCGAGGCCGACGTAGGCCGGGGGCCGGGCGGGCTCGATGTCGAGCGCTTCGCGGATTGTCTCGGCAAATTTCGCGGGCTGCGCGGTCTCGATGCACACGAGGGGAATCGCCGGATTGCGGTGCACACGTCCCACGCCGAGACCGTCGGCGGTGTGCGGATCGACGACGACGCCGTATCGCTTATGCGCGTCGCGAATCGTCGCGATGCGGTCCTCATGGGTGCTGACGCCCGATACCAGACCGGACGCCACGACCTGATCCCAGTGCGGGGTGCGGGCGAGATCGAAGCTGCCGTAGCGATCGATGCGCTCCCAGAGCTCGCAGAGAATCGCCGGATCGCGGGCGACGACGTCGAACACGTAGCGCTCGAAGTTCGATGCCTTCGAGATGTCCATCGACGGACTGGACGTGGCGAGCGTCTCCGCGGCCCGCCGGGGCCGGTAGCGACCGGTCCGGAAGAATTCGTCGAGGACATCGTTTTCGTTCGTCGCGACGATCAGTCGGCGCAGAGGCAGCCCCATCGATCTCGCGACGTGCGCGGCAAGTACATTGCCGAAGTTGCCGGAGGGCACGGCGAAATCGACGAGTTCGCCGTTCGCCTTCGTCGCCGCGAAATAACCGCTGAAATAGTAGACGACTTGCGCGGCGATACGCGCCCAGTTGATCGAGTTGACCGTACCGATCTTCCAGCGCCGCTTGAAGTCCGCATCGCCCGAAACCGCCTTCACGATATCCTGGCAGTCGTCGAATACACCCTCGATCGCGATATTGTGGATGTTGGCGTCCGTGAGCGAATACATCTGCGCCTGCTGGAACGGGCTCATCCGCCCCTTCGGGCTCAGCATGAAGGCATTGAGGCCCCGCTTGCCCCTCACCGCGTACTCGGCCGAGCTGCCGGTATCGCCGGAGGTCGCTCCCAGGATGTTGAGCTCGCTGCGGTCGCGCGCGAGCGCGTACTCGAAAAGATTGCCGAGCAGCTGAAGCGCAATGTCCTTGAATGCCAGCGTCGGTCCGTTCGACGCCCGCAAGAGGTGAACACCCGGCTCGAGCGCTGTGAGCGGCGTGATGGCGTCGCTGCCGAAGTTGGTCTTCGTGTACGTGCGATCAATCAGCGACTTGAGATCGGCGGCGGGAATGTCGGCGATGAAACGCGACAGCAACGCGAACGCCAGGTCGCGATAGGATCGAGGGCGGAGCGCGTCGAGTTCCGCGGCGGTGAGACGCGGGTATTTCTGCGGCACCGCGAGGCCGCCGTCGGGCGCGAGGCCCCCGAGCAGGATCGCGAGAAACGGCTGTGCGTTGCCGCCCCACGCGCCGCGCGTACTGATGTACCGCATCAGTTGAGCTCCTCGAGCCGGATGCGGACGACCTTGCCATTGACGGTCGGCAGCGCCTCGATCGCGGCAATCGCGGCGACCACCTGCTTTTCGATGCACGTGTGCGTGAGCAGGATGATGTCGGTCTGGTCCTCGCCTTCGGACGGCTCCTTCTGGATCATCGCGTCGATCGATATTTCGCGATCGGCGAGAATCCGCGTGATGTCCGCGAGCACGCCGGGCTTGTCCAGCACGCGCATCCGCAGGTAGTAGCTGGTCTCGACCTCGCCCATCGGCAGGAACGGCACGTCGGTGAGCCGGTCCGCCTGGAACGCGAGGTGCGGGACGCGATGCTCCGGGTCGGAGGTATGCAACCGCGTGACGTCGACGAGATCGGCGATCACGGCGCTCGCAGTCGGTTCGGCACCCGCGCCCGCGCCGTAGTACAGCGTGGCGCCGACGGCATCGCCCTTGACGAGCACCGCGTTCATCACACCTTCGACATTGGCGATCAGGCGCCTGGTCGGGATCAGCGTCGGATGCACGCGGAGTTCGATGCCGGCCGGCGTGCGCCGTGTGATGCCGAGCAGCTTGATCCGGTAGCCCAGCTCCTCGGCGTAACGGATATCCTCGCCCGTGAGCTTCGAAATGCCCTCGGTGTAAACCTTGTCGAATTGCATCGGCACGCCGAAGGCGATCGCCGACATGATCGTCAGCTTGTGCGCGGCATCGATGCCTTCGATATCGAACGTCGGATCGGCCTCGGCGTAGCCGCGCGCCTGCGCCTCGGCCAGCACGGCATCGAATGACGTTCCCTTCGCGCGCATCTCGGACAGGATGAAATTGGACGTGCCGTTGATGATCCCAGCGATCCATTCGATTCGATTCGCGGTGAGGCCCTCGCGCAGCGCCTTGACGATCGGGATGCCGCCCGCGACCGCGCCTTCGAACGCGACCATCACGCCCTTCGTGTGCGCGGCCGCGAAAATTTCGTTGCCGTGGCGCGCCAGCAGCGCCTTGTTCGCGGTCACGACATGCTTGCCGTTGGCGATGGCCTGCAGGATGAACGTGCGCGCCGGCTCGATTCCGCCCACGAGCTCGATGACGATGTCGATGTCCGGATGCGCGAGGACCGCGCCAGCATCTTCGGTGAGGTTGACGCCCGCGACGCCGCGCGTTGCTGCGCGCGCGCGCTCGATCGCACGCTCGGCGATCCACGTGATCCGGATCGGTCGTCCGGCGCGGCGCGCGATCTCCTCCTCGTTCCGTCGCAGCACCGTCCACGTGCCCATTCCGACGGTGCCCATCCCGAGCAAGCCGACCTGGAGCGGCTTCATCTGCGCATTCGACATCTTCATTCCCTCGACGACCCGTTCTCGCGAAACATTTGCTTGATCCCCCTCACCGCCTGTCGCGTCCGCGATTCGTTCTCGATCATGGCAAAGCGAACGTAGTCGTCTCCGTACTCGCCAAAACCGATACCCGGCGACACGGAGACCTTTGCCTGCGCGAGCAGCTTCTTCGTGAACTCGAGCGAGCCCACGCCGCGGTAGCTCTCTGGAATCTTCGCCCACACGTACATCGACGCCTTCGGGAGGTCGACCATCCACCCGGCTTCGTGCAATCCTTTGACGAGCACGTCCCGGCGCTTCTGGTATCTCATCGCGATCTCGGCAACGCAGTCCTGCGGACCCTCCAGCGCGGCGATCGCCGCGACCTGGATGGGCGTGAACGTGCCGTAGTCGTGATAGCCCTTGATCCTCGCCAGCGCGTTGACGAGATCCCGGTTGCCGACCATGAAACCGATCCGCCAGCCCGCCATGTTGTAACTCTTCGACATCGTGAAGAACTCGACGGCGACCTCGCGCGCGCCTGGCACCTGCATGATCGACGGCGCCTTCCAGCCGTCGAACGTGATGTCGGCATACGCGAGATCGTGGACGACCCACATCCCGTGTTCCCTGGCCAGCGCAACGATCTTCTCGAAGAACGGCAGTTCGACGCACTGCGCTGTCGGATTCGACGGAAAATTGATGATCAGCATCTTCGGCTTCGGGAAGCAGCGTGTGGATCGTCCGCTTTCGAGCTCCGCGAAGAAGTCGATGTCCGGGCGTCATCGGCACGTGACGGATGTCGGCGCCTGCGATCACCGGCCCGTAGATGTGGATCGGGTAGCTGGGATTCGGCACCAGCACGGTGTCGCCGCGGCCCAGCGTGGCGAGCGCCAGGTGCGCGATGCCCTCCTTCGAGCCGATCGTGACGATCGCCTCGGTCTCCGGATCGAACCCGACGCCGTAGCGGCGCTCGTACCAGTGGCAGATCGCCCGGCGCAGGCGCGGAATGCCCTTCGACACCGAGTAGCCGTGCGTGTCCGGTCGGGTCACCGTCTCGATCAGCTTGTCGACGATGTGCTTCGGCGTCGCGCCGTCCGGGTTGCCCATCCCGAAGTCGATGATGTCCTCGCCGCGGCGGCGCGCGGCCATCTTGAGCTCGGTCGTGATGTTGAAGACGTACGGCGGGAGGCGCGTGAGTCGCGCGAATTCCTTGCCGGGGGACGAAGACATGCGGGTCTTTCTGCGTAGGCGCCCGGAACCGTCCGAGCGACGTGAAAGCGTGATGGAGTTACAATCCTAGCGAATTCTGAGGGTTACCGCAATGCACAAGCCGAGGCGGCTGATTGGATTGGCGGACCCAACCGCCCGAATCACTGCAACTCTTGCGACCCCTCGTGAAATTTCATCTATCCACTGCCAGCGGAAATGTCGTCACCGGCCTCGGCCCGGGATGGGTACGCATCGGCGCGACCGAGTATCGCGAGAATCTGGTGCTGACGCCCGAGACGATCGCCGACGGCTGGGCGGCGGCGGGATTCGAGCGACTGACCGAGCGCGACTTCGCCGACCTGCTCCCCGCACATTCCCGATGTCGTGCTGTTCGGCGCTGGACCGACGATCCGCTTTCCTCATCCGCGACTTACGCGCGCGCTGACCGACGCGCGCGATCGGAATCGAGGTGATGGACACGGCGGCCGCGTGCCGGACGTTCAACATCCTTGCGGCCGAGGGGCGGAGCGTGGTCGCCGCGCTGCTCCTGACCTGAGCTTCGCCGTCCGGTCTGGCGCAGGGGTACCGCGCGCACGCGATTTCCGCGTGACGCGGGGGCTTGAAACTTCGGCGAACCGCGCCAAGATCAGACAACCATACCGAGGAGAACCGCCGTGACCGAAAGCACCGACCACCCGCGCCGATCGGGAAACCCTGGGCTTCCAGGCCGAAGTCAGGCAGCTGCTGCAGCTGATGATCCACTCGCTGTACTCGAACCGCGAGATCTTCCTGCGCGAGCTGATTTCCAACGCCTCCGACGCCTGCGACAAGCTGCGCTTCGAGGCTCTGCACAACGAAAAGCTGTTCGAGGACGATTTCGAGCTCGGGATCCGCGTCGACTACGATCCGGCAGGCAAAGACGCTGACCGTCTCCGACAACGGCGTCGGCATGAACCGCGACGAGGCGATCGCCAACCTCGGCACGATCGCCAAGTCGGGCACGCAGGAATTCTTCTCGCAGCTCACCGGCGACCAGCAAAAGGACGCGCATCTGATCGGCCAGTTCGGCGTCGGCTTCTATTCGTCGTTCATCGTCGCGGACAAGGTGACGGTGCACACGCGCCGCGCGGGCGAAACCTCCGATCAGGGCGTGCGCTGGGAATCGGACGGCGGCGGCGAATTTGTCGTCGAGATGGTCGCGAAGCCGACTCGCGGTACCGAAATCACGCTGCACCTGCGCGAGGACCAGGAAGACCTGCTGAGCGGGTCCAAACTGCGTTCGATCATTCGCAAGTACTCCGACCACATCGTTCAGCCGATCCGGATGAAGAAGGAGGACTGGAAGGACGGCAAGCAGGAAAAGCAGGCCGGCGAGGAGACCGTCAATCAGGCTTCAGCACTCTGGGCTCGCGCCCGCGCCGACATCACCGACGAGCAGTACAAGGAGTTCTACAAGCACGTCGGCCACGACTTCGACGATCCGCTCGCCTGGAGCCACGCGCGTGTCGAGGGGCGCCAGGAATACACGCACCTCCTGTACATCCCGTCGCGGGCACCGTTCGACCTGTGGGACCGAAACGCGCGGCACGGCATCAAGCTCTATGTGCGCCGCGTCTTCATCATGGACGATGCCGAACAGCTGCTGCCCGTCGTATCTCCGCTTCGTTCGAGGCGTCGTCGATTCCAATGATCTGCCGCTCAACATCTCACGCGAGATCCTGCAGGAGTCGAAGGACATCGAGGCGATCCGCGGTGGTTGCACGCGCAAGGTTCTGGCTCTCCTCGAGGAGATCGCCGGCGACGACACGGAGAAGTACGCGACGTTCTGGGGCGCTTTCGGGCCGGTGCTCAAGGAGGGAATCGGCGAGGATCACGCCAACAGGGACAGGATCGCCGGCCTGCTGCGATTTGCGTCGACCTACGCCGACAACGCCGACGAAACGGTTTCGCTGGCGGACTACATCGGCCGCCTCAAGGAAGGTCAGGACAAGATCTACTACGTGACGGCGGAGACCTTCAACGCCGCCAGGAACAGTCCCCATCTCGAGGTGTTCCGCAAGAAGGGCATCGAGGTGCTGCTGCTGTCGGACCGCGTCGACGAGTGGGTGGTGACCCATCTGCCGGAATTCGAGGGCAAGACGCTCGTTTCCGTGGCCAAGGGCGGGCTCGATCTCGGCAAGCTCGAGGACGAGGCCGAACGCAAGGAGAAGGAGCAGGAGGCGACCGAATTCAAGGATCTCGTCGACAGGATCAAGAAGAGCCTGGGCGAGCGCGTCAAGGATGTGCGCGTCACGCATCGCTTGACCGAGTCGCCGGCCTGTCTCGTGGCCGACGAGCACGACATGAGTGGCAACCTGGCGCGGCTGCTCAAGGCTGCAGGCCAGAAGGCGCCGGCCTCGAAACCGATTCTCGAAATCAATCCGAAGCATCCGGTGGTGTTGCGACTCACGAGCGAGGACAAGAAGTTCGACGACTGGGCCGCAGTGTTGCTCGATCAGGCGCTGCTGGCCGAGGGCGGGCAGCTCGACGATCCGGCCACGTTCGTCAAACGCATCAATCAGCTGATGCTGGAGATGAGCGGCGAGCAAGTCGCGCATCATCCTTCCCGGCTGAGCATCGGCGTCAAGGGTCGCCAACCCGGCGCAAATCAGGTTTCCGTTCTTCGCCAGACGGTCGCCAGCCAAGGCTGCTGTTCGCGCGGAAGACCCGGCGGACGATAGTAGTGCGCGAGCTCGGCGAAACCCGCGTTGGTGACGTATCGTCGCCACGTGTCGGAATCGTGGTACGCGCCGTAGCGTCCACGATTCCACCCTTCCTCGTCGTGGCCGTGCGGATTGGAGCTGAACAACACGCCGCCGGGTATTAGCGTCGCGCGCAGTTCGCGCAGCACGCGCGGCAATTCACAGCTCGGCACGTGGAACAACGCGGCGTTCGCGAACACGCCGTCGAATCGGTTCGGCGGGAGTTCGAGCCTCAGAAAATCCTGCTCCCACACTTCGCAGTGACTGTAGCTGCGCGCCATCGCCGCGAGTCGCCCGGCGCCCTCCAGCCCTACCGCAAGGTGGCCAAGCCCGGCAAACGTCTTGAGGTCGCGCCCGGCTCCGCAGCCGAAATCCAGGATCGCGAACGGCGGATCGCCGCGGATGTGCTCCAACAGCGCCGCGACGTTCTGGCTGACATCGTGATCGCGCGTCCCCGCCCAGAACTCCTCGGCGTGCCGGTTGTAGTGATCGAGCGTGACGGCGGAAGTCCGCTCGAGGTCCGGTGGTTCGCCAGTCACAACAGGTCAATCCTGGACATGGAAGTCTCACTCCCCCATTTGCAACAACGCACCGCGGTCGCGCGCGTTGCGCATCGCCCACGCGAATACCGCAGCGCCGAGCGCGAGATAGAAAACGTTGAGTGCCGCGGCCGTCCAGAAGTGATCCCATCTGAACGTGCCCTGCAGCAGCACGGCGCGCATGCCTTCGAACACATGCGCCGACGGGATGCCCCAGGCGACCATCTGCAGCCACGATGGCAGCACGGCAACCGGATAGTAGACTCCCGACACGGGAGCGATGACGAAGATCGCCGCCCATGCGAGCTCCTCGGCGCCGAGCCCCAGCCGCAGGATCATCCCGGACATCGCGAGGCCGATCGCCCAGCCGAACAGGAGCAGGTTCGCGAAGAATGCGATCAGCGGAAACCCGATCGAGAAGATCGAATACCGGAACAGCAGAAAAGCGAACACGCACGCGCCGCCGACACCGATCAGCGCGCGAATCATGCTGAGCGCGAGCTGGCCCGCAATGTACTCGGGCAGCGTGAGCGGCGACACGAACAGGTTGCCGAGGTTGCGCGCGTAGAACTCCTCGATGAATGTCAGCGACACCCCCAGTTGACCGCGGAAGAGCAGGTCCCAGAGCAGCACCGCGCCGATGAAGAACCCCGGTGCGTCCTTCAGAAAGTTGTTGGTCGGCGCAAGATACAGCGTGAGGAATCCCCACACGATCATCGTCACCGTCGGGTAGTACATCATCGACGCGATACGCGTCCACGATTTCAGGATCAGGTAGCCGTGCCGGCGCAGCACGGCGCGCACCCGCCTGACCGACGCCGCGGCACCAGCGTAGTGATCGAGGCGCGCTGCCGACATCATGCCGTGCTCTCCTCCGCGGCGCTGCCCGGCACGCGCTCCTCGATGCGCCCGCGGGCGATGTCGAGAAAAACCTCCTCCATGTTCTCGCGGCCGTAGCGCGCGATCAGGTCCCGCGGCGAGCCCTGATCGACGACGACGCCGGCGCGCATCATGATGACGTCGTCGCACAACCGCTCGACCTCGCCCATGTGATGCGACGCGAGCAGCATCGTGCAGCCCGTCCGATGCTGGTAACGCTCGAGATAACTGCGCATCCTGTCGCCGATGTCCGGGTCGAGCGACGCGGTCGGTTCGTCGAGCAGGAGCACGTCGGGCTCGTTCAGCACCGCCTTCGCGAGCGACACCCGCGTGCGCTGCCCGGCCGACAGGCTGCCGTAGGCACGCTTCAACAGGTCGGCGAGGTCGCAATTCTCGGCGACTTCAGCGATTCGTTCCCGCGGACGGTGCAGCCCGTAGAGGTCGGCAAAGACGGAAAGATTCTCGCCCACGGTGAGACGCTTCGGCAGGTCGACGTACGGCGACGTGAAATTCATCCGGCCCAGCACGCGATGGCGTTGCGCGGGCATCTCCTCGCCGAGCACGGTCACGCGTCCGGCGGTCGGTGTCAGCAGCCCAAGGAGCATCGACAACGTCGTCGTCTTGCCAGCGCCGTTGCCGCCAAGCAGAGCGGTCGTCGTTCCGCGCCGCACTGCGAACGATATCCGCTTCACGGCTTCGACGGCGCCATAGGATTTCGAGAGGTCGGCGACGACGATCGCGGAGTCGATGGCTGTCATGGCGCCAGGAGCCGCTGCGTCAGGCATGCTGTCGATGCAGGTGGGCCCGGACGATTGTAGCGGAATCCGGGAGCGCACCCTCCGGCAGAGGATGCCGCGAGGGGCCGGTCATGCCAAAATTCTGCCGTGCGCGAGGAGACCGCGATGCCCGCCCCTACCCCCGAGAATATCCTGGCCCGGTTCGAGCACCTGACCGAGGTTGGTCGCGCGCTCGGCCGCGAACGCGACGCATCCCGGTTGCTCGAAATCATCCTGACGTCGGCGGCTCGGCTCACCAACGCCGACGGAAGCGCGCTCTATCGCGTCGACGAAGCCGGCAAAGCGCTGACGCCGGAAATCGTGCGCAACGAAACGCTCGACTGGGGTCCCGGCACGAGCTTGCCGGCGGATACCGCGCTGCCAACGGTACCGCTGTACGACGAGCGCGGCGAGCCCAACCGGCACTCGGTGGTCGCGGACGCCGCGTTGTCGAGGCGCAGCACGCGCATCGCCGACGCATACTCGGTCGCCGGATACGATTTTTCTTACGTGCGCCGCTTCGACGAGGCGTATGGCTACCGCTCGCGATCGATTCTCACGGTGCCGATGCAGGACCAGCAGGAACAGCTGCTGGGCGTCGTGCAGCTCGTCAACGCTCGCGATGTGGCGGGTGGTGTCACCGAATTCACCAGCGACGATCAGCGCCTTACCGAGGCGCTGACCGCGCTGGCCGGCGTCGTGGTCGAGAAGGCACTCCTCATCGACCGCCTCGAGGCCTTGTTCAAGAGCTTCATCAACCTGATCAACGTCGCCATCGACGAGAAGTCCCCGCACACGAGTGGACACTGTCAACGCGTGCCCGAACTCACGATGATGCTCGCGGAAGCCGCGCACGACACGGATGAGGGCCCGCTCGCCGGGTTCCGGATGACGGAGCGCGACCGCGGCGAGTTGTGGATGGCGGGATTGCTGCACGACTGCGGCAAGATCACTACCCCGGTCCACGTCGTTGAGAAGGTGACGAAGCTGCAGACGATCTTCGACCGCATCGCGCTGGTGGAGGCGCGTCTCGAGATCCTCGTCCGCGATGCGCGAATCGGCGCGCTCGAGCGGAAGCTCGCCGGCGAATCGTCGGACGCGGTCGACGCCGCGCTCGCCGAGGAGCTTCGGGCCCTCGAGGCAGGGCACGCATTCCTCCGCCGCGCGAACGCCGGCCAGGAGAGGTTCGCGGACGAGGACATCGCGCACGTGCACGAGATGGCGCGGTGGCGCTGGGTCGATCACACCGGCGCCGTGCAGCCGCTGCTCACGGACGACGAAGTCGAGAACCTGACGATCGCGCAGGGAACGCTGACGGCCGCCGAACGTGGCGTGATCAATCAGCACATCGTCTCGACGATCCGGATGCTCGAATCCCTGCCCTGGCCGCCACATCTGCGCAATGTTCCCGAGTATGCGGGCGGCCATCACGAGCGCGTGGACGGGCGCGGATATCCACGCGGGCTCAAGGGCGACGAGATGTCCTGGCAGGCGAGGATGATGGCGATCGCCGACATATTCGAGGCGCTGACCGCCGGTGACCGGCCCTACAAGTCGGCAAATACGCTCTCCGAGTCGCTGCATATCCTCGGCAAGATGTGCGTCAACGGCCACATCGACCCGGACCTCTTCGACGTGTTCGTGCGGAAGAAGGTCTACCTCACCTATGCGCGGCGGTTCCTCGAACCCGAGCTTATCGATACGATCGACGAGCGCACGATCCCGGGCTATGTCCCGAACCGCGGGGCCGACGGCTGATCAGCACTGGATCGTCTGCCGGCAGTATTGGGTAAGCTCTTTCACCACGGCGGTCGCGCCGACCGGAAGCTTCGCCTTTCCCTGCCCGTATTCCATGGCGAGCCTGAATTCATATTTGCGGAAGAACGCATCGAACTGCTCGGCGCCGACGGTGCCGACGGCGGCAAGCCCATCCTTCGCCGCATCGTATTCCAGCAGGATGGCCGCGAGCGGCTGTGGCGCGGGACCGGACAACACGCGCGCGCCCGACGCTGGATCGTAGACGCTGTGCTCCGCGCAGCAGTGGATCACGTTCGCGTCGGACGTCGCCGAGCGCTGGGTCTGGTAGCGAATGAACGACACGTCTCGCGTCGGATACGCGAGCTTGTGGGCGCAGATCGCGGAGAACGCCACGATCGCGCGGGATGGCCCCACACCGCCCTGCCAGGCGTACGCGCCCCCGTCCTCGCGCTGCAATGTCGCCGGCGAATCGACGGCCCGTCCGAGATTGAGCAGGAAGCACGGTGTGCCGACATAGGGGAAATGGAAGACGTAATTCGTCTGCGCGAGGAGCGTGCGGGCACGCAAGGCGCGCCGCCCGAATCGACCAGTCGCGTCCTTTCGTACGATCCGTGGGGGGACATTCGCCCACACCGACAGTGCCGAAAATCCCGCAGTACCCGACAACGCCGCGCACGTTCCGAGAAACTTTCGCCTTTCCATCGCGCCTCCTCGCAGGATTATCCCGCGACCAGCTCGCGAATATGCTCGGTCGCGCTGCGGCCCAGCGCCGACAGCCCGTACCCGCCCTCCAGCGTCGATACGATTCGTCCGTTCGCGTGCCTTGCCGCCACCGCGACCATTTCGCTCGTCACCCACGCATAATCCGCTTCGACGAACTTGAGTCCGGCGAGCGGATCCTCGCGGTGCGCGTCGAACCCCGCAGATACGAAGATGATCTCGGGCTTGTGCCGTTCCAGCGCGGGAAGCCAGTGGTCGCGCACCGCGGCGCGGAACTCCTCACCGCCGGAGCCGGCGGCGAGAGGAATGTTGACCATGTTCTCGGCCGGATTGTCGAGACCGGAGTAGGGATACAGCGGATGCTGAAACGTCGAGACCATGAGCACGCGTGGATCGCCGGAAAAGATGTCTTCGGTGCCGTTGCCGTGATGGACATCGAAGTCGACGATGGCGACGCGTTCGATGCCGTAAACGGCCAGCGCGTGCGCCGCGCCGATCGCCACGTTGTTGAACAGGCAGAAGCCCATCGCGCGGTTGCGCCCGGCGTGATGGCCAGGCGGGCGAACCGCGCAGAACGCGGTCCTGCACTCGCCGCGCATGACGAGGTCCGTCCCGAGCACCACGGCGCCGGCGGCATGGCGGGCGGCGGTCAGCGAATGCGGGTTCATCGCCGTGTCCGGATCGAGGAAATGGAGTCCAGATGACGGGCTTTCCGCCTCGATCGTTCGAATGAAGCGTTGGCCATGGACCCGACCGATCTCTTCGTCCGTGGCCGCAGGCGCCGAATGATGTTGAAGATAGACGTCCAATCCGGAGCTGATCAGACGGTCGCCGATCGCGTGCAGCCGATCGGGGCACTCCGGGTGGTAGGGCCCCATGTCGTGCAACATGAACGATGGATGCGTGATGTAGGCGGTGGGCACGGCGTTTGCTTCGAATTTTCCGGTGGTGGAGGCGCCAACCAATGCCCGGCGCGCGGGCGCCGAACGGCGCCATTGCCCAGACGGGCGGAGTGTAGCCCGCGTGGCGCGGGGATGACCAGTCCGATATAACACGCTAATGTGCCCGTATGCGGCACCTACATCACGGAAGCGCCCCATGACTGTTCGGCCATTAAGCCAGACCAACGAACCGATCGCCCAACGCTTGGCGGGCGTGCTCGCGCAACTCGACCGCATCGTCGTCGGCAAGCGGGAACCGCTCAAGCTCGCTTTCGCCTGCCTCCTCGCTCGTGGTCACCTGCTGATCGAGGACATTCCGGGCGTCGGCAAGTCGACGCTCGCGCAGGCGCTGGCAACTACGCTCGGGCTCAAGTACGCGCGCATCCAGTTCACGAGCGATCTCCTGCCCGCCGATGTGCTTGGCGTCTCGATCTTCGATACCGAGACGCGCTCGTTCCGCTTCCATCCGGGTCCTATCTTCCATTCGGTCGTGCTGGCGGACGAGATCAACCGCGCCCCGCCGAAGACGCAAAGCGCGTTGATGGAGGCCATGGAGGAGCGGCAAGTTTCGCAGGACGGCGAGACGCGCAAGCTGCCGGAGCCGTTCTTCGTCATCGCCACCCAGAATCCCGTCGAGCAGATCGGCGCCTATCCACTGCCCGAGTCGCAGCTCGATCGCTTCCTGATGGCGATCGAGATCGGTTACCCCGATCCTGCCGCCGAGCGCGAGCTGCTTGTCAGCGGGGACCGCCGTTCCCGGGTCGCGACACTGGCGCCACTTTCGGATCCGCCGACACTGCTGGAGTGGCAGCGCGAAGCCAGCGAAATTCACGTTGCGCCGGCGCTTCTCGACTACGTTCAGGCGTTGCTTGCCTCCACTCGTGGGAACGTGGGCAGCGGTGCGGATGCCGGCGCGCGCCGCGGGCTCTCGCCCCGCGCGGGTCTGCTGCTGCTCGCGGCGGCGCGCGCCTGGGCGATGCTTTCCGGACGACCGATGGCGCTCCCCGAGGACGTGCAAGCGGTGTTTCCATCGGTCGCCGGTCATCGGCTGGCCGGTGGTGCCCGCGCCGGTGCCATCCAGGCGCAAGCACTGCTGCGCACCGTCGCGCTGCCCTGATCGCACGAAGGTACGTCCCCGGCGCGCTTCCGAGCGCGCTCGAACGAACCGATGCTCCCGTCGATGCGCGTGTCCACGATTTCGATTGCCGCGCCCGGCTCCTGGCGCGAGAAATATCTGCAGCGCCTGTTTCGCCACGCCCCGGCGGACCACGATCCGGTCATCCTGCGCCATCGGCGGATCTATATCCTTCCGACAAAACGCGGGATCGCGTTCTTGGCGACGCTTTCGATGACGCTGCTCACGTCGCTCAACTACTCGCTGTCGCTGGGTTTCGTCGTGACATTCCTGCTGGCCGGCCTCGTCACCGCGGCGCTCGTCCACACGTTTCGCAATCTGGCAGGAATCGAACTTCGTCCGCTGGCCGCCGGCGAGACTTTCGCGGGCGGTGTCATGCCGTTCACGCTGGCGCTTTCCGGCGGTGCCACCCCCCGGTACGCCATAACGTTATCCGCCCGCGGCTGCAATTCGGTGACGGTCGATGTCGTACCCGACTCGGCGTTGCCGGTGGCACTCGAACTCCTGACACCCCGGCGCGGTCGCATCGTATTGGGGCGCATCACGCTGTCGTCGGCCTTTCCGATGGGGCTTTGGCGCGGGTGGGCCTATGTGCATTTCCCGCTGGCCGGCATCGCCTTTCCAGCTCCGGAGTTCGCGCCGCCGCCGTTGCCGGTCGGCAACGCCGGCCAGGATGACCTCTCGCAGACGCGCGGTGATCACGGCGATCTCGCCGGGCTGCGAAGCTATCAGCCGGGTGATCCGATGCAGCGCGTCGCGTGGAAGGCGGTTGCGCGCGGCGCGGGCTGGCATTCGAAGCAATTCGACGGCGGCGGCGGTGGCGGGCCGATCAACCTCGATTGGGAAGCGCTACCGGCGGCGCTCGATTCGAAATTGCGCATCGCGCGGCTTACTGCGTGGGTGCTGGCTGCCGAGCGCGCAGCGCGGCCATTCGCACTGCGCGGCCCCGGCGTTGCGCTCGCGACCGGACAGGGGCGCGATCACCGTCGCGCCGCGCTCACCGCGCTGGCCTTGTTGCCCGAGCGCGTCGAATGAGGACCGCTGCGATATCGAAACAACGGCGGGCGTCACGGACTCCGCCCGCCGACATGCTTTCGGCGGCTCAGCTCCGATGGCTTGGCTCGTTGCTACTCGCCACCCAACTGCCGATGCTGCCCTTCGTGCCGGCGTGGATCGCCTGCCTCGGAACCCTGCTGGTCGGTCTCCGGTTCGTGCTGGTCGCCCGCGCGGCCAACCGACCCGGCATTCCGGCGACCACAATTCGGTCCTGGATGCTGGCAATGCTGGCGCTCGCAACAGCGATCGCCATACGCCAGTCGCTCGGCTATTTCGTGGGCCGCGATCCTTGCGTCGCGTTCCTGTTCGCGCTGATCGGCATCAAGTATCTCGAGACTCGCACTGCGCGCGACGGAACGCTGATCGTTTGCCTTGCGTGCCTGCTGATCGTCACGCCCTTCTTCTACAGCCAGTCGCTCCTCGCTGCGGCGGTCGCCATTCCTGCGGTGGCCTTGCTCGGCGGAGCGCTACAGGTGATCGCGCGCCCCGCCGCGCTGGGACCGATGGCTGGAGGTTGGCGTGCACCGATGACGGTGGCGTCGAAAATGCTGGCACAGGGGATCCCGCTCGCGGCGATGCTGTTCCTGCTCTTTCCGCGCGTCGCGGGCCCGTTATGGGGTGTCCCTGCCGACCACGCGGCGAATTCCGGCCTTTCCGATCACATGGCGCCCGGCGGCATCAGCGAGCTTGCGCTCTCCGACGCCGTGGCGTTCCGGGTCGACTTCGACGGCCCGGTCCCGCCGCCGTGGCTCCGCTATTGGCGCGGTCCCGTATTGTCCAATTTCGACGGGCGCGAATGGACGATGTCGCCGCAAAGGTCCAGCGGCACGTTCACGCGCGCCGAAGGCCGTTCCGTCATCTACACGGTCACGCTCGAACCGCATTGGAAACCATGGCTGTTCGCGCTCGACCTGCCCGGCAGCCTCCCACAGGTGACCTCGGACGCGGAGGGCGTCGGGATGCAGACCGACGCCAACGCAATGCTCACGCGCGACCAGCAGTTGATCGCGCGGTTGCCGGTCACGCAGCCGATTCGGTACCAACAGACATCGAACCTGCGCGATGCCTATCCCGTGCAAAGCGGCTCGCAACTCGATCGCGAAATCGGCGAGAACCTCGCCTTGCCGCCGGCCTCCGCTCGTTCCAATCCGCGGACGATTGCGTTCGCAGGGCAACTCCGCGATGCGCATTCCGACGACGCCGGCTATATCAATGCTGTGCTCGATACCTTCAGCAAGGACTTGTTCTTCTACACGCTGGCGCCTCCGCTGCTTGGGAGCAATCCAGTGGATGGCTTCCTGTTCGAAACGCGACGCGGCTTCTGCGAGCACTATGCGAGCGCCTTCGTCGTGCTGCTGCGCGCCGCCGGCATTCCCGCGCGCGTCGTTACCGGATATCAGGGTGGCACGATCAATCCGAGCGGCAACTACATGATCGTGCGGCAATCGGATGCGCACGCCTGGGCCGAGGCACTCGTCGGCGGCCAATGGCGCCGCTTCGATCCGACGGCCGCCATCGCCCCGTCGCGTATTCAGGTAGGTCTGGGGGGTTCGGTTCCCGCGAGCGACCCGATCCCGTTGCTCGCGCGCCTGGACGAAACGTTCCTCAAAAGCTTCGAGCTGTCCTGGGACGCCATCAATCACGACTGGCGGCGAAACGTGATCGGGTTCAATTTCGACCGGCAACGCGCGCTGTGGCGCGAATGGAGGCTGAACGTCCTCGCGCCATGGGAGATCACGACGATCGTCGTGGCATTTGCCGGCGCCTGGGTCGGCGCGCTCCTCGCCTGGCTCGCGTGGCGTCGCCGCCGCCAGGACCGCGCACGCGCGCTGTGGGACGCGTTGTGCGCGCGCCTCGCGCGCGCCGGACTGCCCCGCGCGGCGCACGAAGGGCCGCTCGCCTACGCAGCTCGGGCGGCTCACCGGTGGCCGGAGTTCGCGCCGACCTTCGCTGTCATCGGCGACTCGTACGCCCGATTAAGATACGGTCCGGTTGCCGCGCACGCCGACACGACACTCGAGCGCGCCTCCGCGCTCTGGCGACTCAAGCGCGCCGTCGACATTCTTCCATCGCCGGGATCGTTGCGCGCCATGCCGGTGGCGCAGGCCTAGTGAACTGAGTCAGAAGTTCCGAAGATAAAGGAGCGAATGAAATCGGCCGTTAGGCAAGGCGCGAGGCCGACAGCGTACCTCGTGGTACGGTGAGGCCGAGTAACGCAGCATGGCGGCCGATTTCGCCGCGAACTATCAAGCGAATTTCTGACTCAGTACACTAGTTTCTCCGATCGGGAAATTCGCCTGTTGGTTCGCGGCGCGACCACGCGCCGCGCGGCGTCTTACAGCAGCGCATCGCGGTCGAGCCCCTTGTGCTTCAGCCTTGCCCGCAGCTTGTCCAGCGCCTCGGCCTGGATCTGCCGGACGCGCTCGCGCGTGACGCCGATTTCGCGCGCCAGCGCCTCGAACGTCGCCACGTCGCGACCATTCAATCCGTAGCGGCACTCGATCACCCTGCGCTGCCGCTCGTTCAGTTCGTCGAGCCACTGTCGCACTGAGGCTTCGATCTCGGAATTGTGAAGGATCAGCTCGGGGGCAAGAGCGCTTTCGTCGACAATGCCGTCGCCGATCGACACGCCGGCGTCGCGATCGAGCGGTGCGTCGAGTGAAGTGACGCGCTCGTTGTAAGCCAGCACCTTGCGCACCTTCTCCAGCGGCTTGCCGAGCAGATGCGCGACGTCGTCGAGCGACGCCTCACGCCCGTCGGGCTGCCCGTGCATTTCGAGATGGCGAAGCGCGCGCAGCACGACGTTGAGCTCCTTGACGACGTGCGCCGGGAGCCGGATCGTCCGCGACTGATTCATGATCGCGCGTTCGACCGCCTGACGGATCCACCAGGTGGCGTACGTCGTGAAACGGAATCCTCGCTCCGCATCGAATTTCTCCAGCGCGTGGATCAGACCCAGGTTGCCTTCCTCGATCAGGTCGGGAAGCGCAAGGCCGCGATTCGTGTAGTGCTTCGCGATGCTGACGACGAGCCGCAGATTTTGCTCGATCAGCCGCTGGCGCGCCGCGAAGTCACCCTCTGCCATCGCACGGGCGAGCGAGAGTTCTTCTTCGGCGGAGAGCAGCAAGTGCTGACCGATCTCGTTGAGATAGATCTGCGTGACGTCGTTGACGATGTCCGCGCCGAGACCCGGAGCGGGCACCGGGAGAGGCAGCTCCTGCGTCCAGCGATCCCGTTCGCGGCGCGCGTCGGGAACATCGTTGGCGGCGCCGCGATCGTGGGCGGCGTCCAGCGCGGCTTCGTCTGCCTGCGCGATGCCCGGAAGTTCGGGGCCAAAGTCATCGCGAGCGTGCGTCGGGATCATGCGGGCGGCAGGTAGCGGAGGGGATCCACGGGCTTGCCGTGCCGGCGTATTTCGAAGTGGAGCTTGACCTGGTCGGCATCGGTATTCCCCATTTCGGCGATCTTCTGGCCCTTGGCGACCTGCTGCCCTTCCTTCACCAGGATGTCCTTGTTGTGCGCGTATGCCGACAGATACGTGCCGCTGTGCTTGATGATGATGAGCTTTCCGTAGCCGCGGAGACCCGTTCCGGCATAGACGACCTTGCCGCCCGCGCTGGCCGTGATGGCCTGCCCGGTGGCGCCTGCGATATCGATGCCCTTGAGGCTCGCCGCCTCCGAGAATCCGGTGACGATCTTGCCTTTGGCCGGCCAGACCCAGTCGATCGTGTCGTCACCGTCGTCGGCGGCAGGGGCGGGCTTGGACTCGGGACGGGCGACGGTGGGGGGCGGAACAGCGGGTGGCACCACGGGCGCGACGACAGGAGGCGTGACTTCGGGCGACGCAGCCGTCGTGGCAGGTGCAGACATCGACGCCGGTGCCGGGCTCGCCGAGCGCTGTACATCGCGCAACGCCTGTTCCGAATAGGGCTCCTTCACTGCCTTAGGCTGCGCCTTGTAGTTCTCGGAGTTGCGAGGGCCGGAATCGACGCCGTGCGGTGCAGCCGCCGCCGGCGCCGACGTCGTCTCGCCGGCGACCACTGGCGGCACGGAACGGAGCGGCATCGTCGTGACACCGGTCGTATCCGCCGGAGCCGCTTCGCCCGGCGGAGCCACTCGCAGGACCTGGCCAACGCGTATCACATTGATGTTCTCGAGGTTGTTCCACGCAGCGACGTCGCGGTAGTCGAGACCATGGTCGAGCGCGATCGCGTAGAGCGTATCGCCCTGTTTCACCGTGTAGGTCTGCGAACGCCCGTCGGCTCTGACGGCCGGGGAAGGCGTGCCCGCGGACGCAGCGCCCGGAGATCGCGCGCGTGGCGAGCGCTCTTCGACGGGGGCAGGCACGCGCGTCGTGCACGCGACGACGCACAACAGCAGCGTTCCGACGGCGACTCGGCGGAGCATGGCGTGGCGCGCGGGGGCGGTGGGGAGAAGAAACTCGTGCGGCGGCATCAGAAGCAGTGAAATGCGAATCGGACAGGCTACGCGAGGCCGGGTAACAGCGGAACAAATCTTACCGCATCGAAAGTCTGCTCGCGGTAGCCATCGGGCGTCGCCAGGATGACGGTGAGCCGCTGCACACCATCGCCATGCTCCCCATGTTGCGCGAGAGGGAGCACCATTCGGCCACCGGGCTTCAAGTGTTCGAGCAACCCGGTCGGAATGTGTGTCGTGCCGGCGGTGATCACGATCGCATCGAACTGTAGATCTTCGCCGAGTTTACCGGTTCCATCGCCGTGCATGAGCCGCACGTTTTTCACCTTGAGCGCCTGCAGGTTGCGGCGCGCCTTCGCGACAAGCGCGCCGATGCGTTCGACCGTATAGACCTCGGTGGCGATATGAGCGAGGACCGCCGTCTGGTACCCACAGCCGGTGCCGACCTCGAGCACGCGCTCGAGCGGCTGGCCGGCGCGCGCGAGTTCGGTCATGCGCGCGACGACCCACGGCTGCGAAATCGTCTGACCGCTGCCGATCGGCAGCGGGGTATCCTCGTAGGCGCGAATGGCGAGAGCCTCGTCGACGAAGATGTGCCGCGGGATGGCGTTCATTGCCTCGAGCACGACCTCGTCGCGAATGCCTTCCGCACGCATCCGCTCGACCATCCGAAGGCGCGTGCGCGTCGACGTCATCCCGATGCCGGACATCCGTTCTCCGCCCGTCACCATCGCTTATCCTCCGGTCGCGGGATCTCGCCGCGAGCTGACAAACATCGCTACGCGGCGAGCCACGCGGCAACCGACGGCATCTCGTCGCGGTTCGTGAGGTCGATCTGCAGCGGCGTCACCGATGCGTAACCGTGCTCCACCGCATGGAAATCGGTGCCCTCGCCGGCGTCCGCGGCCGCACCGGCGGCACCGACCCAGTAAACCGTTTCGCCGCGCGGACTCGTCGTCGCCACGACGTTCTCGGCCTTGTGGCGACGGCCGAGACGAGTGGTCCGGTACCCCTTGAGCATCGCACGTGGCACATCCGGCACGTTGACGTTGAGGAGTCGCGGGCCAAGCGATTGTAGTTGGTGCCGATCGAGAAGCTCGAGCGCGACTGCCGCCGCAGTCTCGAAATGGAGGGCCGCCTTCGTCGCCAGCGAGATCGCGATCGACGGTATCCCCAGCAGGTAACCTTCGGTGGCCGCAGCGACCGTACCCGAATAGATCGTGTCGTCACCCATGTTCGCGCCCAGGTTGATGCCCGAGATCACGAGATCGGGGAGGCGGTCGAGGAGTCCGGTCACCGCGAGATGTACGCAGTCGGTCGGCGTGCCGTTGACGAACAGGAAGCCGTTCGGCGCACGGCGCACGGTCAGCGGGCGATCGAGCGTCAGCGAATTCGACGCTCCGGTGCGATCAGCGGCGGGCGCGACGACCGTGATGTTCGCACGCGACGACAGCGCTTCGGCTAGGCTCTCGAGGCCAGGGGCAAAATAGCCGTCGTCGTTTGAAAGCAGGATGTGCATGGAATCGAAACGATTATAACCGTCGTGCCGTGACTGTTCCGCGCCGGCGTCTATAATCGGCCCTCTCGATGAACGCCCCAATGCCAGCCTCCGACCTCCAGGCACTCGCCAACCATTGCCGTGCGCTGTCCGGCACGACGCTCGCCACGCTGTTCGCACGCGACCCGAACCGCTTTGCGCGTCTGTCGTTCACGTGGGACGACTGGCTCGTCGACCTGTCGAAGGAGCGGTTGGGTCCCGATACGCTCCCCCTCCTCGTCGCCCACGCGGAAGCAGCCGGTCTCCCCGGGTGGATCGCCGCGCTCGTCGCCGGGGAAAAGGTAAACCAGTCCGAGCGTCGGCCCGCACTGCACACCGCGCTTCGGCAGACGGACGACGCGCCGCTTGTCGTCGATGGCCGCGACATCGTTCCGGACATCCGCGCCGCTCAAGTCCGAATGAAAGTGTTGGCGTCGCAGATACGTGGTGGCGTGCGCGTCGGGGCCACGGGGCGGCCGATACGCGCGATCGTCAATCTTGGAATTGGTGGCTCCGATCTCGGACCGTTGCTCGTCTGCGGGTCGCTGGCTGCGCCGCCGCGCACACGCGGCAGCGCCGGTCCTCAAACGGCAGGTGTCGACGTCTCGTTTGTCGCCAACGTCGATCCTGCGCATCTGACGCGCGCGCTCGCTCCACTCGATCCTGCGACAACGCTGTTCATCGTGACGTCGAAGACCTTCACGACGCAGGAGACGCTCGCCAATGCCGCGAGCGCGAAGGCGTGGCTCGTCGCCGCGTTCGGCCAGGGGGTCCCCGTCGGAACCCATTTCGTCGCCGTCACCGGCAATGCGCCGGCGGCCCACTCGTTTGGCATCGCGAGCGTCGACATCCTTCCGCTTTGGGAATGGGTCGGAGGACGCTATTCGCTATGGTCGCCGGCGGGACTGCCGATCGTGCTGAAGCTGGGCTGGGAGCAATTCGCGGAACTCCTCGCGGGCGCGGCGAGCGTCGACGCACATTTCCGGACGGCGCCGCTCGAGCGCAATCTGCCCGTGCTGCTCGGGCTCGTCGGGTGGTGGAACGCGGTGCTGCTCCGGCACGCCGAGCGCGTCGTGATTCCGTACGCTCAGTCGCTATTTCGCCTTCCCGCCTTTCTGCAGCAACTCGTTCTGGAAAGCAACGGCAAGAGCGTCGCGCGGGACGGCGGCGCGCTGGCGGCCCCCACCTCCGCGGCACTCTGGGGCGAGGTCGGCACCAACAGCCAGCACGCGTTTTTCCAATGGCTTCATCAGGGTACGCGCGAGGCGCCCGTCGAATTCATCGTGCCGGTGCGCGCCGGCCATCCGCTCGCGGACCAGCAGACGATGCTCGTCGCGAACGCGCTCGCACAGGCCCAGGCGCTGCTCGTCGGGCGAAGCGCGGATACCGTCCGCGCGGAGTTCCTGGCGAAAGGCGCGCCACGCGAGGGTCTCGACGCCACGGTGGCTGCGCGGGTTTGCCCGGGCAATCGGGCGTCGACGACGATCCTGATGCCCGAACTCGATGCGCGTCGCCTCGGGCAGCTCATCGCGCTGTACGAGCACCGGACGTTCGTCGAAGCCGTCCTCTACGGGATCAACCCGTTCGACCAGTTCGGCGTCGAGCTCGGAAAGACACTCGCCGGGCCGATCGTCACGACGCTTTCCGGCGAAGGCGCGCTCCCCGAGGAGTGCGACGCGTCAACGCGCGGGCTCGTCGCCCACGCGCGCGCTCTCGCCGGGCAAAAGCAGCAATAGCAGGCGCGCGGACGATTCGCCGCGCGGACGCCGCGGCTATCCCGGCCGAGACGCCGCGCGGGCGGCCTTGATCGCCTTTGCAAGTTCCCATACGGCCGCCGCGTAGAGGCGGCTCCGGTTGTAGCGCGTGAGCACGTAGAAGTTGTTGCACGCGATCCAGAGGCCGTTCACCTCGACGCCCGCGACCTTCTCCTCGAGCAGGAGCACGCCGACCGGATCGGGAGCGAGTCCGTCGGGCGCATCGGCAAGGGTTACGCCATCGCCAGCCCATGCATCCAGCACGCGCCGCTCGGACAGACCGCCATCGAGCCGGCGTAGCACCGCATCGCGCGTCTCGTCCGCGATCAGGGCCGCGAGCAGGACAGGCTGTCCTGGCTGCCAGTCGTGACGCGCCAGATAGTTCGCGACGCTGCCTACGATGTCGGCCGCACTCAACCACAGGTCAGCGTGCCCGTCGCCGTCGAAATCGACGGCAAAGCTGCGATAGCTGCCCGGCATGAACTGCGGCACGCCGAGCGCGCCGGCGAACGACCCCTTCGCGGTCAGCGGCGCCGTGCCGAGCTCGCGCGCGAGCAGGAGGAATTCCTTCAGCTCGCCGCGAAAGAATGCCGCGCGGCGCGGGTAGTCGAACGCGAGCGTCGCAAGCGCATCGAGCGTGCGGATTTTCCCAGTGAATTTGCCGTAGAACGTCTCGACTCCGATGATCGCGACGATGATTTCGGGCGGCACGCCAAAACGCTCCTCGGCGCGCGCCAGATCCTCCGCATGTGCAGCCCAGTAGGCGGCGCCGCCCTCCACACGCGCCGCGGAGAGAAATGGCGGGGCGTACTCGTACCACTTCGGCGGCTCGAGCACCGGCCGATCCATGGCGGCGACGATCGAACGCTGATAGCGGGCCTGCGCGAACAGGCGGCGAAGGGCGGCGCGGTCGAAGCCGTGCTCGTCCACCATCTGATCGATGAACGCGCGGACGTCGGCGCGCGCCGCATAATTCGGCGGCGCAGGATCGGCTGGAGGCGCGGCGGCCGCCGGCGGCGACAGCACGAGAAACGCGAGGAAGGGAACGAGCGATGCGAGTCGTCGAGACACGGTACCATCGGCGCGGATTGCGGGGCGCAATGGTATCATCGCGCGGCCTTCCCTTCGACGACACGCGCCAAGCGATGCGGCAAGCCGCCGCACCATGATCTACCAGTTCTTCCGCCCGCTGCTGTTCACGCTCGATCCCGAGACCGCGCACGAGATGGCGTTCGCGAGCCTCGACCTCGCCGCCAAATGCGGGATCGCGCAAGCGCTGACCCGACACCCACCGCCATCCCCGGTTACCGCGATGGGCATCAAATTCCCGAATCGCGTCGGGCTCGCGGCCGGTCTCGACAAGAATGCCGCGCACATCGACGGTCTCGCGGCATTCGGTTTCGGCTTCATCGAATGCGGAACGGTCACTCCGCGGCCGCAGCCCGGCAATCCGAGGCCGCGGCTCTTCCGGCTTCCCGAGGCCGAGGCGCTCATCAACCGGCTCGGCTTCAACAACGACGGCGTCGAGCGGTTTCTGGCCAATACCGAGCGCGCGACGTGGCGCGGGGTCCTCGGCCTCAATATCGGCAAGAACTTCGACACGCCGAATGCGCGCGCCGTCGACGACTATCTCGCGTGCCTGCGCGCCGTGTACGCGCGCGCTTCGTACGTCACCGTCAACGTCTCGTCACCGAACACCAAGGGCCTTCGCGACCTGCAATCGGAGGCGACGCTCGCGGCGTTGATCGCCTCACTCAAGAACGAACAGAGCGCACTCTCGGACAAACACGGCAAGTACACTCCGATCGCGGTGAAGATCGCACCCGATCTCACACTTCCCGCGATCGAGGGCATCGCGCGGGTCCTGGTCCGCCAGAAAGTCGACGGCGTGATCGCGACGAACACGACGATCGCACGCGACGCGGTCAAGGGTCGCCCCAACGCCGACGAGGCCGGCGGCCTGTCGGGTCGGCCGCTGCGGGAGCGGTCGACCGCCGTGGTTGCGAAGCTCGCGAAGGCGCTCGGCGGCGCGGTGCCGATCATCGGCGTCGGCGGCATCATGTCCGGCAAGGACGCGAAGGAGAAGATCGATGCCGGCGCGACGCTGATCCAGATCTACACCGGATTGATCTACCGCGGTCCGAATCTCGTCATGGAGTGCGCTGAGGCGCTGGCGGAGTTCTGAGCGGCGCACGGGATCAGTGGGAGCCCGATGCCGCTCGACGCGACCCCACGGCACACACACCTATCCCCGCGAGTGGACGAGCATCTTCCCGTCTGCTTCCGCAACGACGATGCCGTGCTGATTGCGGCAGACGCCGGTGAGCGTAACGACACCTCCGCCCTGTTTCGGCTTGTCCTGACGCGCGACGACGGTCCACGTCGTCGTCAGCGTGTCGCCGGCGCGCACCGGCGCCTTGAAGCGCGCCGCGTGCTCGAGGTAGGCAATCGCGGTACCGTGGAAATACATCCCTACCGGCGCTCCCATCAGCGCGCTCGTGATCGTCCCGTGCAGGATTCGCGTGCCGAAGCGCGTGACCTTCGCATATTCTTCGTTGACGTGGTGCGGGTTGAAGTCGCCGATCAGTCCCGCTCCGAGCACGAGATGCGTATCCGTGATCGTGATCGAGCGCGCAAACGTGTCGCCAATCCCTACGTCCTCGTACCAGTGCCCGCTCCCGTCCATGCCGAAGCCGCGCGTCACGTCGCCTCGCCACCGGGCGCCATTTCCGCCGGTTCGGCGCCGGAGGGCTCCCATCGGAACCCACCGGCCTCGACACCCGCGATGAGATCGCGAAGCGCCGCGTCCAGCGCCGAAGTTTCGCCGCGAACTCCGAGCTCCAGACGCCGGCCCCCTTCGGGCATGAACGTCGGAAGGCTGAAAAGTTTCAGCTGAGGATAGCGTGCGACGCATTCACTCATCAGCGGCAAGAGCTGGCTCTCGCCGGCCCCGTGCACGATGATCGCCCGCTCGCCGACAGGCTGCGGCGCAAGATCGGCGTAACGCGTCGCGAGTACCCATTCGAGCATCGGCCAGGCCATCTGCGGAAAACCGGGCAGAAAATGATGGTCGCGCACCGAAAACGACGCCACGCGATTGACGGGATTCGGGATGACCGTCGCGCCGGCGGGAAACTCCGCCATCAGCACTCGAAAAGGATAGGCAGCCTCGCCAAATTGCGCTTCGATCGCGGCAACCGCCTCGGCGTGCCGCTCTAGCGGCACGCCAAGCGCGGCAGCCGCGGCCTGCCGCGTGTGATCATCGGGCGTCGCGCCGACCCCGCCGAAGCTGAACACGATGTCGCCCCGCGCAAAGGTGTCGCGCAGCACCGAAATGAGTCTATCGCGATCGTCCCCCTCGTAACGCGCCCAGTCGAGCGCGAGCCCGCGTCCGGAAAGCATCCTGATCACCTGCGCCAGGTGACGGTCCTGTCGCTTGCCGGAAAGGATTTCGTCGCCGATGATCAGCGCGCCGATGCGAGGTTTCACCACGTCGTGTCTTGCGTGCAGCCGGCCGTGCGCCGCGGGGACTCTCCGTAGGCGGCCTCCGCAAGGACCGCCTCTCTTATCCGGGGACCGGTTCCGGCTGTTTCTCGTCGAACGAGGCTATCACGCTGCCGAACGCGCGATCGATCAGCGGCTCTGCCTCGACCAGCCGCGCTTTGTCGGTGCGGAAGCGCTGGGCGAGTTCCTCGGCGTTCATCGACAGCGCCTTCAGGCCCTGCCGGTTTGTAAACAGATACGTGCCGCGCAATGGGCTGATCCACGCGAGCTTGGCAAACGCAAGCTGCCCGTCGTCCGCCTCGAACTCGATCCAGTTTCCGCGCTCGACGCTCTGCGCGATCTCGAGGAACTGGTCTTCGATGATCTCCGGTTCCTCGTCGACCGGCGCGGGCTCGGCCTGCGTCATCGCTGCGGCGAGCTCTTCCGCCTTCGCGGCCTTCTCGTCGTCGCCCGCTGCCTTCGCCTCCTCCGCGTCGGCTTTGGCCTGCTCGGCGACGGCCGCCGTCGCCAGAGCCGCAGTACCGAGATTCGGCTTCACCGATGCGGCATGCGCCTCGACGAGGTTCGACATGAACCGCTCGCGCTCCTCGGCCATCGCGGGCATGTTGTACAGCACGGCGGACAGGCGCTTGAGCAGCGAGGGGAGCAGCGCGACGAGATGCTTGCGATCGTCGCGCGTACGCTTCGGCTGGACGCTCCAGACGAGATCCTCGAGCATCGCGATGCTCTGTTCCCAGGATTCGCTCTCTTCGCCGTGTTTGAGATAGACCTCCTCGAGCGTCACCGTCCAGTGTTGACGCAGGAACGAGGCCAGGAAGTTCGGGACCGGATACATCTCGATCCGCCGCTCGACCTCGGATTTGGCGACGACCGTCGCCATCTCCTTCCGGTCATGCTGGTTGATCTCTTCGGCCGTCGACTGGATGTTTGCCTCGGCCGCCTTCTCTTCCTCGGCGAGGAACTTCTCGAGCTTCTCGCGCGCCTCGTCGAAGATCGCGAGGTTGTCGGTAAAGCCATCGAGAATCCGGTGGACGATCGCATCGATGTGGCTGTACAGCGGGTCGTCCTGACCCATGACCGGCGACCAGCCGAGACCGGCGTCGGCGAGCGCGTTGACGAGGAGGCGGGCAGGGTGATTCTTCTTGGCGAAGAATGCGCCGTCGAGCATCGCGGCCTTGAGCACGGGGATCTGCAGGCGCGCGAGCAGCGCCTTGATGCCGTCCGGGAGATCCTTGGTCTCGAAGATGAAGTCGAACAGCATCGCTACCAGCTCGATCGTCATCGACTCGAGCTGGTTGACCTTCTTGCCTAGCGAGGAATCCTGAAGATCGCGCAGCACGTTGTGCCGGCCGTCCGGGATCCCGGAGAACTGTACGATCGTCCCCTCGCCCAGATCGAAGTCGGACTCGCCCGCCTGCAACCGCGCCAGGCCCTCGCCCAGCATCGGCGTGGCCATGATCGGCGTACCTGGGATGTAACCGGACGGCGTGGGTTGCAGCGGTCCCCTCGGGATGTACCGTGCACCGGCCTCGACGGTGATCGCGGGAAATTCGAGACTGCCGTCGGCCATCCGTCGCCCGCCCGCGCCCGTTCCAGGCGGCATTCCCGGTGCGCCTCCCCCAGGCACGGACGTTCCCGACATCGGCATCACTTGCGCGCCCCGCGCATAGTTTGGAACCGCGTCGTTGCCGAACCTGCGGCGGAAGAGCTGCATCACGTCGACTTCGGGAGCGGGCGGCGCTTCTTCGGGCTTATGCTGATCGCTCTTCGCGCCGCCGCGGGCACCGCCCCGATGGAGCGCGATGCCCCGCCGGCCTCCCGTGGGCATCACGTGAAGCTTCTGCAGATGCTTGTTGAGATCGGTGTAGATGCTGTTGATCTCGGCCAGAGATGCCTGGTTCAGCTCCCTCAGGATCGAGTACTTGACTCGGGGCTCCCCTTTGATGGCCTTGAGCGACTCGGTAAATGCCGCGATGATCGCAGTCGGGGCGAACGGATTGTTTTCGGTCTCGAGATCGGGCTGACCGAGCAGGTGACCGATCCCCCGGTTGAGCATCCGAAGCTCTTCGTGGCACAGGTTTTCCACCACCCGGGTGATATTGCCCGTCAGCACCACCTCGTCCATCGCGCTCGCGTCGACGAGCGTAAGCGTGTCAGCGTCCAGATTCGCAAAGTCGGCTTTGGTCGTGATCTTCCCGGCGATGCGGTCATCGATCTGGACGCGCAGCAACCGCTCGAACTCGGTCATCAGGACGGGGCGCTTCTGCAGGAGCAAGTCCCGGGCTTCGAGGCATACGACCTGCTCGTCACGCACGTCGGTGCGGCTCGCCCGGTCCATCAGCATCTCGCCGACGCGCTCCAGGATCGAGGTGAAGGAAAGCAGGAGGCGATGAATGGCGATATCCCGGCAATCGCCGAGAAGCTTCGAGTTGTCCCGCGGGATGAGCCGCCGGGCAGCCGCTTCGATCGTCATTGCGTTCACGCCGTTGGTGCTGCTGTCGTGTTTTCCGTTGTAATCACGGGGTCCAGCCCCCGCATTTACCACGGTACCGGGCCGCCTGTCGGCAACGTCAAAACCACTTTGCGCGAGAATGAGCCAAGTTACTCTAACACGGGGGCAATCGGAGCGACAACGCGATACCGGTCGTCAGCGGCAAAGGTCCCCCCAGGCCCTTTCCACCCGCCTGTACGACACAGGAAAGGGCGTTTTCAACTCCTGCGCGAAAAGCGAGACCTGGAGCTCCTCCAGCAACCAGCGGAAGCCCTCGAGGGCGGGTTCGACCCTTCCCGCCTTGCGATTGTGGTCCTGCCTCTCGCGATATCGCTCCCACCATCGTTCGACCGATTCGGCGTGGCGGGCGTCCCGAACCGGGTTCTCGACGTATTTGGCAAGGCGGCGATCGAGCGCCGTCAGATACCTTGGCACCTCGGAAAGCTGTCCCCAGGGGGTGTTACGAAAGAATCCAGGATATACAAGGCCGTCCCGACGGCTGCGCACCTGCGCGGCAAGTCGCGAAAGCGCGGCCGGCAACGCACCGAGGCGTTGCGTCAACCCGTAATGTGCGCCGGCAATGATCGCGAGGAGGCGGAATGCACCTTCGGCGACGGCCGGAAGCCGCGTGCGCGCGCGCTTGACCTGGTCGGCGAATGCCCTCGCGGTTCGCGGCAGCGGATCGTCACCGACGAACGCGCGGTCGCAAACTGCCGACATGACATCGGCCAGCAGTGCGTCGGCGGGGATCGTCGTCCTCAGCTGGAGCGCTGCCTGCGCGAATCCGGCGCCGCCCTTTTCGTGGCACGCCAAGACATCCTTCAGCGCGATCCGTATCAGCCGCACAACGCCGGCATGGATGGCTGCGGCGGCCGCGGCGGGTGTATCGAGCAGCGTGATCGACACGCTGTCGGAATCGTCGATGAGCGCCGGGTAGCCGGTGACCCGTTGACCTTGCTTCACGGAAGTCAGCGTTTCGGGGAGATCGCCGAAGTCCCACGTCTTGAGCCCGCGTCGTTCGAGTGTCGGCCCGGCTTGCGCGAACGCCAGTTGCGCCGCTTCCCCGAGCCGCGCGCGCAACGCAGCTAGATTGCGGCCTGCAGCGAGCTCGCTTCCCGCTTCGTCGATCACCCGGATCTCGACCTCGAGGTGTGGTGGCATGTTTGCGGCGTCCCAGGCGTCGGCGGGCAGCGCCTCGCCGAGGCGCACCCGCAGCCACTCGCGCAGCGCGTCAGTGAGCAACTCGCCACCGTACGGCACGGCTTCGAGGAACGCGGTCACGGAATCGGGCAACGGCGCCAGCCGATTGCGGATCGCCTTCGGCAGCGCTTTCAGCAGGAACGTCACCTTTTCCCGGATCATTCCCGGGACGAGCCACGAGAGCCGCCCGCGATCGATCTGGTTTAACAGCGCAAGGGGAACCGTGAGCGTGAGTCCATCCTGCGGCTGGCCTGGGGCATAGCGATACTTGAGCGGCAGCTCGGTGCCGGCCATCGCGAGCTTTTCGGGAAAAAGTACATCGGTCACGTGTAAGGCTGCATGGCGCATCAACATTTCGCGCGTCAGGAACAGCACGCGCGGTTCGTTGCGCTCGACGACGCTGCGCCAGCGCTCGAAGCTCGCAAGCGAATGGACACCGACAGGAACGCGCTCGCCATAGAACGCGGCGATGGTTTCGTCGTCGACCAGCACGTCCTGCCGCCGCGCCTTCTGCTCGAGCTCCGTGATTTCGGCGACGAGGTTCGCGTTGTGCGCGAGGAACGCGCCCTTCGTCGGAAGCTTGCCGCGGACGAGCGCCTCGCGAATGAACACGTCGCGCGCGACAGCGGGATCGATGTTACCGAACGACACCCGCCGGCGCGGGACGAGTGTCAACCCGTAGAGTTGCACACGCTCGCTAGCGACAACCTCGCCGCGCTCGACGTCCCAATGCGGCTCGAAATAGTCGCGCGTCACACGGTCGCCGGCGACCGCCTCCACCCACTCGGGCTCGATCGCCGCCGCGCAGCGCGCGAAGAGGCGCGACGTTTCGACGAGTTCCGCGGCAAGCACCCATTTCGGCCCCTTCCTTGCCAGTGCGGATCCGGGATGCACGAAAAATCGGATTCCGCGCGCGCCATGGTATCCGTCGCTTTCACCGTCGAGGCAACCGATGTTGCCGAGCAGCCCCGCCAGCAGCGCCTGGTGGATCGACTGATACTTGGCAGCGTCGAGCGACGTCGGAAGCTCCGGTTCCCATGTCCACCCCTGCTCGGCCACCTCGCCTGCCAGCTGGGCATGCACATCGCGCCATTCGCGGAGGCGTAGATACGAGACGAACTGCACGCGGCATGCGTCGACGAGCCTCCTGTGCGAGAGGTTCTCGGAAAGCTTCTTGTCGAAGAATTCCCAGAGCGCCAGCAGCGACAGGAAGTCGGAGCGCTTGTCGCGAAAGACCATGTGCGCCTGATCCGCCGCCTGCTGCTTCGCCAGCGGACGCTCGCGCGGATCCGGCACCGACAAAGCGCTCGCGATGACCAGCACCTCGGCGACGCAGCCACGTTCTCGCGCGGCGAGCACCATCCGCCCCACGCGGGGATCGACGGGAAGCCGCGCCAATTCACGGCCGAGCGAGGTGAGCTTTCGTCCGCCGTCGACGGCGCCGAGCTCCTGCAGCAGCTGGTAGCCGTCGGCGATCGCGCGCGGCCCGGGCGGCTCGAGAAACGGGAAAGCCTCGACATCGCCGAGCGAAAGCGCCGCCATGCGCAGGATCACCGCCGCAAGCGAGCTGCGCAGAATCTCGGGGTCGGTGAACTTCGGCCGCGCGGCGAAATCATCGTCGCCGTAGAGGCGCACACAGATGCCCTCGGCGACGCGCCCGCAACGTCCTGCGCGCTGGTTTGCCGCGGCCTGCGAGATCTTCTCGATCGAGAGCAGCGTCGTCTTGTTGCGCAGCGAGTAGCGCTTGACGCGCGCGACGCCCGCGTCGATCACATAGCGGATGCCGGGGACGGTGAGCGAGGTCTCGGCGACGTTCGTCGCAAGAACGAGGCGGCGACCCGAGGACGGCGCGAACACGCGCTGCTGCTCCGGCACCGACAGGCGCGCGTAGAGGGGGAGGATCTCGACCGCGTCCGCGTACGGACGGCGCGCGAGGCCCTTTTGCAGCAGTTCGGCAGTCTCGCGGATCTCGCGTTCGCCCGGGAGGAAGACGAGGATGTCGCCGGATCCCTTGCGCCAGAGCTCTTCGGCGGTGTCGACGATCGCGTCCTCGAGTTCCTCCTCGTCGTCGGCCTCCTCGCCGGCGGTCTTGAGCGGCCGGTACCGTACGTCGACCGGGAACATCCGACCCGACACCTCGATCACGGGCGCCGGTTTTCCGTTCCCGTCGAAATGCCGCGAGAAGCGCTCGGCGTCGAGTGTCGCCGACGTGACGATCACCTTGAGATCGGGCCGCTTCGGAAGCAGCTGCTTCAGGTATCCCAATAGAAAATCGATGTTGAGGCTCCGTTCATGCGCCTCGTCGATGATCAGAGTGTCGTATGCGGCAAGAAGGTGGTCGCCCTGCGTTTCCGCGAGCAGGATGCCATCCGTCATCAGCTTGACGAACGCGTCGGGCTTGGTCCGGTCGGTGAAACGAACCTTGTAGCCGACCGCGTCGCCCAGCTCCGTGCCGAGCTCCTGCGCGATCCGCGAGGCGACGGCACGCGCCG
This sequence comes from uncultured beta proteobacterium, assembly GCA_963844005.1. GTDB lineage: Bacteria > Pseudomonadota > Gammaproteobacteria > Burkholderiales > Casimicrobiaceae > CAIWHR01. The sequence continues at coordinate 118,546 of CAWJMQ010000029.1, read as the reverse complement.
CGATCCGTCGCGGCTGCGTGTGGCCGATCAATCCGCGCTCCCCGCGCCCTTCCGCCATGCAGATCTTCGGCAGTTGCGTGGTCTTGCCCGACCCCGTTTCACCACAGACGATCACGACCGGATGGTCACGAATCGTCGCCGCGATATCGGCTGCGCGCTGCGCGACTGGAAGCTCTGGCGGATACGCGATCGCGGGACGGCGCGCGGCGCGCGATCGGCGACGCTCGACGGAATGCGTGACCGCCGCGGCAATTCGATCCCACTCCGCTGCGGCAGCACGTTGCTGACGCGCGCGCTCGATGCGGCGCGCGAGCGGGATCGCGTCCGCCGCCATCCCAAGGCGCAGTTCCGCGAGCAGTCGGGGCGCGGGTGAAGACTCGGCCATGCGGCGGCGGGTGGGCAGACTCGGTGGAGGATTCCGGAGACGAAGCTCAATCCGGCGGCGGTGCAGTTCTCCCCGCCGCGCCGTGGTCGCTTCCGGTTGCCGTTTCCTGCGGGGCTTGTCCCTGACGCTGCTCGTCCAGCGCCATCGGACGTGCGATGTAGCGAATCGCCGCGAACCCGGCGATGACGGCAATCGCGGCCATGATGGAGAACTCGATCCATCCGGCGATCGTGGCCTTGAGCGCGGCATTCTCCGCCGCGGCGACGAGGGCCGCTGCCACGACGTAACCCGGCACGGTCCGCGCGTCGAACCTCAGCACGCAATAGACAACGGCCGCCGCGACGAGTCCGGCGACCAGTGCCCCCGCGATCGCGCCGGCAACCTCGTTCGCCCGGACCGCGACCAGTCCGGCGATCAGTGCGACGACGACCGCGACGGCGAGCCACGAGCGCCGTGTCCATGCGGCGGTCATCCGATCGAGCAGATGCAGCACGAAAAGTCCGATGCCCATGGACGAGACGATGCCGATGCCCTCGAGCGCCGAAGCAGCCGAGGGTGACGCCGCCGACTCCGATGAAAGCGACGGCCAGAGCGGGACCGTCGACGGCACCCAGTGCGCGGCGAGCGCCGCCATACCTGCAACAAAGAGCGCGGCAGCGGCGCCGGCGGCCCATGGTGGCAGAGGTCCCGCCAGCGGCGTCCTGGGTGCCGTGCGCGCCGCCCATGCGCCGACGCCTGCCACGAGTCCCACGATGAGGGCGCCGAACGCCGCCGCCAGCAGCGATCCCGACACGACGAGCGCTGCCTGCTGGGCGATCGGCTCGGTCGTCCTGAACTTCATTGCGAGCGCCGGCCACATCACGGCGATCCCCGCAGACGCCGCGCCAAAAGTGATGGCCAGCACGCCCACGAGTGCGCGCGTGTCGCAGCGACTTCTCATCCAGCTCCTCACGCCGGCGACCAGTGCGGCGAGGGCGGCGAACACGAAGATGAGCGCCGCGCCGACTGTCGCGAGCTGCGAGCGGCTATCGCGTTCGCGTTCGGCGCGGAGCCAGGCTTCCGGCACGTGCACGAACCGGCCCGCGCCAACGATCTCGTCGCCAGCGACGGTGATGACGACGCGCGCCTCGCCGTCCTTGCCCACGTCGACGCGAGGATCCGCGAACATGAATGTCCAGTCGGTCCGGGCCGGCAGTTCTCGTTCCTCGGCCGCGACGAGCTTCAGTGCCGCAGCATCGACTCCGAGGCGCCCGTCGAGCTCGTGCTCCGCCAGGGACAGAGCGGCTTCCTTCGAAAGGCGTGCGCCGGGCCGCGCTTCGGGGAGCGCGTGGCGCACCTGACGAACGTTACCCTGCGGACCGATCGTGATCCGCCACTCCTCCGCGCGCTCCGCAACGTCGCCTTCGAACATCGCATAGCGCACCTCCCACAGCGGAGGTGCCAGCGTCGAGCCGACGAGCAGGCGGTACGCGGCGGGACCGGCCTCGCGCCAGACGAACTTGTGCTGCAACCACTGCGTTTCCTCGCTTGCGATCCGTATTGCCGACAGGCGCCGCCATTGAGGCCCGAGCGTCACGCCGCGCGCCGTCAACGCAGCGTCCGCCGCAGCCTCAGCGCGATCGCGGCCGAGCGCGAGGGGCGGCACGTCGGCGCGAAACGGAGTGAACGCGAACCAAGCGACCAGACCTCCTATGCCAAGCACGGGCAGCATTCGCTGGAGCACACCCTCGACGCGCGACGCGACAACATGCGACGCCCGTCGGTCAGGAGCAGGTCCATGCGCCAATGGCGTCCATGCGCCATTCATGAGCGACGGCGGCAGCTCGCGCCACGACCCTGCCCTCGCCCGCCGCCCGAGAACGATGGCCAGCGGTATCAACGCAGCGACGATCACCGCTGCGCGCTGAACCCAGGCACCCGGCGCGTCGACGAGATAGAGCGGAATCGAGAACAGCGCGAGGTCGTAGAGCGCATGCAGCAGAATCGTCGGCAGCAATCCGAAGCGAAGGAAGATCGCCGCCCAGACCATCGCCGGCAGGACGAGTTCGATCAGCCGCGAGTACGACGGGAATCCCGGGTAGTTGGCGTGCGCGGCGCCGAAGACGAGGGCCTGCAGGACGAATGCGATGGCGACCCCCGACCTGCGATGACCGAAATGTCCGCCGACGAGCGCGCCGAGCGCGAGCGGCACCGCGCGAAAGAGGCACTCCTCCATGAATCCGGCCTGCAGCGAAACCGCGATCGGCATCAGCGCAGGCACTGCATAGGACAGGATATTCGGGTCGGTCAACACCTCGGATGGCTGCCACCAGCCGAACCACCGATTCGTCGCGTAGTAGAACGCGGCGATCATGGCGAGCTCGATCGGAACGAACAGGTAGCCGCCGACCGTGCGCCCCAGTACCGCACGGGTGCCGCCAGCCTCGGCCGACCAGAGCCGCCAGAGCTGCGGCTGCTCCGCAAAGGCGCGGCGCGTGAGGCTCTCCGCAGCCATGAACACGAGCGCGTACGCGAGCCCGCCGCCGACCGCAACGGCCAGCGCCCCGCCGACCTGGCGCAGCCAGAACGTCGTCGCCGACTGCGCCGTGTCGAAATCGAACCACGCCGCCGGCGATGCGGACAACGTCGTCGCTGCCATCAGTCCGCCGACGACCAGCCCAGCAAACAGCGCGGGGCGGACGACGAGCCAATGCTTGCGCGCGAGCCACAACGCGCCGACGATGCAGCCGCCGAGCCCATAGAGCAATCCGGCGGAAAGGCCGGCGATGCCGGCGATCAGGTCGTTCGTACTGCGCAATTCACGGAACCGGCGCTCGAACGATTCGGGGACATGTACATAGGGCGCGATTTCGGTGAGTTCGTCACCGGCGACGGCGAGACGCATCCGGATGCGCGCGTCGCCAAGCCTTTCCGCGCGCTCGTAGACGAACGCGTGATCGACGCGGCCGGTCGGCCGCGTCTGCTGCGATTGCTCGAGCAACCGGTACGGCGCGAGGTCGACCTTCCACAGGATCGTCGCACGCTCCTCGGCCAGGGCTCGGGCGCTCGCGAAATCGAGCGCCTTCGTCGCATCAAAGCGCACATACCCTTCCGGCACCCGGCGCGCGAAGCCGTTCGACGTGCCATCCGCCTTGAACCGGATCGTGACTTCGCTCACCTCCCCCGGCTTGAAGATTCGCACGTCCCACCAGTACGGAGCGTAGAGGTCTCCGGTGACCAGCGACGCGAATGCCGTCTTGCCGCCGCCCTCGAGCTCGACATAGTTTTGCGTGTCGCCATCGTGGGCAAACCGCGCCGCGCGTTGCGCAGCGACGGGCGCCAGGTTCAGACTTTCCGCAATCGACCCGGCCTTGACGAGCGCCTCGCTCCGCGTAAGCTTGATGTCGAGGTTGACGAGCGGAATCGCGAGCGGGAACAGCTGCCACGCGATGAGAAGCGCGACCGCCGCGGCCGCTCCATAGGCGAACCAGAAGGCGCGATGACGGGTCACGGCCCCAGCTGGATCACGCGGCGTCCCGCTAGCGCCGCGATGGCAGCGTCCGTCATGCCAAGGCGCTCACGCAGTACGCCTGCCGTGTGTTCGCCGAGCAGCGGTGGCGCTCGCTCGTAGACGGGCGGGGTCGCCGAGAACTTGATCGGCGTTCCAACCTGCGGCACCTTGCCCGCCAGCGGATGCGGCAGATCCATCCGCAATCCGCGCGCGATGAGCTGCGGATCGTCAAACACCTGGTCGAGCCGATTGATGGGTCCGCAGGGCACGCCCAACGGCTCCAGGGTGTCGAGCCACTCGCGTTGTGTCCGCATCTTCATCGATTCCGCGATCAGTGGCACGAGGCTGTCGCGGTGGCGAACGCGATCGGCATTTTTCGCGAAGCGCGGATCGATCGCCCATTCAGCTCTGCCCGCGGCTTCGCAGAATTTCGCGAATTGGCCGTCGTTGCCGACCGCCAGGATCACGTGGCCATCCGCGCACGCGAACACCTGATACGGGACGATGTTGTGATGCGCGTTGCCCGCACGTCCGGGCGCCTTGCCCGTGACGAGGAAGTTGAGATTCATCACCGACATCATCGCCACCGACGAATCGAATAGGCAGGCATCAACCCATTGCCCCTGCCCGGTCCGGTCGCGATGCGCGAGCGCGGCCTGGATCGCCACCGTCGCGTACATCCCGGTCATCAGATCGGAGATTGCGATGCCCGCCTTTTGCGGCCCGCCACCTGGCCGATCGTCGCGCTCGCCGGTGACGCCCATGAAACCGGACATGCCCTGGATGATGAAATCGTAGCCCGCGCGTTCCGCGTAGGGGCCGTCCTGCCCGAAGCCCGTGATCGAAGCATAGACGAGCCGCGGATTCAATGCAGCGATCGCCGGATAGTCGAGTCCGTATTTCTCGAGACCCCCTACCTTGTAGTTCTCGACGAGAACGTCGGCCTGTCGCGCAAGGTCGCGGACGATTCCCTGCCCGTCGGGCGACGTGAAATCGACGGCGACGGACAGCTTGCCGCGATTGCAAGACAGGTAGTACGCGGCCTCGCTCGTATCGCGTCCGCCTGCGTCCTTGAGGTACGGCGGGCCCCATGCACGCGTATCGTCACCGCCGTCGGGTCGCTCGATCTTGATGACGGTCGCACCAAGATCGGCCAGGAGCTGCGTGCACCACGGCCCCGCGAGGACTCGCGAGAGATCGAGAACGACGAGATGTGAAAGGGGGCCGCTACTCAATCGCCTTGACCAGGTCCTCGACGATCTTCTTCGCATCGCCGAACACCATCATCGTCTTGTCCATGTAGAACAGCGGGTTATCGAGGCCGGCATAACCGGAAGCCATCGAGCGCTTGTTGACGATCACGGTCTTCGCCTTGTGCGCGTCGAGGATCGGCATGCCGTAGATCGGGCTGCCCTTCTGCTCTGCGAGCGGGTTAACCACATCGTTGGCGCCGAGGATCAGCGCGACGTCGGCGTTGCCGAACTCCGCATTGATATCCTCCATCTCGAACACCTGATCGTACGGCACCTCGGCCTCGGCCAGGAGCACGTTCATGTGACCGGGCATGCGCCCGGCAACCGGGTGGATCGCGTATTTGACGTTGACGCCCTTGTCGATCAGCTTCTGTGCGAGCTCCTTCACCGCGTGCTGCGCACGTGCGACCGCCAGGCCGTAACCCGGGACGATGATGACGGTCTCGGCGTTGCCCATGATGAACGCGGCGTCGTCGGAGCTGCCCGATTTGACGGCCTTCTGCCCCGTGTCGGCGACCGCGGTGCCCTCCGCAGCGCCGAAGCCGCCGAGGATCACGCTGAAGAACGACCGGTTCATCGCCTTGCACATGATGTAGGAGAGGATCGCACCTGACGAGCCGACCAGCGACCCGGCGATGATCAGCATCGGGTTGTTGAGCGAGAACCCGATGCCGGCTGCCGCCCACCCCGAATAGCTGTTGAGCATCGAGATCACCACGGGCATGTCGGCACCGCCGATCGGGATGATGATGAGCACTCCGAGCAGGAATGCGAGCGCCGTCATCACGATGAACGGCATCCAGCCGCCGCCCAAGAAGAACCAGATGCCGAAACCGATCATCGCGATCCCGATCAGCAGATTGAGGATGTGCTGGCCGGTGAACGCGACCGGGGCGCCGCTGATGCGTCCGGACAGCTTGCCGAAAGCGATGACCGACCCCGAAAACGTGATCGCGCCGATGAACGTCCCAAGGAAGAGCTCCAGCTTGTTGCCGGTCGGTATTTCCGCCGGCAGCCCGAACGCAACCGGATTGTTGACCGCCGCCACCGCGATCAGCACGGCGGCCATCCCGACCAGCGAGTGGAAGGCGGCCACCAGCTCCGGCATCTGCGTCATCTGGACGCGCCTTGCGATCACCGCGCCGATCACGCCGCCGACGGCGATGCCGGCGAGGATCATGCCGACGTTCTTCGTGTGCGAGTAGACGAGCGCCAGCGTGACGACCACGGCGATCGTCATGCCGATGATGCCGAGCAGATTGCCGCGCCGCGCGGTCGACGGATGCGACAGCCCCTTCAGCGCGAAGATGAAGCAGATCGACGCGATCAGGTACCAGAGGGCGACTTGATTGGCGGTCATTGGAGATCCCCCACGCTTGCGGCTTTGGCCGCTGCGCTGCCCCCCGCGACGTCCACGCGAGCGGGGCGAAGCCCAGGCCCGAAGGGTCCGTCCGCGAGTGTGGATGGCGGCCGACGCGCAATCACCGCGCACGGAACCCGGCGGGATGAGACCGCGGAGACATTCGCGCCTTGGGACGGCCCGGCGGCGCTCATGCCTTTTTCTCCAGCGCGGCCTTCGGTTCCTTCTTCTTGAACATCTCGAGCATCCGCTGGGTGACGAGGAAGCCGCCGAACGCGTTGATCGACGCCATCACGACCGCGGCGACTCCGACCCAGCCACCCCAGTCGAACACCTCGGGGCCGGCGGCGAGCATCGCGCCGACCAGGATGATCGCCGAGATCGCGTTGGTCACCGACATCAGCGGCGTGTGCAGCGCAGGCGTCACGCTCCAGACAACGTGATAGCCGACGACGATCGCCAGCACGAAGATGATCAGGTAGAAGACGATCGGATCAACGCCTGCGGCCATGATTCACTCCACATTGAATTGCTGTTATGTCGCCGTCGGGTAGCGAGACCCAACCGTTGCTCGCGCCCATTCTGTGATTCATGCCTTCTTCGCGACGACCTGCCCGCCTTCGCAGACGAGTGTGGCGACGATGATCTCGTCGTCCTTCGGCACCGCGAACTCGCCCGTCTTCGCGTTGAGCGAGAGCCCGAGGAAATTGAGCACATTTCGGGCATAGAGCGCGCTCGCGTCGGTCGCCACGGTGGCCGCGAGATTCGGTATCCCCACGATCTTCACGCCATTCTTGACGACGATCTTGCCGAGCTCGGCGCCTTCGACATTGCCGCCCTGTTCGATCGCGAGGTCGACGAGCACCGCGCCCGGCTTCATCGCCGCGACCGTTTCGGCCTTGACGAGCTTCGGCGCGGGCCGCCCCGGGATCAGCGCCGTCGTGATCACGACGTCCATCGCCTTGCAACGCTCGTGGACGATGCCCGCCTGGCGCGCCATCCATTCCGGGGGCATCGGCCGCGCGTAGCCGCCGACACCTTCGGCGATCTGCCGTTCCTCGTCGTTCGCATACGGCACGTCCATCCATTTGCCGCCGAGCGATTCCACCTGGTCCTTCACCGACGGCCGCACGTCCGAAGCTTCGATGACGGCGCCCAGCCGCTTTGCCGTGGCGATCGCCTGCAGTCCGGCGACCCCGACGCCCATGACCAGCACGCGCGCCGCCTTGACCGTGCCCGCGGCCGTCATCAGCATCGGCATGAACTTGCCGTACTCGTTGGCGGCGATGATGACCGCCTTGTACCCCGCGATGTTCGCCTGCGACGACAGGACGTCCATCGCCTGCGCACGCGAGATCCGCGGCAACGACTCGAGCGCGAAACCGGTGACGCCCGCCTTCGCGCACGACTCGATGGCGGCGGCGTCGAAAGGATTGAGCAGCCCGACGAGGATTGCGCCGGATTTGAGCTTCGGCAGCTCGTCGGCCGTGGGACCGCGGACCTTGAGCACGATGTCGGCGGAAAGCGCGTCGGCAGCGCTGCCGATCCGCGCGCCGGCCGCCTGGTAGTCGGCATCGGGATAGCTCGCGGACGTTCCGGCGCCGGCTTCGACGACGATCTCATGCTTGCCGCTCGCGGCGTATTTCTTGACCGTTTCGGGTGTGGCGGCGACGCGCGTCTCGCCCGGACGCGTTTCGCGTGGAATTCCGATCAGCATGGCGGGATCCCCTGTGGAGGTGCCGGGCAGCGCTGGACAGCCGGCGCTCGGATTTTGCGTAATGCTGCCACAAACCGGCACTCGGTGGGGGCACCCTTGCGGATCGCGAACTCGCGCCCGATCAAATGGACGCTGCGATTGCCTTGCCCAAGTCGACCGTGGTGGCCCTGCCTCCGATGTCGGGCGTCCGGGGCGCCGATGGCTCGGCCAGCACCCGCTCGATCGCGCCGACGACGGCCTCCGCCGCGTCCGAATGACCCAGGTGCTCGAGCATCAACGCCCCCGACCAGATCTGGCCGATCGGATTGGCGATACCCTTGCCGGCGATGTCGGGTGCAGATCCGTGCACCGGCTCGAACAGCGAAGGTTGATCGCGTTCCGGATTGATGTTCGCCGACGGCGCGATGCCGATCGTCCCGCAGACCGCGGGGCCGAGATCGGACAGGATGTCACCGAACAGGTTGGAGCCGACGACGACGTCGAACCGATCGGGCCGCTGGACGAAATGCGCGGCGAGGATGTCGATGTGGAACTGGTCGGTGCGGATGCCCGGGTACCTCGCCGCCATTTCGCGGAAGCGCTCGTCCCAGTAGGGCATCGTGATCGCGATGCCGTTCGATTTGGTCGCGGAGGTCAGATGCTTCGCGGCGCGCCTTCCGGCAAGCTCGAATGCGAACTTCAGGATGCGGTCGACGCCCTTTCGCGAAAAGATCGATTCCTGGAACACGATCTCGCGCTCCGTGCCTTCGAACATCCTGCCTCCGACCGACGAGTACTCGCCTTCGGTGTTCTCGCGAACGACGACGAAATCGATGTCGCCCGGCTTGCGGTCCGCGAGCGGACTCGGGATGCCCGGCATCAGGCGGCACGGCCGCAGGTTGACGTACTGGTCGAAGCGGCGGCGGAACTGGATCAGCGAGCCCCAGAGCGACACGTGATCCTGCACGATCGCGGGCCAGCCGACCGCGCCGTAGAAGATCGCGTCGTGCGGGGAAAGGGTCTCGAACCAATCCTCGGGCATCATCCGGCCGTGTTTGGCGTAGTAGTCGCAGTTCCAATCGAACTCGCGCCACTCGATCGCGATCCTGAATTTGCGCGCGGCAGCTTCGAGCGCGCGCAGGCCTTCGGGAACGACTTCCTTGCCGATGCCGTCGCCGGGAATGACGGCGATACGATGTGACTTCACTCTTCCTCCCGCTGCGAAGCCACATTCTAGTTTATGCTGGCGACGCCTCCAAATCGCACTCCGCGCCCATGCGATCGATCGCGCTCGTCGCCATGCAATTGTCGCTGATCGCAGTGATCGCATTGCCGTTCGACGTGGCGGGCTGGAACGCCGTCGCAACGACGCTCGTCGCGGCGGCGATCGCCATCGGGCTGTGGGCGCTCACCGCGAACCGGCCGGGCAATTTCAACGTTCGCCCGGAGCCCAAACCCGGAGGCCGGCTTGTCACGAGCGGACCGTACCGCCACGTCCGGCACCCGATGTACCTCGCGGTCCTCGTGGGAATGCTGGGCTTCTGCGTGGGTTACGCAACTCCGTGGCGTTGGGCGGCGCTCGGCGCACTTGCGCTCGTGCTGGCGTTCAAGGCCGGCGTCGAAGAACGGGCGATGGCCGCCCGCCATCCGGATTACGCCAGCTACGCGCAGCGCACCAAACGCATCGTTCCGTTCGTTTGGTGACACGCGCGGGTCCGTAAGGGTCATCCGTTCGCCCGATGGCAGTGGCGGCGCGCGATGTCTAGAGTGGCGCTGTGCAATGTACGGAAGGAGAATGCGCATGCGTCGATCGCTCTATCTGACAACGCTCTTGCTCCTGCAGCTTGCGCTCGTCTGCAAGCTCACGCCGCCGCTTGCGCAGGCGTTGAGTGTCGAGGCCGCGCCCGGCCTCGCCCCTGGCGGGTGGCCCGCCATGCTGCAGCTCGTTGCAACGGCCGCCGCGATCTTCGGCACCTCGCTCGTGCTGATCTTTCCGGGTGTCGCGCTCTCGCGCCACCGTCGAGGCGGCCCGCTGCGCTTTTGCGGGTTGCCGCGCTGGGCCATCACGCTCGCGCTGGCCGGCGCCATCATGCTGGGCGTGGGTCTCGTTGTTCTCACGTCGGCGCCGATGTTCCCCGTCGAGGTGCGAATGACCGCCGCCCTTGTCGCGAGACCCATCGTTGCCGGCGGGCTCGCTCTGTCGGCCGCTGGGGTGCTCTCCGCGGAACTTCTGCACCGCCAGGTTGCGGTCACGCGCGCAATGGCGGACGCCAGTCGCGCAACAACGGGGCGTGTCGAGGTTACGCACCCCCCCGAACTGCGCACCCGGATTGCATGACTCGCGAACAAGACCGCGGAGGAATGTCGAACGATCGCCATTACTGGATCGGCGTCGTGTCGAAGGACCACGTCGACATCGCAACGGCCGGTGGCTATGCGCAGCTCAACCACGGCAAGGCGGGACCGCTCGAACGGATGCGCGCCGGCGACGGCCTCGTTTACTATTCGCCGCGAACCGTCTATCCGAACGGCGAATCGCTGCGGGCGTTCACGGCAATCGGTCGCATCCGCACGGGCATCGTCTATCAGGGTGACGGCGCAGGAGGCTTTCGGCCCTTTCGCCTCGAAGTCCACTATGTGCCTGCGCAGCCCGCAGCAATCAAGCCGCTGATAGAGCAGCTCGCCTTCATACGCAGCAAAACCCACTGGGGCGCAACGTTCCGGTTTGGAATCGTCCGCGTGCCCGAGACCGATTTCGCGCTCATCGCCGCAGCGATGGGATGCTCGCTCGATGGAGATCCTGGCCTGGCCGGGTCGACCGAATCCACCGTTCGCGAGTAGGGAACTTCCGGCGCTGCGGTCCTTTCACGTCGGGTTCGTTTTGACAATCCGGTCGCCGAAGGTAGAGTGCGCGACGTTATGAGCCGTGGTTGCGCAGCACGCCCGCGGCGGCGGCGAACCATTGCGGCGACCCGATGTCAATCATCGGGCCGAGCGCCCGGCGCTCCTGTTCTGACAATCACCCCGTACTTATCGCACACCTGACTGGAGTCACCGTCGATGCGCACGGCAATCTTGAACGTGACCATGCTGTGCGTGGCATTGCTGACACTGATCCCCGTTGACGTTCGCGCCCAGACCGCCATTGACGCCCGCACCGGTGGCATCGCGCGGGTGATCGTCAAGCTCAAAGCAACCTCGCCGGTGTTGCGCGAACACGCGTTGTCCGCCACCGCGCGGCATGCCACCCGTGCAAAAGCCCTCGGCGAGAGGCTGGGCTTGGCGATGAGCACCGGCGCCGCGCTGTCGGAACGCACGCAGGTCATGTTCGCCAGCGGCATCACATCGACCGAGTTGGCGCGGCGCCTCGAGCGCGAGGTCGACGTCGAGTATGCGCTGCCCGACCAACGCCGGCGCCGCCTGGCGGCCCCCAACGATCCGCTGTACGCCGACGGCGTGGCCGGCAATGGCCCGGCCGTGGGGCAGTGGTACCTGAGGGCACCGACCGGAGACGTGAAATCCTCGCTCGACATCGAGCAGGCCTGGAGCGTCACGACGGGCCGATCAGGTGTGATCGTCGCGGTTCTGGATACCGGGGTGCGCTTCGATCATCCGGACCTGCTTTCCGTGGCGGTCGGCGGCAACCTGCTGCCGGGTTACGACATGATCAGCCTTCTCGGCGTGGCCAATGACGGCAACGGCCTCGACGCGGATGCATCCGATCCCGGTGACTGGATCACCGCCGCCGAAGCCAACGACAGCGCAGGACCGTACTATCAGTGCACGGCATTCGATCCCAGCACCGGCAAATACGTCGCCGAAGACAGCTCCTGGCATGGCACGCAGGTCTCCGGACTCATTGCCGCTCTCGCCAACAATGCGCTCGGTATGGCCGGCGTCGGCCCGAACCTTCGCGTTCTGCCGGTACGCGTGCTGGGCAAATGCGGTGGGTACGACTCGGACATCATCGCCGGCATGCGTTGGGCCGCCGGCCTGGCAGTGCCTGGCGTGCCTGCCAACACCAATCGCGCGCAGGTCATCAACCTGAGCCTCGGCGGAGAGGGCGCGTGCAATGCCGCCTACGAGGACGTCGTGACCGAAATCGTGGCAGCGGGCACGGTGATCGTCGCCGCCGCCGGCAATTCGGCTGGCCACGCCGTCCGTTTCCCGGCCGACTGCGCGGGCGTTATCGGCGTCGGTGCATTGCGCCACGTCGGCACCAAGGTCGGCTTCTCCGACCTCGGACCCGAAATCGCCATCAGCGCGCCCGGGGGCAACTGCGTCAACACCACCGCAGGGTCTCCTTGCCTTTACCCGATTCTGACGACATCCAACTCCGGCAAGACCGCCCCGGCCGACTCGATCTACACGGACAGCTTCAACATCTCGGTCGGCACCAGCTTCTCGGCGCCACTCGTGGCCGGCACGGCTGCGTTGATGCTTTCGGCGCAGCCTGCGTTGACGCCGCTGCAGGTGAGGCTGCTGCTGCAAGCCACGGCGCGACCGTTCCCGACCACCGGCGGCGACAACGGTGACGGAACAGCGGTGCCTCAGTGCACGGCGCCGCAGTCCGACAGCTTTGGCATTCCCGTCAATCAGCTGCAGTGTTATTGCACCATTGCCACGTGCGGTGCGGGCATGCTCGACGCCGGCGCGGCAGTGTTGGCTGCATATTCCGGCATGCCGCCCGCGAGCGTCCAGGCCGAAGGCATCTGGTGGAACGTTGGCGGCTCGGAATCCGGTTGGGGCATCAACTTCGAGCACCAGGGCGATGTGATCTTCGCGACCTGGTTCACGTACGATTCAACCGGCAAAGCCTGGTGGCTGTCGATGACCGCTTTCAAGTCGGTAGCGAGCCCCGAGACCTACACCGGGCAACTGATCGCGACGCGTGGCCCGGCATTCAGCGCGATGCCGTTCGACCCTGCGTTGGTGACGCGGACGATCGTCGGGGTCGGAACGATTCGCTTTGACGATCTCAACAATGGCAGCTTCGCGTACACGGTCAACGGCGTGAGCCAAACCAAGTCCATCACGCGGATGGTGTTCGGTGCGCTGCCGACGTGCGTGTACGGCACGCAACCGAACTTCACGCAGGCGACAAACTATCAGAATCTCTGGGCTGTCGCGGGAGATGTCGAGTCGGGATGGGGGATCAACCTCGCGCACCAGGACGATACCCTGTTCGGGACGTGGTTCACCTACGACACCGACGGCTCCCCGCTGTGGCTGTCGGTGACAGCGATCAAGACAGGTCCGGGCGTGTACAGCGGGCAGTTGATCCGGACAACCGGCCCCGCCTTCAGCGCAGTCCCGTTCAATACCGCGCAGGTGACGCGAACCATCGTTGGCGCGGCGACCTTCACGTTTGCGAACGGCAACGCTGCAACGTTCAACTACACGATCAACGGCGTGACGCAAACAAAGACCATCACCCGCGAGCTGTTCGCGCCACCGGCCGGCACGTTGTGCCAATAGGCGGAGCCGACCGGGTCGGTCGGCGTCGGACGCGCGTGTGGTCTGGCGCCGTCACGGAATCGGTGGGCCGAACTCACCTGGTTGGTCGGCGTCTGATGCTCGCGCTGTGGCGCCGTTACGGAATCGGTGCGCCGTGCCGGTTGGAATAATGTGCCAGCGCCGCCTCGAGGCGCCTGAGGTTATCGGCAGCGTGGGCGCGATAGTCTGCGCCGGGCACGTCGAGATGCCTTTCGGATACGAGCGCCCACAGCGCTTCGCGGAGCGCGCTTGCGGTCTTCATCGCATCGAAGGCGCGCAGCAACTCGCCTCCCACGGGCATTTCGAAATAGGCTTCGAGCAGGTTCTGGTCGGCGGCGGGCGAGAAGCTTCCGTTGGACGCGATGTTCGCGAGGTCGAACATGCAGGTGCCGAAGCCGCCGTACTCCCAGTCGATCAGCCAGATGCGCCTGCCATCGTCGACGAGATTGCCCGGCAGCAAATCGTTGTGGCCGAAGACGATCGGGAGCGGCGTCTGCGTTCCCTCCAAAGCATTCGCAAGCGCCGCATAACGCGTCAGATCACGCTCGCCGTCGTCGTTGCCCGCCCTCAGCGCGCGCACGTAGTCACGAATGACGTGAAAGACCCAGAACATGCTCGCCGGGCCTGCGAGATGGCGCGCGACCTCTCGGTGACAGGCCCTCAAGAGCGGCACGATGCGCGCGATGTTGGCGCGCAGGTCGGCCTCGCCGAATGTCCTGCCCTCGATGTGACGCAGGATCATGATTCCGGACTCTGCATGGACAAGCTCGGGCGACAGGCCTGCGGCATGCGCGGCGATGCTGGCGGCCCGTTCCCGATCGCGGAAGACATGATGGACCGGGATGTCGTTTCCGCAGCGCGCGACGTATCTTTCGATTCCGTCGTGGACGATGAAGGACACATTGCTGAGACCGCCGGGCAATGGCTCGAGCGCCACGTTGCCTTTCCAGCAGGGCAGCGCCGCGATCCGCGCCTCGAGCCCGACTTCGCTAATCGGAAAGTGACCCGGTTCGAGTGCAGTCGTCATCGGAATTCGCCGCCAGCGCACGCTGTCGCGATTATCGGTCGCCCGAATCAGGAATCGCAACGGCAATTCCGAGTTTGCCGGTAACTGCGCTCTGCGTCGCTGCGCTCGACGCCAAGCGCCGGCTGCGCTATGTTCGACGCAATGGAATCCGCGCCGCTTGCCGCGCCACCCGCGGCACCGATCGAGCCACGATGGCAATGGTCGCGAATGTCGGACCTGACGGCCGCCGAGATGTACGCCGCGCTCGCGGCGCGGCAAATGGTGTTTGCCGTCGAGCAGCGGTGCGCCTTTCTCGACGCCGACGGTCACGATGCGCATGCGTGGCATTTGCTCGGATGGAAGGACGACCAGGCGGCGCCGGAGCTTGCCGCTTACCTGCGCGTCCTCGATCCGGGACGCAAGTACGCGGACCCATCGATCGGGCGTGTGCTGACCACCGCTGCGCATCGTGGTACCGGCCTGGGGCGGGTGCTGATGGGCGAAGGCATCGCGCGGACGCGACAGACATGGCCCGGAAGGCCTATCCGCATCGCCGCCCAGCGGCGGCTCGAGGCGTTCTACGCGGGCCTCGGCTTTCGTACCGCGTCGACGCCGTACGACGAGGACGGCATCCTCCACGTCGACATGCTCTTGCGCGACCCTTGATCCGCGCAAGTGACAGGTTGGCCCGCGATGTCGCGCCTGCGTTATGATGCAGCGCATAAGGATCACGGTCCTCCGGCAATGAAGCAGACCTTCCTCGATTTCGAACAACCGATCGCCGAGCTCCAGGCGAAGATCGACGAGCTCCGCTACGTCCACGAGGATTCCGCGGTCGATATCTCCGACGAAATCGGCCGCCTGCAGAAGAAGAGCCAGCAGCTCACCAAGGAAATCTACAGCAAACTGACGGCGTGGCAGATCGCGATGGTCGCCCGGCACCCGCAGCGTCCGTACACGCTCGACTACGTCAACAGCCTGTTCAGCGATTTCCGCGAGCTGCACGGCGATCGCAGCTACGCGGATGATGCCGCCATCGTCGGCGGCCTCGCCCGGTTCAACGGCAAGCCTTGCATGGTGATCGGTCACCAGAAGGGACGCGACACCAAGGAGAAGATCCATCGCAACTTCGGGATGCCGCGCCCGGAGGGTTACCGCAAAGCGCTGCGGCTGATGAAGCTTGCCGAGAAGTTCGGATTGCCGCTTTTCACTTTCATCGACACGCCGGGCGCCTACCCGGGAATCGGCGCCGAGGAGCGCGGGCAGTCCGAGGCGATCGGACGCAACCTCTACGAGATGGCAGGTTTGCGCGTGCCGATCGTCGTGACGGTCATCGGCGAGGGCGGGTCCGGCGGCGCGCTGGCGGTCGCCATCGGCGACGTCACGCTGATGCTCCAGTACGCGACGTACTCCGTCATCTCGCCCGAAGGTTGCGCGTCGATCCTGTGGAAGTCCGCGGAACAGGCGCCCGAGGCCGCCGAAACGCTGGGCATCACGGCGCCGCGACTGAAGCAGCTCGGGCTGATCGACAAGGTCGTGAGCGAGCCGCCGGGCGGCGCGCACCGCGACCCCGCGGCAATGATGATAACGCTCAAGAAGGCGTTGACCGAGGCGCTGCGGGCGTTGCAGGATCAACCGCTCGACACGCTGCTCGAGACGCGCGAGGACAAGATCCTCTCCTATGGCAAGTTCAAGGAGATTCCGGCCGGCTAGACCTCTGCACAGGTCGCCCGCGCGGGATTGATGCGGCGATTCCCTGACCCGAACGGCAGATCCGCGGCTCCGACACGTGGAGCTGGTGTCAATTCATGACGGACACGCCCGCTTCCAACGCTGAGCCGGTCCTCCGCGCCACGCGCGAGGCGATCGTTGCGGCGGTTACGCAGCGCGGCGGAGGCGCACGGACGCGGATCGCCGTGGCGCTTTCCGGCGGCCGCGATTCGATCGTGCTCCTCGATGCCCTCGTGCGACTCGCGCCAGAACTCGACATCGCGCTTTCCGCGATGCACGTCCACCACGGCCTTTCCCCGCGCGCCGATGCGTGGGCCACGTTCTGCGCCGGCGAATGCGCGAAACGTGGAGTACCCATGGTCCAGCATCGCGTCGGCGTCGAGCGGGAAGGCGGCGCGAGCCTGGAAGCCGCCGCACGGGCTGCGCGCTACGCGGCGCTCGCGACCGCGGACGCCGATTTCGTCGCGCTCGCGCACCACGCGGACGACCAGGCGGAGACCCTGCTCT
Source organism: uncultured beta proteobacterium (assembly GCA_963844005.1). Lineage (GTDB taxonomy): Bacteria > Pseudomonadota > Gammaproteobacteria > Burkholderiales > Casimicrobiaceae > CAIWHR01. The sequence goes on along the minus strand of CAWJMQ010000029.1, from coordinate 101,622 downwards.
TGCAACTGCTGCGTGGCGCCGGCCCGCACGGACTTGCGGCGATGCCTGCGCACCGTCAGATGCCTTCCGGCCCTTCGCTCCTCCGACCTTTCCTCGCGCTGCCGCGCGCGGCGATCGATGCGTACGCCGCAGCGGGCGGCCTTGCGTGGGTCGACGACGAATCGAACACCGACATCGACGTAAAGCGAAATTTCATCCGCCATGAGGTCGCGCCTTGCCTCGCCACCGCGTTTCCCGGGTATCCGGCCACGCTCGCGCGCGCAGCGGCACATCAGGCGGAAGCGGCGCAGCTCAACGACGACCTCGCCGCGATCGATGCCACGGATGCCGTCCGTCACGATGTTCATGCCGGCATGACGCTCGACCGCTGCGTGCTGATCGCGCTCGCGCAGCGCGCGCCACACCGTGCGCGCAATCTGCTGCGCTGGTACCTGCGCCAGCACGGGTTGCGAGCGCCGTCGACGGCGCGCCTGAAGGCGATGCTCGACCAGCTCGTCCACGCTGCACCGGATGCACGCGTCCGGCTCGCCCACGGCGGCGCCGAGCTCGGAATCCATCGCCGGCGCATCGTCGTGCATCCACCGGCAATCGCGCCGTTCGCGATCGCGTGGCAAGGCGACGACTTGATCGCATTGCCGCATGGCACGCTCGAGTTCGCGTCGTGCACGGGCGCGGGGATCGCGCGGGCGGCGCTCACGGGCATCGGTGTCACGATCCGGAGCCGTGTCGGAGGGGAACGTATCCGGCTTGCCGAGGACCGCCCTCGCCAGGCGTTGAAGCGCGTGCTGCAGGACGCCGGGATGCCAACATGGCAACGCGAATCGCTGCCTCTCGTCTTTTGCGGCGACGCTCTCGCCGCCATCCCGGGGATTGGTGTGGACGCGGCATTCCAGGCCACCCCAGGGGCGGCCGGGTGCAGCGTGCGCTGGCATCCGCGCGAACGGGAAGGTTGACCGGCGTCAATCAGCTACGCGCGCCGAACAGGCAGGCTTCGTGGTGGGCCGATCGGGCCGGTCGCGGGCGCGGTGGCGCAGCGCGCTGATGCGACGTTCTTGCCACCGTGCGCCGCGAACGGCGTAGTAACATCTGGCGTCGTTGCCGGGCGAGCAGAGGTGACAAAGCATCCCAGTGGATGTTCATTTTCGCAGCGTCGCTGCCTTTCGGGAGCAACCGTGCTCGACCGACCAGAAATCCGGTTTCGAATATTGATCAGGAGGATTCCATGAAATTCCGTTTCGTGCTCGGCATGGCCGCCTGTGCGCTGCTTGTGGCGGCCGGGATCGTTGCTGCGCAGCAACCGATCGTCATCAAGTTCAGCCACGTCGTCGCGGTCGACACGCCCAAGGGCAAGGCCGCCGACTACTTCAAGAAGCTCGCCGAGGAGCGCACGAAGGGGCGCGTCAAAGTCGAGGTCTATCCGAACAGCCAGCTGTTCAAGGACGGCGAAGAGATGGAAGCCGTGCAGTTGGGCTCGGTGCAACTGCTCGCACCGTCGCTCGCGAAGTTCGGACCGCTGGGCGTGCGCGAGTTCGAAGTGTTCGACTTGCCGTACATCTTCGACGATTACAAGGAACTGCACACGGTCACGGCGGGGCCGGTGGGACTGGGGCTGTTCAAGAAACTCGAGTCGAAGGGGATCGTCGGCCTCGCCTACTGGGACAACGGCTTCAAGGTGATGAGCGCGAACAAGCCGATCCGCGTCCCGGCCGACTACAAAGGGCTCAAGATGCGGATCCAGTCGTCCAAAGTGCTGGGGGACGAGATGAAGGCGCTGGGGTCGATTCCTCAGGTGATGGCGTTCTCCGAGGTCTACCAGGCGCTGCAGACGGGCGTCGTCGACGGCACCGAGAACCCGCCTTCGAACTTCTACACGCAGAAAATGCAGGAAGTGCAGAAGTATCTCGCGCTCACCAACCACGGGTACCTGGGCTATGCGGTCATCGCCAACAAGAAGTTCTGGGATGGCCTGCCCGCCGACATTCGCACCACGCTCGAGGGCGCGATGAAGGATGCGACCAAGTACGCGAACGACATCGCGCAGAAGGAGAACGACGACGCGATCGAGGCAGTGCGCAAGTCCGGCAAGACCGAGATCATCACGCTCACGCCCGACCAGAAGGCAGCGATGAAGAAGGCGCTCGTCTCGGTGCACAAGGAGAACGAGTCGCGCATCGGCAAGGACACCATTGCCGAGGTCTATAAGGAAACCGACTTCAAGCCGTAGCGGCGCGACGCCACTGGCGAACCGGGGCTTCGCCTCGGCGGGGGCTTTCGGTTTGACTGCGTCACGTTGACCGCCGGGACGCGGCACAGTTGTCACGATAGCGCCAGGAGGGGAAATGAAGTTTCTCGATCACCTCGAGGAGTGGATGATCGCCTTCCTGATGGGCGCGGCCACGCTGCTCATCTTCGTTGCGGTCGTCCATCGCTATGCGGCGGGCCTGCCGATCCCGCGCGTGCAGGACGCCCTGCTCGCCATCGACCTCACGTGGGCGCAGGAGCTTTGCATCTACATGTTCGTGTGGATGGCGAAATTCGGTGCGGCGTACGGCGTGCGCACCGGCATCCACGTCGGCGTCGACGTGATGATCAACCAGCTGCCCCCCAAGATGCACAAGGCGTACGTGCTGTTCGGTCTCGCCGCCGGCGCGGTATTCACGGCGATCGTCGGCACGCTGGGCGCGAGCTTCGTCTGGGACATCGCGCATACCGACTCGGTGTCGCCCGACCTCGAAGTGCCGAAGTGGATCGTCTACCTCTGCATCCCGCTCGGGTCCTACCTGATGTGCTTTCGCTTCCTCCAGGTCGCCTGGTCGTTCGCGCGCACCGGCGAACTGCCGCACCATGACGTCGCGCACGTCGAAGGTGTAGAGGAAATGCAGGACATCAACCCCTACGCGCTGGAAGACAACCTCCATCCGGCGGACGTCAAGGAGGGAGGCACGAAATGAGCACGCTTCTCGCCGCCGTCCCCAAGAATGCGCCGCGCTGGCCGGCGCTGATACCGCCGGTGCTGATCGCGATCCCGGTGCTTCTGAAGCTCGCCGGGGTCCCGGTCGCCAGCGGCTGGATCATCTTCACGTTGTTGTTCGGGTTGATGCTGACCGGCATGCCGATTTCGATCTCGCTCGGCCTCACCGTGCTCACGTATCTGTTCACGATGACGACGGTTCCCATTCAGTCGGTCGCGCTCAAGCTCTTCACCGGCATCGAGAAGTTCGAGATCATGGCGATTCCGTTCTTCATCCTCGCCGGCAACTTTCTTACGCACGGCGGCGTCGCGCGGCGAATGATCAATTTCGCGTCCGCGCTGCTCGGCCACTGGCATGGCGGCCTGGGACTCGCCGGCGTCATGGCCTGCGCGCTCTTTGCCGCGGTGTCGGGCAGCTCGCCGGCCACCGTCGTCGCGATCGGGTCCATCATCCTACCGGCGATGCTCAGGCAGGGATTCCCGGCCCGCTTCGGCGCGGGAGTGATCACCACGTCCGGCGCCCTCGGCATCCTGATTCCGCCATCGATCGTGATGGTGATGTACGCTGTCGCGACCAGCACGTCGGTCGGCGCGCTGTTCATCGCCGGCATCGTTCCGGGCCTCCTCCTGGCGACGTTTCTCGGCTTCACCACATGGTGGCGTGCGCGCAAGTTCAACTACCCGCGCCAGCCGGTCGCAAGCTGGGCGGAGCGCTGGCGGACATTCCGCGAGAGCGTCTGGGGCCTGCTGCTCGTCATCGTCGTCATCGGCGGGATCTATACGGGCATATTCACGCCCACCGAAGCGGCGGCAATGAGCGCAGTTTATGCGTTCTTCGTCGCGATTTTCATCTACAAGGACATGCCGCTGTCAAAGACGCCGAAGATTCTCCTCGATTCGGCCAACATGAGCGCGATGCTGCTCTACATCATCACCAACGCGGTCATGTTCTCGTATCTGATGACGTCGGAGCAGATCCCGCAGGAACTCGCCGCCTGGATGCTCGACAAGGGCCTCGGGATGGTCGCGTTCCTGCTTTTCGTGAACGTCGTACTGCTGCTTGCCGGCAACGTGATGGAGCCGTCGTCGATCGTGCTGATCATGGCGCCGATGCTATTCCCGGTCGCGATGAAGCTCGGCATCGACCCCGTGCACTTCGGCATCATCATGGTGGTCAACATGGAGGTCGGCATGTGCCACCCGCCGGTGGGGCTGAACCTCTACGTCGCGTCCGGCATTACCAAAATGGGGATCACCGAGCTCACCGTGGCCGTGTGGCCGTGGCTCCTCACGATGCTGATCTTCCTCGTGCTCGTCACCTATTGGCCGATGATGTCGATCTGGCTGCCGCAGACGCTCGGGATGATGCGCTGAGCCGGCTTCGGTCCGGCAATCCGGAGTCGACAAGCAGCCGGCCCCGGCGTGACCGGGTGATCCCTGACCGCCGAACGTCGGGCCGATGAGGTCGCAGTTTACGTCGCGCGAAAGCCTGTCGCGCCAACTTTGGCGGCCTGATTAGGACGCCCGCCCCGTCGCCGACTTCGGCGGAGTCACGCCGGTCCCTCGTTCGCGATTCCTGCCTCACCCGCCCATCGGGGAAACCAGGACGGAGGGGGTGGCTTTGCATGATATAATTTATAGTTAACTTGCACTTATACCGGAGTTTCGAGCATGGCCGTCGAACGCACCCTTTCGATCATCAAGCCCGATGCCGTGGCGAGCAACGTCATCGGAAAAATCTACTCTCGTTTTGAAACAAATGGGCTCAAGATCGTCGCGGCGCAAATGCGGTGGCTGTCGCGTGCCGAGGCCGAGGGCTTTTACGCCGTTCACCGTGGCCGGCCGTTTTTCAAGGATCTGGTCGATTTCATGACATCGGGCCCGGTGATGATTCAGGTGCTCGAGGGCGAGAATGCCATCGCGAAGAACCGCGAACTCATGGGCGCCACCGATCCGAAAAAGGCCGCGCCGGAAACGATCCGCGCCGATTTCGCGAAATCCATCGACGCGAATGCCGTCCACGGTTCCGACGGTCCGGAAACGGCAAGCGTCGAGATTGCGTACTTCTTTCCGGCACACTCGGTCTTCCGCCGGTAGCGCGCGAACCCTATCGATGGAGCACCGGGGAGTTCGCCGGGCGTAGTCTGGCTTTCGTCAGCTCGTGACCCCACCATGTTCCAATCCTAGCTCCTCACCGACGCTGACGTGACGAACCTACTCGACCTCGATGCCGCGGGCCTCGCGGCCTTTTTCGCCGACCTGGGCGAGAAGCCGTTTCGCGCGAAGCAGGTCTCACGCTGGATGCACCAGCGCCTCGTTGGCGAGGTTGCCGCGATGTCGGACCTCTCGAAATCGCTGCGCGAGAGACTCTCCGGGCTGGCCGCGATCCGCGGACCGGCGGTGATCAGCGACACGACGGCCGCCGACGGCACGCGCAAGTGGCTCCTCGACGTCGGCAGCGGAAATGCCGTCGAGATGGTGTACATCCCCGAAGATGATCGCGGGACGCTGTGCATCTCGTCGCAGGCGGGCTGCGCGCTCGACTGCGCTTTCTGCTCGACGGGCAAGCAGGGATTCAACCGCAACCTGACCACGGCCGAGATCGTCGGACAGCTGTGGCACGCGAATCGCGCGCTCCTGGCCGACGGCGTCACTGCGCCTTGGATCGAACACGGCCGCGCCCCGATCACCAACGTCGTGATGATGGGCATGGGGGAGCCGTTGGCCAACTACGACAACGTGGTTGCCGCGCTCACCGTGTTCCTCGACGACAACGCTTACGGCCTTTCGCGCCGGCGCGTAACGCTGTCGACGTCGGGGATCGTGCCCGCCATCGACCGGCTCCGGGACGACTGCCCGGTGGCGCTCGCCGTTTCGCTGCACGCGGGCAACGACGCGCTGCGCGACCGTCTCGTGCCGATCAACCGGAAATATCCGCTCGCCCAGCTGCTCGCCGCGAGCGTTCGTTACCTCGAACGGGCGCCGCGCGATTTCGTGACGTTCGAATACGTGATGCTCGACGGCGTCAACGACACGACGGATCACGCGCGCGAAGTCGCGGAACTCGTCCGCGACGTGCCGTGCAAGTTCAACCTGATTCCGTGGAACCCGTTTCCGGGCGCGGAGTTTTCCACCAGCCCGAGATCGCGTATCGACGCGTTCCGGAAGACGCTGATCGAGGCAGGTCTCGTCACGACAATTCGCAAGACGCGGGGCGATGATATCGCGGCGGCGTGCGGCCAGCTTGCGGGCCGAGTGAACGACCGCAGCAAGCGCCACATCCGGATCCGCCCGGCGCCGGCGACGTCGGCCGTGCCGACCTCCCGGTGATCCGGACCGAAACGAAAGTGACCATGAATCTTCTGCTCCGTAACTTCGCCATCGCCGGCATCGCGGCATCGCTCGCCGTCTTCCTCGGCGCGTGCGCATCCGCGCCGTCGACCGCCACGCAGCGTCAGCCCGAGCCTCCGCCAGCCACAGTCAAGCTGCAGGAGGTAACGCCGCAGGACCGCGCAACGCTCCACGTCGACCTCGGTGCCGGCTATTACGAACGGGGACAGATGGACGTCGCGCTGGAAGAGCTCAACGAGGCGGCAAAGCTCGACCCCAACAACGCGCGCATCTACAACATCTACGGCCTCGTCTACGGAATGCTTGGCGAAAATCCCAAGGCGGAACAGAACTTCCAGCGCGCACTCTCGCTCGCACCGCAGAACTCCGACATTCGCCACAACTGGGGCTGGTATCTGTGCAGCACCGGGAAGCCGCGCGAATCGATCCCCGAGTTCGAGATGGCGTTGCGAAATCCGCTCTACAAGACGCCGGAAATCGCACTGGTCAACGCCGGCCGGTGCAGCGTCGCGTTCGGCGATACCGCGGGTGCCGAAGTGTTCTTCAGACGCGCGGTCGCAGGTGCCCCCAACAATGTCGGCGCCAACTATGGCCTCGCGCTGATTGCCTATCGCGCTGGACGGTTGGACGAGGCGCGCAGCTGGACGAGGCGCCTGACGCAGCAACCCGCGCCGTCGCCCGAAGCGCTCTATCTCGGCATGTGCATCGAGAAGAAGACCGGCGACCGCGGCGCCGAGCTCTCCTATGTTTCTCAGCTGCGCAACCGTTATCCGGACTCGGCGGAAACCAAAGCGATCGCGACAGGTGCGTGCGAGTGACCGAGCGCGACATCGCCGCCAGCATTGACGGAAGAGAGCTGCCGCCCGCGGGAATGTCGGGCGCGTTGCTTCGCGCCGCACGCGAGGCGGCAGGAATGTCGATCGAAACCGTCGCGCAACAGCTGAAGCTCGCGCCACGCCAAGTGAAAGCGCTCGAGGAAGGCGACTATACGCACCTGCCGGGCCGGACATTTGTTCGCGGTTTCGTCCGCAATTACGCGCGTCTCCTGCAAATCGATCCCGAAAGGGTCCTTGGCACATTGCCTGCCGGAGCGGCCGCGCCGGCGCTCGAAGCCCCGATGCTGCAGCAGACTGCACAGACGATGGGCGAGCTGCCTACAAACGAGCACTCGAAGTCGGGTTGGACGCGTTGGGCGATCCCGATGACGCTCGCCGCGATCGTCGCCGCCGCCGCCGCATACGAATGGTCGCGGCCTCCAGGAGAATCGCGCGCGCCATCCAGCAGGGACCCGATAGCCGACGTCGAGCGTCCTGCGCCGACAGCCAAACACGAGGCAACGGTCGAGACGCCCGGTACCATGCTGCAAAATCCTCTGGCGGCGCGCTCCCCCGATTCGCCCGCTGCCCCACCCGCCGCGTCCTCTGCTCCACCGTCGACCACGTCCTCCAATCCCGTGGCGTCCGCGTCCCACGCTCCCGCCACGGCTGCACCTCCGGCACCCACAACCTCCGCTACGCCCGCAGCGGCCGCCGGGGGAGCCATCGCCGATCAACTACTGATGTTCTCTTTCCGCGATTATTCGTGGACCGAGGTGCGGGACCGCAATGGGCGCGTCTTGCTCTCCAGAATGAACTCGGGCGGCACGGCGCAGTCCGTGTCGGGCACCCCGCCGCTCGAGATCGTGATCGGCAACGCCGCCGATGTCAGCGTGCGCTACAAGGGCCAGCCGGTCGATCTCGCCCCTTACACGCGGCGGAACGTCGCCAGATTCACTCTGCCATGATCGCGACGGTCGTCTGAGGTAACAATGGCAGCGACACTCAACGCGGTCCGCGGCATGAACGACGTGCTGCCCGACGAAGCGGCGCTGTGGGAGCGCTTCGAAGACGAGGCACGCGCCGTATTCGAGCAATACGGGTACCGGAATCTGCGCGTCCCGATCGTCGAGACGACGCCGCTGTTTGTCCGCGGGATCGGCGATGCCACCGACATCGTCGAGCATGAGATGTACACGTTCGAGGACAAGCTCAACGGCGAGAGCCTGACGCTGCGTCCGGAAGCGACCGCGGGCATCGTTCGCGCCGCGATCGAGCATTCGCTCACGTACGAACGGCCGCAACGCGTTTGGACCGGCGGCCCGATGTTCCGCCATGAGCGCCCGCAAAAGGGCCGCTACAGGCAGTTCCACCAGCTCGATGTCGAGGCGCTCGGATTCCCGGGCCCGGACGTGGACGCCGAGCAGATCGTGATGCTCGCGCGGCTGTGGCGCGTGCTGGGTGTCGCCGATCGGGTCCGGCTCGGGATCAACTCGATCGGTGATCCGGACGAGCGGCGCGCACATCGCGCCGACCTCATCGCATATTTCGAACGCCGGAAGGATCTGCTCGACGACGACGCGAAGCGCCGGCTTCACGCGAACCCGCTGCGCATCCTCGATTCCAAGAACCCGGTCATGCAGGAGCTCATTCGCGGCGCCCCCAGGCTGGTCGAGCGGCTCGGTGACGAATCGCGCGGGCATTTCGAAGGAGTCCAGAGGCTGCTGGCGGACGGGGGCATCGCCTACGAAATCGACGCGAGGCTCGTGCGCGGCCTCGACTATTACAATCGGACCGTGTTCGAATGGATTACCGACCGTCTCGGCGCGCAGGGCACCGTTGCGGGCGGGGGGCGCTACGACGGCTTGTTCGAACAGCTGGGCGGCAAGCCCACTTCGGCGTGCGGTTTCGCGATCGGTATCGAGCGGATGATCATGCTGATGCGCGACGCCGGCGAAGTTCCGGCCCGCGTTCCGCTCGCGTATGTCGTCCATGACGGGGATGCCTCGTCGCGGCTGGCGTGGAGAGCCGGCGAGATGCTCCGCGACGCGGGTTTCAGCGTCGTCGTCAATGCGGGCGGCGGCAGCTTCAAGTCGCAGATGAAGAAGGCCGATGCATCGGGTGCGCGGTACGCGCTTCTGATCGGCGCGGATGAAGCCGCGGCCGACGCGGTCAGCGTCAAGCCGCTGCGCGAACCCGGCGTGCAGAGAACCGTTCCTTTGGCCGATCTCCGGACGGCTCTCGAAGAACGATAGAATCCCGGACAAGGAAAACCAATGGCCGTCTACGACCTCGAAGAGCAGGACAAACTCGACGACCTCAAGTCGTGGTGGAAGCAGTGGGGCAATGCAGTCACCGGCGCCATCCTGGCCGTGTGCCTGGGCATTTTCGCGGTGCAGGGGTGGCGGTGGTGGTCGCAGCATCAGGCCGAGCAGGCTTCGGTCCTCTACAACGCGGTCAGCGCGGCGGCGCGCGCCAACGATACCGCCAAGGCGAAGGACGCGATGGCGCAGCTTGCCGACAAATTCGGCGGCACCGGATACGCACCGCGTGGAGCGTTGATCGTGGCGGCGCTGCTGTTCGATGCCGGAGACGCGGCCGGCGCGAAGGCGCAGCTCGCCACGGTGATCGACAAGGACTCCGACGACGAAATGAAAGAGATCGCGCGCCTGCGCCTTGCGGCGATCCTCTTCGACGAAAAGCAGTACGATGAAGCATTGCGCACGCTCGATGCCAAGCACGGCGAGTCCTTCGCGGGAATCTACGACGACCTTCGAGGCGATATTCTGGCGGCGGCCGGCCGCACCGACGAGGCGCGCAAGGCTTACCAGGCGGCGCTCGTGCACCTCGACGCGAAGAGCCCGTACCGCAATTTCGTGCAAGTGAAACTCGATACCCTTGGCGGTCCGGTCGCGATCGCCGCTGGCGCCGGAGCGGCCGGCGCTGGAGCCGCCGTCCCGGGAGCCGTCGCGCCGGCTCCCGCGACCACCAAATGATCGAATCGCCGCCCGGCCGCGTTTGTCGGATCATCGTTGCGCTCGCCGCGGCGTTGGCGGCCTTGCTGACCGTCGCCGGCTGCTCGTCCCTCTCGTCGTGGATTCCGACGATTCCGGTACCTTCGTTCGACTGGCTGCACAGCAGCAAGAAACCCGGGCCGCTGCCCGACTACAAGGCAACGGCGAATCCGAAGATCGCGTGGCAGGTCGCCGTCGGCAAGGCGGCGCCGGGAATCGCCCCGGCCGTTGCCCCCGACGCGATTTACGCGGCGGCCGCGAACGGCACGATCGTACGTGTCGATCCGACGAGCGGCCAGACCGTCTGGCGGGTCGAGGCCGGCAAACGCCTTTCGGCCGGCGTCGGTGCTGATGGCACGCTCGTCGCAGTCGGTACCGACAAGGGAGACGTGCTCGCTTACACTCCGGACGGCAAGCCGCTCTGGCAGGCCAAAGTCACGAGCGAGATCGTGAGCCCTCCGAAGGTTGCCGAAGGCATCGTCGTCGTCGCATCCGGCGACGGCCGCGTGTTCGGCCTGTCCGGCGCCGATGGCAAGACCAAGTGGGTATACCAGCGCACCAACCCGTCGCTCACCGTCCGCAACTACTCCGGAGCGAGGATCAGCCGCGGCGGCCTGTTCATGGGGACCGCGGGCGGCAAGCTCGTCGCGCTCGACCTTTCCACCGGCAACGTCGGCTGGGAAGGCAACGTCGCGACGCCGAAGGGCGCGACGGAACTCGAGCGGATCGCGGACGTGACATCGCTGCCGCTTATCGAGAATCGTCAGGCCTGCGCGGTTGCCTACCAGGGCCGCGTCGCGTGTTTCGAGATTCTGCGCGGGACGCTCAACTGGTCGCGTGACCTTTCGAGTCTCGAGGGTCTCGCGGTCGATACCCATTACATTTACGTGACCGACGACCAGGGCGCGGTGCACGCGCTCGACAAGACGACCGGTGCGTCGGCATGGAAGCAGGACAAGCTCGCGCAGCGGAAGCCCAGCGGACCGCAGATCCTGGGCGAGCACGTCGCGGTTGTCGACATCGAAGGCTACGTGCATCTGCTCGATCCCAGCAACGGCAGTCTTGTCGGACGTATCGCGACCGACGGCGTTCCCCCGACGGCCCAGCCGGTGCAGATGGGCGCCAACGCCGTCTGGCAAAGCACAGGCGGGACGCTTGTCTCCGTCGGTGAACGCTGAACGAAGCGTCATCCTCCACGACGCCGGGCCGGGCACGTCTTCGACGGATTTTCCGCGATCCACCCTCCCGTCGATCGGCGTGGTCGGTGCGGCTGACACGTTTCCCCACCACCGCCCAGAACCGCGATGCTGCCCACCCTCGTCCTCGTCGGGCGCCCCAATGTTGGCAAGTCGACGTTGTTCAACAGACTCACCAAGACCCGCGCGGCGCTTGTCGCGGATTTCCCCGGCCTGACGCGCGACCGCCACTATGGACGCGGGCGCGTGGGTGATCGGCCGTTCCTGGTCGTCGACACCGGCGGGTTCGAGCCCGTCGCGAAGGACGGCATTCTCCACGAGATGGCAAAGCAGACGCGACAGGCGATCGCCGAAGCCGATGTCGTCGTGTTTCTGGTCGATGCGCGTCAGGGGCTCACCGAGCAGGACCGGAATATCGCGGACCTCTTGCGCCGGTCCGGCCGGCCGGTCGTGCTCGCTGCCAACAAGGCGGAGGGTCTAGCGCCCGAGCGTGCGGCGAACGAATTCTACGCACTCGGGATCGGGGAGCCCCATCCGATTTCCTCCGCGCACGGCGACAACGTCGGCGCGATCGCCGAACTCGCGCTGTCGCTTGTTCCTGCGGACGCCGGCGGCACGAGCGCAGTCCTTCCTGCGGCCGAATCAGAGGCGATCAAGGTCGCGATCATCGGTCGCCCGAACGTCGGCAAGTCGACGCTGGTCAATACGCTGCTGGGCGAGGAACGCGTGATCGCTTTCGACCAGCCGGGAACCACGCGCGACTCGATCTATCTCGATTTCGAGCGCAATGGCCGCCAGTACATGCTGATCGACACGGCCGGCGTGCGTCGTCGCGGCAAGGTGCTTGAAGCGGTCGAGAAGTTTTCGGTGATCAAGACCATGCAGGCCATCGAGGACGCGAACGTCGTCGTGCTGCTGTTCGACGCGGAGCAGGGAATATCGGAACAGGACGCGCACCTCGCCGGTTACATCCTCGAGGCGGGCCGCGCACTCGTGGTCGCCGTCAACAAATGGGACGCCGTGCCAGTCGACCGCCGCGACGAGGTCAAGCGCGACCTCGATCGCAAGGCAGCCTTTCTCGCGTTCGCCAGGCATCACTACATCTCGGCCCGCGAAGGAAGCGGCGTGCCGGGCCTGCTCCGCTCCGTGGACGGCGCGTATGCGGCGGCAATGGCCAAACTTTCGACCCCGAAGCTCACGCGGACTCTCGCGGCCGCGGTCACCCGCCAGCAGCCCCCGCGCGCGGGCATGGGGCGGCCCAAGCTTCGCTATGCTCACCAAGGGGGCCAGAATCCGCCGCTGATCATCATCCACGGCTCTGCCCTGAGCCATATCCCCGCCACTTACCGGCGATACCTGGAACATTTCTTCAGCGAGGCGTTCCAACTCCGCGGGACCCCCCTTAGGATACAATTCAAGACCGGCGCGAACCCGTACGCGACCGCGCCGAAACGTCGGTCAGGCCGTTGACGCCCCAAATTTCGGCCCCATGTAGGATCGGGTGGGCACCGGCTGCCAACGCGTTCGGCTGTACGCCGGCCCAACAACAACCGCGGAGCATGCGATGAGCAACAAAGGGCAAATGCTACAAGACCCGTTCCTGAACACCCTGCGCAAGGAACACGTTCCGGTGTCCATCTATCTCGTCAACGGAATCAAGCTGCAGGGGCAGATAGAGTCATTCGACCAATACGTCGTCCTGCTCAAGAACACCGTGACGCAGATGGTGTACAAACACGCGATTTCCACGGTCGTTCCCGCACGGTCGGTTGCGATGCCGCACCACGTTCCGACCGGCGACAGCGAAGTTTGACCGGACACCCGCACAGAGTCAGCGTCGCCGCCCGCGCGGCGACGGCGTGGCCGCGTCAGGGTCCGGCGCAGCGCATCGATTGACCCGGCATGTTTGAACGCGCCCAAGGCGGCGACCGTGCGTTGCTCGTTGCGCTCGATTTCGGCGACGCCGATCCCGTGGAGCGAATGGCCGAACTGGATGCTCTCGCGGTGTCGGCAGGTGCAACCGTCGTCGGAACGGTGACGGGCCGCCGGCAGCGTCCTGACGCGGCAACCTACGCCGGCAAAGGCAAGGTCGAGGAAATCGCGTCGAAGCGCGTCGAAGCCGGGGCCGATCTCGTCATCTTCAACCATCCGCTCACGGGCGCGCAGCAGCGCAACCTCGAAAACGGGCTCGAATGCCGCGTCGTCGACCGGACGAGCCTCATTCTCGACATCTTCGCGCTGCGCGCGCGAAGCGCCGAGGGCAAGCTCCAGGTCGAGTTGGCGCAGGTCAAGCACCAGATGACGCGCCTCGTCGGCGGCTGGACCCACCTCGAGCGGCAAAAGGGCGGCATCGGTCTCCGGGGCCCCGGTGAAACGCAGCTGGAAACCGACCGCCGCCTCCTGGGCGAACGCGTCAAGGTGCTGAAAGAGCGTCTCGGCCACGTCGAGCGGCAGCGGGCGACGCAGGGGCGGACGAGGCGCCGCGCCTCCGTGCGCACGGTGGCCCTTGTCGGCTATACGAATGCCGGCAAGTCGACGCTGTTCAACCGCTTGACCGGGGCCAAGGCTTACGCCGCCGACCAGCTGTTCGCCACGCTCGACACGACGGTGCGCCGGATCTACGCGCCGGGCGCGGCGGCGATCGTGCTTTCGGACACCGTTGGCTTCATCCGCGAACTCCCGCACGATCTGGTCGCCGCGTTTCGCGCGACCCTCGCCGAAGCCGGGGAGGCAGACCTGTTGTTGCACGTGATCGATGCCGCCCATCCATGTCGCGACGAGCAGGCGGCCGCCGTCGATGCGGTACTGCAGGAGATCGGCGCCGACCGCGTGCCGCAGATTCGGATCATGAACAAGATCGATGCAGCCAAGCTCGAGCCGGGAATCGGACGCGACGAGTCTGGTATACTGCGCACCGTCCGGCTGAGCGCAGTTACAGGCGCCGGTTGCGACGATTTGCGAGCCGCGCTTGCCGAGCGGTTTCCGGCCGATGCGCCGTCTTCCGACACCCGCGTCGTTCCCGTGCTCGACGCGTGACGCGCGACGCCACAGACGCCTTCCCGATCCCGGTAACTCTCCATGTCGCTGAACGATCCCCAGTGGGGCAAGCGAGGTAGCGGCGGCCCACCCGATCTCGACGAGATCTGGCGCAACGTGAACCGCCGGATCAACGATCTGTTCGGCCGCAAGGCCGGTGGCGGCGAAGAGGGTCCGGGCGGCGATGGGGGTGGCGGCAACCGCGTGATGATGCCTCTCTCGGGCGCGGGAATCCTGATCGCGCTCGTTCTCGTGGTCTGGCTCGCGAGCGGTTTCTACATTGTCGACGAGGGCCGGCGCGGCGTCGTCACGCGCTTCGGCAAGTACACCGAGACGACGCAGCCCGGCGCGCGCTGGCACTTGCCCTATCCGATCGAGGAGAAGGAACTCGTCGATTTCTCCCAGGTGCGAACCGTCGAAGTCGGCTACCGCAACACGCCCAAGAACAAGAAGGACAACGAAGCGCTGATGTTGACGGACGACGAGAACATCATCGACATCCAGTTCGCCGTCCAATACAACCTGAAGAACGCCGAAGCAAACGTGTTCAACGTTCGCAAACCGGATCTGATCGTCCAGTTCATCGCGCAGACGGCGATGGGCGAAGTCGTCGGCAAGGCCAAGATGGACTTCGTGCTGTACGAGGGACGCGAGCAGATCGCGAAGTCCGCGGAAAAGCTGATGCAGGAGATGCTCGACCGTTACCAGACGGGCGTGTACGTGCAGAAGGTGACGCTGCAGAGCGTGCAGCCTCCCGACAAGGTGCAGGCCGCGTTCGACGACGCGGTGAAAGCCGGGCAGGACCGCGAGCGGTTCCGCAACGAAGGTCAGGCCTACGCCAATGACGTCGTGCCGCGCGCCCGAGGCAACGCCGCGCGCCTGATCGAGGAAGCCAACGGCTACCAGGCCGAGGTCACGCAACGGGCCGAGGGCGACGCGTCGCGCTTTCGGCAGATCCAGATCGAGTACGCGAAGGCGCCAGGCGTCACGCGCGAGCGCCTCTATCTCGACATGATGCAGACCGTCGTCGGAAACTCGAGCAAGGTGCTGGTCGACCAGAAGGCCGGAAGCAACAGCTTGCTCTACCTGCCCCTCGACAAGCTCATCCAGCAGAGCGCTCCGGCGGGCGCGCCCGCCGCAGGCGGCGATCCGTCCGCGGCGCGGCAATCGACCCCGCCCGCAGCCGAGCCCACCGTCACGCTCGACCCGAGCCGGTCGCGGGATGCGCTGCGGGCTCGCGAACGCGGCGGAGATTCGCGATGAAGTTCACGATCCCCGTGCTCGCGCTCATCGTCGCGCTGCTGTTCGTCGCGTCGCAGTCGCTCTATACGGTCGACCAGCGCCAGTACGCGATCAAGTTCCAGCTGGGAGAGATCGTCGAGACGCTGCCGAACGCCGGCCTCTACGCCAAGGTTCCGCTGTTGCAGAACGTCAAGTTCTACGACAAGCGGATCCTGCTGCTCGACAACCCAGAGCCCGACCGGATCACCACGTCGGAGAAGAAGCCGCTGCTCGTCGATTTCTTCGTCCTGTGGCGGATCACCGACGTCAAGCAGTATTACGTCAGCGTGCAAGGCGACGAGGAAGTCGCCCGCCGTCGCCTTTCCCAGACGGTGCGCGCCAATCTCGCCGAGGAATTCAACAAGCGGACCGTGCACGAGGCGATCTCGTCCGAGCGCGACAAGATCATGACGACGACGCGACAGAAGGCCGACGCCGACGCGAAGACCATCGGCGTCGAGATCGTCGACGTCCGTCTGCGCCGAGTCGAATTGCCACCCGACGTCACCGGCCCCGTCTATGCACGGATGGAATCCGAGCGCCGGCGTGTCGCCAACGAATTACGTTCACTCGGCCAGGCCGAATCGGAGAAGATCCGCGCGGACGCGGATCGCCAGCGCGTCGTGATCCTCGCCGATGCGTACAAGACAGCGCAGAAGACCAAAGGTGACGGCGATGCCAAGGCCTCGGCGATCTACGCGCAGGCGTACGGCGCCAATCCCGAGTTCTACGCGTTCTATCGCAGCCTCGAAGCGTACAAGGCAACGTTCCGCAACAAGAGCGACGTGATGGTGCTGGACCCCAGCTCCGAGTTCTTCCGTTATCTGAAGAATCAGGGCGGCCCAGGTGCGAAGGCGCCTAAGTAGTTCTGCGGCCGCGGGCGCGCGCGAGGGGAACGGAGTGCCGGATTCGCTGTGGGCGGCATTTGCGCTGGTGCTGGTCGTCGAGGGGCTGCTGCCTTTGCTCGCGCCGCGACTGTGGCGCGACAGCTTCGCGAAGCTCGTCACGCTGAGGGACGGGCAACTGCGCTTCATCGGCCTCGTGTCGATCCTGATCGGACTTGCCGCATTCTGGTTCGCCCGCAATGCGTAATTGGGTCCTGCCGGAATACATCGAAGACGTCCTCCCCGCGGAGGCCGAACGTACCGAGACGCTGCGGCGGGTGCTGCTCGATCATTTTCGCGCTCACGGCTATCGACTCATTCAGCCGCCGCTGGTCGAGCACCTCGATTCGTTGCTCACCGGCACCGGCCGCGACCTCGAGTTGCAGACGTTCAAGGTCGTCGACCCGCTGTCGGGCCGAATGCTCGGCGTCCGCGCCGACATCACGCCGCAGGTCGCGCGGATCGACGCGCACCTTCTGAACGAGCCCGGCGTCACGCGGCTCTGTTACGCCGGCAGCGTGCTGCGCGCGGTTCCCGCCGGGTTCGCGAGAACGCGTGAGGTGATCCAGATCGGTGCCGAACTCTTCGGCGAGCCCGCCATCGCCGGCGACATCGAAGTGCTGGGACTCATCCTGTCGTCGCTGGCGGCGGCGGGGGTCCGCGGCCTGCACCTCGACCTCGGTCACGTGGGCGTCTACCGTGCGCTGGCGGCCGGCGCGGGAATCAGCGGCAACGGCGAGGACACCGAACTCTTCGCGGCCCTTCGCGCGAAGGACGTCCCGACCGTCGCCGACCTCACCGCCAAGCTTCCCCCCGCGTGGCGTGACGCACTGACTGCGCTGCCGACGCTGTACGGCCCGGCCAATGACGTGCTGACCGCGGCGCGTGCGCGGCTTCCGGATACTCCGTCGATCCGCAACGCGCTCGCCGCACTCGACGCGTTGGCGCGATCGGGAGAGCCGTTGGTCGAGGCGTTGCACATCGATCTCGCCGACCTCACAGGCTATCATTATCACAACGGCGCGATCTTTTCGGTGTTCACCGCAGGAGAGACCGCCACGATCGGAAGGGGCGGCCGATACGACGGCGTCGGCAAGGCATTTGGCCGCGCGCGTCCCGCCACCGGTTTCACGCTGGACCTGCGGCAGCTCGCCGGGGTCGTTGCGCGTGAAACCGGGTCAGGCTGACTCAACGAACATCGGAGTCGAAGACACGTTTCGGTGGTACGCGCGGAAGGTCCCGGCGAGCGCGGCATCGAGACCTGAATCCGACCTCGGGAAGGAAGCATGGGGAAGAACGTCGTCGTCATCGGCACCCAATGGGGCGATGAAGGCAAGGGCAAAGTCGTCGACTGGCTGACCGAGCACGCGCAGGGCGTCGTGCGATTCCAGGGCGGACACAACGCCGGGCACACGCTCGTCATCGGCGGCAAGAAGACCGTGCTGCGGCTCATTCCGTCGGGCATCCTCCGGCCCGGCGTCTCGGTGTACATCGGGAATGGAGTCGTGCTCTCTCCGTCCGCGCTGCTGCAGGAGATCGGCGAACTCGAAGATGCCGGCGTGGCGGTGCGGCCGCGGCTGAAGATATCGCCGGCATGCCCGCTGGTCCTTCCCTATCACGTTGCGCTCGACCAGGCGCGCGAAGGAGCGATGGGCGACGCGAAGATCGGAACGACGGGCCGCGGCATCGGCCCTGCGTACGAAGACAAGATCGCGCGCCGCGCGATCCGCCTGCAGGATCTGTTCTACCCCGACCGCTTCGCCGCAAAACTGGAACCGCTCCTCGCGTTTCACAACTTCGTGTTGACGCACTACTACAAGCGCGACCCGGTACCGTTCGCGCGGACACGCGACGAGACGCTGGCACTCGCGGCGGCGATGCAACCGATGGTGGCCGACGTCGCTGCGCTGCTGCAGGAGGCGCGGACGCGCGGGCAGTCGCTGCTGTTCGAGGGCGCACAGGGCGCACTGCTCGACATCGATCACGGGACGTATCCGTACGTGACGTCGTCGAACTGCCTTGCCGGCGCGGCGGCGCCCGGCGCAGGCGTCGGACCGCAGTTCCTCGACTATGTGCTCGGCATCGTGAAGGCGTACACGACGCGCGTAGGCACCGGCCCGTTTCCGACGGAACTCATCGATGACGTGGGCGCGGGACTTGCGAAACGCGGCAACGAGTTTGGCTCGGTCACCGGCCGGCCGCGCCGCTGCGGCTGGCTCGACATTCCCGCTCTCCTCCGTTCGTTGCAGCTGAACGGCGTGACCGGCCTTTGCATCACCAAGCTCGACGTGCTCGACGGCATGCACGAGATCCGCGTCTGCACCGGCTACGTGGTGCACGGCAAGCCCGTCGCGCTGCTGCCATCGGGCGCCGACGCCGTCGCCGAATGCGAGCCCGTCTACGAGTCGCTGCCAGGATGGAGCGAAAGCACGGTCGGCGTCAGAACGATCGACGCGCTGCCGGCGAATGCGCGCACCTACCTCAAGCGGATCGAGACGCTCACCGGCGTGCCGATCGCGATGGTGTCGACCGGGCCCGACCGCGACGAGACCATCCTTCTCCATCATCCGTTCCACTGACGCGCGTCCCGAAGATCGCGCACCGGGGATATCGAATGGCGAGCCTTTCCGTCAGCTGGGACCAGTACAACACGCTCGTCGAGCGGCTCGCGCTCAACGTCTACGAGTCGGGCTACAAATTCAACCAGATCATCTGCATCGCGCGCGGCGGCATGCGCGTCGGCGACGTGCTGTCGCGGATCTACGAAACGCCGCTCGCGATCCTGTCGACCCACTCGTACGCCACGGAAGGCGGCACTGTCCGCGGCGAACTCGTCATTGCCGAGCACATGACGATGACCTCGCCGCGCCTCGGCGAACGTGTGCTGCTGGTCGACGACATGGTCGATTCGGGCCACACGCTGGCCGCCGTGCACAAGGCGTTGCCCGAGCGATGGCCGGTCATCAAGAGTTGCAAGACCGCGGTTCTCTGGTGGAAAGCCTGCTCGACGATGAAGCCCGACTACTACGTCGACTTCCTCGCCGAGAGTCCGTGGATCCACCAGCCGTTCGAGGTCTACGACACGCTGGGGCCCGAGCGACTGAAGGCGCGGCTCGGCAAATGACGAAGCGTCGCGGTCGCTCGGTGTACAACGAGCGCCGCGAACCGTTGGGCGTGACTCAATACACTAGAATGGTGCCCAGGAAGGGACTCGAACCCCCACAGTATCGCTACCGCCAGGACCTGAACCTGGTGCGTCTACCAATTCCGCCACCTGGGCAACTGCAACCAATCATTTTAAGTTTCAGGGCATCTCTTGTCAAAGAAACCAGACGCCGCGCCCAAGTCGCGCGCCGCAAAATCAAAGCCCGCGGCAACGCCCACCGCGCGTTCCTCGCCTCGATCGAAAGCGCGGAAGTCGACACCTGCCGCGAAGGTTGACGTGCCGTCCGCTTTGCGTGCTCCGCGCCGCGCGGAGGACGGCGCGACCATCGCGCCCGGGCCGCGAGCGACGCGCCGGCGCGATGAAATCGATCCTTCGCTGCTGCCGTCGCGCGTCGCGATTCTCGATGCACTGAGGGAGGCCGGAGTGCCGCTTCCGCCCGCCGAGCTCGCGCGCGTGATGGCCGTCGACCAGCGCGCCCACGACGCGTACTTCGGCCGGATCGACGCGATGCAACGCGACGGCCAGTTGCTGATGAACCGCAAGGGCGAGCTTTGCGTTGTCGCGAAGCTCGACCTCATCACAGGTACGGTGCAGGGGCATCCGGATGGCTTCGGCTTCCTCGTTCCGGATGACGGCGGCGCGGACCTCTTCCTCAGCCCGAACGAGATGCACAAGGTGCTCCACGGCGATCGCGTGACAGCCCGGCGTTCCGGCGCCGATCGGCGCGGTCGGCCCGAAGGCGAGATCGTCGATGTTCTCGCGCGCGCGAACGTGTCGGTCGTCGGTCGGTTCTACGAGGAGCGCGGTATCACTTTCGTCGTCGCCGAAAACCGGCGGATCAATCAGGACCTCCTGGTGCCCCACGATGAACGCGGCGCGGCGAGATCGGGCGATGTCGTCGTCGTCGACATCGTCCAGCATCCCACGCCGCAACACGAGGCCATCGCGCGCGTCGTCGAAGTGCTGGGCGGTTACACGGATCCCGGCATGGAAATCGAGATCGCGCTGCGCAAGCACGATCTGCCGCACGAGTTCTCGCTTGCTGCGCGCAAGCAGGCGGGCAAGCTGCCCGCCGAAGTCACCGATCGCGACAGCGCAGGCCGCGTCGACATCACCGCGTTGCCGCTCGTCACGATCGACGGCGAAACGGCGAAGGATTTTGACGATGCGGTCTACTGCGCCAGAACGGGAAAGGGCTTTCGGCTCGTCGTCGCGATCGCCGACGTCTCGCATTATGTGAAGGACGGCGATCCGCTCGACCGGGACGGGCGCGAGCGCGGCACGTCTGTCTATTTTCCGCGCCGCGTCATCCCGATGCTGCCGGAAGCGCTGTCCAACGAACTCTGCTCGCTCAAGCCGAAGGTCGACCGCCTGTGCATGGTCTGCGACATGGAAGTCACCGGCGAAGGTGCGATCCGGAAGTACACGTTCTATCCGGCGGTGATGCACTCGCGGGCCCGGCTCACCTACACGCAGGTGTGGAACTGGCTGTCGGAGCCGAAGAATGCACCACGCGAAGCCCGGGAGCTGCTGCCGCACCTGACAGAGCTTTACGCCTTGTTCCATGCGCTGAAGCGCGCCCGTGAAGAACGCGGCGCGATCGATTTCGAAAGCGTCGAAATGCAGCTGGAATTCGACGTCAAGGGCAAGATCGTCCGCATCGTGCCCGTCGTGCGCAACGACGCGCACAAGCTGATCGAGGAGTGCATGCTCGCGGCGAACGTTTGTACCGCGGAATTCCTCGCGCGGCACAAGCATCCGGCGCTCTATCGCGTGCACGAGGGACCGACGCCGGAAAAGCTCGGGGCGCTCCGGGATTTCCTGGCGAGCTGCGCGCTTTCACTGCCGGGCGGAGACGACCCGACGGCATCCGACTATGCGAGGCTCCTCCTGCAGATCAAGGACCGTCCGGATTACGCGCTGTTGCAGACCGTACTCCTGCGCTCGCTGCAACAGGCGCGCTACCGACCCGACAACGTCGGACACTTCGGACTCTCCTACGAGGCGTACGCGCACTTCACATCGCCGATCCGGCGCTATCCGGACCTGCTGGTCCACCGGGCGATCAAGGCAGTGCCTGGCAAGGCAGGAGTACAAGCCGGCGGGAATGTCATGGGCCGAGCTGGGTGTCCATTGCTCGCTTGCCGAACGCCGCGCCGATGACGCAACGCGCGACGTCGAGAACTGGCTCAAGTGCTATTTCATGCAGGACAAGGTGGGAGAAGCGTTCGACGGCACGATCAGCGGCGTCACGAACTTCGGAATTTTCGTTACGCTCGACGGCCTCAACATCGACGGTCTTGTTCACGTCACCGAGCTTGGCCGCGATTATTTCCATTTCGATGCAGGCCGCCACGCGATGATCGGCGAACGCGGCGGCCGCGTGTTCCAACTTGCCGGTCGCGTTCGCGTCAAGGTGGCGCGCGTCGACCTCGAAACTGCGAAGATCGATTTCACGCTCGCGGAGAATTCCGCCCCGGTGGCGGATACCCCGCCGCGGGCAACGTACAGCACCCCCCTGTCACAAACCGATCGGGCCCGACGGCCGAAATCCAAGCGCTAATGTTGTATAACGTATTTGTAAACAAGCACTTGGGTTATGCCCGTCCACTATTTTGATGCGGCGCAGCAAAAATGCCCACGCGCGCGTAAAATCAAGTTTTCCCCTTTCGGTTTGAGACCATGCCCGACGACGGACGCCACCCCTCTTCCACGCATATCGGCACCCCGCTTTCCCCTTCGGCGACGAAGGTCATGCTGTTGGGTAGCGGCGAGCTGGGCAAGGAAGTCATCATCGCGTTGCAACGCCTCGGCGTCGAAGTGGTCGCCGTCGACCGTTACGCCAACGCGCCCGGCCATCAGGTCGCGCATCGCGCGCACGTGATCGCCATGACCGATGCCGCCACGCTGCGCCGATTGATCGAGCAGGAACGCCCGCATATCGTGGTGCCGGAGATCGAGGCCATTGCGACGGATGTGCTGGCGGACATCGAGCGCGAAGGCATTGCGCAAGTGATTCCGACCGCGCGGGCGGTGCAGCTGACGATGAATCGCGAGGGCATTCGCCGCCTCGCGGCCGAAGACCTCGGGTTGCCGACCTCGCCCTACCGCTTTGCCGACAGCCTCGAGTCGCTCGCGGAAGCCATCGAAACCACACCCGGGATCGGATACCCCTGCGTCGTCAAGCCGGTGATGTCATCGTCGGGCAAGGGCCAATCCGTGGTGCGCTCGAAAGCCGACGTCGCGTCGGCGTGGCAGTACGCGGAAAGCGCGGCGCGTGTGCGCGGCGGCCGCGTCATCGTCGAAGGCTTCATCGATTTCGACTACGAGATCACGTTGCTGACCGTTCGCGCGAACGACGCGCAAGGCGAGGTGCGGACCCACTTCTGCGAGCCGGTCGGTCACGTGCAGGTCAACGGCGACTACGTCGAATCGTGGCAACCGCAGCCGATGTCGCCCACGGCGCGCGCGGCGGCGCAGAACATCGCGTTGCGCATTACCACGGAACTGGGCGGCCGCGGCATCTTCGGCGTCGAGCTCTTCGTCAAGGGCGACGCCGTGTGGTTCTCGGAGGTGAGTCCACGACCGCACGACACGGGAATGGTGACGATGGCCACACAGGTGCAAAGCGAATTCGAGCTCCACGCGCGGGCCATCCTCGGCCTGCCCGTGGACGTGCGCCTGCGCGCCCCGGGCGCCTCGGCGGTCATCTACGGCGGCGTCGAGGGCCGCGGCATCCGCTACGACGACGTCGCGCACGCGCTTGCCGTTCCGGAATCGGATCTGCGCCTCTTCGGCAAGCCCGAAGCGTACAAGAAGCGGCGGATGGGTGTGGCGCTCGCCACCGGATGCGACGTCACCGAGGCGCGCGGCCGCGCGCAGGAGTGCGCACGCCGCGTGAAGCCGCGCGCGTAATCGCGCCGGCCCGAGAGAGCCCGGCGCGGTGCCCGTCATGACCGCCGCCACGATGGATCTCGTGCTCCAGGCGCCGGAGATCGACACCGCCCTGCTCGCCGCGGTTGCGGCGCTCGCCGACGCGCAGGGCATCCGGGTGCTCGACGGCGGGGTCCAGCAGGCCTTCCGCCTGCCGCGCGCCAAGGCGCACGCCGGCGTCGCCGAGCTATGCGCGAAAGCCGGCATCGACTGCGCGTACGTTCCGTCCGATCTCCGGCGCGATCGCGTACGCGTCGTCGCCGTGGACATGGACTCGACGCTGATCACGATCGAGTGCATCGACGAGATCGCCGACACCGCGGGCGTCAAGCCCGAGGTCGCCGCGATCACGGCGTCGGCGATGCGCGGCGAGATCGACTTCGGGGAGAGCCTCACGCGGCGCGTCGCGCTGCTCGCAGGGGTACCGGTCGCCGCGCTGGAACGGGTCTATGTTGAACGCCTCGAACTCTCCCCTGGCGCCGAGCGGATGTTGGCGGGCTTCAAGGCCGCCGGGGCGAAGACGCTGCTCGTCTCGGGAGGTTTCACCTTCTTCGCCGAACGGCTGAAGCCGAGGCTCGATTTCGACGAAACGGCATCGAACACCCTCGAGATCGCGGGCGGAAAGCTGACCGGGCACGTCCTGCAGCCGGTCGTCGACGCGAAGGCGAAGGCGGCACGCCTGTCGGCGATGCGCGAGCGCTACGCGGCGGATGGAGGAATCGTGGTCGCGATCGGCGACGGTGCCAACGACCTGCCGATGCTGAGGGCGGCCGACATATCGATCGCGTACCACGCAAAGCCGCTCGTGCGCACCCAGGCGACGCATGCGATCGACCACTGCGGACTCGACGCGATCCTCAACCTCTTCGCGTGACCCTTACGTCGGCGAATGCTCGCGCAGCTCGCCGAGTGTCCTCTCGAGCCGAGCTACGGCGCAGTCGATTTCGGCCGCGGTGGTGAACCGGCCGAGGCTGAATCGGAGCGACGCGTGGGCGAGTTCGTCGGTGCGGCCCAGCGCACGCAGCACGTACGAGGGTTCGAGCGAACTCGACGTACACGCCGATCCCGACGACACGGCGATGTCCTTGAACGCCATGGCCAAGCTCTCGCCCTCGACGCCACCGAAGCTGACGTTGAGGTTGTGCGGGACACGGCGCACCAGGTTGCCGTTGACGTGTACGCCACCGAGGGCCGATATGCCTTTCCACAGGCAGTCGCGCATGGCGCGGATGCGCTCGTTCTCGGACGCCATCTCCGCCTTCGCGATCCGGAACGCCTCGCCCATCCCGACGATCTGGTGCGCGGGTAGCGTGCCGGAGCGCAGTCCGCGCTCGTGACCGCCGCCGTGCATCTGGGCCTCGATGCGAACACGCGGCTTGCGCCGTACATAGAGCGCGCCCACGCCTTTCGGCCCGTACGTCTTGTGCGCCGTGAAGGACATCAGGTCGACCTCGAGTTCCGCGAGGTTCAGTGGAATCTTCCCGGTCGCCTGCGCCGCATCGACGTGAAAGACGATGCCTCGCGCGCGGCAGATCTCCCCGATCGCAGCAATGTCCTGCACGACGCCGATTTCGTTGTTGACCGCCATCACCGAGACGACGATGGTGTCGGTCCGGAGCGCGGCGTCGAAGGCATCGAGATCGAGCAGCCCGTCCGGCAACACGTCGAGATATGTCGCCGTATACCCTTCGCGCTCGAGCTGGAGCATCGAGTCGAGCGTGGCCTTGTGTTCGGTGCGAACGGTGACGAGATGCTTTCCCTTGTCCTTGCGATAGTGGGCGGCGCCCTTCAGCGCAAGGTTGATCGACTCGGTCGCGCCCGAAGTCCACGTGATTTCCTCCGCGCTGCAATTCACAAGCCCCGCGACCTCCGCGCGCGCCCCCTCGACCGCGTTCTTCGCAGCCCAGCCGAACGGGTGCGAGCTCGAGGCAGGATTGCCGAAATTCTCGGTCAGATACGGGATCATCTTCCGCGCGACGCGCGGATCGACGGGTGTCGTCGCGGCGTAGTCTAGGTAGATCGGCGCCTTCATTGTGGGCTTTGCGGCCATCGGCCGACGCGACGACCGTGGTCGTCTTCACTCGATCATCTGGTTCAGCCGCTGCGGGTCGAACCCTTCGGCCGTTGCTTTCGCATCGCCGAATTCGAACCCGCCGTGCTGCAACTGGGCAACCAGAGTCTGAAGCCGGGCGTCGGTCGCGGCGGCATGATCGATCAGCCGGTGGATCGCCTGGACCATCGGATCGTTCATGTCGGCCGCAATGGCATAGGCGGAGAATCCCAGTTTTGTCGCATGGTCTTCGCGGCGCACGGCGTCCTGGCCGACGAGGATCCGCGCGGGAATGCCGACCGCCGTCGCCCCCGCCGGTACGTCGCGCACCACGACGGCGTTCGAGCCGATCTTGGCGCCATCGCCGACCGATATGGGACCAAGGATCTTGGCGCCGGCTCCGATGACCACACCCTTGCCCAGGGTCGGGTGGCGTTTGCCGGCATTCCATGACGTTCCGCCAAGGGTCACGCCGTGATAAAGCGTGCAATCATCATGGATCTCGGCCGTTTCTCCGATCACGATGCCCATGCCGTGGTCGATGAACACGCGGCGCCCGATCACCGCCCCCGGATGGATTTCGATGCCGGTGAGCCAGCGTCCCCAATGCGCGAGCCACCGCGCGAGCCAGCGCAGGCCCCATCCCCACAGGCGGTGTGGCACCGCCCGGTGCCACAGGAGCGCATGCAACCCCGGGTAACACGTCAATACTTCCCACTTCGTCCGGGCGGCGGGATCGCGTTCGAACACGACGGCGATGTCTTCACGTAGGCGGCTGAACATGGCGAACATTTTCGCATTTCCGACTGACGCACTCAACTATTTGGCCCGGGCGAAGCGAAACCTACGGCGCGCGGCTCCCCAGCAATTGATCGATGCGGGCCAGGATACCGCGCAGGATGCTGACCTCCTCCGTTTCCAGCGCGGCCCGCGCGAAGAGCCGCCGCAGCCGCGGCAGCAGGCGCCGCGGCATTCGAGGATCGAGAAACCGCATCGCCGCCAGCGTCCGCGCACCGTGCGCATAGAGCGCCTCGATCTCGTCGACGGTGGCGGGCTCGAATCGCGGCGCGTGCCACACGTCGCCGTCGCTTGCCGCGAGGCGCAGCTCGTACGCGGCGACCTGCACAGCCGCGGCGAGATTGAGCGAGGTGAAATCGGCACTGGCCGGAATCGTGGCGACGAGACCGCAACGCGCGAGCTCGTCGTTGGAAAGACCCGACATTTCCGTGCCGAACACGAGCGCGACGTCGCCGTACGCAGTGTGCGCGAACGCGTCTTCGGCGGCCTCGCGCATGGCGAGCACGCGTCCCGCGAACTCGCGCGGACGCGCCGAAAGCCCGACCGCCAGCACACAACCTGATAGCGCCTCGCCGAGCGACGCCACGACATGCGCGCCGTCGAGCACCGAGATCGCCCCGGATGCAAGCGCCACGGCTTCCGGATCCGGAAACCGGCGCGGACCGACCAGAACGAGCCGTCGCAGCCCCATTGTGAGCATCGCGCGCGCTGCCGCGCCGATGTTTCCCGGATGGCTGGTCGCGACGAGCACGATCCGGATGGCGGAGAGGCGATCGAGACGGGACGGCATCAAGTGTACTGAGTCGGAACTCACTCGATAGAAACTCGCTAAATGGTTCGGGGAGACCTTCGGGCCGCGACCCGAGAGCTCACGAGCGGTTACAATAAACGCTTTCGTTCATTGTGCCCCGCTCATCGGCGTGATCGGCGGCGACGGCGAGACAATCCAACCATGCATCCCATGCTCGCGATCGCGGTGAAGGCAGCTCGCCGCGCCGGCAGCGTCATCAATCGCGGCTCCCGCGAACTCGATCTGCTCACCGTTACATCGAAGGGCCCCAAGGACTTCGTGAGCGAGGTGGATCGGGAAGCCGAACGGACGATCGTCGAAACGCTCCTGGACAGCTATCCGGACCATGCGATCTTAGCAGAGGAAGGCACCGCCAAAGGCGCGAATGCCGAAGCGGAAAATGTCTGGATCATCGACCCGCTCGACGGCACGACCAACTTCCTGCACGGTTTTCCACAGTATTGCGTATCCATCGCGCTCTCGCAGCGGGGCCAGGTCACGCACGGGGTCATCTACGACCCGGTGCGCAATGACCTGTTCACGTCGTCGCGCGGACGCGGCGCGTTCCTGAACGACCGACGGATCCGCGTCTCCAAGCGTCACCATCTGCGCGATTGCCTCATCGGCACCGGATTCCCATTTCGCGATGGCCGCTACCTCGACACCTACCTGCGAATGATGAAAACGATGATCGAGCAGACCGCCGGATTGCGCCGTCCCGGCGCCGCAGCGCTCGATCTCGCCTACGTCGCGGCCGGGTTCTACGATGGTTTCTGGGAAGTTGGCCTCAACCCGTGGGACGTCGCAGCCGGCAGCCTCCTCATTCAGGAAGCCGGAGGATTGATCGGCGATCTGACCGGCGAGGGTGATTTTCTGCACGGCGGCCAGGTGATCGCGGCCACGCCAAAAATATTCGCCCAGATGGTCACCGCGCTGGCGCCGTTTCGCGCGGAACTCCTGCGCGAACTCTCGTCGCAGACCGTGGGGGGGCTCGGTAAAGGAACCTCTGCGTAAGTCTCGCGCGGATTGCTTTGCAGGCAGGATGCGGATGATGGCGCGAAGGGCGACGACGGTCGTAGTTCGTACTACGATGCCGAGGAGCCCGCAGGTGGCACGTCGCCTCGCGCACTCGGCCCAATCTGCCGCGTTCTCACACGTCCGCCGACGGACAAGTTCTAAGCGATTCCGCTATCGCCCTGCGGCCTTTCGACGTCCTCGGCGCTCACGGCCGGCGCGCCCGCGACCCATTCCTTGAGCAGCGCATAGCCGACCGCGATCAGCACCGGCCCCAGAAACACGCCGATGAATCCGAACGCGACTACTCCGCCCAGGACACCGAGCAGCACGAGGACGAATGGCAGGTCGCTGCCGCGGCTGATGAGCATCGGCTTCAGGAAGTTGTCGACCGACGACACGACGAGCAGACCCCACAACAACATGAATATGCCCCAGCCGGTCGCGCCCTGATTGAGGAGCAATATCCCCGCAGGAATCCAGATGAGCGGCGGTCCGATCGGCACCGGCGAGAGGAAGAACGTCACCAGGCCGAGCAGAGGCGCCGCCTTGATTCCCGCAATCCACAGTCCGATCGCCATCAATACGCCTTGTGCCAATGCGGTGCCGAGAATTCCTATCACGACGCCACGCACAGTGACCGTCGCGACCAACGCGAGCCTGTGGCCGCGTTCGCCGGCGATGCGCTGGATCGCCGCTCGTCCGCGCGTGATGATCGCGTCGCCGTCCCGGAAGAAGAAGAACGCGATGAAGATCGACAATGCGAGCTGAAGGATACTGGCCAGCACCGTCGTTCCGCTGGCAAGCAATACCTTCCTCGCCGGCTCGATGTACTTGCGCGCCTCGTCCAGAAGCTTCGCCGTATCGTGCGCAAACGTCGACCAGGTGGCGGCGATGTATTCCCCGACCAACGGCAGCTCTGCGACCCACGACGGCGGCTCGGGCGGTCCGTCCTCGATTCCGGTACGAATCGCATCGCCGACGCGGTCGGCGTTTTCGGCGATGGTGAAGCCGACGACCACGAACGGTGCGAGCAACGTCAAAGAGATGAGAACGACGATGGTCAGCGCCGCCAGGCCCCGGTGACCACGCAGACCACGCGTCAGACCTTCGAACGCCGGCCAGAGGGTCGCGCACAGGATCGCGGCCCAGACGATCGCTGTCAGGAACGGCTGCAGAACGAGGAAGCAGCCAGCGATGAGCAGCGCCAGGACGACGAGCGTCAGCGCGCTGTCGATACGAATCGGGCTCTTCATTGGGGTTGAGGACTGCGGCCCTGCGCCAAGGACGCCTCGGTATCGAATCGTCGCAGATCGTCTTCCGGCAACTTGTCCAGCACTTCGATGCCGTGATTGTGGCCTTGCTCCACGATCTCGTCGAACTTCTTCCACTCGAGCATGCCCACCCGATCCATCGGCGGGTTGAAGTAGAGGTCGGTGAGTTGCTGCGCGCGCCCCCGACGCGATGTGCTGTAGAGAATGGTGATGTTCATCAGGTAGGCCGAAAGCGTCGGCAGCCGGTAACGCCGCCGGTTGCGCCGCCGAAACCGGTCGCGCAGCAGCGCCCAGTTGCCTGGCAGGTCGTCGAGCTCGATGCGGCGCGGCTTGCGGTAGTCGAGGTCCACACCGATCACGCGACCGACCCCTCGCATCCGCTGCATGATGTCGACGGGGAAATTGTTGAACGTCCCACCGTCACACAGGAGGTCGCCGTCGTGGATCACCGGCGGAAGCGCGCCGGGAATGGAAAGGCTGGACAAGAGGCACTTGGCGAGGTTGCCGCGGCGGGAGAGGTGTTCGCGGGCTCTCGAATAGTTGGTGGAGACGCAGAAGAAGTTCTTCCAAAGGTCTTCGACGTCCGGCTCGAAGCCGAGGAGATCCTTCAGCCCATTGACCAGAGCACCGCGTAACCGTCGCCCCTTGATGAGCGAAAGCAACGGCAGGAGATTGAAATCGCCGGTAGGGTTCAAGCTGAACCACTTCCGGGCATTGGCGATGATCGCCTCCAGCGGCTGATCCGAAGCCACGAAAGCCGCCATCACCGAACCGATGCTGGTCCCGCCCGCATAGTCGATCTCGATGCCGCGTTCGCGCAGCGCGCGGTAAATGCCCAGGTGGGCAAAGCCGCGCGCGCCACCGCCCGCCAGCACCAGGCCGATTGCGGTACGACTCTGCATGCGCGCGAGGCGCGCCATGTCACGATCGAGCGCGGGTCGGATGTGCATGTGGTCGGCGACCGGTCGGCGGTCCAGCCAGATTCGCGTGTCGCGCGGCGATTTCCGCTCTGCCGGGTGCAACAGTACGAGCACCTCGGCTGCCGGCGCTCGCGGATGCCGATGCATCAGGATCTCCGTTTCGATCGGGTGCAGCGCGGGCGGGGCGTCCGCGTCGGCGAGCAACAGCAGCTCGTCACAGTGACCGCTGCAGCGCAGCGTCCACCCCGAGGGCGCGTCGTCGCCGAGCAATATCATGAAGTCGTGAGTGGCCTCGATCTCATCGAGCAACCGCGCGATGCGACGGTTGGCGTCAGCGTTGCCCGCATCGGCCCGGGCAATCCCCGATTCGCGCAGGCTATCGTCGATCAAGACCGTGTCGACCAGCTTGACTCGGCCCTTCGTGCCCAGCTGCGCGGCCAGCCGCGCGCCGAAATCATGTACGTCCACGTTCGAGGTGATCGGAAACAACCCGATGGTGACGGGTTTCTCCATTTCCGGACGCGCCTGATCGTTCTGCAGCCGCTTGATGATCTGCCGCGTGAGCGCGATCCCAACCTGGGCGCTGTTGGCGAGAAGCGTGTTGAACGCGGTCTTGTCGAGCCGCACCAGCACCGAGTCACGAACGGCAACGACGGTGGCAAGGCGCGGCTCACCCGTGTAGAGGCTCATTTCGCCGATGATTTCGCCCCGCCCCATATCGCCGACAGGACGCTGCGATCCGTCTTCGCCCGCCACGAACGCGCGCAGGCGCCCGCTGATGGAGACGTACATCGAGTCTCCGGGCTCGCCCTGCGTGATCAGCGTCTCGCCAGCGGCGATCCCCACCCATTGCAGGTGTTCGCGCAATGTCCCCAATACGTGGGGGTCGATCTCTCCGAGAAATGCGCGCAGGTGACGATCCAGAAGGTCGCATTGATGCGGCTGGCGGTCCGACTGCGAAAGCATGGATTCGTAAAGGCGACAGATGGCCCGCAACCACGGCGCTCACGCGTTGCGGACGTTGATGAAAGACCTGCGAAGGGGCTACTTTAGCCGAACGTAGCCGTCTTGTGGACGGCCGCGCCGAACGTGCGCCGACAGTTTGGTGAAAACCGTCCGCGGCCAGGCGCGCGCCTTCATTCCTGTTCCGTGGAGACCGCGGCGAAGTCCGCGCATTGACCCGCGGGATCGAGCCGCGCCGTCCGCAGCCGGACATCGCGGATGAGATCGCTCGCCTTCTCGCCGATCATGATCGTCGGCGCGTTCGTGTTGCCGCCGATCAACGTCGGCATGATCGACGCATCTGCCACACGGAGTCCGGTGACGCCGCGCACGCGCAACTGCGGATCGACGACGGCCGCGGCGTCGATGCCCATCCTGCAGGTGCCGACCGGATGGTAGATCGTGTCCGAGCGCCGCCGCAGCACGTCGCGGATCTCGTCGTCGGTATGCACGTCCGCGGTGAACAGATCCTTGCCGCGAAACGGATCGAGCAGCGGCGATTCCATGATTCCGCGCGTAATCCGGAAACCCCTGACCATGATTTCGAGGTCGTCGGAGTGCGTGTAGAACCCCGGATCGATCGACGGCGCCGCGAATGGGTTCGCGCTCTGCAACACGACCCGGCCCGCGCTCTGCGGACGGAGCACGCAGACGTGGCTGGAAAAACCGCGCGATGCGTGGAGCCTGCGCCCGTGGCTTTCGAGGATTCCGATGCAGAAATGAAGCTGCAGATCGGGCACGGCGAGCCCGGGCGAAGACTTGATGAAGCCTCCACCCTCGGCAATGTTCGACGTGAAGATGCCGCGACGCTCGCGGCGATAGCGGATGGCGCTCCGGACCGATTTGAAAACGTCGGACGGCATGAATCCGATGAGGTCCTTCCGTGCGGAGCGATATGCGATGACGAAATCCACGTGATCGCGCAGGTTGCGGCCCACGCCGGGGGAGTGCATGACCGTCGCAATGCCCAACTCGCGCAGCGCTTCCGCATCGCCGATGCCCGACAAGAGCAGGAGTTGCGGCGACTGAAACGCGCCGGCGCAAAGAATCACCTCACGCCGCGCGCATACCGTTCGCGCCGCGCCGCCCTGTCGATATTCGACACCGATGGCACGCGTACCCTCGAACACCACGCGCGTCGCGTGCGCTTCCGTCCGCACCGCGAGGTTGGGCCGGCCGAGGTTTGGGGTGAGATAAGCGCGCGCGGCGCTCCAGCGTTCGCCGTTCTTCTGCGTGAGTTGGTAGAGCCCTATCCCTTCCTGCTCTTCCCCGTTGAAATCCGCGTTGCGCGCAAAGCCCTGCTGCTCCGCAGCCGCGAGCCAGACGTCCA
The DNA here is from genome assembly GCA_963844005.1 of uncultured beta proteobacterium. GTDB lineage: Bacteria > Pseudomonadota > Gammaproteobacteria > Burkholderiales > Casimicrobiaceae > CAIWHR01. The sequence goes on along the minus strand of CAWJMQ010000029.1, from coordinate 68,797 downwards.
TGAAGGCGCTGGGCGAGCGCGGATCGGCGACGTTCAACGGACCGCCCTGCCCGTGATAAACGTCGGATAGGCGCTCGTTGTTCTCCGACCGGCGAAAATACGGAAGGACATCCGCGTACGACCAGCCCGCGTTGCCGAGCGCCGCCCACGCGTCGTAGTCGCTGCGATGGCCGCGGGTGTAGACCATCGCGTTGATCGAGCTGCTGCCACCGAGCGTCTTGCCGCGCGGCTGATAGCCGCGGCGGCCGCCGAGCCCCGGTTGCGGCGTCGTCTGAAACGCCCAATTGCAGTACCGCCGCGGAACGAGCAGCGCAATGCCCATCGGCACACGGATCAGCCGGCTCGAATCGCGCTTGCCCGCCTCGAGCAGGCAGACCGACGTCGACGCGTCCTCGGACAATCGCGCGGCGAGCGCGCAGCCGGCCGATCCGGCACCGATGATCACGTAGTCGAAGGTATCGAGTTTCTTCGGCATTCGGTTCACACCCTCATGCGGCGCTGGACGGCGGCATGACGACGACGATACACTAGTGTATTGTCAATTTTACACCGTTCATTCGCCGTCGCCATGACTTTGCGCAAGCCTTCCGCGAAACGCCGCTCGACCGCGTTGACGGGCCGACCGCTGGACCGGGGGGCCTGGCTCGAGGCCGCTGCCGATGCGATTGCCGAGGGCGGTTTCGGCGAGGCGAGGATCCTGACGCTGGCCAAGAAGCTCGGCGTCACGCGCGGGAGCTTCTACTGGCACTTCCGCGGGCACGACGATTTCATCCGCTCGTTGCTCGAACGCTGGCGCGATGAACAGCTCCATGCGATGGCATCGTCGGCGACCCGGCGGGAATGACGCCGAAGCCGACTTGCGGCGCGCCGTCAACCTGCTGCTGACCGACATGGCCCGTGATGGGAAGGGGCTCCGCATCGAACTCGCCGTGCAGGACTTCGCGCGCCGCGACACTCTGGCCGCTGCCATTACACTGGAGGTGAACCGGGCGCGAATGAAGCAGGGACTCGCGCTGTTCGAGGCGCTCACCGGCGACCATGAACGCGCACGCGCGCTGACGCTGCTTCTCTATGCGTGCATCACCGGTGCCCGGCTCATGCTGGCAGCCTCGCCCCGGAACGAGAAGACCGACGCGGTCGCCGGCCGCCTCGGCCGCATCATCGAGGAGGCCATCATCGCGCCAAACATGGCAAGATAGCTCGTGCAATTCCGACGACGGAGAGACGCAAATGGCCACGACCCGCAAGACCGGAAAGAGCAAGCCCGCTGCGCCGTCGAAGACCAACGACGCCCGCGCCAAACCTGCGCCCGCATCGGGGACCGGATCGACGATCGTCGATCTCGCGCAGCAACTGCGCTCGTGGGCCGATTCGGTCCTGGGCATTGCCGGCGCCGCCGCCGACGTCACGATGGGCGCCGCGAAGATGATGCTGCCGAAGCCGGGGCAGCGGCAGGCGCTGGAAAAGACAGGCGCCGTCCTGCGGCGGATGCGCGAAGCCGCCGGCCTGAGCATCGGTGAAGTCGGTGAGGCAATCAACCTCAAGGACCCGGCGCTGCTCGATCTGGTCGAGAATGGCAAGGTTGCCCTCCCCTTCGAAGTCATCCTTCGGCTGGCGTCGGTGCTCGGACGCAACGATCCGATCTCGTTCGTGATGCGCTTCACGCGTTCGTACAACCCGGACGTCTGGAAGACGCTGGAGTCGCTCGGCATCGGGCGTCTCGCGTTGCAGGCGGGGCGCGAGCGCGAATTCGCAAACCTCTATCGCGCGAGCGACGCCGCACGCCGCCTGACCGACGAGCAATTCGCCGAAGTGCTTGCATTCACGAAGGCCGCGTTCGAGATGGCGCTTGCCTTTGGTGCCACGAAAGGGAGATCGAAATGAGGGAAGCCGTCATCGTATCCACCGCCCGGACACCGATCGGCCGCGCGTTCCGTGGTGCGCTCAACAACATCAAGTCGCCGACGCTGATGGGTCACGCGATCCGGCATGCGGTCCTGCGCGCCGGCATCGAGGGCGACGAGATCGAGGATGTCGTCATTGGCACCGTGCTCTCGGCCGGCACGGCCGGAATGAATCTCGCGCGCAACGCGGCCATCGCGGCCGGCGTGCCCATCACGGCGGCCGCGCAGACGATCGACCGCCAGTGCGCGTCGGGGCTGACGGCGATCGCCACCGCGGCGAAGCAGATTGCCGTGGACGGCATGGACGTGATCGTCGCCGGCGGCCAGGACAACATTTCGGCCGTGCAGAACCGCTACCTCGAATGGGTCGGCGCCGAGAAGGACCCGAACGTGATCCTGAATGCCAAGCACGCGTACATGCCGATGCTGCTGACGGCGGAAAACGTCGCGCGCAAATTCGCGATCGGACGCGACGCGCAGGACGAATATGCTCTCTCGTCACAGCAGCGGACGGCCCGCAGCCAGGCCGACGGGCGTTTCGCCGCCGAGATCGTCCCGATCACGGCGACGATGTCGGTGGTCGACAAGGAAACCAAGGAGGTTTCGCACAAGGAAGTGACGCTGTCCAAGGACGAGGGCAACCGTCCGGACACCACGCGCGAAAGCCTCGCGGCTCTGGCGCCGGTGATCGACGGCGGAACGGTGACCGCCGGCAACGCGAGCCAGCTGTCCGACGGCGCCTCCGCGTGCGTGCTGATGGAGGCAAAGCTCGCCGCCAAACGCGGGCTCGCGCCGCTGGGCCTCTACCGCGGCATGACGGCGGTCGGCAACGCGCCCGAGGAAATGGGCATCGGCCCGATCTACGCGGTGCCGAAGCTCCTGAAACAGCACGGCCTGACGGTCGACGATATCGGCCTGTGGGAACTGAACGAGGCGTTCGCCTGCCAGGCCCTGTACTGTCGCGACTGGCTGGGCATCGACCCCGCCAGGTACAACGTGGACGGAGGCGCGATTTCGATCGGTCATCCGTACGGTATGACCGGCGCGCGCCTCGTCGGTCACGCGCTGCTCGAGGGCAAGCGCCGCGGCGTCAAATACGTCGTCGTCACGATGTGCGTCGGCGGGGGCATGGGCGCCGCGGGTCTGTTCGAGGTGCTCTGACCGTTCGTGCGGGACAGACCTGGAGATGCGAATGAGCGTGCGGAACCTTCTCGATTTGAGCGGCAAGGTCGCGATGGTCACTGGCGGCTCGCGCGGTATCGGGCTGCAGATGGCCGAGGCGCTGGCCGAGATGGGCGCGAAGGTGGCGATCACGGCGCGCAAGAAGGATGAGCTCGATGCGGCGCGCATCGATCTGGAAAACGCCGGCGTCGAATGCCTGACCATTGCAGGTGACCTCGCCGATACCGCAGCGATCGCCGGATTCGTCGACACGGTCATGACACGGTGGGGACACATCGACATCCTGGTCAACAACGCCGGCTGCAACTGGGCCGCGCCCGCCGAGGATTACCCGGATGATGGCTGGCACAAGGTCATGAACCTCAACATCGACGCGCAGTTCTTCCTTTCGCGCGAAGTCGGTAGACGTTCGATGATTCCGCGAAAGAGCGGGAAGATCGTCAACATCGCGTCGATCGCCGGCCTGTACGGCAACCCGCCGGACTGGGAGATGCAGACGATCGCCTACAACACGAGCAAGGGCGCGCTGGTCGCGATGACGCGTGCGCTCGCCGCTGAATGGGGCAAGTACAACATCAACGTCAACGCGATCTGCCCGGGATTCTTCCCGTCGAAGATGACGAAGGTCACGCTCGACCGGATCGCCAGCAACGTCCTTGCGATGACACCCCTTGCGCGCATGGGCGGTGACGAGGACCTCAAGGGAAGTGTCGTGTTCCTCGCCTCGGAAGCCTCGCGCCATATCACCGGCCAGGCGCTCGTCGTCGATGGCGGATGTACGGTAATCTGACTTGGACGCGGCGGCCAGCCCAGGCGCGACGCTGGAATGACGCCACCCGAGCCCGCCTCGCAGCAACGCGTCGATTGAAGTAACCTTGGCGACCGAGCCGCCGACGAATCCCGCCGGGAGAATCCATGGCCGTTCCCTCGAGATCGATTGCCATTGCCGCGGTGGCCGGACTTGCCGCGTTCGCCGGCGCACTCGCCGCACAAGACCCGGGCTTGACACGCGCGATCGTGCAGAAGAGCGACACGTCGATCCCCGGTTACGAAGCCGTCGTCGCACGCGTCGAGGTCGCGGCTGGTGGCGTCGCCGGCTGGCATACGCACCCAGGCGACGAAATCAGCTATGTTCTCGAAGGCGAGGCCGAACTTCTGATCGCGGGCCAGCCACCGCGCAAGGTTGCGGCTGGTGAGGCGTTCGTGATCCCGGCGGGAACCGTCCACAATGCCCGAAACTCGGGCGGAGCTCCGGTCAAGCTCGTTGGCGTCTACGTGGTCGAAAAAGGCAAGCCATTGGCATCCCCCGCGCCGGCGCCCGCGCAATGAAATCAGTGAGGAGAAATCGCATGAAGAGCTTCAACCGTTCTGCTTCCGGGATCGGCTCCGGCGTAACGCTCGTCTTCGCACTTGCCGTCTCGTTGCCCGCCTTCGCGCAGGGAAAGGATGAGCTGTGGGAAATCTCGACCAGGATGGAAATGCCGGGCATGCCGATGGCGATGCCGGGGCAGACGAGCCGTGTCTGCGTCGGCAAGAATCGAAAGGACGAGGACCTCGTTCCGAAACAGGGCGACTGCCGCATGGTCGACAGCAAGCGCGCCGGCAACAAATTCACCTACACGATGGATTGCGCCGGAAACGATCCCTCGACCGTCGCCGGGGAGGTCACGTTCGGCAACAACGCCTACGACGGCAAGATGCGCATGACGATGAAACAGACCAAGGATACGATGGATATGACGTACGCCGGCAAACGCGTCGGCGACTGCGCGGCGCCGGCAAAGTAGCTGTTCCCAGTACGGGTCAGAACGCGACCTCGTAATTGAGGTACGCGCGAAGCTGCGTGGCCGTCGGCGAACCCTCCTGATGCAGCCACGAGTAGCGAAAGGTCGCCGAAAACCCCTGTAGCGCGTGACCTTTCGGAACCGAATAGTCGACGCGCACGTTCGTTTCATTCTGGTTGGGCAACGAAGCCCCGGATGTGGAATCGATCCGGCTGTTGCCCTGCGCATAGTTGATTCCGGCGCTGAGTCCTGGCGTGACCGCCCTGCCGAGATCGAACGACGCTCCGACGAGCCACGCCTTTTCACCGGCAGTGTTGAAGGCGATCTGCATCAGATTCAGGTATGAAGGGTGATCGCCATACGGGTTGAGTGTGTCATTCCCGGTGCCGGTCTGCGAATACGCGACCTGCGCAGTCAGGTCGCGCCACGTGAGGACGCCGGTCAGGCCGAGACCAAACGTCGAAAAGTCGCCGAGCTGCGCCGCGTTCACCGAGTTCTGCGGATAATACTGGGCGCCAAGGGCGATCGTGGTGTCGTCGTCATAGGCGATCGGGTACAAGGCGTCGACATAGAATGTGTTGAACGCGTCCTTCACGTATTGCTCATCCGCGCGGACGAAGCCACCCTTGCCGAACGGGACTGTGATGCCAGCGATGATCATCCCTTCCTGCGCCTGCGTTCCGGCCTGCTGCGACATCCACGCGTAGCTCTCCGAATCGCGCACCTTGATCTTGGTGAGGTAGCCGGCCATGTACGAGATGCCGCCGGGCGTGCCGCGCAACGTATAGCCCTCGAACACCTGCGGGACCATCCGTGTGTCGTACTGATTGACGAACGGACGATTGACGAGCTGGCGGTAGCCGATGAATGTCTGGTCGAGGAGCTTCACCGCGCCAAATGTTTCGCCCAGCACGTTGATGGGATCCTGATTCGCCTGCAGCAGCTTGGTGCCGCCCTTGTTGTCGGGACCATAGAGCCGCTGCGACGTGTAGCCGACGACGCCGGCCTGGAAGACGCTTGGGGAGGTGAGCGTCGTATCCGCGCCTCCACTCCGCAAAGTCTCGAACCTTGTGTCGCACGAGCAGAAAATGAGCCATCGAATCCTCCTTTTATTGCGCATTTATCCCGGGTCTGCCGTTGGGATCGATCAGGCGCAACAGCGCCGTTTCCGGATAGCACTGACCGTCGGGCATCGTGGTGGCCGGTACGACGACGATCTCCGCGCGGACTTTCCCGCGATCGTCCACAATTTCGAGCGCACGACCACGGAGAAGCGGCGCGACGCCCTCCGCCATTGCCGGGCGCAAGTGCGCCAGGATCGAAATCAGAATCGCGAGATTGGTATCCGTCAGGACGATCGCGAGTCGTTGCATCTTCATCGCATCCTCCATTGTCATGCGGGCGATTCGATGATCGGACGCGGATCGCCGCCCGCCCTCATTCGTCGATGAGCGCCTTGTACCGCTGGCGGGCTTCGTGTTCAGCACGCGCCGCCGCGATCTCCTGCATCACCCCCGCAACGTCGGCCGGCTTGGTGCTCGTCTCGAAGCGACCGGTGAGCGCCACATCGGGATGCAGCGACGCACTCTCGTAGAGCGACCAGATCTCGTTCCCATACTGCGTGGACGCGAGCGTCGGGGCAAACCGGCTGAAATACGCGGTGATATTGTGGATGTCGCGCTTCAGCATGCTGGCGGCGTTGTTGTTGGCCGCCGCGTCGACTGCCTGCGGCAGGTCGATGATGACCGGACCCTCGCCGGTGACGAGCACGTTGTACTCGGACAGGTCGCCGTGGACGACGCCGGCGCAGAGCATCCGCACGATTTCTCGGAGCATCGTGGCGTGGTATTCCAACGCCAGCGGTTCGGACAGCACCACATCATTGAGTCGCGGCGCCGCGTTGCCGTCCGCATCGGTCAGGAGCTCCATCAGCACCACGCCATGCGAAAACGCATAGGGACGCGGGACACGCACGCCAGCGGCCGCAAGTCGGTACAACGCGTCGACCTCGACGTTCTGCCAGGCTTCTTCCTGCGCCTTGCGTCCGAATCGTGTGCCTTTGGCCATCGCACGCGTCTGGCGGGTATTCTTGGTCCTGCGCCCCTCCCGGTACAGCGCGGCCTGGCGGAAGCCGCGCTTGTCGGCCTCCTTGTAGACCTTCGCGCAGCGTGCATCTTCGCCGCAGCGGACCACGTAGACCGTGGCCTCCTTGCCGCTCATCAGCTGCCGGATCACCTCGTCGATCAGGCCTTCGTGGACGAGAGGCTGGAGTCTCTTCGGGGTCTTCAAGATCGATTCCTCGTACACGGAGGCACGCGATCGTTCTCAGGAAACTCGCCTGCGAGACATTGGTGATCGAAGGGCAAAGTCACTTTCAGGATGGCAACAGGCCGAGGTTACCATTTCCGGCATGCGGGCCGTGACGACGACGCGCCGCCAGCAACGAGGCGCGGGCTTCCGATCCTGCGAGCGCACACCGTCACAGGCGCCGGTCGGTAGTGGACAATAGAGCCCGATGGGAGCCCACTGACATCGCTCGGCCGCCACTACAGAATCTCTGCACCGAAGCATGGAGCCAAAACCGCATTCGCCATCCGGTGCATCGATGTCCGAGAACGCGACCGTGCATGTCCGCGAGGCGGCCGAGGCCATTTACCGCAACGAATCGCGACGCGTGTTCGCCACGTTGGTCCGCCTGCTCGGTGACTTCGATCTCGCGGAGGAGGCGTTGCACGACGCCTTTCGTGCGGCGCTCGAGCAGTGGCCGCGGGATGGCATTCCGGCGAATCCACGCGCCTGGCTCGTCTCGACCGGCCGCTTCAAGTCCATCGACGGCATACGCCGGCGCGCACGCTTCGACGCGATCGACGATGTCGCCGAGCAAGTCGAAGCGATCGCCGATGATGCGCCGGCGCCATGGGACGGTGAAAGCATCGAGGACGACCGGCTGCGCCTCATCTTCACCTGTTGCCATCCGGCCCTGTCGCCCGACGCACAGGTCGCGCTGACGCTGCGCGAGGTATGCGGTCTCACGACCGAGGAGATCGCGCAGGCGTTCCTGAGCGGCGCTCCCACGCTCGCGCAGCGCATCGTGCGCGCCAAGGGCAAGATCCGGGACGCCCATATTCCCTACCAGGTGCCGGCGCCGGACGAATTGCCGCCGCGTCTCGACAGCGTGCTGCGCGTGATCTACCTGGTGTTCAACGAGGGCTACTCGGCGTCGTCCGGTCGCACCCTGACGCGCCTCGATCTCTCCGGCGAGGCAATACGCCTTGGACGGCTCCTGGTCGAATTGCTGCCGGAGCCCGAGGCGATCGGATTGCTGGCGCTGATGCTGCTGCAAGAGTCGCGGCGCACTGCGCGTACCACGCCAACGGGCGAGCTCATCCTGCTGAACGACCAGGACCGCTCGCTCTGGAACCGGGAGCAGATCGCGGAGGGCTTGGCGCTGGTTGACGGAGCCCTAGCGTCGCGGCGAGTCGGGCCCTACACGCTTCAGGCGGCGATTGCCGCGGTCCATGCGGGAGCCGTCAGCGCCGACGCCACGGACTGGGGTGAGATCGTCGGCCTCTACGAGGTCCTACTGCAAGCCGAACCGTCGCCCGTGGTCGAGTTGAACCGCGCAGTGGCGGTGGCGATGCGCGATGGCCCGGCAGACGGGCTCACCCTCGTGGACGCAATCCTTGCGCGCGGTGATCTGCGCGACTACCACCTGGCGCATGCGACACGGGCGGACCTGTGCCGTCGGCTGGGCAAGACAGCCGAGGCCCGCGTTTCGTACGAGCGTGCGATCGCGCTCGCGCGGCAGGAGCCGGAGCGGCGGTTTCTGGAGCGACGGCTGGCCGAGCTTAGCGTCTGAAACGCCCTGGGGGATCCGCGTCAGCAGGTCTCGCACGCAGAACCCGTGCGGCGGCACGGGCATCCAGGAGGAGCCGGTGGAGGAAGCGTCGGCCTGCGGCCACCACCCGAAAGTACGGCCTTCGCGTCTGTCGATTTCGGGCCCGCCCATTCGACTAGGGAGTGAGAGATGGGCAGGTTCCGGGACGTCCGGGGCAGACAGGAGCCAAAATGCAACTCATTGCGAACAGCTGGGGGCTGGTGCGTCGGATCGGCCGGATGGCCGGCCCCTATCTCATGATGGAAGTGCTGTTGCCCGGCGGGACTCTGTTCGCGCTGGTGCTCTACCTGTACCGGAGCAGGAAGCTCGATATCGGGATTTGAGAAACCGATTCCCGGCGACGTGATCATTGATCGGGGGTGCGCGATGAAATACCTATGCCTTGTCTACCTTGACGAAAAGCAATTGGACGCCGTTCCCGACAGCGACTGCAGGGCGTGCGGGGAGGCGCTCCGGCAAAGCGGCCACCACATTGCCGCGGAGGCCCTCCAATCCGTCCACGCGGCGACGACCGTACGCGTCCGCAACGGCAAAGTTTCCGTCACCGACGGTCCCTTTGCCGAGACGAAGGAGCAGCTTGCCGGGTTCTACCTGATCGACGCCAAGGACCTTAACGAAGCTATTCAGCTGGCCTCGAAGATTCCGCCGGCGCGCGTCGGCAGCATCGAGGTGCGACCGACCAGGGAGCTCGCCCCCTGATCGCTGCGGATGCCCGCCTTCCTGCAGCTCTAGCCGCAGCCTTGCTTGACTTCCGCAAAGATTCGTTCCTCACGCCTTAGAACGAGCATTTCATCCCCGGTCGAGAGCGGCCGGGACCCTACACAAGGAGAACCACGATGCGATTCATGATCATTGTCAGGGCCACCAAGAACTCGGAAGCGGGCGTTCTTCCGGACGAGAAACTCCTCGCGGACATGGGAAGGTTCAACGAAGAGCTGGTAAAGTCCGGCGTGATGCTCGCAGGCGAAGGGCTCCAGCCGAGCTCGAAAGGCGCGCGCGTCAGGTTCTCCGGGACGAAGCGGACCGTGATCGACGGCCCGTTCGCCGAGACGAACGAGCTGATCGCGGGCTTCTGGCTGTGGCAGGTGAAGTCGAAGGAAGAAGCGATCGAGTGGGTCAAGCGTAGCCCGAATCCTTTTCCCAACATGGAGTCGGAAATCGAAATTCGCCAGGTATTCGAGGCGGACGACTTCGGTGCCGAGTTCACTCCGGAGTTGAGGAAGCAGGAGGAGCGCCTGCGCGCAAAGGTCGCTGCCAAGAAGTAGTCGCGCTTCGCCCGGATGTAACGCCCCTCTTCCGAGGGCGAAGCCCCCCATACATGCAGTGCGCCGTCTGTGCGGTACCGCACAGACGGCGGCACGCCGGTAACTGACGCTGCGTCGGGAGCCTCTCGATTGCCGGGCTGACGTGCTTCGAAGGCGTTTCGTGGATTCATCAAGCACTGCAGCGATACCCGAGACCATGAACGCAGACGTTGCCGACGACTTTCCTTTACCCAAGCGCAAGATCAGATGGCTTGCGATCGTCTTCTTCCTCATTCTGCACGTCGTTGGAATCGTCGGCACTCCGCTCTACATCTACTACCGCGGCATCAGCGCTTCCGAACTCGCGCTGTTCTTCTTCTACGTTGCCGCAACTAGCATTTCGACGACGATGGGCTACCATCGCCTGTTCGCACACGGCACTTTCAAGGCGTCACCCGTCGTACGCTTCTTCTTTCTCTTCTTTGGCGCTGCCACGTTCGAAGAATCCGCGCTGAAGTGGTCGTCGCAGCACCGTCAGCACCATCGCTTCACCGACACCGAGCATGACCCCTACGGCGTCAACAAAGGCTTCTGGCACGCGCACATCGGCTGGATCCTGTTCTGGCGCCACCGCACCAATTACAACAACGTGAAGGACTTGCGAAGGTCGCGGCTCGTGTCTCATCAGCACGATCACCATGCGTGGTGGTCGGTCGGCGCAGGAATTGTTCTCCCGATGCTCATTGCCTGGTGGATCGGGCATCCGCTCGGAGGGTTCATCATGGCGGTCTGCCTCCGTATTGTCATTGTCCTTCACCCCGCTTTTTTCGTTAATTCCTTCGCGCATACTTTCGGCAAGAAGACGTACGACCGCGCTCAGTCGGCTCGTGACAACTGGATAGGCGCCCTTCTCACGAACGGCGAAGGTTTCCACAATTTTCACCACCGTTTCCCTGCGGATTACCGCAATGGTTTCCGCTGGTATCATTGGGATCCCACGAAGTGGTGCATCTATGCCTTGTCGAAGCTGGGCCTTGCCTGGGATCTTAGGAAAGCCTCCGATCAAAGAATTGCCGACGCCTCCCAACGTTGAGCGTCGTTCCGGATCATGATCCCGCGGACCCGCGGGTTCGCAATTGCCTCGCTGTTCGGCATCGTGCTCGCTGGCTGCGGTGGCGGTGGTGGCGGTGGTGGACTAGCGGTAGCGAAACCACACCGGAGAACCGGATCGACGTTGTCGTTGCCGGGCTACCCGCCGGTGTGAATGCGGCAATCACGATCATGGATTCGGGTGGCAGGGCCGTCAGCAACCTGACCGCCGCCGGACAGGCGATCGTGACCGGTCCTGGCACCTTCAACGTGAGTGCCAACCCCGTGGTCGCCGGCAAGGCAACGTACACGCCCACCGTCATCCCGGCGACGGTCAACGTGCCCTCTCCGCCAAGCATCACGATGGTGACGGTGACCTACGCGCTTGCCCCGCCCTTGAAGCTTGGATTCGCGGCGGTGGCATCGGGACTCGCATCTCCCACGTTCCTGGCGTCGCCGCCGGGAGGGGCAGACATCTATGTGGTCGAGCAGCCCGGCCGCGTGCGGAAACTGATTGACGGCGTGCCGCAGACGCCAGTGCTCGACATTTCTGCGCGCGTGAATTCCGGCGGCGAGCGCGGCATGCTGTCGATGGCGTTCGACCCGCAATTCGCCACCAACGGCAATGTGTTCGTCTATTTCACGGATTCCAATGGCGACATCGCCATCGAACGCTTCACCTTTCCGGCAAGCGGCCGCGTGCAGCCCCAGGTGAGTTCCGAGCAGACGGCGATCCGGGTTCTCACCATTTCCCATCGTGCGTTTGCCAATCACAACGGAGGTCAACTGCAGTTCGGTCTTGAAGGGATGCTCTACATCGGAACCGGTGACGGCGGAGGCGGCGGCGATCCGTTGGGGAGCGGACAGAGCCCCGATACGCTACTGGGCAAGATCCTGCGCATCGACGTGAGTTCGTTGCCCTACCGAATACCGCCGGACAACCCGTTCGCCGGGCAGGCGGGCAAACGCCCGGAAATATGGGCCTACGGTCTCCGCAATCCGTGGCGTTTCTCGTTCGACAGTGCGACACGAAGTCTCTACATCGCGGATGTCGGACAAAACAGCCGCGAGGAAGTGGACGTCGTCGCTGCCGATGCGGCCGGCCTCAACTTCGGGTGGAATATCTGGGAAGGCACCCTTTGTTACCCGTCGGGCACTTCATGCAATCCCGTGGGCATCACGATGCCGCTGGTCGACTACGACCATGGTGATGGTTGCTCCATCACGGGGGGATACGTCTATCGCGGTTCGGCACTTCCGGAAATTGCCGGACATTACTTCTACTCCGATTTCTGCAATGGCTGGCTGCGAAGCATGCTCGTCGCGGGCGGAGTCGCCATCGAGCGAACCGACTGGGGCGCCACACCGGTCGGGAACATCCAGTCATTCGGCGTCGACTCCAGGCAGGAGCTCTACGTTCTGACATCGGCCGGCGGCGTTTATCGACTTGTCCGGCAATGAGATGCGGGAGCCGCCGCAGGTCGAGGTGGTCATCGAAATTCCGCGCGGCAGCTTTTTGAAGCGCGGATCGACCGGTCACGTCGATTTCATCTCGCCTCTACCGTGCCCGTTCAACTACGGATCCGTGCCGGATTATCTGGGACAGGAGGGCGATCTGCTGGACGCGGTGGTGCTCGGACCGCGCCTGCCGCTCGGCACGCGGACACGGGTCAAAGCGTGGGGAGCCGTGATCCTGACCGACCGCGGCATGACGGACGACAAGCTCATCTGTAGCGACCGCCCTCCGGATCCGTCGGCGCGCCGCCAGGTGCTCCGCTTTTTCCACTTCTACGCGAAGTGCAAGGGGCTGCTGAATGTCTGGCGACGCCGTCCGGGACGCAACGCCTGCGACGGATGGTGTGAGGCTCGTCAGGCTCTCGCTCGCGCCCGACCGCGAGACGATTCGTGGCACGGGCCATCCATCGAGTTCTGATCATGGATTGGCGTGAGACAGGACTCCTGTTAGGCTTTCCCGGCCAAAAAGGGGGTGTTCGGCGAAACGCCGGTCCCGGCAATTGGCACGCGTTCAACCCGGTCATCCTTCCACAGGAGGCGACGATGCTCAACTTGGCCAGATCTCCGCGTGCGGCGATGCTGTTTCTTTCACTGCTGGTCGGCGCGTTCGCCAGCGGTGCGGCGGCGCAGGGCGCAACCAAGATCAAGTACGCGTTAGGTGACGTCATATCGATCGACGAGCTGCCGCTGCTCGTTGCCACCGAGCACGCGAAAAAGCGCGGCGTCGAGGTCGAGATCATTTCGTTCAAGAACGAGGACATCGCTACTCAGGCGGTGATCAACGGACAGGCCGACATCGGTCAGGGCACGCCCTACGCCGCCCTCGCCAACGTGAATGTGCCAATCCGCTTTTTCTATCAGTTGAGCACCCTGCAGTTCTTTCCGATCGTGAACAAGGAGGACTACAAGGATTGGAAAGACCTCGACGGCCAGGAGATTGCGGTGCAGGGCCGCGGCTCGGGGACCGAGGCGATCATGAACCTGATGGCCAAGGAGCATGGCATCAAGTACAAGAGCGTGAGTTTCGTTCCGGGTTCCAACGTGCGCGCGCTGGCGCTGCTCAAGGGCACGATCAAGGCCTCGATCCTGGATTCGTCGAACAAGAACCTGGTAATGAAAGAAGCTCCGGGCAAGTTCATCGTGTTGCCACTGGGACAGGTGAAGGCCAGCGACGAGTCGCTGTTCGCCACGAAGGAATTTCTGGAAAAGCATCAGGCCGCCGTTGCCATCTTTCTGGAAGAGCTGATCAAGGTCAACCGAGCCATCAACGCCAACCCGAATTCGATGCTGGAAGAGCGGATGAAGCTCGGATTGCTGAAGGACCTTCCAGCCAAGCTGGAGGGGGAGATGCTTCCCTATCTTCAGGAAGGGGTTGCCAACGGGATCTTTCCCAACGACGGCGGAGGCGAGCGCGCGGCCCGCATCGATCTGGAGTTCTTCCGACTCGCGGGCGCGCTCAAAGGTGAGAACCTGAAAGTGGAGGACTTCTGGTACTTCGCTCCGCTCAACGCGGCGCTCTCCGTTGTCAAGTGAGCGTTGGCGGGACGCCGGTGCCGCCCGACGGGGCGCCCGGCGTCGCGAACGCGACCCGACCTGCCACGTTCGCACAGGTGGTTCATTGACGGACAAGCTCTAATTGAAGCGCGGCGACCGCGCTGCCGGCCCCGTTGCCTGGCAGCTCCTCTCGTTCATGTTCTTCTTCGGCTGTTGGGAGCTGGCGGGTCGGTGGCCGATCAGCGCCGCGTTCCCGCCGTTCAGTCGGACGTTGCTGGCGCTGTGGCAGATGATCGCGGACGGCAGTCTCCCCACTGCCTATCTTTCCACGATACAGCCGCTCGTCATCGGCATCATGCTGTGCGGGATGGCCGGAATCGGATTTGGCATCGGCATGGGGCTGTCGCGCACTGTCGAGTGGTTCTCGCTGCCGATTTTCATCATCCTGCAGGCGGCGCCGATGGCAGCAATCATACCGTTGATAACCTTCTCGTACGGAATTGGGCTGACCTCCAAGGTGTTGGCGGTGGTTCTGCTGGCTGCGCCCGTCATTGTGATGAATTCGTACAAAGGGATCCGCAACACCAATCCCTCGTTGATTCAGATGTCCCGCTCGTTCCTGGGCACGCGACGTCAGGAGGTGATGAAGATCATCGTTCCGCACGCGGGTGCCCTGATCTTCGCCGGCCTTCGACTGGGGGTCGCGATGGGTTTCATCGGGGTCGTGATCGCCGAACTGCTGATCACTCCGACGGGCATCGGTGACCTCATCACCTACCACAGCTCGGTGGCCGATTATCCGAAGATGTTCGCGTCGATCGTCTCGATCATCGCGGTCGCGGCGGTCGCGATTCATGTGCTCGAGCGATTGGAGCGCCGCCTGTTTCCGCCCGAGATTCGCGGGTCTTGATGATGCAGGATGAAGCGATCGTCGAGGTCCGCGGGATCGGCAAGATCTATGAGGGTGGCGTCGAGGCGCTGAAGGACGTCAGCCTGGCCTTTCCCCGCGGCAAGCTGAGCACCTTGCTCGGCCCAAGCGGCTGCGGAAAGACGACACTGCTCAAGATCATCGCCGGCCTGATCCCGCACAACACCGGCGAGCTATGGGTCAAGGGCAAGAAGGTCGAAGGTCCGGGACCGGAGCGGGCCTTCGTGTTCCAGGACTTTGCGCTCCTTCCCTGGGCCAACGTGCTGAGGAACGTGGCCTTCGGCCTGGAGCTGCGCGGCGTTTCCCGTGCCGAACGAGAGGCTGTCGCGCGCCGATATATCGACGAGGTCGGACTCAGGGGATTCGAGTCGAGCCATCCGAATCAGCTCTCCGGCGGCATGAAACAGCGGGTGGGGCTCGCCCGCGCGCTTGCGGTCGATGCCGACATCGTCCTGATGGACGAGCCGTTCTCTTCCGTCGACGAGCAAACCCGGCGCAAATTCCAAGAAGACCTGCTGGATTTGCTGCGCCACCGGCAGAAGACCGTGATCTTCGTCACCCACAGCATCGAGGAAGCGGCTTACCTCTCGGATCAGATCGCGTTGCTGTCACCGCGACCCGGTATGGTGTCGCGGATCATCCGTCCGAACGTCGACCACGCCCGAACCGCAGACGCGATTCGGCGCGACCGGAATTACCTCGACACGGTGGACGAAATCTGGCAGATCCTGAAGCAATATGTCGGCTGATTGGTGAAGGGTTGACGATGGCGCTATTCGGCAGGAAGGTTCCCATGATCTTTTCGCTGGTGATCTGGTTCGTCGTCTGGGAACTGATTGGACAGGCGAAACTCTCGATTGTCGTCCCGCCGTTCACCCGCGTGATTGCCGCGGCGATCGCGATCCTGCCGACCGAGAAGTTCAACGCCGCGGCGATCATTTCACTGCGCTCGTTCGGGATCGGCATGGCGATCGCGGTCCTCATCGGCATTCCGCTCGGTGTCCTGATGGCCCGGGTGCAGGGTGTGGGTCGGATTCTCGGGATGTGGGTCAACATATTTGTCAGCGCGCCGATCTCTGCGCTCGTGCCGCTGCTGATGGCGGTCGTCGGGATCGGCGAAACCACCGTGGTCGTGACGGTGTTCTTGTTCGCCGTGTTCGTGATCATTCTCGATACCCAGGTCGGAGTGACGAATGCCGACCGGTCGCTGGTGGACATGGCCCGCTCCTTCGGCGCACGGCGCCAACAGATCTATACCAAGGTCCTGATCCTGAGCGCGTTGCCGGAGATTCTTGCAGGGCTGCGCCTGGGCGCGATCCGTGGCGTCAAGGGCGTTGTAATCGGCCAGTTGCTCGTCGCGATAATCGGCGTGGGCGAGCTCTTCGAGCTTTATTCGCAGCATTTCCTGATGGAGGAATTCTGGGCGCTGGTGGTCGTGGTCTTCCTGTTTGCCTTTGTGGTCTCGGAGGTGATCGCCGCGCTCGAGCGCCGCGTCGAATACTATGCGAGCACACGGTGAATGTAGTTTGATTTCCCAATCTCGTTCTTGAACCGGTTTCAATTGTCAATCTCGGAGAAACGCCATGGCATTTGTCATTCCCGCACCATCGATACCCGCACTCGACGTCAAAGGAACGGATGCAAGGTTTCCGGTTCGCCGCATCTACTGCGTCGGCCGCAACTACGCCGAGCACGCGCGTGAAATGGGGCACGATCCGAACCGTGAGCCGCCGTTCTTTTTCCAGAAACCGGCCGATGCGTTGCTCGTCAATGGCGGCGACTTTCCCTATCCCGCGAAGTCGAACGACGTGCATTTCGAAATAGAGCTTGTCGTCGCGCTCGGCAAGGGTGGCACAGAGATCGCCGCGGCGAACGCGCTCGAGCACGTGTACGGCTACGCCGTCGGCATCGACATGACCCGGCGCGATCTGCAGGGCGAAGCGAAGAAGCTCGGACGGCCATGGGAGGTCGGCAAGGCATTCGAGCTGTCCGCGCCCTGCTCGGCCATCGCGCCGGCAAGCACGATCGGCCACCCGTCAAAGGGCGCCATCTGGCTGACGGTCAACGGGGAACCGCGTCAGCGCGGCGATCTCTCGCAACTCATCTGGAGCGTTCCGGAAGCCCTATCCTACCTGTCGAGCTACTTTACGTTGGCCCCCGGGGACCTGCTGTTCACCGGCACTCCCGCGGGCGTCGGCGCGATAAAGCGAGGCGACCGGCTCAAAGGCGGAGTCGACGGTGTGGGCGAAATCGAGATTCGGGTTGTGTGAGCGGCAGTCGACTGATTCAAGGACGAGGCTGAAAGATCTTCTGCGGCTGCGACATAGTGTGAACCCGCCCTAAGGAACCTCTGAACAAGTCCCGCGTGGGCGCGACGGGTGCTTTCCGGGAGGGATGGCGCGAAGCAAGGCGAAGCGAATAGTCGGCACTATTCGCGAGCCTGGCGACAAAGCCAGCACCCCGGAAAGCCCCGTCCCGTCCGGGTTTGCGCGACAATGCGGCGTCTGCTTCGTTGCGCTCCTCGGCATCGTAGTACGAACTACGACCTTCGTCGCGCGCCTCGCATCCATCCGCATTTCGCGCAAACGCGCTCCGCGCGGGATTTGTTCAGAGGTTCCCTAGTTCGATCGGCTCCCCGTCAGAGCGCGATACCGCGCCATGTGCCGGATGGCTTCCTTCGGCTGCGCGAGCCTTTCGTACAGCAGCGCGAGGTTGTAATGGCAATCGGCAAGGGTGGGATCGAGGCGCAGGGCCGCCTCGTACGCCACCACCGCTTCCGGCTTACGATCCATGTCTTGAAGGAGTACGCCGAGGTTAAAGAGCAGGACTGGATCCTCGCCACAGGCCTTGATCGCCTCGCGGTAGACGTCCTCGGCTTTCGCCAAACGCCTTGCTTCGTGCAGCAGCCGGCCCAGGTTGATGTAGGCGTCGAGGAACGCCGGATCGGCATCGATGGCGTGCTCGTACGCCTTTAGCGCGGTCTTGGCGTCCTCCCGCTCCAGCGCCACCCCCTTGTCGAACCATTGCTGCGCGCCGCTCGATGCCTCGGCGCGTGGCTCTTTGCGTTCGATGACGCTCAAGGAACCGTCGGCGGGATCAACGTCGAACTCGAGCAGATATTGCCCGGATTCCGCCTGCCAGCGGCTGCCGCCCTCCCGGACCGCGACCCGATCACCCACAGCGCAGATGCCGAGTCCCGAAAGCGGCATGGTATCGGGGAGGTGGCGGCGAAGATCTCTCAACGATCGCGTGATCCGCCTTTGCGGCACCTTTGCCTCGGCAAGCGTCTGGGCCGTGCGCAGCACGATCAGGTCCTGGAAGGAAAACCGCCAGGCGCCGCGCGGCCCGCGTGCGGGCGACACGAAGCCAGCTGCGATCAGCGATCGAATCGTGCTGCGCGGCAGGCGCAGCAACCTCTCGACGTCACGGACGCCGTACGGGTGCACCACCGCGGACTCCCTGCCTGGCTCGCGGCCTCGTTGCGCCATGCTCGTTGCGGGCCCGGTCGCGCGTCAGCCTCCTGGGTCGACTCGCCAAGGTCGCGACGCTAAGCCTTCTTTCCGCCTTTGCGCGCCACCGGTGCTGCCGGCTCGGCCTCTTGCTGTGCGCGTTTCGGCGGTTTGCGCGTTGCAGCCGCCGGCGCTTCCGCCACAGGTTCGGAGGCCCTGGCCCGTGCAGGCGCCTTCTTCTCGAGGCTTGCGCGCAGCGCTTCCATGAGATCGATGATCTGCGCGCCGCCTTCGGGAGCCTCGGCCATCGTGATCTCCTGACCCTCGACCTTCTTCTGCACAGCCGCCTCGACGCGAGCAGTCACTTCGTCGGTATACGCGGAGGGGTCGAACTGCTCCGACGTCTGCTGCTCGATTAATTGTTGCGCAAGCTTGAGCTCGGCGGGTTTCACCTCCGTCTTCGGGATTTCGAGGTCCTTCATCGACCTTACCTCGCCGGCGTAAAGGAGCTGCTGCATGACAAGGCCGTCCTCGACGGGGCGGATCATCACGATGTACTGCTTGCCACGCGCCGCCCACCGCCCGAGCGCACACCGCTTCGACTCGCGCAACGCGCTCGCCAGCAGCGCGTAAGGCTTGGCCCCGCCCTTGTCGGGAGCAAGGTAATAAGCCTTGTCGAAATACACGGGATCGATGGATTCGAGCGGCACGAATTCGGTGATATCGGCCATGTGCGTGCCGGCCTCCTCCATCGCCTTCAGCTCCTCCGGCGTGAAGATCACGTATTGGTCCTTGGCGAATTCATAGCCCTTCACCATGTCTTCGCGCGCGACCGGCACTTCCTCCTTGATGCAGAGGTACTGCTGCTTCAAGCGGGATCCGCAGGTCTTGTGCAGCAGATTGAAGGAGACCGCGCGGCTCGCCTCGGTGGCCGAATAGAGCTTCACCGGAATCGAAACCAGCCCGAACGAGACCGTCAAACTCGCAATCGATCGTGCAGCCATCATCTGCCTCCTTGGTGGACCCCCACGCTCACTTTGTGCGCCTTAGCCGCATCCCGCTTCGCGGGACCAGCCTTCGGCTGTCCTCCGGCCTTCGGCCTTGTGTTCGCTGCCCCCGAGGGCGCAGAGTGCTCTTCGGGCGGCCGAGCGGCCACTTGGTTCAGGCCTTGGCGCGTTCGAGCGCCTTCTCGAGGCTCTGCTTGCGTTCCAGCGCGTCCTTCCAGTGGTCGCCGGCCTGCGCCAGCCGCTGCGGGACGTTCGTGATTCTAAAGTCTAGAGGGTGTGCGTTGGCAAGCTCTTCCCACGTCAGGGGCATCGAAACAGGTCCGCCGGGCTCCCCGCGTGGCGAATAAGCGACATTCAGGGTCTTGCCGCGGACGTTCATGTTGTAATCCATGAAGATCTTGCCGGTCCGCTTGGGGACGCCCCACTCCAGGGTGATGTCCTTCGGATGCAGGCGCATCAGGTGCCGGCCGACCAGCTCCGAAACGTGCCGCGTCGCGTCGAAATCGAGCGTCCGCCGGATCGGCACGAAAACGTGCAGGCCGGTCTTGCCCGAAGTCTTGACGATGGACTCGAGCGACATGCCCTGCAGGAGCTCGCGCAGCCAGAATGCAACTTCCTTCCCCTTCTCGAAAGCGACCGTGTTGAGCTCGGGTTCCGCGCCGGGCTTTTCGTTGCCGGAATAGATGTACGGATCGATGTCGAACAACACGTAGTCGGGATAATTGAGCACCGAGGCCTCCAGAGACTCGAGCGAAGCCGCGTAGTCGGTGCCCTTCGAGCGGGCGTCGGGCCCGGGTTTCGCGCGCGAATGCCAGACGTGGAATTCGAGCGTCCCGGACTGCGCAAGCCACAAGAGCGTCGCGAGGTTGTTGCACAGCAGGTACTCGTGCCGCTCGTCCTTGTGGCCCGAGAACACGGCGATGGAGTCGACGAACTCGGGCCGCTCCTGTTCCCAGTGCTTCTGGAAGAAGCGCTGCCCGCGGATCCCCTCGGGCATCCGGATCATCGTCAGGGGGCGATCGGCAAGGTGCGGCAGGATGTAGGGCGAAACCTGCGCGAAGTAGCGCAGCAAGTCGCGTTTGGTCAGCGCCGATTGCTTCAGCGCCGGATCCGCAGGCCAGTAGACCCGATCGAGGTTCGTCAGCCGGATCCGATGGCGTCCCACCGCGACCGTGAAAGTGGGTTTCGAGTTTTCGAGCTGGGCGACGATTTCGCCGATCGGACCACCGGCGGCCGGGGTTGCTTCCGGTGTTCGGCCGCGGTCGAAGCGGCGCACCGCCTCCGGATCGACGTCATCGCGCAGTCGCAGGAAGACGGGCGCGCGCAGGGCGCCATCCTCGGTCCAGCTCTGGAAGCTCACTTCGGCGACGATCCTTGGCTCGACCCACGTGGTCGGGCCATTGAGCTCCGGCATTTCGGCAAAGGGGCAGGTGCTTCTTTTCAGCGGCTCCAACCGCTTCTTGACCTGGGCCAGCGTGCGCTCGTCGAAGCCGGACCCGACGTGCGAGGCGTAGCGCAACCTGGCCTTGTCCCAATAGCCGACAAGGAGGGCGCCGAGCGCAGCGCGCGAGCCCTTTCCCCGGGTATACCCGCCGACGACGAAATCCGCGCTGTGCGTCGGCTTGACCTTCACCCATGACGCCGAGCGTCGGCCGGTCTCGTACCGGCTTTCCTTGCGCTTGGCGACCACACCCTCGAAGCCGCTTGCGAGCGCCGCAGCCTGCAAGGCAACTCCGTCATCCGCCGCATGCACGAGTTGCACCCGAGGGGAAGGCAGCAGGCATTGGGCAAGATAGCGCCGCCGATCGCTGTAAGGCGATTTGGTGAGATCGATTCCCGCGAAATGCGGCAGGTCGAAGCAATAGAAGACCACCGGCACGCTCTGGTCGGCGGCCGCGATCTCCCGCTCGGTATTGAGCTGCGCACGATCTTGGAGCGCAGCGAAGGATGGCTTGCCGCTGGCATCGAACGCCACGAGCTCGCCGTCCAGGATCATGCCGCTCACGGCCTGCTTGGCGAGCTCCGCAGCGAGCCGTGGGAACTTGGGGGCGAGCTCGAGTCCTCGTCGCGAGCGGAGCTTGACCCCTTGGGCGTCGATGAATGCGAGCACCCGGTAGCCGTCGAGCTTGGGCTCCCACATCCAGTCGGGGCGATTGAAAGGGGCGTCGCCCGCTTCGGCGAGCATCGGCGCGAGAGTGACGGGCATCGGCTCGACCTTGCCCGACGGCACGAGCTGCGTGGCGGGAATTCGGTGCGCCGGCACGACCTTGAGATCCTCGACCGCCACGCCGGAGAGGACCGAGCGGTTCTGCGCCGTGACGTCGACGGGCGCCGCAAATCGGTCCTTGTGCTTGATCAGCAACCACTGCCGGGCCTCCTTGGTGCGCACCAGCGCGAAGGAGCCTTTGAGCTTCTCGCCACGCAACAGGAAGCTCAGCTTGCCTTTGGTGAGGCCTTCCCTCACCTCGCGCTCCGCCTCCCCGCGCTCATGGAACCAGGTCGCACCTCCTTCGTCGGGCGAATAGACGCCGCAATCCCAGACGATCACCTCGCCCGCACCGTATTGTCCGGGTGGAATCACGCCTTCGAACGAGGCATAGTCGTACGGATGATCCTCGGTCTGCACGGCAAGGCGCTTTTCGTCGGGATCGAGCGCCGGACCCTTGGGAACCGCCCAGGACTTGAGGACGCCATCGCATTCGAGCCGGAAGTCGTAGTGCAGTCTCCGGGCGGAATGCTGCTGGACGACGAACAGCAGAGGTCCACTCCCAGTCGCAGGCACAGCCGGCGGCGGCTCGGGCGTGACCGTGAAGGTCCGCTTGGCCGAGTATTCGGTCAGGCTGCTTTTCGCCATACTGGATTCTAGCGACGCGAGCGGCGAGCCGGGCGATACGCGGCGTAACATCGGGCGGTATCCGTCCAAGGAGACCGTTTGGAACGAGGGACGCAAACATGACAACTTCGAGGCTCCTCGCCGGTGCGAGCGGCTATTCCTTCAAGGAATGGAAGGGAAGCTTCTATCCGGGGAACATCAAGCCGGAGGTCATGCTGGCCTGGTATTCGGAGCGTCTGCCGACGGTCGAGATCAACAACACGTTCTACCGGATGCCGAAAACCGCTGTCGCTCGAGACCTGGGCCGGATCGACGCCCGATCACTTCCGGTTCGCGATCAAGGCGTCGCGTCGGATCACTCACTTAGCGCGGATCAAGGCGGAAACGGCCGCCGAGCCCTTGGGTTTTCTCTACCGGAACCTTGCCGCACTTCGGCGCGAAGCGCGGTCCGGTGCTATTCCAGCTGCCGCCAAACCTGAAGAAGGACGTGCCGCGCCTCACGGAGTTTCTCCGCCTGCTCCCGGACGACCATCGCGCCGCGTTCGAATTTCGCCACGACAGCTGGTTCGCCGACGATGTCTACGACGAACTCAAGGGTGCCGGGGCAGCGCTGTGCCTTTCCGAGCGCGAAGACAACGCGCCGCCGCCCGTGGTGGAGACGGCGCCCTGGGGCTATGTGCGGCTTCGACTCGAAACGTACTCGGATGACGATCTCCAGCGTTGGGCGCGAAGGCTCGAGGCCACGTCGTGGCGCGCAATCCACGTGTATTTCATGCACGAGCCGACGGCGCCCGCGTACGCGCAGACGCTGATGCGGTTCGGGTCCTCTTGAATGGATCTCAACCGAGGCCTCGAACGCCTGCGCGCAACCGAACGAATCGAGCACACGCGATTGAGCACGACCCCTCAGCCCGTGACGATAGCCGTCGACGACACGCAGTGCGTCACCGGATTATTGCAAACACCGCAGGCGGCGCGCGCCTGCTACGTGATGGCGCACGGTGCGGGCGCGGGCATGGCACATCCGTTCATGGCGGGCATCGCGAGCGATCTCGCCGGGCACGGCATCGCCACGCTTCGCTATCAGTTTCCCTATATGGAGCGGGGTTCGAAGCGTCCGGATACTCCCAAACTCGCTCACGCCACCGTTCGCGCCGCAGTGGCTCAAGCATCGCGGCTGCTACCCGAGCTTCCCCTGTTCGCAGGCGGCAAGTCCTTCGGCGGCCGCATGACTTCGCAGGCGCAAGCCATATCGCCGCTGTCCGGCAGTCCGCGGCCTGGTGTTCCTCGGTTTCCCGCTGCATCCCGCCGGCCAGCCGTCGGACGAACGCGCAGCGCATCTCCTGTCGGTGCAAGTGCCGATGCTGTTCCTGCAAGGAACTCGCGACGAGCTTGCGGATTTGGGGCTCGTGAAACGGGTCACCGAACAGCTCGGCGCACGCGCCACACTCAGGCTCTTTGCTGATGCCGATCATTCGTTTCACGTCCCCGCGCGCACAGGACGCAAGGATTCGGAAATCAGGGCCGAAATGGCGCAGGCGTTGTCGGCCTGGATCGAACCGACGATCCCGACCGCCATCCGGCGCTGAATCATTGAGTCGCCTTCGAACTGCGCCTTGGAATTCACTGGCAGGTCCCCGTGGGCGTGCCGCCAGCCGCGACAACCGCAGCCTGTGCCTTCAGGCAATCCGCGATAGCGTTGTTCGTATCCTTGGTCTCCCGGGCATCGGTCTTCGGCTTGCTCAACGCGGATTGCACGGCATCGGCCTTTGCCCTGTCGCGCGCATCCTTTGCCTTGGCAATCGCGTCGAGATCGGTGTTGAGCGAGTTGACGGCCGCGAGTGCCGCGGCGTCTGCCTTAAGGCCGACCTTGGTGAGAACTCCCTCGGCGGAAACATTGACGACGAGAGTCTGATTCTCGAAGATCCCGTTTCGCATCGGAATGACGACGTATTGACCAAGTTGCGGAACCGCGTGTTCGGCGGCAAGTACGACGCTGTTTGCGTCACCCGAGCGTGAAACGGGACAGCTAGCTTCACGTATGCGCAACAATCCCAGGATTGGCAGCCGCAACACGAAGCCACCGACCCTGTCGATCCGCTCGTCGTCGCCGACCGAGGGCTCGTTGAGATCGAGGGCAATCTGTGTGGAAAACTCGCGCAGCTTGCCGTCTGCGGGGGCGTTGGGATTCGAGGTCAAGTAGGCGACGCCGTCGCGAGTGATCCACCTTTGGCTATCCACCAGGCTGTCCGGATAGATGGTGTGCTCGAAACGGGTCGCCGATGTCCCTTTGGGTGGCTTGGCCGGGGTCCAGAAGACAACCTGCTTGTAAGTGAGCTGCGCCTTTACGGCCTCGAGGGCTGAAACCGGATCGCGAACACCGGAAACCGGATGTTTCGCGGCGATGGCGGCCCGGAGGAGCGCGGCTTCGTCGAGCGCCCGGATCGCTTCGTTGCCACAGTACGTTCCTCGCATCGGACCGGCGTTCCTGCTGTTCGCGGCAGACAGCCTGACTCCGCCGGCAAGCGATGCGACGCGCAAGGTCGTGCCGATCAGCGCATTGATCGTTTCGCCGGTCTTGTCGGTAACCGTCGCGTTTACGCTCTTCAGCGTCAGATTGTCGTAGTTCTCGATTGTTATGTCGGTATCCTTTGTCCAGTGGTGCAGCGAGGAGTATGGGACGACGTACTTTTCCGTCACATCCGGTTCGATTGCCGGGACGACGGAGATCGTCTTTCCGACGACGAACTTGAAGCTTGGCGGAGTCACCGACGCGTCCAGCGAGCACTCCTCCAAGGTGTACTGAATGGAAACGACAAAGGACTTACTCGGAAGGAGATAGGGAATCCCTTCTATGGTGCCTCCATCAAATCGCCTTACCTCCAGTTCGGTACAGGCTGTAACGAAAATTGCAAGCAACAATGCCAATGCGTAGCGCATCATCTGCGTCTCCGGTCGAGATGGGTTCTATCCGCGTGCAAAGGCCTCGTCGGGCCGGCACCATTGCAACACGTACTGCCAATCCGCTAGGGCCCAGCGCAGACCCGCCGCTGCGGCGTTACCCCTGTGGGGCAAACGCCACGACGTGATCCACGTCGAGCCGGATGCCGATCTTTTCGCCGAGTGCGTGATTGTGATGGCTCGGCACCAGCGCAAGCACTTTGCGCCCACTGTCGAGCCTGAGCGTGTAGAGGATCTCCGCGCCGCGGAACGCCTTGTGCAGCACCTCCGCCTTCATGCTGCTCGCGTCGTCATGAATGACATCGTCCGGGCGCAACAGGACGTCCACGCTGCACCCTTTGCCGCACGCGTCGCAGCCTGGCTCGCAGGCGTGCGGGACGCTGCCGTTGAGCATTCCCAGCTCGATGCGGACCTGCTTCGATGACATTACGTTACCCGGCAAGAACACGCCCTGACCGACGAAGTCGGCGACGAAGCGGTTCGCGGGGCGGTGATACAGCTCGTAGGCAGTGTTCCACTGCTGGATCGCGCCGCCGTGCATGACCCCAATCTCGTCGGCAATGGCAAACGCCTCTTGCTGGTCATGCGTAACGATGACGGCGGTTGTATCGGTGCGCTTGATGATGTCGCGCACTTCGAGGGAGAGGCGCTCGCGCAACTCGACGTCGAGATTCGAGAACGGCTCGTCGAGCAGCAGAAGGTCCGGCTGCGGCGCGAGCGCGCGGGCGAGCGCGACACGTTGCTGCTGGCCGCCCGAGAGCTCATGCGGGTACTTCTGCCCCTTGCCCCCGAGGCCGACGGCATCGACGCACTCGGCGGCACGCCGCAAACGATCGGCACGCGGCATGCCATGCAGTCCAAACGCGACGTTGTCGCCTACGTTCAGGTGCGGGAATAGCGCGTAGTCCTGGAACACCATGCCGATGCGGCGGTTCTCCGGCGGCACCATTACTCCGGGCCCGGACACCAGCTTCCCGGCGATGCGTATCGTCCCTGCGGCCACAGGCTCGAAACCGGCGATGCAACGAAGGACGGTAGTCTTTCCGCAGCCCGACGGACCCAAGAGACAGCCGATCGCACCGCGCGCGAGGCGCATCGACATACCGCGGACGACTTCGTGTTCGCCGTAGGCCTGATGCACGGCATCGAGGTCGAGCAACGTGGGTGGATGCGCCGACATGACGAATCGATTATAGGCCGTAACGCGTTGCGCAGAACAAGAATCATTATTGTTAGAATGCTCCGATGAACGATGCTGCCACAACCGCGCCAGGGTCGCGCTACGCACCGGCACGGCGGCCACTCGGGCTGCTTGGCGTCGCGGCAATCGTCGTTGCCGCGCTCGTGGTCGTTCCGATCGCGGCAGTGGTGAGCAACGTCTTCGCCGTCGGCGAATCCTCCTGGACGCATCTTGTGCAGACGGTGCTGCCCGGCTATATCCTCGACACGCTGTTGCTGCTATCCGGCGTGACCTTCGGGGTCGTGTCGATGGGCATGATCTCGGCGTGGCTGGTGACGACATACCGCTTTCCGGGTAGCGCGGTCTTCGAATGGGCGTTGATCCTGCCGCTCGCGATGCCGGCTTATGTGATGGCCTACGCCTACACCGATTGGCTGCAGTTCGCCGGCCCGGTGCAGACCGCTCTGCGCGAGATGACTGGATGGAAGGCGCGCGAATACTGGTTTCCGGAAATCCGATCGCTCTACGGCGCTGCTGCGATGTTTTCGTTCGCGCTCTATCCCTACGTGTACCTGCTCGCCCGCGCGGCGTTCCTCGTGCAGTCGCGAAGCGGAGTCGAGGCCGGGCGCCTCGCAGGCTACGGCGCGTGGGGCATCTTCTTCCGCGTCATGTTGCCGCTGGCGCGACCGGCGATCGCCGCGGGGACGGCGCTCGCCCTCATGGAGACGCTTGCGGACTTTGGCACTGTCTCGTATTTCGCCGTGCAGACCTTCACCACCGGCATCTATCGCGCGTGGCTGTCGCTCGGCGACGCGGTAGCGGCAGGACAACTCGCGACGTGCTTGCTCGCGTTCGTTGCCATCGTCGTTGCGGTCGAGCGCTGGAGCCGCAGCCGCGCGCGCTACCACAACACCTCGTCGCGAAAGGCGGCGCAACGCATCCCTCTGCATGGCGCGCACGGCGCTCGCCGCGTGGTGTGCATGTGCGGCACCGATCCTGCTCGGTTTCCTGCTCCCGGGTGGCATCCTCGCGCGGCTCACTCTTGCCGATCCGGAAGCGCGCTGGACATCCCGTACGTGGTCGCTCGCGGTCAACAGCTTCACCGTCGCCGGCATGACAGCGGTCGCCGCCGTTGCGATCGCAACGCTGCTGGCCTACGCGGCGCGACTCACACGGCGCGATGTCGTCAACGGCGCAAACCGCATCGCCTCGCTCGGCTACGCGATTCCGGGCGCGGTCATTGCGGTGGGAATCCTCGTGCCGCTGGGGAAGCTCGACAACGCGTTCGCAAACTGGGTTGCGGTGCAATTCGGAACGAAGGTCGGCTTGCTACTGACCGGATCGGTCGCGGCGCTGGTCTACGCGTACCTCGTGCGCTTTCTCGCGGTCGCGCTGCAGACCGTCGACGCGGGGCTTGCCAAGGTCACGCCATCGATGGAGGAGGCGGCGCGCAGCCTCGGCCTTTCGCCCACGGCGACGCTGGCGCGCGTGCATGCACCGATCCTTGCAACGAGCCTGACCACGGCGGCGCTGCTGGTGTTCGTGGATGTGATGAAGGAGCTTCCGGCAACGTTCGCGATGCGGCCGTTCAACTTCGACACGCTGGCAGTGGAGGCCTACAACCTCACCAAGGACGAGCGGCTTGCCGAAGCCGCCGTGCCGTCGCTGGTGATCGTTGTGGTGGGATTGATTCCGCTGGTCTGGCTGTCGCGCCAGATTGCGAAGACGCGACGCCGCTGACGCATAGAGCCTACTTGTATCCGACGCGGTCCGCCATCTTCTGTGCGACCGGCTGGTTCTTGCCGAGCTCGGCGACGCTCACCGTGTCGGCCTTGAACTCCCCGAGCGCCTCCAAGGCGGCGTTGTTGACCTTCACCGTGGGTACGACCGGCCACTCGTTGTTGCCGTCGGCGAAGTAGCGCCTGCGCATCGTCGCTCGCCAGATACTCGAGGAACTTCACCGCCGCGTCCTTGTGCGGCGCGTTCTTCAGCATGCCGCCGCCGGAGATGTTCATCGATACGCCGCGATCATCCTGGTTCGGCCACACAAACGCGAGCGCCTCGATCACCTTGCGGTCCTCGGGCTTATCCGAGCGCATCAGGCGCACGACGTAGTACTGGTTCGACAGCGCGATCGCGCATTCGCCAGCCGCTACCGCTTTCAGCTGATCGGTGTCGCCACCCTTCGGGTCGCGCGCCAGGTTGGAAGCGAGGCCCTTGATCCATTCCTCGGCCTTCGCTTCGCCCAGGTGGGCGACCATGCCCGCCATCAGCGACAGCTGGTACGGATGACTGCTGGACCGCACACATATCTTGCCTTTCCACTTCGGGTCGGCCAGATCTTCGTAGTTGCGGATCTCGCCCGGCTTCACCAGCGTCTTGTTGTAGGCGATCAAGCGGGCGCGCGCGGAAAAGCCGAACCACTCGCCTTCGGGATCGCGATACGAGGCGGGGATGCGCGACTCCAGCACCTTCGACTTTACCGGCGCAAAGATCCCGGCCTGCTCGGCGCGCCAGATGCGGCCCACGTCCACGGTCAGGAACACGTCGGCAGGGGAGTTAGCGCCCTCCGCCTTGATCCGCTCGAACAGCGCGTCCTCGCCGCCTTCGATGCGGTTCACCTTGATCCCCGTCTGCTTGGTGAAGTTGGTGTACAGCGCCTCGTCGGTGCTGTAGTGGCGCGCGGTGTAGAGGTTGAGCACAGGCTCCTGCGCCTGAACGGCGAGCGGCATTGCACATGCCACGAACAGTGCGGCGGTGACCGTGGAGCGTTTCATCTTGGGCGTCCTTGGAAGAGAAGACAATTCAGGGCTCGTCGTTGGCCAAATGGTAACAAGAATAATTCTCACACGCAAGTGTGATGAGAATAAGTCTCATTGGCGATCCAGCGGAAAGTTCCGGCGACGACTAGCGGAGATCACGCAGCGAGGCGGGGGCTAACAGGCTAGGCTCGGGTGGCCTGTGCGAACGGGTGCGTGGCAAACGATTCGTACACCGCTCTCACGGCATCGGCGTTACGCGACATGTCCCCTCCTCTGGTCCCCTCCTCCGGTTGACAAGCCTATACAAAACGCGCAGATTTGTTATTTGGTCCATTCGACGAGGAGGCGGCCATGAAGATAGCCCTGAAGATAGTATCGACGGCGACGGCGTTGGCCCTGTTCGGCCTTGCTCCGGCCATCGGCTCGGCGTGCGAATACGACGCCTCGACGTCGGCCTCGGCGGCTCCGCCCGCGCAACTGGCCCTGGCGCCGGCTCCCGCGGCGACCAAGGTGCCGGCACCCAGGGTGGTGAAGGCGCCCGCCCCAACGACGGTGAAGCCGGAGGTCGGCAAGATGAAGGAGCCCGCCCCCGTCGCGAAGCTCGTGTCGGTGTCCACCAACTAGGCTCCGCCCACCACGCAAGAAAGCCCGCCTGGCGCGGGCTTTTTTGTCGCGTGTTGACCAGGCGCCCGGGCACGATGCACGACATGCTGGTCAGGCTCTACGACCTGCCGGGCCTCGAGGAGGCCCTGGCGGCCATCGCACGCCAAGGCGTGACCGTGCGTCGCGCGCTCGCCCCCGAGAAACATCCGGTACTCGCCTGGGTGCGAGCACACTTTGCCCGGTCCGCGGCCGAGGTGGAGACGGCGTTCGAGCAGGTTCCCGCAACCTGCTTCATCGCCATCCGCGAAGACGCGATGCTGGGCTTCGCCTGCCATGACGTCACGTGCCGCAACTTCTTTGGACCCGAAGGCGTCGCCCCCATCGAGCGCGGGCGCGGGATTGGGCGCGCACTGCTGCTCGCTGCGCTTCATGCGCAACGCGCGCAAGGGTATGCATACGCGATAATCGGTGGCGTCGGACCGGCCGAGTTCTATGCGAAGACCGTCGGTGCCGTACCGATTGCCGATTCCACGCCGGGAATCTACGCGGATCTGCTGCCGCACACAGCGAAGACGGATTGAGTCCAAAGCCTGGTCGACGCGGTAGCAGGGACCTGCGCATCGAGAGACTTTGGCCTATATTGTCGGGACGCCACGGTCTCGGCGTTTCACAGGAGCGAACGATGTCCCATCAGCCCCCGAAGGAAACCAAGAAGAAACCGCAGCACACACCGAAGGAGAAGAAGACGATCAAGCAGCAGAAGAAGCACGTGGGCGATGCCGCGCCCTTCATCAAGCACTGAGCCCAACGCCAGCTCCCGCCGCGATCTCCCGTCGGCGACCGGCTAAACTCGCTCCATGCAAAATACCGCCGGCCACCCGGATCGGGCCGTTGCGCTATCCCGATGACGATTGACGCCAAGCTCGGCGACCTGAAACAACGCCTGCGGGCCATCGACGATCTGCATCGCGCCGAGCAGGT
Source organism: uncultured beta proteobacterium (assembly GCA_963844005.1). Taxonomy (GTDB): domain Bacteria; phylum Pseudomonadota; class Gammaproteobacteria; order Burkholderiales; family Casimicrobiaceae; genus CAIWHR01. The sequence goes on along the minus strand of CAWJMQ010000029.1, from coordinate 37,983 downwards.
TCTCGCTTGGGACCAGGCCACTTACATGCCGCAGGGCGGAGCGGAAGCGCGGGGCCGGCAACTCGCGCTGCTGAGCGGCCTCGCCCACGAGCGGATGACCGATCCGGAAATCGGTGGGCTCCTCGACGCGCTCGCGCCTTGGGCCGAGGCGCAAGGCGACGATTCGGATGCGGCGGCGCTGATCCGCGTGACGCGACGCGACTACGAACGGGCGACCTGCGTGCCGAATCGATTCGTGCATCGGCTGAGCGAGCACTCGGCGGCGAGTTACCACGCCTGGGAACGCGCCCGGCCGGCCAACGACTTCGCCGCCGTGCGTCCGCTACTCGAGACGACTGTCGAGCTGAGCCGGGAGCTCGCGGGGTTCTACCCGGGCTTTTCCCATCCCTACGACGCGCTCATCGATCGGGCGGAAGACGGCATGACGGTGGCGGCCGTGCGCGCGCTCTTCGCGGAACTCCGTGCCGGGCTCGTGCCGCTGATCGAAGCCATTCATGCCCGCCCCGCACCCGACGACCGCTGCCTCGCGGGCGATTATCCGGAGCGTGCGCAACAGGTGTTCGGTGAAAAAGTGATTCGGGCGTTCGGCTACGACTTCGCGCGCGGCCGCCAGGACAAGACTTCACACCCGTTCATGACCAAGCTCGGCCGTGGCGACGTGCGGATCACCACTCGCTACCGCAGCGACGAGCTGTCCGACGGGCTGTTCTCGACCTTGCACGAGGCCGGTCACGCGATCTACGAGCAAGGCGTCGACAATGCGCTCGACGGGACCCCGCTCTACACCGGCGCGAGTTCCGGCGTGCACGAGAGCCAGTCGCGTCTGTGGGAAAACCTGGTCGGACGCAGTCTGCCGTTCTGGCGCCACTGGTACGCTCCCCTCAAGGCTGCGTTCCCGGGTGCGCTCGACGGCGTCGATATCGACACGTTCTATCGGGCGATCAACAAGGTGCGGGCATCGCTCATCCGGACCGATGCCGACGAGGTCACCTACAACCTGCACGTGATGCTGCGCTTCGACCTCGAGCTCGCGATGCTGGAGGGCACGCTCGCCGTCGCCGACTTGCCCGAAGCGTGGCGCGCGCGCTTGCACGCCGACCTGGGCGTCGCGCCCATCGACGATCGCGATGGCGCGCTGCAGGACGTCCATTGGTACGGAGGTGTCGTCGGCGGCGCGTTCCAGAGCTACACGCTCGGCAACATCATGAGTGCGCAGTTCTTCGCCGCCGCCCGGCGCGAGCTTCCCGATCTCGACGGTCAGATCGGACGCGGCGAGTTCGACGCGCTCCGCGCATGGCTCACGGGGCGCGTCTATCGGCACGGCCGCAAGTTCACGCCGCCCGAGCTCATGGAAAAGGCGACGGGCGAAGCATTGTCGATCGTCCCCTACATAAGCTATCTCAACGAGAAATACGGCGCGCTCTACGGGCTTTAGACTTCCGCAAATCGCACCCGCGAACGCCTACCCACTTCTTGGCGCGGCGTCCGTCGGTTGTCCGTCGGGCGGCCGGGCGCACGATACAATTGCTGCCTGCCGCAGGCCCTGCAGCGGACGCGGCGTCACCTTCCGAGAGTCCATTTGTCCGACACTCCGACCACCGCGTTCGAGCCCGGGAACGACGCCCTCGTCAAGAGCTACAACGACGTCCCCTACACGAGTTTCCCGGATCCGGCGCGCCATCCCGACCGCCTCGCGACGATAGGCACGCTGCTCGGGCTCGACGTCGCGCCGATCGCGACCTGCCGTGTCCTCGAGTTGGCGTGCGGCGACGGGTCGAACCTGGTACCCATTGCGGCGACGTTGCCGAACGCGACCTTCGTGGGTTTCGATTTCGCGGCGCGGCCGATCGCCCGCGCCCAGAGCATGGTGCGCGATCTCGGGCTCACCAACATCCGCCTGCTCGAGCTCGACCTGCGCCGACTTCCCGCGGATCTCGGCAGCTTCGACTACATCATCGCGCACGGCCTCTACTCGTGGATCCCGGCGGAAGTTCGCGCGCACGTGATGCCGCTGATCGCGCGCCATCTGGCGCCGAACGGCGTGGCCTTCGTGAGCTACAACGCGCTGCCCGGATGCCACATGCGCCGCGTCGTGTGGGAAATGCTCAAGTACCACACGCGAGATATCGCCGACATGCCCGCCAAGGTTGCCGCCGCGCGTGCGCTCCTCAATCTCGTGGCGACACCCGTCGGCGATGAGAACGCGACCCAGCAGGCCATGCGCGCGGAAGTTCGCAATGCCGCCGCAGGGCTCCGACGCCGCATTGGCGCACGACGACCTGAGCGAGCCCAACGATGCCGTGTATTTCCACGAATTCATGGCGGACGCGGCGCGCGCGGGACTGACCTTTCTCGCGGAAGCCCAGCTTGAGTACGATGATGGGCGGCGGGCTTGGCACCGCAGGTCAGACAGGCGCTGGGGCGGCTCGATCGCCTTGCGCGCGAGCAGTATCTCGACTTCATCCATTTTCGCCACTTCCGCGAGTCGTTGCTGTGCCACGCCAATGCATCGTCGCGATTCGTCGTGCAACCGCCGCGAGTGCTGGGATTGCACGTGCTGCCGTCGCTAGACGTGCGGCGAGCGGCCGCGAGTAACACGCCGGCACCCGAACCGGATGCGGATTTCGGCGCCGTCAGAGCAATTCCTGCTTGCGCGCTGGCCACATTCCGTCCCCGTCGCGGAGCTTGGCCGATGGCGTGCGCGAAATGCGTCGGTGGCGGCCGACGGCAGCGCGCCGCGGCCGACCGAACTGCTCGTGACCGAACTCTATGCCGCCGGACTTGTGGACCTGCGCACCGCACCCGTCGCCGTCGCCGCCGTTCCAGGCGAGCGTCCCGCAGGCATTCGCCGCAGCGCGCTGGCTCAATCGCGAGCACGAGATCATTCCAAGTCTCTATCACGAGGCGCTCCGGTATCAGGATCCCCTCGGTCGAAAGTTGCTCGCGTTGCTCGACGGGACGAGGACACGCGAAGAACTCATGCGCGGCTCTCGGCGGCCCCTTCGCAGGGCCGGTCCGGACGCGCCCGATCTCGACGACGCTCTGCAGATGCTCGCCAGCAAGGCATTGCTGGTGGGTTGAGCGAGAACCACAGTTGAAAGGATTTTTATAAAGCCTCTGATGCGCACGGCAATAGCCAGCCTCGCGCTCGCTATTTCGTTCTCGGCGCGGGCGGACTTCGCCGGCAAGGTGGTGTGGGTCGCTGATGGCGACAGCATCAGCGTACTGAGAGGTCGGGAACAGGTGAAGGTGCGCCTTGTCGACATCGATGCGCCAGAAAAGGCGCAGCCCTTCGGCAACAGATCAAAGCAGGCGCTGGAGGCTCTGGTGAAGGGCCGGATCGTGCGGGTGGTCGAACGCGGCCACGACCGATACGAGCGGACGCTCGGCAGAATCTATCGCGGCGACCTCGACGTGAATGCGGAGCTGGTGCGAGAGGGCATGGCATGGGCGATTCGCCCGCACGCCGGCGACGCTACGCTCTACCAGATCGAGGCCGAGGCCAGGAAACAGCGGCGCGGTCTGTGGCAGGATCAAGAGCCCGTGCCGCCATGGGAGTGGCGGAAAGCCCATCGGTGACTCAGCTGCGGAACGTTCTTAAACGGATGACGAGGGTGAAACCCGCGCCGGACTCGTGAACGAGGTTGCCCGTCATTGCCAGTCCAATTTTTCAAATGCTGGCCACCCTTCCCACGGCAGTACGGGCGCGTAGCGCGCGGTCGCCGCGGTCATCGCCGCATCCTGCCTGAAATATGACGCTTGAGGGTCCACGTCCGGCAGACCGTTCTGCGCTCGCAATTTGAGGTACGCCTGATACTCCTTCTGTGTACCGACATAGACACGGTTCTTTGCGAGATCCGGATACACAAACCAGTTCTTGCCGGTTTGCGTCACCACGGTCACCTGGCCCGCCGGAAGCGTCGGTAGCTGCTGCAGTTGCCTGTCGGTGCTGGCTACAACGGTCTTGAAACCGGCGGCCGAGAGCAGGCCTTGGATCTGCACGGTAGGCGCCGTACTGGCGCAGGCCGCGACGAGTTCCAGCATGGCGAGCACGGCAACAATCTTGGCGAAGTTCAGCATGCATCTCATCACGATCTCTTTGCTCCTTGCTTTCGCCTACTGAAGGCCAGCGTTGCGCATGCCTGCGATGAATTTGGCCATCGGCGCCGTATTATAAGGGAACGTCCGCAAGACCCTGGCAATAGAGAGTTCGGCGCAAATAGGCTAATCATTCGGGTAAACTTCGGTAAGCGGGCGGTCGGAAACGGTCGCCCGCTTTTTTCGCTTCGATCAATCTGGGGATCGCCCATTGCTTCACCGCACTCGAAAGGAATTCACATGAACGCTCGCCTCGCAATACTCGCAGCCACCGTGTGTCTCGCCTCGCCGCCCATTGCGGCGCAAATATTTTCGTGGGACCCGCTGAAGGACGTCGAGAACGCCCTGCCCCAAGGCGTGCCCAACGAGGGCAAGATCATTCAGGCGAGGCTTCAGGTGCGGGAGATGGCGCAGGACGCGTTATCCACGCTCTACGAGGTCGCGCCCGGTACACAGCGTGCGATCGAGAGGGCCGCCGGTTACGGGGTGTTCAGTACATTCGGTCTCAAGCTCTTCTTTGCCGGCGGCACGACCGGCAAGGGCATGGTCGTCAACCAGCGCACCCATCGCCAGACCTTCATGAAGATGGTGCAGGTACAGGGCGGGCTGGGATTCGGCGTCAACCAGAATCGCCTGATCTTCGTCTTCACAACCGAGCGGGCACTGCGCAACTTTGTCGATCAGGGCTGGGAATTCGGCGGTCAGGCCAACTTGTCGGCGATGGCCGGCGGTCAGGGCACGATGTTCAGTGGCGCCGCTGCGGTATCTCCTGGCGTTTACCTTTACCAGCTCACGGAGACCGGGCTCTCCGCCACGATGACCGTCTCCGGCACGAAGTACTTCAAGGACACGGATCTGAATTGAGGCCCGCGGTACGTGTGAGCTCCAGCAGGCCTCGGAGCACTCGTCTGTGACAACCCCGTCGCGTGGGCACGACTATCTAATACACGAGGCAGCGTCTGCGAGCCGTGCGGACCAGTTCAGTGCGGGACTAACGGGCATACGTGCGCTGGCAGCACTGATGGTGCTTTCCCATCACGTATTCGGCCTGGCCGGGCCGCGAGTGCTGTCGTTCAATATCAGGAACACGGAAATCACCTATCACTGGCTATTGACCTGTAGTTGGATGGGGGCAAATGTGTTTTTCGTGCTTTCAGGATTCCTGCTGGCGATCCCGTTCGCTCGGCATATTGAGGACACGGGTCGCGAGGTAAGAATCGACACGTATCTGACAAGACGAATCAAGCGAGTCGTACCGGCATATTGGGTGCAGATCGCGATTCTTTGCGTGGTGCTGTATTGGGCATCTGCATTGCCGGCATGGAACGTGATCGCCACGCAACTGTTCTTCCTGCAGAATTTCTGGCAGAACTATGCGGCGGCGCTGAATGGCGTCTATTGGACGCTTCCGGTGGAATTCGGTTATTACCTACTGCTGCCGTTGTTCGCGGCAATTGCCGGCCTGTTCTCCACCCAAAAGCGCATCGCCTGGCTGACGCTTTCGTGTTCCCTCGTTGCCGCGGCGATCGCATACCGGACACTGATGTACGCCACCGTCGCCGATGCGTCACAGCCCACGAAATTCTACATACTCCTCCAGCTACCGGGGCTGATTGATCACTTCGCGATCGGCATGCTGCTGGCGTGGGTCTACGTCCGTATCGCACCACCCTTTTCGCCAAGGATCTCGGATGGGCTGGTTATCGTTGGCCTGTCGGGAATCGTCGTCATGATGGCACTGGTTGACCACTTTTACCTTGTTTATTGGAATGGCCACGCGATGCTGTACTTGGGCCACAGCGTTATCGCGACCTTCATCGGTGCGCTGGTGCTCGGCACTGCCATGGCGGGCCCGCTTGCACGCGCCCTGTTTGCCAACACGCCGATGCTGTTCGTTGGCCTCATCAGCTACAGCCTGTATCTCTGGCACGTGCCGATTCTGATCTGGACGATGAGACTACTCGACAAGTTCGAGGTGACAGGAGATCGCGTCTGGTGGCTGGTCGGGATCGGCATTCCGTCAAGTTTGCTGGCGGCGACGGTCTCATATTTCTTGGTCGAGCGTCCGTTCATGGTGCGCAAGCCAGCGGGTGCCGCAAGCCGCGGCGCCGGGTGCCCGCCAATGCAAGATCAATGACATCCATCAAGGCGCATGCCCCCGGCGCGGCTTCCGCGGGCAGGCAACGCCATGAGCATGCGACAGCGCGCTTCGATTACCGTCCCGAGATCGATGGACTAAGGGCGTTCGCCGTCATTCCGGTGATCCTGTTTCACGCGGGACTCGCCGGATTCCGCGGCGGCTTCGTCGGCGTCGACGTGTTCTTCGTGATCAGCGGCTACCTCATCACCACGCTGATCCTCAACGACAAGAAGCGCGCGAACGTTCACCCTCGCGGGACTTCTACGAACGGCGGGCGCGGCGCATTCTCCCGGCGCTGTTCTTCGTGATGGCGGCGTGCGTGGTGCCGGCTTGGCTATGGATGCTGCCCGACCAGGTGAAAGGCTTCGCGCAAAGCCTCATCGCCGTTTCGGCCTTCGTCTCGAACGTCTATTTCCGAAACACCGGCGGCTACTTCGATTCGCTCGCCGAGGAAAAGCCGCTTCTCCACACGTGGAGCCTCGGCGTCGAGGAGCAGTACTACGTCGTGTTCCCGATCGTCGTCGTCCTTGTGCTGGCGTCTGGGCCGCAAGCGTCTTGCGTGGATTGTCGCCGCCGTTGCCATCGCGTCATTCGGTCTCAGCGAATGGTGGTCGCGTCAGGATCCGGTCGCCAATTTCTACCTGGCTCCGACCAGGGCATGGGAATTGCTGCTGGGCTGCCTCGTCGCGTTCGCGTCGTTCGACACGCCTCTTCACCAGCGCCTGTCGCAATGGCAGAACGACCTGCTCGCGGGACTCGGGCTGGCTCTGATCGTCGGTTCGGTCTTCTACTGCAGCGAGTCGATGCCGTTTCCGAGTGCCTACGCGCTTGCCGGCCGGCGCTGGGCGCGGCGTCTGATCGATCGGCTTCGCGAACAGGAACTCCCTGGTCGCACGGCTGCTTTCGCTGAAGTGGATCGTCGGCATCGGCTTGATTTCCTACAGTGCCTATCTCTGGCATCAGCCGCTCTACGCCTTCGCCCGAATCCTGACCCTCAACACCGTCGACAAGCACGTCATGCGGCGCTCGCGGCGCTGTCGCTACCGTTGGCGTTTCTGACCTGGCGCTTCGTCGAGGTTCCCTTCCGGCGCAGGAACTCCTTCTCCCGGAGGGCGATCTTTTCGGCGGGCGCGGTCGTTTCCGCGGCGTTCATCGTCGCGGGCACGCGTCGGCGACATGCGCATTCAGACCGGTGACAGCGCCTACGCGAAGCGCATCAACCACGGCCTCGGCGTGCAGTGTGAATTCGTGACGGACTTCGCCCCCATACCCGCCTGCGTCACCTCCAACGAGCCCAGGTTCGTGGTCTGGGGCGATTCCTATGCGATGCATCTGGTTCCTGCGCTCATTGGCTCGGATCCGGGGATCAGGCTCGCCCAGGCGACGCGCAGCGTATGCGGACCGTTGCTCGACGTCGGACCGTTCCTGAGCGCGGCCAGCTACTACAACCGGGGCTGGGCCAAGGAATGCATCAGCTTCAATCGATCGGTCTTGTCGTATATCGAGAAGCAGAGGTCGGTCGAGGTCGTCGTCCTGTCGAGTCCCTTCCTGCAATACGCGGACGGAAGCTATTACTCGCTGCTGACGCCCGACGGCGACCAGCGACCGTCGCTGCAGTTTGCGATCGACAGGATGAAAGGGACGATCGATGCGCTACGCAAGGCCGGGAAGAGGGTGGTGCTCGTGGCACCGCTTCCTCAGGCCGATTTCAACATGGGCGATTGCGCCGAGCGGGTTACGCTCGGGAAGCCCGTTCTCGGCCGACTCGACTCCTGTCGGTTCAACAGGCGCGCGTATGCGGAGCGCAACAGGAATGTGATCGCTTTCCTCGAGCAGATGGAGAAGGACGACTACATCAAGGTCTTCTGGTTCGAGGACCTCCTTTGCGACGACGAGAGTTGCGCGTCCACCACGGATGGGGTCGCAATCTACCGCGACGGCGAACACCTGTCCCACGGCGGCGCAGAGTACCTCGGTCGGAGCGCGCATTTCGCGGAGCGCCTCGATCGAATGGCGAAATAAGTCTGGCAGCGCCCTCGTTGCTCCTTGCGGCCACTTCCTGACCAGTCCTATACTCAAAATCTTCGCCGCACGGGAGGCTGCCATGGTCAAACGACTGGTGTTTATCGTAGTGCTTCTTTTCGCTGCAGTCCGCGCCGAGGCCGTCGAATACACCGACGTCTACTATGATCCTGCCGAGCCCGGATGGGGCGCCTTCCTCGTCCAGAGCGACACGACGCAGTTTCTGGCCTTCTTCATCTATGGAGCGGACGGGAAGCCGACCTGGTACACCGCGCAACTCACCGACGACGGCACTGGAAATTACACCGGAACGCTCTTCGCGATCACCGGCACCTACTATGCCAACCCCTGGCAGGGCTACAACATCAACCCAGCCGGGACGGCATCGTTCAAGCCAACCGACATTTATCACGCCACGCTCACGTATGTGGTGAACGGGGTCGGGACTGTGACGAAGCCGATTCAGCGTCAGACGCTGACGCCCTATGTGCTGTCGGGCAATTACTCCGGGTCGATGTCCGGGGCTATCAGCGGCTGCACCGATCCGACTGACAACGACCCCGCCTTCCGCGGCAGGTATGGCCTCGCGGTGACGCAGGCGGGCGACCAGTCCGCGACATTGGTATTCACCTTCGTCGACACCAATCACAGCGGTATCGTTTGCACGGTATCCGGGCCGCTGACCCACCTCGGCCGACTCTACCAGCTACCAGGCCAAATCAACTGTACGGCTCCCGCGTCATCCAGTGGCCCCGTGACCATCGATTCGTTGCACCCGACGGGACAAGGAATCGAAGGCCACTTGACGGGCCTGATCGGTGGATGCGCGTCGTCGCTGCACTTCTCCGCGGTGCTCAACGTCAACCACTGAAGCCGATAACAGGACACTTACGAATTCCGGACCTTCCAAAGCGAATTGATGCGTATCCCGATCAGGACGAAACTGCCTACCACACTGGCGAAGAGTCGTTCGCGGCGGATCATGGTGTCCTCAGTCTCCAGGTATGCGTCTTATCGTGTCGGGAGGAATGGCAGCACAAGCGCGCGGGCGTCGACGCGCGCCCCGATGCGGGCCAGCAGCAGAAACGAACCCACGAGCTTGCGATGCAGAAAGATGGTCGCGGGCGGTGGCGCGCGCAGGAGCCCGCGCCGGAATGCGAGATCAAGTCCGAGCGCGCGCACGCGCGAAGGCAGGTCCGACGTCGGAAAGTGGTAGCGGCCAGCGTGTCGCAGCGGTTCGCAGACGAGGAAGATGACATCGATCACCGCCTGCACGCGTTCCGAGGGGTCATCGGCCGCTGCGTAGCCAATCCGGATGGCCTCGCGGGCGACCGCGGTGCGATCACCGTCGATCACGCCGCGGGTGACGCGCGCGTAGTTGCGCAACGAAGGCCGCGCTGAAGCGTTGGGTCGCTCCGAAATCGAGAAGCGCCACGCGCCCGTTCGCCGGTTGATACAGGTAGTTCGCGAAGTTGGGATCCGTCTGCATGACGCGGAACTCGAACAGCTCGCGGAACAGCAGACGCTCGAGAAGTGCTCCGACCGCGTCACGCCGCGCCTGCGGGGCGGCCTCGAGCACGTCGAGCGGCTCGCCCTCCACGAAATCCATGGCCATGACCCGAGGCGTCGTCAAGTCCCAGTGGACGCGCGGAACGAGCAGTGCCGGCTCGTCGGCAACCAGTCGCGCATAACGTTCCAGAAAACGCGCCTCATTGACGTAATCGGCCTCCTGCGCGAGCTGGCGTTTGGCTTCGGCCGCTATACCCCCAACGTCGAGGTCGAGTGGCAGCAGATTGAAAAGCCGCAATAGCACCGCGACGTTGTCGATGTCGCTGGCGATCGAACGGGCCACGCCCGGATATTGAATCTTCAGCGCGAGGTCACGACCGTCCGGCGTAGTCGCACGATGCACCTGCCCGATCGAAGCAGCCGCAACGGGCTCGTAGTCAAATGTGGAGAAGCGTCGCTCCCAGCCTTTGCCGTACTCGCGACCCAGCACGCCTCGAAGCTGTCGCGTGGGCATCGGCGTGGCTTGCGCGCGCAACACCGCCAAGGCCTGTGCGAATTCCGGTGGCAGGATGTCTTCGCCCTGGAGAGAAACGAGCTGCCCGATCTTCATGGCTGCGCCGCGCAGACGGGCAAGCCGGGTCGCGAGCCGGCGCGCATTGGAGGCGGAAAACAGCGCGCTGCCAAGGTCAGCGCTCTCGCCGCGCGCGAATCTTCTCAACCCCTCCGCGGCCGCACCTACAGCGAGCTCTCCCGCCGCAACGCCGATGCGGGCGAATCGGCCGAGGCGGGATTGCGGAACTGGGGCGGATGTCGGTTTACGCATCGTTCAGTGTGTCGCGGCGCTCAAGTCCGCCTGGAATTGTACGTGGCGCTCAGGTTTGCAATGCCGCGCAAACGGACTCCACTCGAGCGCCGGGTTCGAGTGTCGACGCCGTAGCGAAGTCGTCGAACTTCGTACCTCGCACTCCGCGCGAAATCCAACGTGTTAGGGGCTGTTGCGAAGTTCGTCGCGACCCGTTCTCGCTGTCAAACCCTATCGTTCAAGACTTGGCAGCCGACCTCTTGGGTATGGGCGCGTGTTCGATGTTCTGCTTGCGCAAGAGCCTGGCGACCTCGGCGAACGTGTCCGCCGAATTTCTGAGCAAGTCCGTCTGCGTCTTGTGCAGCGCCGCCAGCGCCTGCTGTGGCGTGCGCGTCATGGCGACGCTGGCGCAACCGCGAAGGTAGTGCCCCAACGCCTGGTTTGTCATGGTCCAGCTCAACCGCTGCCACTCGTGCGCCCACTGGATTGCCGCAGCGATTGGTTGGCCCGGTTCGATACTCATACTCCCCTTGGCCGCAAGAAGAGTGCCAATCGCGTGTAACCCAATGAGACGCGGGACGACGTAAGACCTGTGGGACACGTCTTGACGATTATTCAGCGTCACAAATAGAAAGCCCCGCGATCATCGTGGGGCTTTAAGGATCACCACATCACTGTGGTTCATGTCGTTGCGGCACCGCAACGTGTACCGGTCTATCGTTACCGGCCTCAAGGTCGCGCTGTAGTGAATTTCATCGATAGAGTTCCTCCCGCATAGTTGCTTCATCATGAGCCGCGCCTCGGGGGCGCGCGCCCGGGAGAGTTCGAGTCTCGTTCCGTCGAGGCAGGAAACCCAAGCGGCCCCCTCGTCCCGCGCCGGGAAGCACGGAATGAAACGCCGCGGCCCGTGAACTAACCCTACGCCGAGCCGCGAAGGACTGCAAGCAATGGATTGCCTCCCATTGCCTAACGATGTTAGTCCCGACTCGATTTGCAACAATCCTGAACGCTACAGGTCTGGAACTCTTCCGGCGCAATCCCGGTTGGCAAATGGGCAATCGGCCCGTTCGTGACTGCGGTCGACTCATTGCGCGCAACGGCGGAAACCTCTTGGCTAAGAGGTGCCGTGTAGTTATTGGCACCCGGACACGGGCAACCCGCGCGTCTAGACAAGTGCAATCTTGCCGGTGGCGAGATCATACACGCCGCCGACGATGTCGATCTTCTTGCCCACGTAAAGTTTCTGGATGATCGGCGGCGAGCTCTTCAGTCGAGCCACCTGCCGTCGCACGTTCTCGGTGACCGCGTTGTCCAGCAAGTTGCCGGTCTGCGTCTTTTCGGCGACGATGACGGCCGGTTTGATCGCGGTGATGAGCTCCGGCAAATGGCCTGGAAGGACGGTCTTGGTCTTCAGCACTTTGATTGCAGCGTCGACCGCGCCGCATCCGGTGTGGCCTAGAACCATGATAAGCGGCACCCCCAGGAACTGGGCGCCGTATTCGAGGGACGCCAGCAGATCTGGGTTCACGATGTTGCCCGCGACGCGCATAACGAAGAGATCGCCAGGCCCCTGGTCGAACGCGAGCTCTGGCGACACGCGCGAGTCGGCGCAGCTCAGGATCTGGGCGAACGGATACTGCCCCTGCACACGGGCGGCGCGGCCCGATGAGAAGTCGCGCTCGTTCAGCGTGTTGGCCGCATAGCGCGCGTTGCCATCCATCAGCCGCTTCAACGCGTCCGCAGGCGCGATCGCGTTCGGTGGCGGCGGTGCCCCTGGCGCTGGCGGGTCGGCCGCGATGGCGACGCCGATGCTCCACGGTACGAGCGCTGCGAGTGCGCCGGTCCTTAGGAAATCCCGGCGCGACACTCGAGGTTGGTGCTGCGTATCACCACACACATCACACATCTGAATTCCTCCATCATTGTCGGCCGAATCGGTTGGTCTCTGTTCAGGTGCAGACGGTCAGCGTCGCTGCCCAAATTGCCAAGAAGCAGACACCCATTAGCCGGCCATCGTCAAGGGCAATACAAGAACGTCGCAAACATTTTGCGTTGATACCGAACAACAACCTCAGCCACCTTCATTCCTGCTGACTCTAACCGCGCCCGTTTTCTCACGCTGTCGGTTGCGAACCAAATCGCACCAGACACCCGTCGGGTTCAAGCGTGCCGCGATGCGCTGCGTCCGCCCTGGTGGCGTGTGCCACCCCAGAGAAACGTTGGTACCAAGCCGGGTCCAAGGGGTTGCTTGCATTCCCTATGGCTATCGCCACGATGACGACGCCAGTCCTTTGGTGGCTCAGGGCTTGGGCGATTCAGCATTTTGCATTCCCGCAGATGGCGCAAGGGCGGCGTCCAAATCATTCGAGTAGTTTCACACCAGTCCGCTTTCCTGGCTCACCGCCTTTGGCCAAACCGTTACCCGAAACACAGGTGCACATTGAAGGGTTTCTGTTCGCGCAGCATGTGGTAGCACGCCCGCGCCAGCTTGTGCGCCAGAGCCTTGATCGCCAAGACGCGGTTCGTCTTGTTCTTCTTGCGATCATAAAAGCTCTTGGCCTGCGGACAGTAGCGTAGGGCGAAGTTCGCCGCCTCCACAAACGCCCAGGCGAGGTACTTGTTCCCGTTCCTGGTGTTGCCTTCACCCTTCTTCTTGCCGTTACTCTCTCTCAAGCTGTCCACGCAGCGGCAGTAGGAGCTGAAGTTCCCGACTTGCGCAAATCGACTGATCGATCCGGTCTCGAGCATGATCGTGGTCGCCAGTGTCTCGCCAATGCCCGGCACGGTCTTGAGCAGGCGATATTCCGGGCGCAAGCCCACCCGTTCCTTGAGGCGTCTCTCCAATGCCTCGATTTGTTGCCCCAACGCTTGGCTGACCGCGCGGTTGGCCTCCACCGCCAGCGCCACATCGGGTGCAAACGCGAACGCATCGACCTGCTCGGCCGTCAGTCGCTTGACCGCCTCGCCCTTCATCCGCGCCCCCGTCTGCCGCATCAAGATGCCCTCGAGCGATAGAATCTGGGCCGTGCGATAGCGCACCAGCTGCATGCGCTTGCGCGCCAGGTCCCGCGCCCCACGCTCCGCGCGCGGATAGATGTAACCCTCCGCCAGCAACCCCAGCCTCAGCAACTGCGCCAGATACGCCGCATCAGCGAAATCCCCGCTGTGCTTGAGCCCCTCGTACTTCTTGATCGCTGCCGGATGGGCCAAATGCACCCGGTAGCCCGCATCCATCAGTCCGTCCACCAGCCAGTACCAGTTATACGTGCTCTCGATGACCACGCCCGCCAACTCGTGCTGCTGCGGCTCGAGCGCCGCACGAATTTGCCCTAGATCGTTCGGCAACCGCTTGTTGAACACGATCCGATCGTCCTCATCGCTGACGATCACCACACTATTGTTCGAATGCAGGTCTATGCCGCAATATTTCATCTCGGCCTCCTTCGGGTCAAAGTCCATTTCCCAACTTGACTTTAACCCCGCCGCTTAACCGCGGCGAGGAGGCCGGCTACATGATCATCATTCGTGGGTGGCCAAAGCCGAGACTAGCAGGCACGGCGCGACCGAGCGCCGCGCGGCTTGTCGAGTGGGGGCCTTGTTAGTCTGGGCGTCGAGGAAAGCGAATGCGCTAATTCGTCGCGAAGCAGTAAAGCAGGCCGTTGCCGCCGGTGCTCTTGAGATCGTCCTGGCTGCAGCCGCCGCCGGGGCCGCGCGACGGATGCGACGAATTCCACGACTTGGCCGGGGCGCTCTCGTCTAGCCCGGTGCGATCGGAGTGTCCCAGCATCGCGCTGCCCGCGCCGCTCTTGGTCCAGTTGCCGCAGGTACGGTCTTCGCTGGCGGCAAATGCCGTTCCATCGGGTTGAGATCCTGTAAGAATGTCGTGCATGTTCGGCGTGTCGCCCCGACCGTTGACGACATCGCCCTTCTCGGTAAGCGCGGTCTGCTTGGTGAGATTGTTGGTGCCGTGGAGATCGGCAACGTCCTTCGCAATGACGACGCCCTTCGCGTTTGTCCAGGGACCGCGTCCGATGCGGTCTCGGGCATTCACGGCGCCCGCGCCTTGCGTACTGAGGTAAGCGTGCCAGGTCTTGCCGTTGACACCTGCGGCCTGCGCCAGCGCCTGGCAATGCCGATCGGCGCCTTCGAGCCCGCCGAGATCGGCGCCCTTGCCAAGGGGTGTGCTGGTGACGAAGAAGCTCATATTGCTCTGCTGCGCCTGCGCAATGCCAACTGTACCGAATGCGATGAGCGCACACGAAGCGACGATGCAATCCTGTAGGGTCCTGTTCATGTCGAGGCTCCAGAGGTTGTGGTTGCCAGAAGACGCCTTTACGATCAGCACGATTGCAAACTACCTCCCCGTCGACGGGTTTGCGCCTGCGGTGGCTGAAACTCGATCCCATGATATTGCGACAACGGCACAACGCGCAAACGCGTGTGAACGCATACCAGGAAAGCGACGCGCCGCATATACGGAACTACGTCTGGCATGAGTGGCTGTTGGCTTGATTTGCGTCATTCGCGAACGGCAAGCTTTGGGAGAAGCAACAAACCCCGCCGGAGCGGAGCCTGCGCTGGCACTGAAATAGCTTCTGCTTGCGGCGCGTGTCGGCGTAGCCGGTACTGGTGGTAAGTGCTTACGCTTGCCACCTGGCGGCCTTACGATCCCAACGCGTCTATGACGGCGGGCAACCCGGTGGATTTGGTGTTGACTTCCGCAGAGTAAGACGCTATCTTACTCTGCATGAAGACGACTATTTCTACGAAGGGGCAGCTCATACTGCCCTCCGAGATCCGGCAGAGGGACAACATCGAGCCTGGCCAGGAGTTTGAGGTCGAGCGTATCGATCGGGGCGAGTATCGCCTCCGGCGCCGAGAGCCCCCTCCTAATGAAGGGCTCGTCGATTGGCTGCTGGCGTGCCCGGAAAAAGGTTATTTCGTTCCCATCGAATCCGAATCGACCGATACGCTGTGACCTATCTGGTCGATGCTAATGTCCTCAGCGAGGCCACAAAGCCTGCCCCCAATTCCAATGCAATCGAGTGGTTGCGGAACAACGAGCGTGCGATAGCGGTAGACCCCATAATTCTGGGTGAGATTCGCTTCGGCGTTCATCTCCTACCTGCCGGGAAGCGACGTCGGCGACTCGAAACTTGGTTTGATGAGGGCGTTGCGAGAATCGTCTGCGTGCCGTGGGATGCGCTGACGGGCCTTCGATGGGCAAAGCTTCTGGCTGAACTGCGCAAGTCCGGTGAATCGATGCCGATAAAGGACAGTCTGATCGCAGCGACCGCGCTCGTTCACGATTTCATCGTCGTCACCAGAAACACGCACGATTTCAGAAAAGCGCACGTGAAGGTGCTGGATCCATTCGCGTGACATAGAGCTGGCCCCGTCTGATTGGACAGAAATTCGGGTTGGATAAGTGATGAACTGCGCTGGAAGAGTTTTCCACGGCGGCGCGCGCGTGGCGCAAGCCACGCACACGAGCGCGCGACGCGGTGGGAAACTCGACGGCCGACGAATTGGCGAACGCGATGGCGCGGCGCGAATGGGCAGGTGCCCAAGGACCTCCGACCGACGTCGACGCGCTTGTAGGCCGTTCTGGCTGCCCAAGCTTGGTGCATTGCTTGCTCACGCCGCGACTTTCATCGCAGCGGAGGCGAAGTAGACGGCATCGGGCGTCATGCCGTCCAAGGACTGATGGCTGCGAATGTGATTGTAGAAATCGAAGTAGCTCGCCAGCCGCCGGTTCGCTTCAGCGATCGAGCCATAGGCATGCAGATACACCTCTTCGTATTTCACGCTGCGCCACAGCCGTTCGACGAAGACGTTGGAGTGAGCAGTCAATTGCGCCGGCTGGCGACGATCAGAGCCGACGTTTCCGGGTAACCCATCCGTATCATCCCCTGTTCGGCCAGGAATTTGAATTGATGCTTCGCGCCCAGAACTGGCGTGAGGACAGGGTTTGGTTTCACGACGTTGCGGACCGCCTGCGCTCGCTGCCAGCCAATTGGACGAGCACCGTGGCCGAGGATCCGTTCAACATTGTCGCTGCCGGCCGAGCCGCGTTCCGCATCGGGGAGCTGCTTGAACTGGTCCGTCTGATCGGGGAATGGAAGCCATGAGCAGGCTGCCGTGGTGTAAAGCCAAATACGCCGCAAATGTTAAGGTAATTACGTCGTCGAGGAAGGTGTCGCGCTGGCCTTCGCGAGCGCATTTATATCGGTTACTGCTATGCGCAACAACCGAGGCGGCCAACAAAGACCTTGACAGCCGCGCTTTGGTGTACATAATTACACTTACACGCATTGGCCGATTCTTCTCGGGAGGTGCGCATGTCGGCAGACCGACGCAAGGAAGAGAAACAACGTCGTTTGCGGCACCAGGCAACCCTCAATCCGCGCCCCGAGGCCGTCACCCACCCGCTGTTTCGGGGCAGCGAGTTCTTCGATCCCCACGACCTGCTGCAAGTGAAGTACGAAATGCTGCGCTTGGTCAGCGTCGAGAAGCGGCCGGTGAGCGAAGCGGCCAAGCTATTCGGCTTCTCCCGACCGTCGTTCTACCAAGCCCAGGTTGCTTTCACGCAGAGCGGATTGGCCGGTCTGATTCCGCAGAAGCCTGGACCCCGCGGCGGCCACAAGCTGACTCCCACGGTAATGGAATTCTTGACCGATGCGCGCATTGCCGAGCCGTCGCTGCGACTCGAACGATTGGCGACTTTGGTCAAGAAGAATTTCGGAGTCAAGGTTCACCCGCGCAGTATCGAACGACAGTTTCTGCGCCAAAAAAAACCGCAGTGATTCCTTCGCCACCCTCGCCTCGCCGTGTGCCACGCAATAAGGGATTGATCGCGCGGTACGAGGAGTTGCGCCAGCAAGCGCTCGGGCGGCCGCCTGGGATAGCTCACGGGCAAGGACTGGCGCTGTTGCTGCGCAGTGGCATCGCCGGGTGGATGCAGGCATGGGCCCCGTGCGTGGTGGACGTAGCGGCGCCATCGAAGGAACGGCTTGATGCGGAGGCGGGCTTCCCCATCGAGATGCACCAGGAGGTGACGATGATCCTGGCCGCAATGGTCCTCAATGGCTATCAGGAGGCGATCGCATGACCAACGATCCCCAGCAGAAGGTCCAAGCCAGCCACCTCAAGCGCAACGCCTATCTGTACGTCCGCCAATCAACGCTGCGCCAAGTGTTCGAGAACACCGAGAGCACCAAACGGCAATACGGTTTGCGCCAGCGGGCAATCGCGTTGGGCTGGTCGGAGGAGCGGATCATCGTGATCGACAGCGACCTCGGCCAGTCCGGCGCTGCATCGGCCGACCGCGAGGGCTTCCAGCGTCTGGTGGCCGAGGTCGGGGTTGGCCACGCCGGGATCGTGCTCGGGCTCGAAGTGTCGCGCCTGGCACGCAATTCCATGGACTGGCATCGGCTGCTCGAGATTTGCGCCATCACCGACACGCTAATCCTCGATGAGGACGGCATCTACGACCCGGCGCACTTCAATGACCGGCTGTTGCTGGGACTCAAGGGCACCATGAGCGAGGCTGAATTACATGTGCTGCGGGCGCGGCTGCAGGGTGGAATTCTGAACAAAGCCCGGCGCGGCGAACTCGAGATGCGTCCACCCGTGGGCCTGGTCTACAACTCTGCGGCCACCTTGGTCCTCGACCCCGATCAGCAAGTGCAGCACTGCTTGCGCTGGCTGTTTGCAACCTTCCGCCGGACGGGATCGGCGATGGCCACGGCAAGAGCTGCGCGGCATCAGGGCTTGGCCTTTCCGCGACGCTGCGGCAAAGGCCCGCACAAGGGCGAACTGCTATGGACGGGTCTCGATCACAGTCATGTGCTGCGCATCCTACACAATCCGCGATACGCCGGTGCGTTCGTCTACGGTCGTACTCACACTCGAAAGACGATCGATGGCGGCACACGTATACATAACGTCCCACGGGACCAATGGGATACTTTGATCCCGGGCGTCCACGCGGGCTATCTCTCTTGGGAAGAGTACGAACAGAACCAGAAGCGTTTGCACGAGAGCGCGCAAGCGATGGGCGCTGATCGGCGCCGCGGGCCACCGCGCGAGGGTCCCGCGCTGCTGCAAGGATTGGTGGTCTGCGGGCGCTGCGGCAATCGTATGACGGTTCGCTACCATAGCCGCAACGGCCACCTGTGCCCTGAGTATATCTGTCAGCGCGAGGGCATCGAGCATGCTGAGCCGGTTTGCCAACGGGTCCCTGGCGTTGGCATCGATCAAGCGATTGGCGAGCTGCTCGTCGAAGCGGTCAACCCGGTCGCCCTCGAGGTGACGCTGGCGGTGCAGCGTGAGCTTCAGTCGCGCCTGGAGGACGCCGATCGTCTGCGCCACAAGCAAGTCGAACGTGCCCAGTATGAAAGCGACTTGGCACAACGCCGCTATCTGCGCGTCGATCCCGATAATCGCTTGGTTGCCGACTCCCTGGAAGCCGACTGGAATCATAAGCTGCGGGCTCTGACCGAAGCCCACGAAGAATATGCGCGCCGCCACGAACAAGACGCGCGGGTGCTTACCGACGACCAGCGCGCCACCATCCTGGCATTGGCATCAGACTTTCCCCGACTGTGGCGGGATCCCACCACGCCGGACCGTGAGCGCAAACGCATGGTTCGGCTTCTGCTCGAGGATGTAACCTTGAACCGGGACCATCAGCTTACGTTGCAGATCCGCTTCAAAGGTGGCGCCCACAAGACGCTCAATCTGCCCCTGCCGTTGCAATCCTGGCAGAAGTGGGTCACGCCCTCGGCGGTGGTCAATGAGATCGACCAGTTGCTTAACAAACAAACCATCCCGCAGATCGCCGCCATCCTGAACGAACGCGGCATCATCTCCGGTGCCGGCAAACCCTTCCATCCGCATCTGGTTGCGCGTCTGGTGCGCAGCTACGGCCTCAAGCCGCGCTATGATCGCTTACGGGAGGCCGGATTGTTGACGTTGCAGGAAATGGCCGACGCGCTGCACATCTCGCCAACCCATGTGAAGATATGGAACCGCCACGGCCTGATTCGCGGACATCGCTACAGTGATAAGAACGAGTGCCTATTCGAGCCGCCGGGTGCCAATGCACCGCGCAAGGCACAGGGTACAAAGCTCTCGCTCAGGCGCCCTGATCCAGGAATCGTCTCTGATCGAGCGAAGGAGGTGCAGTGTGAAACGTAAGCCTTGTCGACCCAGCGCCCTTTGCCGTCCATGCTGATGCGTACGCCGGCGTCTTTGAGCACCGCGGTGAACTCGTCGCTGGTGAACTGGCTGCCCTGATCGGTGTTGAAGATCTCCGGCGTGCCGTAACGGCGCAAGGCCTCGTTCAGCGCGTCGACGCAGAAGTCCGCCGTGAGCGTATTGGACGTTCGCCAGGCCAGCACTCTGCGACTCGCCCAATCCATGATCGCCACCAGATACAGAAAGCCCTTGGCCATCGGCAAGTAACTGATGTCAGCTGCCCACACCTGGTTCGCGCGCTCGATGACGAGGTTGCGCAGCAAGTACGGGTAGATGCGATGCTCGGGACCACTGCCCGGGGTGCTCGTCTTCGGCTGACGGTAGACGGCGCTGATGCCCATCTTGCGCATCAGCGTGCCGACATGCTTGCGGCCGACATCGAAGCCGTCCCGGTTGAGCAGATCGCGCAACTTGCGTGCGCCCAGAAACGGCCACTTCAAGTGCAATTCGTCGATCCGCCGCATCAGTGTCAGATCCGTCTCGGGCGTCGGCAGCGGTCGGTAGTACGCCGTCGAACGCGCCAGCTCGAGCAATTCGCATTGCCGCACCACGGGCAGGGGATGGTCGGGATTGATCATCGCTTTGCGCTCCCCAACCCCGTTTTGTTGAGCGCGGTCTCTAAAAAATCGCATTCCATGGTTAACTGGCCGATCTTCGCCTGCAAGGCGCGGATCGTCGCCGCCGAATCCGGCGCCGGGGTATCGCCACCAAACACGCTCGTCGAGCGCTCGAGCAACTGGCTCTTCCACTGCGTAATCTGGTTCGGATGCACCTCGAACCGCTCGGCAAGCTCGGCCAACGTCTTGTCGCCGCGGATCGCTGCCAAAGCCACCTTCGCCTTGAACGCCGCGGAATGGTTCCTACGGGGTCGTTTCATACCCTCTGCTCCTCTCAAAACAACTTCACACGGGAGCAGTTCTACCACTTATCGACCTGTCCAGTTTTGCGGAGCCAGCTCTGGGTTTCTTGTTGGCAGACAACAACGCGACAATTGTCGCCTCGTCTTTGCCAGTAAGCGAGATGACGTCTTTCTGGCAGCTCCGGCAGTTGCGGACATCGTCTCGGCCCGGCAGCGCCCTCAGATCTTCCCAACGCTTTTGCAACGGGCATGACAAGTGTTTCAGGAGAGTTCCATCCGGACTTAGCAGTATGTGTTCCTCGACCACGTAAGTAAGAGTCACGGCGACTAGCTCCTCGTTGTACGAACGCAGGTTGCAACGTCAATCTTTGCGACCTTGAAACGGAAAAATTAGATGCAAGACTTGTGCCATGCCCTCGCCCGGACCACGGACCAGAGCCACGCATTAAGTCAACCTCGTGGGCACGGCAACAGACACCGGGATGTAGCGCCTATACCGAAACCCCCACCAAATTTCTGCCCTCTCATTAGCCCCGGGGAGTGGCACCGCAACAAGGCATACCGCAAACACTTGTTTTTCGTATAGGTCGCGGCTATGATTAGTGTCACCGAGACCCGATTGGAGTTCTGATGTCAAAGCCAAAGAATGTCGCCCTCTACGCCCGAGTCTCTACCGACGGTCAGAGCACCGAAAATCAGTTGCGTGAGCTCCGCGCCGCAATCGCCCGCCACGGCTGGAACATCGTTGCGGAGTACGTGGATCACGGCATCAGCGGAGCGAAGGGCCGGAAGGACCGGCCTCGCTTCAATGCCTTGCTACAGGCAGTTACTCGGAAAGAGTTCGATATGGTCGCCGCTTGGTCGGTGGATCGTCTCGGGCGCAGCCTGCAAGACCTGGTTAGCTTTCTGGGTGACCTGCAGAGCAAGAAGGTCGATCTCTATCTTCACCAACAAGCGTTGGACACCTCGACTCCATCGGGCAAAGCGATGTTCGGAATGCTGGGAGTGTTTGCAGAGTTTGAGCGGACGATAATTCAGGAGCGCGTGAAGGCTGGCCTCGCGCGCGCACGGGCCAAGGGAACGACGCTCGGAAGACCAAAGACCAACGCCAAGATCGAGCAGCAGATCCGGAATCTGGCCGCAAGAGGCGTGGGCAAAGTGAAGATTGCCAGAATGTTAGGAATTGGAGTCAGCGTGACCCAGCGTGTTCTCGCGTAGGTAACCCTAGGAGGTAATTTGCCGCGCCGATATTCGAGAACGGCCCTACTCGGTCATACGGCTGAAAAAATCGACGGTCCGCTTCGCCGCGTAACCGGCCGTTCACTCCCGGCTCGTGAATCTGGTGCTCTCGGCCAGCTCCAGCCCTTGGTGGTCGCCGCGGAATCTTCCGGTAAGCTGCCATTGTGGCTCGACTCGGCGCGCAACGGCCGAATAAGTGCCGGATCGGGCGGCGAGCGGAAGCGCGTCCCACAGCCGTTTGTCGCCGGGCGGCGAAGGGGGCTTGTCCATGGGTCCTCGGGCGTGACGAACGCCCGCCCAAGGATACGAGAGTTCCTCCACCCGCTGGCGGATCGTCCGTCCCGGTCACGCCGCGACGGCCGAGCCCCCGCCTAACTGTTGCGGCGGGCTACCCAGTACGTGGCGCCTTCCGCGCCGTAACGCTCGATGTGGGGCACACCGCGCTCCAGCGCGAACGCGTCGCCGGGGAGCAGATGCTGCTCGTCGTTGCCGACGACGAGCCACATCTCGCCCTGGACAACGAGCGCCTTCACCGCGAACGGATGCGTGTGCGTATCGAGCACCAGCGACGGCTGCCACTTGCGTTCCAGCACTTCGTCGAAGCCCCGGGCCTTCGCGGCGGCGGCGAACGTCTCGAACGTGAGCTGACTCATCGATAGCCTCCTTCCCGATGCGACAGCGCCGGCTTCATCGGCTCAGCCGCCGATCACCTCGAACTGGACGTCGACGTTGTTGCGCGTCGCGTGCGAGTAGGGGCAGATCTTCTCATGCGCTTCCTTGACCAGCGCGGCGAGCTCGGCCTGCGGGAGCGTCTTGTCCTCGATGCGCAGCTTCACCGAAAGCCCGAAGCCGCCGAGCTCGCGCGAACCAATCGAGACCGCGCAGGTGACCGCGCCCTTCGTCGCGTCCTTCTTGTGCAGCTTGCCCACGTAATCGAGCGCGCCGCCGAAGCAGGCGGCGTAGCCGCACGCGAACAGGTGCTCGGGCGTGGTGGTGTTCGGCTTTCCCGGCCCGCCCATCGCGTTCGGCACCGAGAGGTCGACGCCGACCGACCCGTCGCTCGCGGCGGTATGTCCATTGCGACCGCCCTTGGCGGTGGCGGTGGCGGTGAACAGCGGATTGATCTTGTCCATGGTATCGGCTCCTGAGATTGGTCAGCCCTCTACTTCACGCCGAAACGGTCGAGATCCACGACGGGGCTCCGACGACCGTGTGTTTGCGAGCGTCGCCCGAGAACGGGCACTTTGCTTCGGTTGTCATCGTTCTCTCCTTTGGTTGCAACTTTAGCGGCTCAGCCTGCCACCCGCGCGGATTCGAATGAGCACGCGCAATACGGACGTTGCGTCACGCCCAACTTCCTTGGCTACTGCCCCATGGGCTTGCGCACGCCGATTACGACAGAAGGCTGACTCCGATGTGTCCAATCAATTGTTCTTAGATCGTTGATAGTCGTAGGCTATCCGCCTCATGCCCCAGACGGACTCCCGCTAGCGTGCGATCGCCCATGACGAGCGGCGCTCGGCCTTTACGCAGGGTAACTGACGCAGCGTGCGTGGCTCGAGGGCAACGGCGAGCACTCTCGTGGCTTGAAGGTGCCACGTCGCGGCGTTGCCCTGAAGGGCGGCTTCCGCCGGTTTCGATGTCCGCTTCCGGCGCCGTCCAGCGGCAGCAGTGGGCGTACTCGGACCGTTGAAGATAAGACCGATGAAAGACCGGATGTCGCCGGCAAGTTATCGCCGTGCGCGAGACGCCCAGCTAGGCGAAAACAGCGCGTGCGCGCGCTCGCGGTTTGTTCGGACTGGGTGAGTATCCCCCGGCAGAGCCGGGGGCTTTAGATTGTGAGCCGCTCAAAGCGGCTATGCGGTGCCGCTAACGCGGCCCCGATCTTCCGGGGCCACCTTGAGGTGGCTAATCATCGCCACAGATTCAGCTGGTCCAAGCGATTGTCCTCCTGCTCCTGGTTGCGGATGTACTCGCGTATCACCGTCTCGTCCCGTCCTACCGTTGACACAAAGTACCCGCGGGCCCAAAAACTCTGCCCCACGAAATTGCGCCTGCGCTCTCCATACACTCGCGCCAGGTGGATCGCACTCTTGCCCTTCATGTACCCCACCACCTGCGACACCGCATACTTCGGCGGAATCGACACCATCATGTGCACGTGATCCGGCATCAGATGCCCTCCTCTACCCGACTCTCCTTCTGCTCAGCCAGCCGACGGAACACCTCCACAAGGTGCTTTCGCAATTGCCCATATAGCGCCCGCCGGCCCGGCAACTTGTGGCGATGCCATGCCACGCCTAGGGCAAAACGCCAAGTACGTTGGTTACTGGGCGCTTCAATCACGGTATAGGCTCAATCGTCCGAGGGCGCAATGAGATTTGTTCGGACTGTGAATCTAGGCGATGTCCACCAAGATCAAAACTCGGACTGTGAACAGAGCGCAATCCGAAGGCGTCCGGCGTTGTCTGTAAGGTCGAGTTTCGGTCGGGACAATCGCGGATACTCGAGTCAAACCCAACAAACGGCGTCAGACCTGATCTGCGTTCGCGGTGATCGACTGTCTCACTGCGGTCACTATGCGTAGATCTCAACTATGCATACGTCGTACGGGGTGGATCCGCTTGACGCAGGCGCAGCGCGGCTGTTGGCGATGTGAACCAGCAAACCTCTTTACATAGTTTCGGCAGCGGGGGTGCAGCGGTGGCGACAATTCACGAGAACACTATGGCGAACATCCGACACCCTGCCACACTCATCAGCACTGAGACGAGGATGCGATGGTTTCGCGCCTGCCTCGCGCATTCGGCTCTTGCGGACGCTGTAACTATGTAATTTAGAAAGCGCTGGCCTCGAATGCTCACCGTCATAGGGGGCGGCGCCGTCCTCCCCGAGGCAACTAGGCCTAGTTGAGATCTATAGCTTGGGGTCGTTTTCGGCCTATCGCGAATGTCTCAACTTGCCCCATTCGGGCATGCAAGGCCGATGCGAATCGGCCGTTTCCAACGTCTTGGGCGCGGAACCTGGACACAGTCGAAATGCTGGACCGGATACGGCGGCAACCCATAGAATAGACTCGGCTTCGTGCGGCCCAGTATGAAAGTGAACGGGTTCGCTCGCAGGGTCAATCCCGGCACTTTCGCGCACGCCACACGACCGTGGGCCCGCCGTCCGTCACTGTCGGCATCATTGCCAATCCGTCTTCCGGCCGCGACATCCGTCGGCTGGTCAGCCATGCATCGGTTTTCCCGACCGCGGAGAAAGCCAACATGGTCCAGCGGGTCCTCGCAGCGCTCGGTGCGCTCGGTGTGCCGCGGGCCGTGATGATGCCTGACCTTACCGGAATCTGCGCCAACGTGAGCCGTGCGCAGGGCCGTCTGCACGCATCCCCGGGGCTCGCCTGGCCCGAGCTCGAGGTCCTCGCGATGCCAAACGAGGAGAGCGTCCGCGACACGCTCGAAGCGGTGGCACGAATGGTGGAGCGTGGGGTCTCGGTCATCGTCGTGCTGGGCGGCGACGGGACGCATCGTGCCGTCGCCGCGAAGTGCGGGACGATTCCGCTGGCAACGCTGTCGACGGGGACGAATAACGTCTTTCCGGACCTGCGTGAGGCCACGGTCACCGGACTTGCGGCCGGTCTCGTGGCGCTCGGTCGCGTGCCGCCGGAAGTCGCCCTGCGGCGCAACAAGCTCATTCGCGTGACCTCCTCGAGCGGTGTGCCCGAGGAGATCGCGCTGGTCGACGTCTGCGTCTCGAATCTGACGCATATCGGGGCGAGGGCGCTGTGGCAACCGCAGACGCTGTCTGAACTCGTGGTTGCATTTGCCGAGCCCGATGCGATTGGTCTGTCGTCGATCGCCGGGCTGCTGCGGCCGGTGTCGCGGGACGCAGACCATGGTCTTTACCTGCGGCTAGCACCTCCCCGTTCCGCCGGGCTGCTCGCCACCTTGGCCGCGCCGATCGGACCGGGCCTCGTGGCCGAAGTAGGCGTGGCGGCCATCGAGGACCTCCCACCGGGACGATCGATTCGGCTGCGGACGTCGACGGGGACCATTGCGGTCGACGGTGAGCGCGAACTCGAGATCTCCGCGGGCGACTGTCTCGTCGCCACGCTGACCACTGAAGGGCCTTACACGATCGATGTGCCGCGCACGCTGTCCTGGGCGGCTGCGAACGGCGCGCTGAATGCGACCGGCCCGCCGCAACTTTCAGGTTCCGCGCATCGGCAGCGTATGCTCGCGGATGCCGACGCAGGTGTAGATCCATCAACCAAGGAGGAGATGAGATGACCCAGCTTTCGAAAGCGCAGCTGCTGCAGGCCTATCGCACGATGCGCACGATCCGGGAGTTCGAGGAGCGCGTGCACGCGGAATTCGCCACCGGCGGCATTCCCGGATTCGTCCACTTGTATGCCGGCGAGGAAGCCTCCGCGACCGGCGTCTGCATGCAGCTGCGCGACGACGACTATATCGCCAGCACTCACCGCGGCCATGGCCATTGCATCGCCAAGGGCGTGGACCCGGTCGAGATGATGGCCGAGATCTACGGCAAGGTGACCGGATCGTGCCGGGGCAAGGGCGGCTCGATGCACATTGCCGACCTGTCGAAGGGGATGATGGGCGCGAACGGCATCGTCGGCGGTGGCGGCCCGCTCATCTGCGGCGCTGCGCTGGCCGCGAAGTACAAGAAGAAAGGCGGCGTCGGCGTCTGCTTCTTCGGCGATGGGGCATCGAATCAGGGCACGATCTTCGAGGCATTGAATCTGGCCGCGGTCTGGAACCTGCCCGCGATCTTCGTCGCCGAAAACAATGGCTATGCCGAGTCGACCTCGTCCACCTGGTCGGTCGCCTGCGACAACATCGCCGACCGCGCCTCGGCCTTCGGCATGCCGGGGGTGATCGTCGACGGCTTCGACTTCTTCGCGGTCCACGAAGCCGCGGCGGAGGCCGTGCGCCGCGCGCGCGAGGGCGGCGGACCCACGCTGGTCGAGGCCAAGTTCATGCGCTATTTCGGCCACTTCGAGGGCGACGCGCAGACGTATCGCGGCGCCGACGAGGTGCAGAAGCTGCGCCAGGAAAAGGATTGCCTGCTGCGCTTCCGCAACCGGGTCACGTCGTCCGGCGAAGTTCCGGCAGGCGAGCTCGACGCGATCGACAAGGACGTGCTCGCGCTAATCGATCGCGCGGTCGCGCAGGCCAAGGCCGATCCGAAGCCCACCGCGGCCGATCTCCTGACCGACGTCTACGTTTCCTACTCGTGATCGCTGGGAGAATCAACATGGCACGACAAATCAGCTATCAGCAAGCCATCAACGAAGCGCTGCGCCAGGAGATGGAGCGCGACCCGACCGTGCTCGTGATGGGTGAAGACAATGCCGGCGGCGAGGGCTCGCCGGGCGAGCGCGACGCGTGGGGCGGCGTCCTCGGCGTCACCAAGGGGCTGTACCCGCAATTCCCGGATCGCGTGCTCGATACGCCGATCTCGGAGTCGGGATTCATCGGCGCCGCCATCGGCGCGGCCGCAGCCGGCATGCGCCCGGTCGCCGAGCTGATGTTCATCGATTTCATGGGCGTGTGCTTCGACCAGATCTTCAATCAGGCGGCGAAATTCAAGTACATGTTCGGCGGCAAGGCGCAGACGCCGGTCGTCATCCGCACGATGGTCGGGGCCGGCCTGCGCGCGGCCGGCCAGCACTCGCAGATGCTGGTAAACATATTCACGCACATTCCGGGCCTCAAGGTCGTGTGCCCGGCCACCCCCTACGACGCCAAGGGCCTGCTGATCCAGTCGATTCGCGACAACGATCCCGTGATCTTCTGCGAACACAAGATGCTCTACGGCCTGCAGGGCGACGTCCCGGAGGAGAGCTATGCGATTCCGTTCGGCGAAGCCAATGTCGTGCGCGACGGCAAGGACGTCACGATCGTCACGTTCGGCCGCATGGTGCATCTTTCCAACGAGGCCGCGGCCACGCTCGCCAACGCGGGCATCCAGTGCGAAGTCATCGATCTGCGGACGACCTCGCCGCTCGACGTGGACACCGTGCTCGAATCGGTCGGCAAGACCGGGCGGGTCGTCGTCGTCGACGAGTCGAATCCGCGCTGCTCGATCGCGACGGACATCTCGGCGCTCATCGCGCAGAAGGCCTTCGGCGACCTCAAGGCGCCCATCGAGATGGTGACGGCACCGCACACGCCGGTTCCGTTCGCGGACAGCCTGGAAGACCTCTACATCCCGAGCCCGGCGAAGATCCGGGCCGCGGTCCAGCACGTCGTCGACTACCGCTGACAGGCTCATGAGCGACATTCATGCGGTAACCGTGCCCAAGTGGGGGCTGTCGATGGACAAGGGCGCCGTGGCCGCCTGGCATAAGCAGCCGGGCGACCCGGTGCGCAAAGGCGAGGACCTGGTCGATGTCGAGTCGGACAAGATCGCCAACGCCGTCGAATGCCCGGCCGACGGGATCCTTCGCCGGCACGTCGCCGTGGTCGGCGACGTGCTGCCGATCGGTGCGCTGCTCGGGATCATTGCGGACGCAGAGGTGCCGGACGCGAAGATCGACGCGCTCGTGGCCGAGTTCCAGGCCAATTTCAAGCCGATCGAAGCGGCCGCGGATGGCGGGCCGCAGCCGCAGGTGATCCAGGTTGGAGGCAAACGCGTGCGCTACCTCGCGATGGGGGAAGGCACGGACGCGCTGCTTCTCCTCCATGGCTTCGGCGGCGATCTCAACAACTGGCTGTTCAACCAGGAACCGCTCGCGCAGGGCCGCAGGGTGTACGCGCTCGATCTGCCCGGGCATGGCGAATCCGACAAGCGCCTCGAAACAGGAGGCCTCGACGAGTACGCCGCGTGCGTGAAGGGCTTCATGGATGCGGTGGATCTTCGTGCGGCGCATCTGGTCGGCCATTCGATGGGCGCCGCGGTGGCCCTTCGCATTTCCGTCGACGCACCGGCGCGCGTGCGATCGCTCACGCTGGTGTGTCCGGCCGGGCTGGGTGCCGAGATCAACATCGACTACCTGCGTGGATTCGCGGCAGCGAACAGTCGGAACCAGTTGAAACCATTGCTCGCGCAATTGTTCGCTGACCAGGGGCTCGTCAATCGCCAGCTCGTCGACGACGTGCTGAAATACAAGCGCCTGGAAGGTGTGACCGAGGCGCTCAACAGGACGATCTCCGCACAATTCGAAGGCGGCCGGCAGCGGACGCTGCTCCGGGACGCTGTCGGACTGTGTCTTGCGCAGGTCATCTGGGGCGCCAAGGACCAGATCATCCCGCCGCAACAGGCCCAAGGTCTGCCGGCGACCGTGTCAGTGCATCGAATTGCCGGCGCAGGGCACATGGCACATATGGAGGCCGCTTCCGAGGTGAACCGGCTCATCGTGTCGTTTATCGCCGGCGTCCCATGAATCTGCCGTTCGAACACGCGCGTTTACCGGGCGATTCGCACTTCGGCGGTGCCGCCCGTTCCCCGGGCTGAAC
The DNA here is from genome assembly GCA_963844005.1 of uncultured beta proteobacterium. GTDB lineage: Bacteria > Pseudomonadota > Gammaproteobacteria > Burkholderiales > Casimicrobiaceae > CAIWHR01. The sequence goes on along the minus strand of CAWJMQ010000029.1, from coordinate 8,572 downwards.
GACTGCTTGCGCCGGTTTCAGTGGCTGGTTCGGAGCACACTGACCGGCAGTTGAGGGTCGTTCACGCTCATCCGCTCGCCGGTGCTGAGCGGCGGCTCCACGATCCACAGCGGCCCTAGACGCATGACCGGCTGCTGTACGTCATTCGGCGGCCGCTTGGTCGGATCGCTTCAATGCCGGCGACCCGCCCAAGAGCCGCCGGTCAGTGTTGCCGCCCAAATTGCTCTGAAGCAGACCTCCCCACACTGCCTCAAGTTCCGCCACCACCGTTGCAGAAGTCTGCGAGATCGTCTAGCCGCGTTGCTTCGTAGATGAAAAATGCCGGGCGTCGTCAGCCCCGGTTCGAGCGCCAGATCGAGACGATGATCCAGACACTGTTGAAGAACGCGCCGATGTAGCCGATCAACCCGAGCGCGGTGAACAGCGGCACGCCGAGCAGCGTCGGCCCTGCCTGCACGGTCATCACGATCGAGGAGCCGATCACTAGCGAGGCGGTCATGATGCCGATCGTGATGCGATCGATCGCGGCGTCGAGCTTGCGCCCGAAACTGTCCAGGCGTTTCAGATCGAGATCGACCCGCATACTGCCGCGGCGCGCATCGCGCACAAGCCGCGCCAGATCGCGCGGTACCGAACTCAGCAGGCCGAAGAACTGCCCGAGAGCGGACTGGCCGCGCCGCACAACCGCGCCGGGCTGGTAGCGCTCGGCGATCGCTTGGTCGAGAAAGGGGCGCAGGCGCTCGACCAGTCGGAACTCCGGGTCGTACTGGCGGCCCAGTCCCTCAAGCGAGATCAGCGCCTTGAACATCATGGTCAGATCCGCCGGCATGACGATCGTATGCTCGCGCATGATCGACGCCACCCGGTGCAACAGCGCGCCGATGCGCAGTTCCTTGAGCTGAACGTCGGCGTAGTCGAAGGCCAGCTCGCCGACATCGGCGGCGAGCGCGGCCTCGTCCGTCAGCGCTTCCCCCGACCATTCGAGCATCACCTCGAGCATCGCCTCCTCGTCGTGCTGGGCGAGGCCCGCGAGCAGATCGACGATCTGTTGGCGGCGGGTGGGCGTCGAGCCGCCCCACCATTCCGAAGTCGATCATGGCGATGCGGTTGCCCGGCAGGTAGAGCACGTTGCCGGGGTGAGGGTCGGCGTGAAAGAAGCCGTCCACTAGAATCATCTTGAGCACCGCGTCGGCGCCGCGCGCCGCGAGCAGCTTGCGGTCGAGCCCGGCCGCCTCGACCGCCGCCAAGTCGTGGCCGCGGATGCCCTCCACGTGCTCCTGCACGTTCATCACCGCGCTGGTCCATTCCCAGTAGACGCGCGGGATCAGAATGTTGACCTCGCCGGCGAAGTTGCGCGCGAAGCGGTCGATGTTCTGCGCCTCGACCGCGAGATCGAGCTCGCGCGCGAGCGAGCGGGCGAACTGCGCGACTACGAGCGTCGGTTGGTAGCGCCGCGCTTCCGGCATCTCGTTCTCGATCAGTTGCGCGAGGTAGCCGAGGATGCGCAGGTCGGCGTCGATCTTCGCCTGGATGTCGGGGCGGCGGATCTTGAGGATGACCGGCGCGCCGTTCGCAAGCCGCGCGCGGTGGATCTGGGCGATCGAGGCCGAGGCGTACGGCGCGCGCTCCAGGTCGAGGAACACCTCGAAGGGGGAGCGGCGGAGAGCCTGCTCGACCTGCGGCAGCAATGCCTCGAAGGGTAGCGGCGCCGCCTGGCTCTGTAGCTTGCCGAACTCCGCGATCCAGCTTGGCGGGAGCAGGTCCTCGCGGATGGAGAGCATCTGCCCGAGCTTGACGAAGGTCGGCCCGAGTTGCTCGAGCGCGATGCGCAAGCGCTGGTGCAGTTCGAGGCGCGAGATTTCGCCGGTCTCGCCCCAGTGCAGGATCTGGCCGGCGCGCTCGAGGATGGTGCCTACGCCGATGCGCCGGACAAGATCGCCCAGCCCGTGGCGAATGAAGACCGAGCTGATCTCGTGCAGGCGCCCGAGATCGCGAACGATGCTCAGCGGCTCCCAGGCCATGGGAGGCGCCTACGTGGATTTCTTGCCGGAGGCCTGATCGCGCAGCGCGTCGGCAACCCCGGCGAGCACGCCGCTCGCAATCAGGGCCATGCGTGTGCCGTAGGTGCGAGCCGCGTCGAAGCCCGAGCTGGCGCCCTCCCGATAGCTGCTGCCCATGCGCAACGCCAACTCGTTCATGACGGCGGCCATGCGCACGCCGGCGTCGGCGCCCACGCGCTGGGTATGCAGGGCCAGTTCGAGCAGCTCGCGCCGGAGGTTGCCGGTGGCGGCCTGCGCGACGCGGTTCGCCGTGGCGACGTAGTCCTCCTGCATCTTGCGCAGGCTCGCCAACGCCTCCTTCAGGTCGTTGTCGGTGTAGTCCTTCCCCCTCGCCGCGAGTTGTTCGAGCGCGCTGTGGGCCGCCTGGGCCGACTGCGCCAGCGCCTGGTCGAGCCCCTTGATCGCCTCGGCGAACGCCTGACGCGCATCCTCGCCCTGCCGGGAAGTATCGAACACTGTGCCGCCGGACATAGCGCGCACGACCTCCCGCATACCCTCGGGATCGACCCGTCCCTGCTGCAGGACCTGCGAGGTCATTTCCCTCACGCGCTCACGGATCGCCTGATCGCCCTCCGGCGCGGCCGTCCCCGCGTTTTCCGCTGGTGTTGTCGGTTCTGTCATGGCGCTGTCCTCCTGTGGTGCGTCTGGCAACGGAAGAGCCCGGCCCCGACCCTGGACCTACCGCAATTATAGGCAGCCGTCTGGCGGCGGCGCATAGTGCTATGCGAAAGAACCTACGATATACACCGGCCGTTCACAGGTGCATGGCAGCTGCGCGTCAATCAGCGGCCGCTCGGTCGAATCGTTTGAACTGCTGCAGTCGACCCATACTCGCCGCTGGTGAGTTTTCGGCCTACCGACCGATGTACTTTGCAAGCCGCCCTCGCTGAATTCGTCGAGAAATGCAGAGTTCGGTGGAAGCGGCCATAGCCGGATAACTGCCGGCGGTTTTGGAAAACTGTTACCAAACGGCCGCAGTTCAAAACGGCGACCGTGCGAGCGACCCGTTGCTGTCCTTCGCCTTGCCAGAAAACGGCCATTGCTGGTCGCAAGAACGGACATACGGCGCGTGTGACTAGCCCGCCTCGACGAACGCCGCCGTCTGCATCGGCGGGTGCGATCGTCACCTCGCCGCGCAGCGCGGGACGATGCTCATTCACGTTGGGAACAGGCGCGCCCGGAGGGGTGGGGCGGCAAAAACTGCGGGGACCGTCAGTTCGTTTCGGAGGAGCCTCTGCCCATCGCGCAGCGGGCGCTCAGTATCAATTCAGGCATACCGGACTGTCAACGTAGCCTGCACTTGATGTCGCCTGCATTCGACCCACATTACGGGTCCACACCTTCGAATGGACAACTCGGAGGGCTCAGCAAACAGGTCTCGCCATGATCAGCAGCTATATGGATAGGCTTCATCGTGCATTGCCTTTCCGTATTGGCGCGCGCATCGTGGCGTGTGTTGCGGAGGAACGGATGGGCCTGCTTAACAGACTGTTGGGTGGTGCGGAGGGCTGCCGTGAGTCCATGCGTGACGCCTATGAGCACCACGCCAAGGCGGCACGAGAGAAGCACATGGACTCGCCGCATCTGATCGGGCTCTATGGAGCACTGGGGAGCAGGTACCGGGCTCGTGGACTGGCCATGGACGAGGCCGTTATGTGGGGCGAACTTGCTCCCTTTCTGGCCATGGAGCCGGCAATGTCCATTGCGGCGCTGTCCGAATACGTCGCGTTTCAGGAGCAGCACGCCGGGGTGCGGCGAGAGTGGCTGGGCAACGCCATCAGGCGCGCAATGCAGGCGCCCAAAGTCGGCACCATGACTGAAGTGGTCCGTCTCGCCGTCGTGAGCCGGGTCGCCTGGTGCGAGCTGCTCGAGCCGACAACGGTAGCCGCTCTCGAAGGCGAGCCTGACACCGAGGGCGAAAGCGCAGCGCAAGCGCAGCAACAGGCCGGGCTTGCAGCCGAACGACAGCTTCGCAGCCGCGCCTTCGCACCGGAGACGCCCCGTAGGGACGAACTGGAGGACTGGATCAGGCGCCACCCGAAGCCGCAACCGGCCTACGAGCAGCGGTGGCGCAAGACGGTGGTGATGTGGAGCACCTCGCTCCCCAACACCAAGGAACCCAACCATGACCAATTGAAGCGAGACCAGACCTTGCTGATGTTGGTGTCGGATGACTATCCGGTCGGTGTGGGGTTAGGCAATCTTCGCCCGCAGGTGAGGGAGGCCACGAAGAACTGGGCTCGTCTGAGCAAGAAATACCTGGGTATTGACGTTTCGTAACTGGGGACCGCCAGAAACACTGCTTCAAATGGCTGGGCGCGAACGGTCGCGGAATCGGATGCGCGAAATCGCCGTCGACACCAGCGAAAGTGGCCCGAGCATTTTCGTGATTTCCAGAACACTCGGGAGTACGGCCGTTACAGCGTCCGCCACCCAGTGCAAAGAAGAGGTCGCATAGGTTTGCCGCATTGTGGGTCGCTGAACTCCCGATCACAACCCTCTGCATAACGGTCTATCCCCGGCAGCGTCGCGCATTGGGGCTGGATCGCCACGAGAATGACTGGTTTCGGGCAACTCAGTCGGCGACCCCGACCGTCTGCAGCTGGGCGACGACTGCCTGTGGGAGCTGGCGCCGCATAGCAGCCTCTCGCCGATCTGCACAGTTCTTCCATCGTCTGCTTACGGCGAACATCGGGAACCGCGGGTCCCGGCCAACTGCGGTCGCAGGGCATCGCGCTCTATAGCGGTCATCGACCGGTGCTTATCGGGCACAACCTGCCCTTCGCCGCCCGCTAGAAGTCCTCCAAGGGGTAGTAGCCAACGCTTCGGGTTGTTCGTGTTGCTCCCGTTGCGACCATCTTGCTGCGGTATGCCTCTTTCACTGCAATCGGCGTAGGCTCAATGCTTGGCTCAATGAGTGAATCCGCGTGTCTCGGATAAGAAGCAACCACCAGAGCAGCGTTTAGGAGCATCACATGGCGATCGGTGAAGTCGTAGGTTCTGTAGCGGGGCTGTGGAGGTTCCCGGTGAAGTCCATGAGGGGCGAACAGCTCCAAGAAGCGGACGTCACAGAACGAGGGATCTTGGGCGACCGTGCATATGCGCTCATCGACAAGGAAACGGGCAAGGTTGTGAGCGCGAAGAGCGTGAAGCTCTTTCCCGACCTGTTGAACTGCAAAGCAGCGTTCGTCGAGCCACCAAGCCGGGACGGCGATGTGCCACCGGTGCAAATTGTGTTGCCGGACGGCACGACGACAAGAAGCGACTTCGATAACGTGGATCGGGTCCTTTCAACGTACTTCAAACGTAACGTCAAGCTGGCCCGGATGGCGCCCGATGATTTTACCATCGACCAATATCACCCCGACGTTGAGGGAGCAGACCCTGGCGGCAACCGAAACACGGTGGTCGAGCAAAAGCTGGGCTCGGCACTTTTCGCCGCGCTTGGAATGGAGTCCCCGGTTGCCGTCGGGTCCTTCTTTGACGTGTTTCCGCTATCGGTGCTCACGACGTCCACGCTCGCGCGGCTGAACGAGCTTCGTCCCGAGAGCCGCTTTCGCGAGCACAGGTTCCGCATGAACGTGATCATCAAAACCGAACGACCAGGATTCATCGAGAACGAGTGGGTCGGTCATGCAGCAAGGCTTGATCGAAGAATGGAACGAGGTGCTATCGGGTCGCGGGCTGCCGACAGTGCACTAGCGGGGGACACGCGAATCAAAAATCGCGAGGGCACTTGATCCACCACAATCAACGCGACCGGGAGTCGATGTAGCCTCCTGAGCATGGGCTTCCGCTTTCAGCGTTGGTTTCGGATCATTCCAGGGCTGCGCGTCAATTTCTCGGAATCGGGGGTGGGCGGTCGTGGCGCCTGGTCAACCACCGGGCCGCGCGGGATAGGTACGACGCCCGGCTTGCCAGGCACGGAGCTCTGCTACGTCGTCGTCGAGCAAAGCCACAAACCGGCCAGAGCGCTTGGACTCGTGCTGCTGATGGTCGTGCTCGCGGCGCTGGCGTTCGTGGTCGCGGCGCAGGGCTAGAAGGTAAACCGCTAATCACGGAATGGTCGGAGACGCTCGCGGGCCGCGCGGCGCCAACGAGGCACTAGCGCCGGATCGCCGGAGGAAGCACCGATGACCGTCTATTACGGACCGAATCAACCTTCCAGCGGCTAGTCGAATTCGCGTCTGGCGTGGATCGACAGCACGTGCGAGTGGGAACTGAGAGCACGGTCGAGGCCCAGATGCACACCGCCCGTCTAGCCCGGTTTCCCACGTAGCGCGTTCCGCTAACGGCATAGCGCGCTTCAGCGCGGCGACGCCGCGGTTAGCCGTACCGCGTTTCCTTCAGCGCAACTCCTGTTCGACCAGGCCAGCCGCAGCGGATCGCCGCTGCCTAGTCGCCGGACGTTCGCGCCCGCCATCCGCGCTCGACCTTAAGTATTTACGATACTTATCATATGTGTGCCACAGTGTCTTGAATGGCGTGACTTGGTGGTGCCCCGCCAACTCTCCTTGCTCGAAGTCGTGGCGCATATCCCCCGCAGTGGCATGCGCGGCGAGCACTACCTATTGGGGCTTGACAAGTGGAGCAACACAAGACATAGTGGTATTATGTCTGATAGTAAACCACATGGTCTAGCTAAATTCGCCCGCTACTTCGTGCGGCCCGGCAACGCCACGCACCGCCAGTACGAAGCCCTCCCGAGCGCGCTAGCGATCAGCGACTGAGTGTTCGCGGATGTGATCTCGGCCAACATGGGGCTACTGCATACGATTAGATGTTGAAGCACCAATCATCGTTTGGGGCCGGCTTGCGACTCACGGTCCGGCGGTCGATGCGGTCATGTCGAAGCTCGGCCCACGCAGGGCCGCCGTGCCTAACGGATAGTCAGGCTATCTGGCGCCGGTGTGAAATTCAAGCCCGAACGCGACGGTAAGTTGGTGGCCCTTACCGCCTATGGCGAGGTGCCAGTCACCAAGGAGATGCTGGCCTCGCGTGGATTGGCATTTACGCGGGCGCGGGCGAGCAACGCGCTGGTCCCGAGGCAGAAGGCCAAGCAGTTTGAGGAAGAGCTGACCGACATGGCGCGCGTGCATTACGGTTACGCCGGGCAGTTTTTGACATTCTTCGTCGACGACAACAAGTAGTGCGGTCTCGGGCGGTCGCAGATCGTAGTCCAAACCGTTCCGCCGATTCAGCTCCCACTCGCGGGTGCCGTCGAACACCACCGGTACCCGGTACGCCGACACGCGCCGCAAGCAGGGAAGCTATTTCAGCGCCAACACAGGTCCCGCTCGGGCGGGGCTTGTTTTGTAGGCGCCGCGCCCATCTGCGCGAGCGGACGTGCGCTGATATGCCCGCGACGATTTGTGCGCCCCGTAGCGTGTTCCACGCTGTCGCTGCGCTACCATCGCGCCATGCTTGACGACGCCGACATGGATGTTCGCGGAATGGACGGCTGCGCTTGCCGGTCGCTGGATTCCGCCAACCGCGCACTAGCGCCGCGCATCGGCATAGCAGCACCGATGCTGACCGCCGCCGGCCGCTAGTCTTGCCCGTCAATCCCTACGACGCAATCGTATCGTGAGGAGACCTCATGTCTGGGCCATTTAGAATTCTCTCGTGTTCGAAGTGTAGTTACGAAACATCTAGCTTAATGTTGCGAGGCCATTTCCAATACTGTCTTACTGACGGCCGAACATGTGGCGTAAGTCGAGCGCTTGGTTGGTGCGCGCAGTGCCATGAAGTTCGGCCAGTGGAGGTTCTTGGAATCGACAAGAGCGACCATCACGACCGCGCTGACGCAAGCGCCAAATTGGCTGAGCTCCGAAACCGGGCCTTATCAAAGCCCTATTTCGCAAATCGGAGTCAGCACAGCGCAGAATTCAGTATTGGCACAATCGTGTCCAGGATCTTGTCCAAGAGATAGAGGTTAAAGGGCTCGTTTATGGGCAGCGTCGTTCGTCCCCACGATGTTTGGCCTGCGGAAGTACTCAGGTCAGTCAGCTACCTGAATTTCCGCCACTTGAGGCGCCACACCCTTGTAGCAATGTTGCAAGCCAGAAACGCTCTCCGCCGACCAAGATTGGCTTCCGGCATCCCGACTGTGGAGGAGAGATTCTGGTGCAACCGTCGGAGGCTTGGGTTTCAATTCGATTAAAGCTAAGGCAATACGATCTTGACGGGCGACTGTTGTCCGAAGAAGACGTAGATTGGAAGACAGCCTCAACACATTGCTTCAAATTGCCGAGGGCCCATTTCTCCGATTGGGGTCTGACTCGAGGAAATGAGGCATCGCATATTTCGCATCGCCATCGCAGCCTGCCTCGCGCTGGCTGTTTCGTTCTCGGCTTGGGCGGACTTCATGGGAAAAGTGGTGGGTGTCGCTGATGGCGACAGCATCACGGTGCTGCGCGATCGGGAGCAGGTTAAGGTGCGCCTGGTGGACATTGACGCGCCTGAGAAGGCGCAGCCCTTTGGTAACAGGTCGAAGCAGGCGCTAGAGGCGC